>NZ_NGVS01000017.1 GCF_002777975.1 Shewanella carassii
AACTCCGGCTGGAGCTATGACATTGCCAACAGCCTGGTGCAGTTCCTCGCCGTCGGCGAAACCATCACCCTGAGCTTTGATGTCACGGTCGATGATGGCAACGGCGGCACTGATACTGACACAGTGACTATCACCATCACTGGTACCAATGACGCACCTGTGCTGACCATCGACATGAGCGGCGCAGTCACCGAGGATGTTGATGTCGTGGCCGGGATGCTCAGCGACAGCGGCGATTTGAGCTTCACCGATGTCGATATCAACGACAGCCACAGCGTCGGCAGCAGCTATAACGGCGATGTACTCTGGAGCGGCGGCGCTCTGGATCAAGCCACCCAGGATGCACTGGCGGCCGGCTTCAGTGTCGACAACTCCGGCTGGAGCTATGACATTGCCAACAGCCTGGTGCAGTTCCTCGCCGTCGGCGAGACCATCACCTTAAGCTTTGATGTCACGGTCGATGATGGCAACGGCGGCACCGATACCGATACCGTCACTGTGACCATCACCGGCACCAATGATGCACCTGTGCTGACCATCGACATGAGCGGCGCAGTCACCGAGGATATTGATGTGCTGGCCGGGATGCTCAGCGACAGCGGCGATTTAAGCTTCACCGATGTCGATATCAACGACAGCCACAGCGTCGGCAGCAGCTATAACGGCGATGTACTCTGGAGCGGCGGCGCTCTGGATCAAGCCACCCAGGATGCACTGGCGGCCGGCTTCAGTGTCGATAACTCCGGCTGGAGCTATGACATTGCCAACAGCCTGGTGCAGTTCCTCGCCGTCGGCGAGACCATCACCTTAAGCTTTGATGTCACGGTCGATGATGGCAACGGCGGCACCGATACCGATACCGTCACTGTGACCATCACCGGCACCAATGATGCACCTGTGCTGACCATCGACATGAGCGGCGCAGTCACCGAGGATATTGATGTGCTGGCCGGGATGCTCAGCGACAGCGGCGATTTGAGCTTCACCGATGTCGATATCAACGACAGCCACAGCGTCGGCAGCAGCTATAACGGCGATGTACTCTGGAGCGGCGGCGCCCTGGATCAAGCCACCCAGGATGCACTGGCGGCTGGCTTCAGTGTCGATAACTCCGGCTGGAGCTATGACATTGCCAACAGCCTGGTGCAGTTCCTCGCCGTCGGCGAGACCATCACCCTAAGCTTTGATGTCACGGTCGATGATGGCAACGGCGGCACCGATACCGATACCGTCACTGTGACCATCACCGGCACCAATGACGCACCTGTGCTGAGCATCGACATGAGCGGCGCAGTCACCGAGGATGTCGATGTCGTGGCCGGGATGCTCAGCGACAGCGGCGATTTAAGCTTCACCGATGTTGATATCAACGACAGCCACAGTGTCGGCAGCAGCTATAACGGCGATGTACTCTGGAGCGGCGGCGCC
>NZ_NGVS01000028.1 GCF_002777975.1 Shewanella carassii
ATTATGAATACAAACACACTTCAAAACATTAATATTGGTGTTGATACCGGCAAATCACAGCTCGACATTTACATCCGTCCATTCGATGTCTTTTTTACCGTGCCAAACAACGAAAAGGGTATCAAACAAGCCTTAGCTACTATCAAAAAACACAACCCACAGCGTATCGTTATCGAAGCGACTGGGCGCCTAGAAATGCCCTTCGTGTTAGCGTGTACCGAGGCCAAGTTGCCTATTGTTCGTGCCAATCCTGTTCATATCAAACGCTTTGCCGGTGCTATTGGTCGTAGAGCCAAAAATGACCGCTTAGATGCACAGCTTATCGCCCATTATGGTGAAGCCATTAAACCTGAGTTAACGGTCATAAAGGCTAAGAACATACGTTTAATGAGTGACTTAGTAATTCGCCGCAATCAGCTGCTCGCGATGCAGACCATGGAGAAAAATCGTATTCAAATTTTGCCTAAGCACCTACATTCGACAATGACACCCATCCTGACTGCGATAAAAAATCAGGTCTCAAAGATTGAAAATAAGCTTGTCAAACTCATCGAAGATTGCCCCGAATACCAAACTAAAAATACCCTCTTACAAAGTGTACCTGGTATCGGCAATATCGCCGCTGCGTCTATCATCAGCAATGTGCCTGAGTTAGGCTACATTACCAACAAGCAAGCGGCTTCACTCATCGGCGTCGCCCCTATTACACGTGAAAGCGGACGCTACAAAGGGAAACGAGTCATCCAAGGAGGCCGCGCACAGGTGAGAACCGTTTTGTACATGGCCATGATGTCAGCCATGCAATGTAATCCAGTGATACTCCGTACGAACTCCAATAATCATTACTGAATCATTGGGGTCATTCTCGTATGGCTTCGTATCTCCTTGATACCAATTTTTTATTTTTTCAAACACGAGAATCTCTCCGAATCACTTAACATTTTATTTGTGCGCATGCGCGTTTACATCGTTGGACCAGTGAAAACGCGCACGGTTAACTATCTGTATGCAAAGAATTTATCAGCTTTCTGCCAAATATACCATCTGGAAAAACGCGCATGCGTGTTTTCCAAACCTATTAACTAAAATTCAGTTACTATATTCTCCTGATTTTATAGAGTTTTATTTATTTTGGATGGAATTAGTGCGCACTGATTTTGTCTAAAAATCATACCAAAACACCTAAATTTAAATGCGACTGTATACCCATACATTGTTAGTCGCTTTACGTTAGGTCCAAACATTAGGTAAATGGATGAGATTTTGTATGGCAACAAGAGTAGGAGTTTTCTATTGAGCCAACGAACCGAAACAAGGAATGGGGCAACAGCGTGTTTTCGATAAGATGTTTACCATTATTTCGCCCAGGTGAACTTGCAGAGGAAAAGTAACGAGCTGAATGATGTACAGCCTTACATTGAATCCCGATATCTGTGACCTGAAAATTAAATCTATTTACTCTTAGGCTTGTGTGCATTCCTTAAGCGCAACCTATTGTTTTTTGAACCCTAAAAACAAACCTGCATTCGTTGTTTATCTCAATAGTCACCGAAACACCACCAATAGGTGGCTTTTCGATGACTCTGAGGGACTGAGACGGCCTAAACCCTACTGAATACCACCAAAACACCACCAATAGGTTGCTTTTCGATGACGACCAAGGAAAGTTGTGGCTGCGCTACATCAGAAAGCCATCAACAGGTGGTTTTTGGATGATACCTGCCTAATTTTACCCAGTTTCTGATTTGTCCAAATTGGGCAGTTTGGCGTGCCAACAATGACTCCCCTCTAAGTAAAAATAATCCTGATTTTAATCAATCAGGAGATAAACCAATGAAATTGATCACTTTAACTACTGCGCTCGTCGCTGTCGGTATGCTGGCTGGTTGTACAACCAAAAGCATTGATTCAATCACGATGGACCACTACTTCCTTAATGCCCGCGACCTGTTCGTTATTCACGAAAAAAACGGAAATGAGTCATGCAACGTGTCTCACGATACTGGCAACTCGGATCAATTTAAGAAAGATCTTGGTGAGATTCGGGAGACCATTTACAAGTATCAGTGTGACTCCATAGTGATTCATGGCCGGTATCTTAATCCTGAAGTTAAATTTCAATGGGATAATCGAGGAAAGAGACCTGTTTGCTCAGTAACATTAAAAGCTAAAAATGAAGGTAAACATGGTTTATGGCCAGATGAACCAGCAGCCATCAGTCGGTCTTATGAATCAATGGCGGAGCTCAATTTACCAAACTGTGATTCCATTGATATCCGATGGCAGGAGGCTAAGTGATGCGTAATCAATTTAGTCTTAACAACCCTTATACCTGCCTGCATTGCTGCGGTAGCAGCTATCTAAAAATATTAGAGATCGCTGCTGAATCTAGTACCGCCGTTGATGCAATCAATACCATAGCTTCTCAGTTGGCACTTTTGGCAGCAGAGCGACGCGAATATTCTACCAGAAAACTAGCGGAACTATTTTCTTCAATCACCCCGAGCTTAGCGCTCCGGGACCCCATCTCACAGCAAGAAAAAGCCGTGCTTCGCCCGGATTTTTCTCCACACCCCACTCACCGCGAGTGGTCTGTCTCATCCGGCGCAGTAGCGCCTTCTGAGGGGACTCACGGCGCCTCTGCACATGCAGAGTTGCATAGGAGTCACACGCAAGAGAATCAGGGATAAGGGGGACTACAATGGGAGTTTCTAAGGCGTACCGCGTACAAATATATCCACCTAGACAAGTACATATTTTGTTGAAGGAACTAGCTAAAGAATCAGGGCAAACGGTTAGTAAAACGGCGGTGTCTTTGATTGAGCAGGCATTAAATAATGACTCAACACTGCACGAAATCAGAAATGTACAAGTGGATCAGAAGGAGATTTATCAGCAGCTAATTAACCTGCTGTCGATCAACGTAGCAACCACCGATTTTCTGCTCAAAAAGACCTGCTCTGAGGATGAAATGGCTGAGGCTAAACAGGTCATTTCAGCCCGCACAAATGCTTTGCGAGAGTATTTCATTGGAGGTGCTGAAAATGGCAACGATTAGAAAAGGTCGAGTCGGTGACTTTGTTCGTGGTGCGGATACATGGCTTCATAGCCAGCAGATGTTGTTATTCAGCGGAATTTGGATCTTTCTGCCTGGTGTTTTGTTGGCGATTGTCGGTGGCCTGTTATACATCGGAATAGACGCCGATGAATGTGTCTTGCAAAACGCCAGTACATATCTTTGGGCACAATTGAAGGCACTAGTACAACCATTTTCAAGCGTGACTATAGGAACCTGTGTTGCCCTAGATGGACGCGACTCTCTGCCATCCTCTGTGGTGATAAATGAACCACTATTCCAGGAAGCTGCTGTTAAGCTTCTCAAATCCTTTGGATTGGCTTTCATTTCGCTCTTTGTATTGTACTTGCCTATTGGTGTTTATCTTGTTGTTAGGGCCGTTAAAAGAGGTAAGGAAATCAAAGAAGACAAATATATTCGAGGTGCGAAACTTGTTTCAGCCGAAAAATTGAAAGGAGAAATCGTAGAAAAGCATGGTGTTTCTGATTTAACCCTCGGCGATTTCCCTTTACCCACAGGATTTTCAAAAAAGCATACCTTGATTAGTGGCACCACCGGGGCCGGTAAATCTACTGCACTAACTCATTTGCTTAAAGCTATTCGTGCTCGTGGAGACCGAGCCGTGGTATATGACAAGAAAGGCGAGTTCGTAGAGATGTTCTACCGGGACAGAGTTGATCACATACTCAATCCGGCAGATAGCCGCTCACACCAATGGACTCCATGGGAAGAAATGGCCTCACCATTCGATGCAGACTGGATAGCTGAGACACTTTTACCTAGTTCTAATAGTAATAGCGGTTCTGAGAAATTCTTTACATCCGCTGCCAGAGCCGTTGTTTCAGCCGCACTTCAGAATTTATATCTAGATGGACCGAAGTCATTGCTTTCACTTCTTCGGGCGACAGCGTGGAATGACCTTGAGTTACTCAAAGAACTGGTTGCAGGCACTCCAGCAGCGACATATTTCAATGAAGATAACGAGCGAACTCTCGAAAGTATCCGTTCAACCATCGTAGATGGTGTTCGTCCACTTCGCCTGTTGAAAGAAGAGAATAAAAAAGGATTCTTCTCAATAAGAGATTGGATTGCAGAAGGCGATGAACCTAATGCCGATGATAGTTGGTTGTTCTTACCAGTACGAGAATCTGAAATAGAAATACAGAAACCTCTCATCTCGACCTGGATACAAGCTGCGGCCAAAGGGTTGATGGCGCGTGGGGTTAATAACGAACGGACTCTTTGGATTGTTGTCGATGAGCTACCAAGCCTCAAAAAAATTCCTGCTCTTTCAATGTTGATGGCCGAAGGGCGGGGCTTCGGTGCGGCTGTTGTTTTGGGTATTCAGGAAATAAACCAGCTAGAGGAAGAGTTCGGGAAAAACACCTCTAAAACCATACTTGGCTTATGCTCCACGCAGCTTCATTTCCGTTTGAATAATGCCGACACTGCGGAATGGGTCTCCAAGGTACTTGGTGAAGCTGAGCGTGAGGAAGTTGATGAAGACTTAAACTACTCCGCCGATGACATTCGAGACGGCGTTCGGGTCAGTTCTAAACGTCAAAACCGAAAAATTGTTCTTCCCAGTGAAATCATGGATCTGCCTGATTTGTCTTGTTTTGTCAAAATTTGGGGTGTGGAGAGTAAAGCCCGTATTGATATTCCTTTCTTGAGGCTTCCGAAGATCGCTGATGGTTTTATTCAAGGTGATGAGAATGAGACGGTTGGTATGCGCCTGCTCAATGCCGCACGAGCCTTAAAAATGGAAGCTGATGTTGGCTATGTTCCGAAAGAGATTTCCGATGAGCGGGACGTTGATGAGTTTAAAAGGCCAATACCAAGCCCAAGTGACTTAGAGCAGGAACTAAATTCAGTATTGGGAACGGTTGGAATGGATGATGATTTGGTATTTGGCCTGCTTGGGAAAGGAGGCAAAAAATCATGATGTCTGCGTCTTCTATTAAAAGTGCCGGAGCTGCCGGTCATTACTTTGAGCATGATGACTACTATGTAGACGGGCTATCTCCTTCCGCATGGGTAGGCTCTGGAGCTGAGGCTCTCAGTCTTGTTGGTGAGGTGGAGCGGGAAACTTTTAAATCACTTCTGGATGGGCGGCTCCCAGACGGTCAACAGGTTGGCACTTTCCGTGACGGCGAATGGAAACATCAACCAGGGACCGACCTCACTTTTTCAGCACCTAAGAGTGTTTCTATTCTGGCAGAGGTAGCAGGCGACAAACGGCTTCTCGAAGCCCATGACCAGGCTGTCCAAGCGGTACTTCAATATATAGAGAGCGAATATATTGTCACAAGGAATCGCAACCGTACTAAGGATACCGTTGAATACGAGAAAACAGGTTCGCTGGTCGCAGCCACTTTCAAACACACAACCAGTCGTGCCCTTGATCCTCAGCTTCACACACACTGCGTGGTAATGAACTTAACACAGCGAAATGACGGCCAGTGGCGCTCAACGGAGAATAAACCAATCTTCATTGACCAAAAGCACCTTGGTCTGGTCTACCGTCAATTTCTCGCTCAAGAGGTTGGTTCACTGGGCTTTCGACTAGAGCACCAGGGTAAAGATGGGACCTGGGAGATTGCTGGGGTAAGTAAAGATACTGTACGTGAACTGTCGAAACGATCAGAGGCAATCGGAGATGCGCTGGAGGCTAGGGGAAAGACTCGTGAAACGGCCACGGCTGGGGAAAAGGAGACCGCCACGCTCGACACGCGGGATCGAAAAGTCGCTGCTGAGCGTGGTGAACTTCTGAATCGCTGGCATGCAGAATTGGGTGAAGAGAAGCTGACAGAATTGGAAGGGGTCATAGCTCTGTCTCGGGAGAATACCCCATCCCTGGAGCGGCAATCCGAGGCGATTTTGGCGCGGGTTCAATTAGCCAACGAAGCCGTCATGTGGGCGACTGAGCACCTTGGAGAACGTGATACGTCTTGGGCACACCACGATCTAGTCAAAGTGGCTAGCCGTTATGCCGGATCGCGAGTACTACTTTCTGATGTAACGAATGCAATTGATGCTGCAATTCGCAGTGGTCAGCTCATAGAGAAGTCGGTTAGAACCTTTGATAAGGTCAGCAAGCAAGAGATTGATGTTCGGGGATATACGTCGAAAGCGGCCATCGCCATCGAGGATGAGGTGATCAAGGAGGAATACCTTGGCCGCGACCGAGTTCAGGCATTGTGCAGCCGGGAACAGGCGGCTGCGGCCATTTCTAATGCCGAGGAGAAAGCCAACGAATTGGGGTACGAGTGGAACGCTGACCAACGGAGAGCTACCGAGGGCATTCTGCTCACAGAGAATCGGATCGTTGGAGTGCAAGGGTTCGCAGGTACGGCTAAAACTACCTCCGTCCTACGAACTGTAGCTGAGACCGCGAGGGATATGGGGTATGAGGTTAGGGGGCTTACCCCTACGAATTCTGCTGGTCAGAGTTTGATTGATGGTGCTGAAATTCAGTCTGGAACAATTCAGTCTTTTCTGGCACAAAACCGCAACGAGTGGGTTCAAGAACGGAAAACTCATACCCAGATCGATAAAATTGATAAGCGGTTAGAGCAAATCGAAAAAGCCCTCTCCAATCCATATGTTGATGAAAAGACTGGGGTTCGGATTCCCGAGAATTCGCCGCTCTATCAGAAACGACTCGACGAACTCCAATATGAAAGATCAGAGTTACAGGGAGAACGTGACGGTCTTGGAAAAATGTTGGAAAAAACTCCTCAACTTTGGATTGTGGATGAGTCCAGCATGGTAGGAACCAAGCTAATGCGAGACCTCTTGCAACGTGCGGGGCAATCGGGGGCTCGTGTCGTATTGACCGGTGATGTTCGTCAGCTAGCCTCAGTCGAAGCTGGTGCTGCTTTCAGGCAGCTTCAAAATCACGGGATGGAAACCTACCATCTGGAAGAAATCGTTCGGCAGACGAACCGAGGAACAAGGGATGCGGTATACCTCTCCCTAATGAAAAGGGCCTCTAATGCTCTAAGTCGGTTACAGGAGAGTGGCAGCACGATAAAAGAATTGGTCGCGCATAAGAAAAGTGGAAAAATTGACCATGAGAAAAGCGGTGAAGCCCGCAGACAAGAGCTTGTGACGGACTACATGGCTCTTGCGCCGCAGGAACGAGCCAAAAGTATCATCCTCGAACCAAGCCGAGAGGGCCGTCGTCGCACGAATGAATTAGTTCGTGACGCCCTAAAAAAAGAAGGTGCTCTGGGCGAAGAGCTGCGTACTAACCAGCTATCACCGGTCGATGCAACAGAAGCTGAAAGGCGTATGGTGACATCGTATCAAAATGGGCAAATCGTCCGGTTTGCGCGTAGCTTCAAGCGTGAGGGCATCAAGAAGGGCCTGTATTATCAGGTTGTTGGTCGAGATAACCACGATATCTTGCTTAAGAAGTTCGGGGCCAATGAGCAGGCTGAGCTGATTCGCTTCTCCCCTGAACGCTATGCGGCCAAGAACATCCAGATGTTCAACCTAACTGAAAGTGGTTTGGCCGTTGGTGAGAAGATCGTGTGGCGTGATAATGATAAGCCGACTGGACGATTGAACAATGACACGGCCACTGTTGAGAAGATAGAAGGCACGAACGTAACCTTCAGACTTTCAAATGGTAAAACTGGTGAGTTTGATATGTCCAAGCTGGCTAATTCCCATTGGGATCACGGTTACGCCATGACTGTTCACGCTGCCCAAGGTAAGACAGCCCAGAACGTGTTTGTGCACGCTGAAACCAACCGAGAAGCTTTATTGAACACGGAACAGTTCTATGTGCAGATATCAAGAGCAAAGGACCGCGTGTATCTCTATACCGATTCAAAAGAAGGGCTGGTTCGAGCTGTAGAGCAACGATCAGGTCAAAAACAGACGGCTAAGGAAAGCCGTTACCAGTCTCTGGAACCGCTGGATCACTTGATTGATAAGCTATGGCAACAACCAGAGTCAGGACGCTCGTCAACGCAGACAACAGGTAAATCTCAGGCTAAAGGTATATCAAGAGGCGACAGTGAACGCAGTCTAACTAGATAATTGCGGTCTATTGTCCAAAAAGGGCAGTTTGGCGTACTGGCTAGACTGCCCTTTTATTTGAAAATGGAATGGATACAGAACCAAAAGGGAGATCTAAAAGTGAAAGTTCTTTTTACGTCAATAGTTGTAATGACTGCACTGGCAGGTTGCTCCGCGACCATGCCTAACATCGCCGGCAAGACTAAGACAGATACGTCGGTCCAGAAAATTGAAAAAACAGATCCGGACACACAAGCAGCACTAGCCGACATGAAACTCGTTGGATTCAGACAGGAAGACTTCGGCAGTGAGGAGGCATTCAACTCGGCAGCTAAGATGGTGGCAAATTTAGGTGCCGAGTGGCAAACCTTTAACTCTTGGACCGAGGCGTTGCTAGAGCCGGGTTATCAATCAGCAGCCCTGGAGCGCATTCGTACAGCCAACGATGAGCGACGCCAAAAAGAAAGGAAGGTGAATTTTTCAAAAATAGATCGCTATTCCGACGAAGCAGATAAGGCTATGAAGTATGGATTCCATGATTGCTTCAATGATTCTGGTCAACTGTTCTCAGTAGACGATTTTATCGACCATTATGCGCTTACCAACGTTGCCTCTTTCAAAAGCACGGTTGAGTTTTATGAGCGTTGTCTAATCAACGGAGGTGGTGAGTGTACGGAGAACGGTCAGGAACTGAGCTTGGATAAATTCTTGGTGAAGCACAATACAGCCGCTCCACAAGCGCGTAAGGATTTAGCCTTTAATGAATATTACGAATACTGTGCAGTACGGACTCCAGTTTCATCTGTTCAATACACTATCTCGGCTCATGATAATGATGTGATGGGCAGCCTTATTGCGGCAGCGGCGTCGCGGGTTGGTTGGGATAGTGCGCTTAAAATGTCTCGAGATGTGTTAAACATGCAATCCAGATCTGGAGCAATGAATATGATTGCTGCCAACTTCTATAATTATCAACGAACTGGATACTTTGATGCGTTTGATATCAGACCGTTCGCAATTGGGCGCTCCAGTGTCATCTCAGTAATGCACGTGGGTGGTATGTGTGCAGCGTTTGGTACAGGTAGTAGCAGCCAGGATAGTGACATCGAAATTGATGAGCTCGCTATCGCGCTGGGAGCTAAACCTCGTCAAACGAATGGGGGTTACCACTGTTTGAAATGGACAGACGGTAACTGGAAACGTGTTGCTGATTACATTGCTGGCGAAAGCGAGGGTCTTCGTGGGTTTATGTCGGTGTACTCTCCTGCATTCAACAACTATCAGGTGCCTTATTGGAGCTATCCCGGTCCGTACCAGCACGACTCAACTATTCAGACTCAACTCCAGAAAAAAGGAAGTGGTATTGCAAGTTACACAGAGAAAGTCACGGAGCGGGAAACCTGCTCTACATATGCGGCAGGTCATTCAGGACTCGCAACTTGGTCTTATCCTGCCTGTGATTACCTAGAAAAGGCAAGCGAGTCAATGAAGGCCAAAGAAAAAATGATGCAAGCGGCAGGTCGGTTTGATGCCTACATATGTAGCAGGTCTGAGGCTGTGAATGGTTATGGAAAACCGGATCTGTCACGTTGTCCCACAGTCTTTTCTCGCGAACAGATAGAAGCTGGCGAACACAAACGCTAGATCATCGAATTCAACTTCTTCACTCATTCTTTTAGGGGCTCAGGCCCCTTTCTTTTTTGTCCAAATTGGGCACTTTGCCGTGCCATCTAAAGCTTGCTCACCTGAGAAAATATTAGCTCAAAGAGAGTAGAGATAAATGAGGACACTATGGCGGCAGAGATTCAAGGTAACGGATTAGTACTTCCAATAAATGACGCTCACATTCATCAAAGACGAGGTGTAACCGCGGCAAGAGCAGAATCTGGTGAACCTCTTCATTTCACGGTATTGAAGTGCCTCGATGGTCGATACACAAAAACATATTGTGGACTCGCCAGAGTCGATAACACCGATGACTTTTTGAAGATCATGGAGTGGGGAGATCACTTCGAACCTATTGCTTCTTGGTATCAAGGCGGCACTCAATGATTACCAGTATTTTCAGAAAAATCTTCAGAAGAGAGCCCAAGCCTGATCTGTATTCTCAACTATCCAACCTTGTGGCTGAAATGCGGACTTATCAGGCTGAGATCGAGCGCTTTCATGCAGATATAGAGGCGTCAGCTAGCCACGTTGAACACATTACCGAGCCCAATAATTTCATTAGCGCAGAGTGGGTTAATGGAAATCTACATGTAAAACATCGTCATTAAGAGGTAATTGGAATGGAATTGAACGAAAAAGCGAAAGTTGCGGCGCTCTATCAAGAACTTAGCAAAGCTGATGTCTCTGACCCTAACAAGTTGGTTGGGCAGCTTGAATCGGCGGCTAAGTCAATTGTGCAAAGTATGAATAGTCATCCTATTAAAGATGAGCAGATTAAAACTAGCGTTTTTGATCATGTTCATATGAATGAGCAGTATCGGCAATTATCTGAGCAGCAGATGAAAATTGTTGATTCTGTCCAGTTACTAATGAAGCAGGTTGAAAGCATGGGGCTCGATAAACCAACCCAAGATAACTGGCTCTCTAAAACGCTTTCTAACTATCAAAGAGGTTATCTGGAGAACGATATTTTCACTGAAGCAGCAGGCGCCATGGTGTGGATGGCTGCAAAGGCTATCCAGAAAATCTTTTTTGAGCCAGATAACGCCAAGCAGCAACAAGCTGCCCAGGAGCTAAAAAAAGATATTGGGAAAATGACAAAGGCCCTAGGTGTTGAGTTATCCCGCCTTCAACTAGAGGTCAAAACAGAACAGCGGCATGGACTGATGTCAGATGCAATAAGCAATGCCAAACGGTTGGAGCAAAGCGGCCAACAGAAGGAGGCTGATAAGCTGATAGTTAGCACCTATAACAAGTTATCTCATTCTGCCAAGAAAGAGTACAGCCAATATCAACCTCGCCCAGAGCATCAAAAAGCTATATCCCGATCTCACTCGAGAGAGAAAGAACGTCAAGCGGTATCGTCAATTCAGCACCAACAACACAGTGAAAAAAGAATCGACCGTGACAAAAACAAGTCAATTGGTCGTTGAGAATTACATTCAAGAAAATGAGGAAACTGAAATGAAAAAAGCAATCTTAGCAGTGGCTACCGCATCTATGCTCTCTTTGGCTGGGTGTGCGACAAAGCCTGGAATTAACGACGCTTCACTTATGGTTTTTAAGTTCCCAGTAAGTGGTGACGCTATTGATGTTACTTACAAGATTGAGCATGGAAAAGACTGTCTCATTACCATGGCGCTCGGTCCTCAAAGTAATGAACAGAAATATATGACTGCTCTTGACTTGGAATCTCGACGTTGCCTAGAGGATGTAACAGGAGAGAGTCAAGCAGGATTACATCTGGACCTCTCTGATGTTCGTGACAATAATCCGGCGGTGATTAATTATAGCCTGACAGGGCCAAGCCTATTGGAGGAACTGGGTAAACGATTGGAGCTTAAATCGGATGAGGAAACATAAGCATCACTCCAAATGTTAAAAAGGCAGGCTAACCTGCCTTTTTTATGGTTCATCGCAGATTATCGTGGACTGGAAATGAAAACGGCTGAAGAGTTATTGTTTAGTCGCCAAACAAAAACAATGACCTGTACTAGCTCAGGCCTGATCTGACAGTTACCCGTTTTTGGGTGCCGTTGTCAGATTAGATTTACTAGGCTCATGTGAATAGCCCTACTTTTAAATATTTTGAGTACCTGTTTTGTCTTGCTGATGTTCTTCCAAAGCATTGAAGATGATACAGAGTGATTCATGGCATCTTTCGCAGAGGTCATTAAAGTGGTTTCTAAGTGAACCAAAGTCCTTGATGGCATCTAGTCTGATTTGCTCAGCGGTTTGTCCTGAAATATGTCCCTTGAGGACACTTCTCAGATTATGAGCATCATGCCAAGGAGTAAGGACGCTACGTGCATGTTCCGCATCAAAACCACACCCCAAGAGGCACCATTCAACTAGTTTCAATTCTCTATCTTTATCCGGTGGATTTTGACCAAGCGTCTTCGCTTTAGCTTTCAATTGTTTCTTGATTAAACCTTCGACTAATACCTGATCCAACCTTAAAATTTCCTCTTTCCACTCATCGACAGACTTTGAATAAACAGAGTGGAGGGATTGCTTCACAACACGATTTTTCATTCTCCACCAAGTTGTTCCTTTGGAATCAAGCTCGTCCAATTTTCGCTTGAGATCTTCAACTGGGTTACAAACTTTAAACCAATTTCCCTTAAAGTCTGTTTCTAAAGCTCTCTCTGAAATAGGTGCTCTAGGCTTCTCATTATATTGCTTCCAGTGCAATTGTTCTGAGTATGGCAGTTTCTGTAGATCGCCTAGATAAGTATGGATTTGTCCAGCTTCGTTAATGTCGTAGCTCTTTAAATACCAACCCGCTCTAGATGTTATTGATCTTTCCTCTAAGGTGTATTTATCAGTGTCGGACTTGTATTTGAGAATAACTTCAGCATTGAAGAATGCTGGGCTTAATTCAAAGGCTTTATCTGAGTCTGTAAAGTAATTATCAATAGCGGATGGAGCACATGATATCTCTTCAATACGCTTGTTCTTCCAATCTTGAGCAATAAACGTTGTATACTGTTGTTCGTCTGAAGTATTGTGTTCATTATCTTCATGTATCGGCGCAAATGCTTGAACACCTCTAAAGTAGCTAGCGTTAGAGATGACTTTGCGCTTGCCAAACACACCTTGTTCAGCCACGACTTCTTCTGGTGATGAACCCCAGCTAGTGAAGTTTGCATAGTCAATTCTATCAACATCAAATAACCTTACGACTGCTGTTTCGGTTAGATAGCAGTACTCTGCTAATACGCTGAATCTAATCGAAACTACAGTGCCATACTCTTCACCTTCTCTCTCCAACTGATGAATTTTGATGACTTCGTCGATATCACCATTTTTATCAAGTTTGCACCAAGAATTCAGTTCATGCATATAGTGCAACTCCATAACTTGCAAGAACTTTTCAGAGACCTCTATGTAGCTCTCTCGCCCTCTTACACCGTGAAAATAACGCTTAAATATGAGAGGCTCACCTTTGCTCAAAACACTAGGTTTACAACTTTCTAGTGGTGGCTCGACCCACGATTTGTCACGACCACCACCGCTACAAACAGACCATCCACCATTGTTGTAATCCCAAGAAGCCATTTGATGAGGGTCAGATTTAGACAGTTCATTTTTTAGCACAAGGACAGTATTAAGAAGAGTAGTTTTTGCTGATGCATGAAGAATTATGTCATCGTCATTTGCATCACTAACTAAAAAATCAACGACATCCTTCTGGGATACCCACTCTGCAAAATCCTCTTTTTTAGAGGGAATTGAAAAAAAATTGATAAGGCTTCCAAGACGACAAACATCCATTGCAACAATCCTCATGCAGGGCTTATTATAACAATAACATACTAATCTACTATGCATATATTGAGCGGCTGTTGCAATTAGTGACCTGATTACAGGTTCAGCAGTTTACATATGAGGATTAAAAATCGGGTTGTTAACTATGAATTTCAATTATCTTGAATCGTTCCCTCTGCCAGAATCCATTTTGCCACATAGACTAAAAGAGTTACTGAAGCCTGTAGGTCTATCTCCTGATTTGCGTGTTGAGGTCGCTTGCATGCAGGAGACTGATCTTTATGGAGAAAATGCAGAACACTTACACCTTCAGATTGCTGTTGTTCCTGAGGGCAACGATGGCCCAATTGAAGTCTTGAGGGAAGCGGGGCAAGGTGTTGTGACTTACTCTGTTCCTTTTGGTGAAGAAAAGGCAGAGTCTGCTCAATTCAGTCCTTCAATCTCTGGGTATGATTACATAGTCGCGGCTTGGGGGGACGCTTCCTTTTACACTTTTAACCTCGCTGAAAAAGTTTGGATGACTCTTGGTCTCACCCCTCGCTGCATAGGTAATGAAGAACAACGACTCATATATGACGCCTTAAACTTACCAGAATTTGATGTTGCTGAGGGGGAAGTATCAAGTGAGTATCAAGGTCACTTGAAGCGCGATGTGTGCTGGAAAATGTCCAATGAATACCTCCGCCGTTATTTGTGGCTGCGTGGAGCTAAAGGCGTGCGTGTTTTTTTCTACGAAGCTCAATTAGAAGACACCCCAGAGTTACGAGAATCATTGAATGGTAAATCTCATATTGTATTAAAACCAACTGAAGGTCCCCAATGGTATGAGTTAGATCTCCGAGAACACAAAGGAGGGATTCTTCTTCAGCTCTGGGCTTCGGTTGAAGCTGTTTTACCAGAACTGTGCTTGGAGCAAGACGCAGAGACCTTGCTTTGGGCAAATGACAAAGAGCCCATGACACATGCTAGAGCAAATGCGCTTATGGCTAACTACAACGTCTACTTGGATGATCGCTTCCTCGAAAAATATGAGCAAAGTAACTTCTATGACACCACACCCATAAACATCTATGGACGGTGGTGGTGTTCACCTTCATATAAAGGGCAGTGGAGCTTTACTGAATGCCAACGCGTTGGACGAAACTTAATCCGAGTACCGATTCGTGAGCTGTATAAGGCTAAGCCTGATAGAGAAATTGTTCATGCGTATAATTACGAGATCAAGCCAGAGGTTGTTGAACAATTAGATCTAGATGAAGAGCATATAACAATAAAGGTGCAAAGACTTCTAGAAGGCTTGCTACGTTTGGGGGAAGGGCTATCAGCACTAGGGGAGACAACTGGGCAACTGTATTCCCCTGAAGATCTTACAGGTTTTAGTCGAGAAGAAGTAGACGCTAATGGATGGTTGCATTACCCATCTCTCGTGCGACTAGCTCAGGTCGCGCCGCTAGATATGACACAACAGGCATTTTTGGCTCGGTGTAAGAGTCTCCATGAGATTCTTCAAAAAACCCCAAATGGTTTTCTCAAGTCACTTCTTTGCCATGCTGGGTGTCCAAGCACTGACGTGAAAAATCTAGGAAGTTTAAAGTTGATGCAAAGTCTTTTGAACGTACTCGAATCTTTGAACGAACAGCATGAAACTATTGATTGCTTTACATCAGAAAATGTACCTGAGGGTTGGAAAAAACGAAATGCCACATTAACGCCGCTGTTCTTGAATAACGAGCTTAGGATCGCTGATGCCCATGATGCAGTTAAGAAATGTATTGATACTCTGCAAGACCTTGGGTTTGATACCGCCAGTTTAAGCGTCGGCTATGGAAGAGCTTTTGACTTTGTTATAGATGCTGTCAGTGAATCGATTAACTGTATTGCCACTCACATTGAACAACTGCTAGAACGACATTAATTGCTTCTCGGATTAAAAACCGAACTGAACCACTATACTTTTTCTAATCCTATCGATTGGAGCTAGAACAAACGTTCTAGCTCACTTTTGTCCAATAGTGAGTTACGGTACCGGCAGTTCGACATTACGATCTAGTCGTGGCTAACCTGCGGATGTGTATGATCGAGTATGAGTTACCGCAACCTCTATTTTTCTTGCTCTGCTTCCTTCAATGCTTTTCTCATCTCAGCTAAGTCTCCTTTGAGGTCATCCATTGACTCACCGTTAGCCGCTTCCAACTGAGCGCGCAGTTTTTTGAGCTGCTTGATTCGCTCGTTCCGTTCAGCGTTTTCCGACGAGAGGAGGGCCTTATCATGCTGGTTGGGTAGATCAAACTCAGACCAAGCCTTAGAGAAGTCACGATGAAATTCTTCCGAGCGAATTTGTTGTTGAACTTCATGTGTTTTTTGTTGGATAAGAACTTCCTGCCTACCAGTTAAGGCAAAGTAGATCACAATGGCTGTGACTGGGCAGGCAATGATGATGCCATACAGTACAGATTTCATTTTTAATTACCTCCTTTTATGCCTGGCTGAGACACTGTGAAGCTTGCCTCCGTGGAGTTGCTGAGATTGGATGCTTCCTCAGTTTGTAAGCGCTCGGACGTTCTCATTGAAAGGTTACGGGACTTGGATGAGCGGTTGTCGGTGCTTGCATACTGAGCATTAGACGTTGATGCTTCTTTTGAGTTAGTTCTGGTAGTCGATAATGAAAAAAGGGTGTCGTGATTTAATGATGTCTCCAGCTCCCATGACTCTCCAAAGAGCGAGTTTCCTCGGCCAAAGACAGTGAACTCGCCGATTGAGGCTGACAGGTTTTTTGGATCAGCAGAGAAAGAACCGCATGACCATTCGTATTTTCCTTCATGCTGATATCCTCGTGTCGATGGCACTACGCAGTTTCTTCCAAATTGTCTATCTACTATCTTCAATGCTTTTTCTGGTAAGTCATTACGTATGAGCTGTTTACTCATTACCTTGGCAAGCGCCATTTTTATCGCTGACTTGCCACGTCCGTTGACCGAAATCCCGCTTGATATTTCATCCAGCGTTGCTTCTGCTACAAGTCCGTAGACTGCCCAGCAAACACCTTCTCTTTTCAGTCGCTCAGATGGAACTCTTATAGATGAAGGCATGCCTGTGGTGGCCCAGTTGAAAGCTGCCTGCTGCAACTCAACTTGGCATTGTCCCAGTGTTTTTTCTTTGTTCCAGGCCATGCAGGCCTGAACGCTTGTAACTAAGGGTTTGGGTTCTAACTCTGGAAATTGTGGTGCTTGTGGGTTCGTAATGAGCGAACAATTTCTGATGACGTTTGCTGTTTTCCCTCTTACAGATTTACCTTTTTCGACATAGGCAAATAGCTCTACAAGAATAGAAAGTGGGGCTGTTTTTACTGAAAGACGGTTAGCCTTTTGGTATTGCTGCCTAGATGATGTTTCGTTTGCATCACGCATTGATGTGGAGGTCGTGTCTCGTTTTTCCTCACCTTTTCTTGCTTCTTCTCCTTTTTGGCGTTGTAACTCCATGTTGGTCTCATCGTTCAGCGTGGTTTCTCTTTGGGTGCGCTTTTCCTGTGAGGATTTTTGACCCACAGTGGCGCTTTCCTGAGCAAGTGTAATGTTTGAGTATGCAATTAATGCAAAGGCCAGCAAACTCAATGACTTTTTAATCATGTTGAAAAGCCTCCTTGAGCAATGTGATTTGTGAGATGCTTTTGATGCTTGGCTCTACCAGCCATGCGTATCTGTACCTTTGAATGCTTTTACAGAGCGCAACTATGTACTGATCTGCATCCTGAGGTACTGAATGGATTTCCCCATCTTCTTCTGCGGCCATAAAATCAGAAAAATCATCAAAGGCTGCTTTGCTTAGGTACTCAGCCAAATGAGTTGCATCGTCAGAACTCTTGCACAGCAAAACCTCCGGCCAGAGCAGGTCACCATCTGGCCCCCGATTGCCGGGCTGATCGGGTGGGTCTAACCTGACGACCCAAACTTCTCTTAGCTCATGTGCTACAGCTAGGTGGAGCAGCTCAATGCCATTTAACTTCATAAAAATAACTCCGTGCTTAGTGAACGGAGCCATTATCCCGCTGATAATTGCCGAGATTGGCACGCCAAACTGCCCAATTTGGACAAATGTCTTGTCTGTAGAGTCAGAAGGAAATTTCCAGATTTTGACTTAGGTTGGTGTTACTGGTTGAACGTATATAAATGAATTTAAAAAGATATTTATATTTCGTTACATGTCACGAATGTAAAATGTGACATGTAACGCCATTGCAAGGGCATATGTGGGAACATTGCACGTTTAAGCCTTGGATATATTGGTTGGCTGCACGATTAACCCCTTAAACCTATGGGATGGCTGCACGATAGGGACTACCCAAAGCCCAATTGGGGGCGTTTACTGAACAAAATGAAGGCCAAATCACTTGTATGCGGACTTTTTCGTTGGTCTGAGAGCGTATGTGGGGCCGTTGCACGGTTAACTAGGAGGTCTATGGGAGTTGAGCTAACTAAAAGGTGTCTAGGAAATCAGTGGCGATTCAGAACATGAAATACATGAATACATACAGTATAACCATCATAAATGTAACTTATTGATGAGTTTGGGTTTAATCTAGGTTAAGCTCATCCAATAGCATTAAGATATCAAGAGGTAAGCATGTTCGAGCTGCTCGCTGATGTATTCACGTCCGCCGCATTCAAGTATCTTACAGCCGTCGATGCTAGTCCGGTGTCAAATCAGCATGAGATAGGCGGGTTGGTCAAGGCTGGTATTGGCGAATACTTGGGTACTCCAGATGATGGAAGCCAAGTAAAGATTGCCGCGACGCTCGTCTACCTATCAGAGGATGAAGCCGAGCCGATCATCAGCGAGGATACTGTTACTTGGTACGATACTCGTTATCAAGACCCTAACCGCTCGCCCGAGTGGCGGCTCTATTACAAATCTAACGATGTCAGTAACAGGTTCGAGCCCGGCGATTTTTTCTTGATTGCAGCTACGCATGAAGGGACGTTGCTGATGATCTTCTGCCCTCCTGGTAGCGAGTACGAAGATCAGATCCGAACACTTTTCGGTGTGCGGGATACCAATACCAATAAGAGGGGACTAACTGGCGTCGAGGTCAGCCAGTCCGGATTCACCCTCCCTATCAGGTTGATGTTCGCGCGGTACGGTATAGAAATTGGCTCCGACGGTACCGACTACCTCGATCTTATCCTCAGTAGGTTCGGTGCTGAATTTCCCAAAACCAAGGAGTTCTCCAAATTTGCACGTGAGCTAACAAGGGATTTATCTCCAGTCGATACCCCTGACACGGCACTCATCGAGTGGATGGAGACAGAGGAGTCGGCATTCAGGCAGCTTGAGAAATATATCGTGCAGCAGAGGCTGCGCGAAGGGTTCGGCGAAAATGGTGATGATGTCGATGAGTTCGTACGTTTCTCTCTCAGTGTTCAGAATCGTAGGAAGTCACGGAGCGGGCATGCCTTCGAGAACCATATCGAAACTATACTGCTTTCCAACGGCATCCTGTTTGACCGTGGAGCCAAAACAGAGGGGAGACAGAAGCCTGATTTCGTGTTCCCGAGTAGTGACTGCTATGCCGATACCAGCTTTCCTGCGGAGAAGCTTCGTATCCTCGGTGCCAAGACTACCTGCAAGGACCGGTGGAGACAGGTGTTGGCCGAGGCCAAACGAGTTCCACGTAAGCATCTTATAACAATGGAACCGGCTATCAGCGAAGCCCAAACCCAGCAGATGGAAGAACTACAACTTCAACTCGTGGTACCTGAAGCAATCCAAGCAAGTTACCAACCTGTGCAGGCCGAATGGTTGATGTCATTTAAGGATTTTATAAATGAAATCAAAAGTATACAGCGATGATTGGAGCCTGTGAAAGTGAATGCAGAAATGCTTGGAACGCAAACACCTGTCGGCAACGGCACTGCGCTTAGTCAACTAGATCTGAACAACAAAATCATCCAGTTCGAACTCCTTAGCTACGACAAGCACCAAACCCTAGAGGGATTACAAATAGAACCGGTCGCCATGACCTACATAAGGCACCTCGAACAACTAGGTCTCAAGGTGCTCAACGTCACGACAGTGATCGCTCTGCAGAAAGGATACGGAAATGCTAGGTGTTTCTTCGTTTGGGATCGGAGCAACAACTTGGTAAGTCAAGAGTACGTTAGAACACTCCAGAAACTTGCGCCCTATACCACCTTTACTGTGGCTTTCGACGAGGAAAGCTCTAACTTCTATTGCCACAAACCCGGCCGGGAAAAAAAGATGTTACCGCTTCAAACCTACCTACAAGGGAAAAGAAGTTGCGTAACTATCCCTTTTCCCACCATCCAGCAGAGTGTCAGGGATACAGAAAGGCAGATGGCTGTTTTCTGGGGCAGGCTACATGGGGCCTTTGAAACAATCGACAATTTTAAGAACGAGGTTCTGCTTAATAGGGTATTGAAAAATTTCGTGATCCAGCCATTTTTCAGCTGGCTATGGGACCTAGATCGGATCGTCCTTTACAAAAATCAGTACTGGGAGATCGAACTCAAACACAAGTACCCCTTTAGGCGCGGTGCGAAGGCTCCTCTCAAATTTGGTATCAATGTAGGCCAAGCGAAACTAGTCAGGGACTTAGGGAAAATAGGTATCCGCACTTTACACCTGATCCTAGTAAAACCTGACTGGAGTAAACACTCTGATCCCGGCTACCTTTTCAATCGCCGGGACAATTACAATAGAGTTTTGCTCATCGGCACAGAGTTGACCACAACCAAAACTGAAGCTCTTTTGAACCAAAAAAAACAAGAGAGCGACGAAACAACCAGCTTTACTGGTGCAAGCAAGAACCGCTTCCTCGAGATTCCCGCAACGGACTTCCATGTATTAGGCAGCTACCAGACTCCGCCAGAAGAAGTGGCAGAGAATATAAAATCCCTGCTAGACGGAGTCTCCCTTGTGAAGGTCACGGATGAACTGTTGGAAAGTTGCCGGATAAATGAATAGTTCTCTACTTACATGCTTAAGCTTCAAATAGAAAGTGCATAATATATGCGTCAGCTCGCCCCCTTTTCTGTATAAGGTCACTGTATAAATCCACACAAAACTCGAAAAAAGGGAGAAACGTGTGATAAAATATCACACAATTAACCCAGTGGTGAAAGTGCAATGAAAGAAATTAGACTTGGTGATTTTGAAGCCGAACAAAGAACTAGAAATGACCTTCGGGAAACTAACAAGCTGCTTCGTTTGCTAATCGAAGTCTATGACCAGAAGAACCTAGCAATCCAGCTAGCAAAACTGGCTGAGCTTAAAGATGGTGCAGAGCTAAAGACGCTTAGAATAGATCGTACTGAGCTCAATCGTTGGAGCAAAGATCCCGAAAAAAATGCGATTATCATTGACGAAAATGCTAGGGACTTTATTAAACAGCAGTTGCTGCCGAAGAAACCTGCGCATTGGGACAATGAGGAGTTCACTTTCATCGATTTGTTCGCAGGTATCGGCGGCCTGCGCAAAGGTTTTGAGGATATCGGTGGGAAATGCATCTTTACTAGCGAATGGGAGCAGAAGGCACGCCGCACCTATCTCGCCAACCACTACGTGGATGAACACGAGCTTGATTACTTCCTCAACAGCGAAGAAGAAAACCCGGAAAGGAACACCTCCTTCATGGATATCACCAAGGTCACCCAGAGCGGTAACAACCTAATGAACCGTGAAGAAAAGTGCGAACATATCAAGAAGCACATCCCAGCGCACGATGTGCTACTTGCTGGTTTCCCATGCCAGCCGTTTTCTCTGGCTGGTGTGTCTAAGAAGAACTCGCTGGGCCGAGCCCATGGTTTCAACTGTGATACCCAAGGCACACTATTTTTCGACGTTGAGCAGATTCTTAATGCTCGCCAGCCTAAGTTTTTTGTGCTGGAGAACGTCAAGAATCTTAAGAGCCACGATAAGGGCAATACCTTCGCCACAATTATCCACTCGCTTGATAATGCTGGCTATTGGGTGGCAAACATTACCGACGAAGGTGTCGATATAGAAGAGGCCATCGCCAATGTCCGCAAGCGCAAACAGGATCCGGTAGTTATCGACGGCGCACACTTCACGCCGCAGCACCGGGAGCGAGTCTGTCTTGTCGGTGTGCGTAAGGATCTTATCGCCAAGGATCCTACCCTGAAAGAGATAGACCTGAACAAGATCCCCAAACCGGAAAAGCGTTACACAATCGCCGAGATCCTCTGCGAACTGAGCAAGGAGGACAGGGACAAGTACACTTTGACAGAGAACCTGTGGAACTACCTTTACCACTATGCCCTGAAACATCAGAGCAAGGGCAACGGGTTCGGATTCGGGCTTGTTGATCCGAAGAGTCCTGATGCAGTGACTCGCACACTGTCGGCGAGATACCACAAGGATGGCTCCGAGATCCTGATCAATCAAAGTGGGTTGGAAGACAGTTATCTTCTGGATAATAGGATGCATGCCATCCGTAAGAACCAAGCGCGAGAGGCCTTCTCGATAGGGCATGCAGACAAGGTGAAGCTCGAAAACCCAGAGATGACAGAACTAGAATACAAGGCTGTCGTCAAGGAATGGGAGAAGTTATATGACCACGAAAACGGTCGTTATGCCCCCGAGTTTGACGCTACGTACAAAACTCCGCGCAGGCTGACACCTCAGGAGTGCGCTCGCCTGATGGGCTTTGAGAAGCCCGAATTTGACAGGGATGAAAGCGATACCGATTTTCGTATAGTCTGTGCCGACGCCAGTGCCTACAAGCAGTTCGGCAACTCGGTCGTAGTGCCTGTGTTTCGTGCTGTTGCTCAACTGATTGGCCCTTTCATTGGTAAGGCTAAGGCACTGGAAGAAGAACAAAAAGAAAATGCGGCATAGAAAAAGTGAGGAGGCAAAAGCCTCCTTTTTCATACACGTTCTGTCCAAAAACAAGTTAGAGGAAGAGCATGTTGAGGTTGGTCGTCTAATCATATAAGGGTGTGTGAGCTAAGTTAATGTGAATAGATATCTTTTTTTGTGATTAAAATAGTTAGAAATTAGCAATTTAAAACATTAAAAATCATGTGTTTATTCGATGTTTTTTCTAGTTTAATTTTCTAAGGAAAATCTTATCCAATTGATTTTTATGATTTAAATAACTCACTCCAAAACCGACGGTTGCGGGTTCGAGTCCTGCCACCCCTGCCACATTCCAGACGGCCTGCATAGTAATATGCGGGCCGTTTTCCTTTTGTAGATATCATAAAGTGCTTGAGGTCGATATGGACCCGTTTATTTTCCATCTAGCACTGTCAGTATGCCTACATCTTTAAAACTACTGTTACAGGGTTAAACCCTGCCCGGTGCTAAATAAGATAACGGCTCACGCAATATGCGTAAGCCGTATAGGTTCAATACTCAGTTTGTTTCAGCATTAGCCGCTAATTCATGCCGTTTCTGAACGCCGTATCAAAGTGATGCCAGATTACTGCACTAACAAGCTGCGAAGCATCCAGGCGGTCTTTTCATGCAGCTGAATACGCTGGGTCAGCAGATCTGCCGTTGCTTCGTCATTGGCCTGGTTCACCAGAGGGTAGAGTGCCCGGGCGTTGCGAATAATGATCTCCTGGCCTTCCAGCAGTTCCTCAAGCATCTGTTTGGCATCTGTGATACCTGAGTCTTCTTTGATTTCGGTCTGAGCGGCGTAGGCGCTGTAGGAGCCCAAGGCTCTTTCACCCAGGGCTCTGACCCGCTCTGCTATGATATCCACCGCGGCAGCCAATTCGGTGTACTGTTCTTCAAACAGTTGGTGTAGGCTGGTGAACATGGGACCTGTCACGTTCCAGTGGAAGCTGTGGGTTTTGAGATAAAGGCTGTAGGTGTCAGCAAGTAAGCGATTCAAACCGTTGGCTATTTCCAGGCGATCGGCTTGGTTGATCCCGATATTGATATTCATAATATAACCTCCGTAAATGATCTGTTTTCTATATTACTCCGGAAGCTAATTAGTTAAAGTGGATAAAATAGATGTCTGCAATCGATTTTGTTTGAGTGGATTGCCAGGGGATTTGCTCTCAGGTCACAGACAGTTGCTGAGCAAGCTGGTATTCTGAAGCGCTTAACTTGGAAGCTTTGTTGTGGGTTTCTTTCAGTCATTTTTGCCCTTCTTGTTCGTCCCTCGCTATGGGTTTTGGGCGACATTTTCAAACTGCGTTAAAGCGGAGCGCAATCACCATGAATAAATATTTGCACGCCATGGGAATAGAGCTGTGGCGCAGTAGACAAGACTCTCCCTCCCAGGTGCCTTTCATGCTGTTGGTGCCTGATGCTGATGAGAGCGTATTGCAACATCCTCTGGTGCTCAAGGTGTTGGCGTTATTGGGACTGGAGGCCGGGCAGTGCAACGTCGGTAATCGGCCTGTGGCTGGGCAAGAGGTGATATGGAATATGTTCCCAGAGCCTGTTGAAGGGGCTTGGCTGCATTCATCGCAGCCGGCGCAATTGATGTCAGGCAGCGAGGGCAAGCGCGCCCTATGGCAACAGATTTGGCACAGGTTGGAGGCGAAGTGACAGAGGTTATTGCAATCAGAGCCTTGGAGGCCGATGACCTCGACGAGATGATGAAAATTGAACAACTGGCCCATGAGTTTCCCTGGAGTGAGGCGACTCTGGGCAGTTGCTTTGGCCGTTTTTACCGGGCTCTGGGGTTATATCTAGGACCGGAGCTTCAAGGCTTTTGCTTGCTGCAGGTCTTGTTCGAGGAAGCGACCCTGATGAATATCTGTATCGCTCCTGCCGCACAAGGTCAGGGGTTGGGGCGGCAATTATTACAGGCGGCAATCGAGCTGCTTAAAGAGACTGGTGTGGAGAGATTATTGCTGGAAGTCAGGGTGGGTAATGCCGCCGCTATCGCCTTGTATCGGCGCCTGGGCTTTATTGAGACCGGCTCCAGGGCCGATTACTATCAGGCTAAAGAGGGCCGGGAAGATGCTCTGCTGATGGAGTTGTCTCTTCACGCCTCTTAGCTCTCCTTGGCTCTTAGAGCATCCCGGCTAATATGGCTAGAGGCTGTTATGTCAGAGCTTTTGCCGCTAACCCTAAAGCTTTAAATTGTGCCCATAAATAGAAAAACAGCGCCTGTGGGCGCTGTTTTTTTAGGTGCTTGGGCTTGGTCTATTTGACCTCTTTCCCCTGGGCCTGAAGGTCGGCATGGTAGCTTGAGCGAACCAGCGGGCCACAGGCGGCGTGGGTAAAGCCAAGTTCGGTTGCCAGGTTGTGGAAGTCGTCAAACTCCTTGGGAGTCACGTAACGCTCCACCGGCAAGTGGAATTTGGATGGCTGCAGATACTGGCCCAGAGTCAGCATGTTGACATTGTGAGCGCGCAGATCTCTGAGCACCTGTTCAATCTCTTCATTGCTTTCACCGAGTCCGAGCATGATCCCCGATTTAGTCGGGATATCCGGATGACGCTCTTTAAAGCGTTTGAGCAGATCCAGTGACCACTGATAGTTGGCACCGGGACGGGCCTTGCGATAGTGAGCCGGAGCCGTTTCCAGGTTGTGGTTGAATACATCCGGTGGCTCGGTCGCCAGAATATCCAGCGCCTGATCGATACGGCCGCGGAAGTCAGGCACCAATATCTCTATCTTGATCTCAGGGTTGAGTTTGCGGATCTCACGGATACAGTCGGCGAAGTGCTGGGCGCCGCCGTCACGCAGATCGTCACGATCCACAGAGGTGATCACCACATACTTGAGCTTCATATCCTTGATGGTCTGTGCCAGCTTGAGAGGCTCCTCGGCGTCAGGCTTGAGTGGGCGGCCATGGGCTACGTCACAGAAGGGACAACGCCGGGTACAGATGGCGCCGAGGATCATAAAGGTGGCTGTACCATGGTTGAAGCACTCGGCCAGGTTTGGACAGGAGGCTTCTTCACACACTGAGTGCAAGCCATTTTTACGCAGTGCCTGTTTGATATCCAGGATCCGCTGATTGGAAGATGGCAACTTAACCCGCAGCCAATCGGGCTTGCGCAGCATGGTGTCGCGCTCTGATGGCACAACTTTGACCGGGATACGGGCGACCTTTTCGGCGTCCCGCAATTTCACGCCGGGCTGTAATCTTTCTGGCCTATTCATATGACTCTGCTAATCCTTGGTGATGCACTGTTTGCTCATAGCCCAAACGCTGGCTAAAAGTTTCAATCAGGTGTTGGCCTGCCTCCTCGACACTCTGGGGGCCACCGAGTGCTTTGCACTGGGCCATTTCGAGTCCGGCATAACCACAGGGGTTGATACGACGAAAAGGGGCGAGATCCATGTCGACATTCAGCGCCAAGCCGTGGAATGAGCATCCCTTACGGATCCTCAACCCCAAAGAGGCTATTTTACGCTCCTCGACATAGACACCCGGCGCATCGGCCTTGGCATAGGCCGGAATATCGAAGCGCTTGAGCAGCTCCACCAGGCTTTGTTCTATGTCGGTAACCAGCTGTCTTACCCCAAGCTTGCGCCGTTTGATATTGATAAGAGGGTAGGCGACCAATTGCCCCGGGCCATGGTAAGTTACCTGACCACCGCGATCCACCTGGATCACCGGGATATCTCCGGTGTTGAGCAGGTGCTCGCTCTTACCGGCCTGGCCTTGGGTGAAAACCGGTGGATGTTCCACCAGCCAGAGTTCATC
Source organism: Shewanella carassii (assembly GCF_002777975.1). Taxonomy (GTDB): domain Bacteria; phylum Pseudomonadota; class Gammaproteobacteria; order Enterobacterales; family Shewanellaceae; genus Shewanella; species Shewanella carassii. Next base: position 26,208 of record NZ_NGVS01000028.1, read on the forward strand.
TGGGCTATGTTCGTCACGGGTGTCGGTATAGTGCTGCATGGCATGCCATACAGTCTCATAATCCATGTTACCCAAGTGGCGGATATGCAATGTATTGTCTGGCAAGGGCAACGTCTCCCCCTCTATTTGAGATGATAGCAATCAGTATCAAGCTGTGCTCACTCTCTGATACCGGCAGGTATTATACGCTTTGGCAGGGAAAATGTAATCCAGATCACACTTTCTCTGCCGAGTGCCAGGTATCAGAGTACCCGGCGAACGCCTTCAATAGCGGCAAGTTCAGTGTACAAGGTTTCGATATGTTCCTTGCTGGTCACTCTCACATTTATAGTCACCGAGATATAGGTGCCTTTGCTGGAGGCCTTGGTGGTGGGGCTGTAATCGCCGGGGGCGTGCTTCTGGACGACTTCGACTACGCGGTCGGCCAGGGTATCGCTGGCATCGCCAACCACTTTAAATGGGAAGGAGGTTGGAAACTCCAGATACTGATCAAAGGTGGTACTTATCATGGGATTGAGATTCTCATGGCAAAATAATAACGGCTATATGGCGGCTATTATATCCCAATTCAAGGGGCGGATCTTCTCGCGAATAGCATAGAGAGTTTGACAAAGGGCGCCGGCCATTGACGGCGCCCTTGGGCGTTACAGCGGCGAGGTAGCCTGTTCGAGCCAGGCCAGTGATTCGCCACTCATCAGCGGTGACAGGGTCTGATAAACGCGGCTGTGATAGTTATTGAACCAATTGAGCTCAGCTTCAGTAAGCAGACTCTTGTCTATCAAGCGTTTATCCATAGGGATCAGAGTCAGAGCGTCGAACTCGAATATCTCCCGTTCGGCCCCTTTGAGTGCTTCACAGGGGCGTACTTCCACCAGGTTTTCCAGACGGATACCGAAGGCATCTGCCCGGTAATAGCCGGGCTCGTTGGAAAGCACCATTCCGGGCAGCAAGGGGATGGCATTGAGGTTCTTGCCTATTCTTTGTGGGCCTTCATGAACGCTGAGGAAGTGGCCAACACCATGGCCCGTGCCGTGGTCGTAGTCAAAACCGTGCTGCCATAAGTATTGACGGGCGAAGGCATCCAGTTGTTGCCCCGTAGTGCCCCGCGGGAAGCGGGCCTGATCCAGGGCGATATGCCCCTTGAGCACCAAGGTCACCATTTTCTTCTGCTCGGCGCTGACTTCACCTATGGCTATGGTGCGGGTAACGTCTGTGGTGCCGTCCAAGTACTGGGCGCCAGAGTCCACCAGATAGATGCTGTTCATCTCCATCATGGCCGGAGTGCCGTTGAGATGGTTATAGTGGCACATGGCTGCATTGCCGCCGGTGGCGGAGATAGTGTCAAAGCTTGGCTCGCGGTAGAGGGGATCCTCAAGGCGATAGCTCTCGAGCTTATCTGCCAGAGTGCCCTCATCGTAGAGGCGGCCAGCAGCCACTTCGGCATCCAGCCAAGCCAGAAAACGGCTCACGGCAACGCCGTCACGGATATGACTGGCGCGCATTCCCTGCAGTTCGGCACTGTTTTTACAGGCCTTGGGCAGTGCCACAGGATCGAGTCCGGCGATCAGTTTGGCGCCAGCGGCTTTGGCCTGTAATTGGCTGAAGGCGTTGGCATTATTGGGATCGGCTAAAAGTTTTCTGCCTTCAAGCGCTTGCAGCGCTTCGGCGAGTTCCGCCTCGGCGCGGAAGCTGACACCGGCCCCTACGTGAGCTTCAATCCCCTGGGGTAACTTGGCAAGCTCGGTAAACAGTGTCATCTCACCATTGGCTTCCAGCAGGGCACAGCCCAGTACCACGGGCAACCTGGGCACGTCTTGACCGCGGATATTGAGTAACCAGCAGAAGGAGTCCAGCGCCGCTATCAGCGCGACATCGGCACCGGCCTTTTTTACCAGGGCGCCGATTTCACTGCGCTTCTGTTCGCTGCTCTTGCCGGCAGACTCGGCATTGAAGAGGATAATGGGCTTGTTTTCCGGCACGGGTCTGCCTTGCCAGTGCAAATCTACCGGGTTGTTGTCAAGCGCCACCAATGTCATACCCGCCTTGCTCAGCGTGGCTTCGGCATCCTGCTGCCAAGCCAGGGTATGCAACCTGGGATCGTAGCCAATACGGCAACCGGCCGGCAGCTTTTCTGCCAACCATTGTGCCTGGGGCATATCTGTCAGGCTCTCATAACTGAACAGGGTCGAGTCCACCTGTTGCCTCACCTGCACCGTGTAGCGGCCATCAGTAAAAATGGCGGCGCTGTCCTTCATCACAATCGCCATCCCCGCCGAGCCGGTAAAGTCGGTCAGCCAATGCAAACGCTCGTTGTGCGCTGGCACATACTCGCCGAGATATTCGTCGGCACGGGGCTGGATAAAGGCATCGAGTTGGTGTTTGGCCATTTCGCTGCGCACGGCATTAAGCCGTAATGCGATATGGGGGCTCTTGGGGGATTGTGATTGCAACATAGGGGCTCCGCTGATGGTCGGCTTGGCTACTTCTTGACCGACCTTGTCTTTATGAGTGATAGCGGATTATGGCAAGCCCTGAAGTCGCTTCGCAAGGGCTTGCATGAGGAAATCCTTGTGGCAGCTGTAAAGCGGGCCCAAGTCAATTGCTGCCAAACAGAGTCGCTATTCCCACCAGAAAGGAGCTAACCAGAGTTGCCATTACGCCTTTACTGACATCTTCACTGCGTACTCTGTCATCGCTTGGTTGTTGATCCCGCACCTGCTTTTCATTGCGCTGCTCGACATTGTCGGCCACGTTGTCATAGAGATCCTGAGAAGGGGAGTAAGGCTGATTGCTGCAGCCTGCCCCCATGCCCAGAAGCAAGGTCAACAGTAGCACTCTGATACAGTTTTGTTTTCCCACAGTGTTCTTCCTTGAATGAAAATGTTAAAACTGATTGACTTAGGTTAACTCTATGTGTGTTTGTTGGCCTGTTCAAGGTTTTTATCTGTCTCGATTTTTATTCAAGGATGCCTTTATGCCGCTAAATGTTTGGGTGTTGATGTTGGCGCAGGCCTTTGCCATGAGTGCCACACCTATCATGGTATTGCTCGGAGGCATCATAGGGGCAGAGCTGAGCCCGGTTCCCTCGCTGTCGACACTGCCTATCGCCATGATTGGTTGTCGGAGTCGCTGTGGCGATTGTGCCCATCAATATCTTGATGCAACGTTTGGGGCGGCGGCGGGTATTTATCGGTGGCGCCCTGCTGACCAGTGTGGCGGGTGTTATGGCGGCGCTTAGTGTTTGGTATGCTCAGTTCTGGGGATTTTGTGCCAGCGGTCTGCTGCTCGGATGCGGTGGTGCCATTATTCAGCAATACCGGTTTGCCGCCATGGAGTCAGTGGCGCCGACTCTGTCTGCCAAGGCAGCCAGCCGGGTGTTGCTTGGTGGTTTGCTCGCCGCCTTCCTCGGGCCAGAACTGGCCTTGCTGGCCAAGGATATTTTGCCGGTAACATACTCTGGGGCCTTTTTGATGGTGACTCTGGTCGGTGTGCTGGCGCTGGTCTGCCTGCTGTTTTATCAAGATGACGGCCCGGTACTCAAAGCCTCCAAGGTTGAGCGTATGGATATTCGGCCATTGTCGGTTATTTTGCGTCAAAGCCGACTCTGGGTTGCCTGCGGCGCTGCAGTTATAGGCTACGCCTTGATGAGTTTTATCATGACGGCGACCCCGGTACATATGCATCACATAGAGCATCACAGCCTTGAGGATACCAAGTGGGTGATCCAGAGCCATGTGATTGCCATGTATCTGCCCTCGCTGATAAGTGGTTACCTGATAGCCCGCTTGGGTCACACCCGTATCATGTTGGCCGGGCTGGCGCTTTACTGCCTGACCTTGGCTCTGGCACTGGCGGGGCGTGACCTGCTCAACTATTGGAGTGCGCTGGTGATGTTGGGTGTGGGTTGGAATTTTCTGTTTGTTGCCGGCACTTCGTTGCTGCCTGGTTGTTATCGCCCCGAAGAGAGATTCACTGTGCAGTCTTTCAACGATTCTCTGGTATTTGGCTCTCAGGCGTTGGCGTCTCTGGGGGCTGGCTGGGTCATCTATCAGCTCGGCTGGCAATTGCTGCTGGTGATCTGTATTCCCGTCATTGCGACCCAACTTATCCTGATAGCATGGTGGAAGTTAAGTAAAAGCAAGACGTTACAAATAACAGAACCTTGATGATTAGGTGCGATGCCGACAGCACTGTGCTAACATCTTAGGCCGTCCACCGCCTCTGGCGGTACGGTATAAAGGGGTTTATTGATGTCGACATTAACGATCGAAGTGGGGACTGAAACCGCGCTGTTTCAGCTGCGGCAAGGGGAAACAACAGAACAATATAAAATCCCCACCGGAGAGAGTTTCACCATAGCAGATCTCAATCGGCAATTGGCTGAACTTGAATCTGATTATGGGCTTACAAACTATCGTCTGGCACTGGCCTTCCCCGGCATGGTGCGAGACAACCAACTGATATCCTGCCGAGCTTTGCCAGCGCTGGTAGGACTCAACCCGGAAAAGCTCAGTAGCCGTGGTGAACTGGTGGCCATCAGCAATGATATCCACGCCGGTCTGCACGCCATTGCCAGCGTCAAACACCAGTGTGAACTCTTGGTGATGTGTGGTACAGGGATCGGTATGTCACTGGCGCTCAACGGCCGGGTGTTCAGCGGTGCCAACGGTCTGGGCGGTGAGCTTGGCGCTTGCCGGGTAATGACGGAGTCGGGGGAATTCAGTCTCGAACAGTTGGCCAGCGGCGAGTCGGTGCGGCGTCGACGCTTGCGTAACCCGGTAGAACTCTATCGCGCCGGGGCTTATCTGGGGATGGGCATTGCCTGGGCGGTTAACCTGCTCAATCCGCAAAAACTCTGGCTCGCCGGTAGTATGTTGGCCAATGCCGACTATTACAAAGGCTGCGTCAGTGGTGTTAAAGACTTGGCGGTTCCAGCCACTGTCAGTCAGTGTCAGATAAGTCGGGTCGATGATATGGAGACCTTGGTTTGCCGCGGTCTGCAAGTAATGCTGATGCAACAGGCCTGATACTCTGGCTCAAGGGGGGAGACATCCCCCGTCAAGCCGGTTCTTGGCAGGCCTGACGCATCTTCAACCAGAAGGCCCGTTGGCACAGGTTGCTGAAGGCTTTTTGTTTTGGATTGATATCGTTTCCTTTCAACACTCGATAACGGGTCCAGTTATCTTCACAAAGCTCGCCGATATTGGACTGGCTTGGCTCCTGTTCCAGCTCCTGCTGTTTTTCTATGATGGCGCCATCGGCAAATTGATATTGCCACAAACCTTCATCGTCCGTGGTGTGAATTTGCACCGACTCCAACAGTTCGGCGCTGCTTGTTTGTCCTTCTATGGCCAGAATATAGTTGGCAAGATCCTGCATGTTGTACTCCCGCGTTTGGCGCAAGCAGCATATCAGCGGTCGCCGGAAGTTGGCAATTTCGTTTGCTGCTTCCAAGCTTGTATACAATATGCTAAAAATCTCGAGCAGAATAATAACCTAATAGGAGAAGTCGATGAGCATAGGCGTTGGCGGCTCAACCCCGGAGCAGGAGTTGGCAAAGCTGGTGGATATGACCCGGGATGTCACAGCGGTGGACGTCGCCGAATTCAAAACCAGGCAACAAAATGCCCAGGCGCTGATGCAAGAGTTGGGGATAGATGCCCTCTATCTCAATGCCGGCACCAATCTCTACTATTTCTCCGGCCTGCGTTGGTATGCCAGTGAGCGTATGGTAGGGGCGATTTTGCCCTGTCGTGGTGAGTTGGAATACCTGGCGCCGGCATTTGAGCTCGACACCCTCAAAGGCTTTATGTTGCAGCCTGGACGGGTTAACAGCTGGCATGAGCACCAGAGTCCCTATGCGCTGTGCCGCAATGTGCTTGAGCGCATGGGCTGTCTGCGTGCGGGCGCCGTTCTGGCCATAGATGAATCTGCCCCTTTCTTTTTGTTTGATGGCCTGCGTGAGGCTTGCCCCGAGCTTGCCTTTGTCAACGGCGCCAAGATTAGCGCCCAACTGCGAATGCATAAATCGGCCGCCGAGCTGAGGCTGATTCAGCGGGCTATGGATATGACGCTCGAAGTGCACAAGGCCGCCGCCAGAATATTACGCCCGGGGATCAGTACCGCCGAGGTGGAAGATTTTATCGACAAGGCCCATAGAGCCGTGGGGGCCAGTGGCTCCTATTTCTGCATAGTGCTCTTTGGTGAGGACAGTGCCTATCCCCATGGGGTCAAGTCGCCCAAGACGCTGGAGCCGGGCGACACTGTGTTGATAGACACAGGCTGTCAGTTGCATGGTTACAACTCGGATATTACCCGCACCTACGTATTTGGTACGCCAAGCGAGCGGCAGCGGCAATTGTGGGCGCTCGAGCAGGCAGCGCAGCGGGCCGGTTTTGAAGCGGCGGCTTTAGGTGCGCCCTGCAGTGGTGTCGACAAGGCGGCCAGAGCCGTGTTGGAAGCGGCCGGTTTCGGGCCCGGATATCAACTGCCGGGACTGCCCCATAGAACGGGCCACGGCATAGGCCTGGATATTCATGAGTGGCCCTACCTGGTTGATGGTGACAACACCTCACTGGCCGTTGGTATGTGTTTTTCCAATGAGCCCATGCTTTGTGTGCCCGGCGAGTTCGGCGTTCGCCATGAAGACCACTTCTATATGACGGCAGAGGGGCCACGCTGGTTTACCGAGCCGGCCAAGTCGATTGACGATCCCTTCGCGCAGGGTTAACAGCCGTTACTGAAACAACAAACCCGGCTTTGGCCGGGTTTGTTGTTGGGGATTGTTAGTTGATCTTGAGCAATTCCACATCAAAAATCAGTACCGAACCCGGCGGGATGGAGCCGGCAGAGCGATTGCCGTAGCCCAGGCTGCTGGGTATAAAGAAGCGCATCTTATCGCCTTCTGTCATCAACTGAACCCCTTCGGTCCAGCCCTTGATCACCTGATTGAGTGGAAAGGCGATGGGCTCACCGCGATCGACCGAGCTGTCAAACACTGTGCCGTCAATCAGGGTGCCATGGTAGTGCACTGTCACCTTATCCTTGGGACCCGGATGAGCCTGGCCTTGCCCCTTGTGCAGTAACTGATACTGCAGCCCCGAGTCTGTGGTGACCACACCCTCTTTATGCTTATTGGCCTCAAGAAATACCTCGCCCTTGGCAATATTCTCTTTTGCCAGTTTTTGGCCATTCATGGTGGTGAAAAAGTAAAAAATAACTGCGGCGATAACCACCACGGCAAGCAACATTCTCATTTGGGGATCCTCTATCCTGAAGGTGGCGCTATCTTAGCAGTTGGACTGCGGCATTTACAGCTAAGGGAAGGTGCGAACAAGTCCCATGTGTACTCTGCGTCGGCTTACGGGCTTGGATGCAAGGCGTGGTTCGCAGCAAATGGCCCTAGTCCTTTGCAAGAAGCACAACACAGCAGGCAGGCCTGTAAGCCACGCCCTTCGGGGCTTTCACAGCAACCGGCTCTCTGCGTTATCCGACTTCGACAGGCCCCGGCATGCCTTCAGTCAGATGCCTTGAACGCCAATTGCTGTGCAAGCCAGAGTGCTACGAGGACTTATTCGCACCTTCCTTAGGGTTATAGTGTACTTTTGTCGGGCTTTATCCCTCGGGCAGACTTGTGTAGGCTATTGATAAAAAAGTGAAAGCTAAATCAGCTCTCCGCAGAATAATCATAATAAGACTCAAGGAAACCCCTATGCTCAATCGCGCCTCCCGGCCACTGGTCAAGCTGGTGGATAAGTATCTGCCCGATCCCTATATCTTCGTGCTCCTGCTTACTCTATTGGTGTTTGCTGCCGCCATGCTCGGCCAGCAAAAGACACCGGTAGAAGTGCTGGGTTATTGGGGCAGCGGTTTTTGGAACCTGCTTAGTTTCTCGATGCAGATGTTGCTGGTGTTGGTGGCCGGTTTTATGCTGGCCAGCTCGCCGCCGGTGAAGAAGTTGCTGGATGCCACAGCGTCCCTGGCCCGCAGCGCGCCGCAGGCTATCATACTGGTGACCTTGGTCTCCTTGGCGGCCAGTTGGCTTAACTGGGGGTTCGGTTTGGTGGTTGGTGCCCTGTTTGCCAAGGCGTTGGCGCGCCGGGTCAAGGTGGATTACCGTTTGCTGGTGGCTAGCGCCTATTCGGGCTTTGTGGTCTGGCATGGCGGCTTGGCGGGCTCGGTGCCCTTGACAGTGGCCACACCAGGACACTTTGCCGAGGCGCAGATAGGCATTATTCCTACCTCGGAAACTATTTTTGCCGGCTTTAATCTGCTGCTACTTGCCTTGCTGTTTATCATAATGCCGCTGGTCAATCGCTTTATGCTGCCGGATGACAAAGAGTCAGTGATAGTCGATCCTGCGCTGCTCGAGGATGCTGCGCCGACTCAGAGTGAGAACAAACGCCCGGCCGACTATCTGGAGAACAGCCGGATACTCGGGATCCTGGTGGGCCTGTGTGGTCTCGGGTATCTGGGGTATTGGTTCTTTGTTCAGGGGGGCAGTCTTAACCTCAACATAGTCAACTTCCTGTTTCTGTTCCTGGCGATAACCCTGCACCAGACGCCGCGCAGTCTGCTGGTCAGTCTCAATGAGGCGATTAAGGGCGGCGCCGGGATAGTGATCCAGTTTCCCTTCTACGCCGGCATCATGGCGGTGATGGTACAGTCCGGGTTGGCACAGAGTATCTCTTCGGGTTTTGTTGCCATTGCCAGCGCCGAGTCACTGCCATTCTGGAGCTTTATCAGCGCCGGGGTGGTGAATATCTTCGTGCCATCCGGTGGCGGCCAGTGGGCGGTACAGGCACCTATCATGTTGCCGGCCGCCGAGGCTCTTGGCGCCGATGTCGCCAGGGTCGCCATGGCGGTGGCCTGGGGGGATGCCTGGACCAACTTGATCCAGCCTTTCTGGGCGCTGCCTGTGCTGGCCATTGCCGGGCTCAAGGCCCGGGATATCATGGGTTTTTGTCTGATGCAGCTGCTGATCACCGGCGTGGTGATAAGTGTTGCCCTCAGCTGGTTTTAGGCCAGCTATGCTTGCTGATCCCCTTGATATACAGGCTCTTGTGATAGGCCCAACCGAAAGCGAGGATCAGCAGCAACCCCGAAACCACAGGGGTTAGCAAAAACTGCCAGTCGGCCCCGGCCAGCATTACCAGCAAGGGGTTGGCGCCGGCCGGTGGATGTGTGGTGTTGGTCAGCATCATCAGGCCGACACCCAGGCCGGTTCCCAGCCCCAGTGTCAGCGGCGACACTCCCAAGGTGTGCAATAACAAGAGGCCCAGAGCGCAGGTGAGCAGATGGCCGAAGAAGATGTTTTTCGGCTGCGCCAGCGGGCTTTGGGGTAGGGCGTAGAGCAACACCATAGTGGCGCCGAATGGTGCCATCAGCAGCAGACTCCAGCTCAGGTTCTGCGTCAGCATCTCCTGTAATCCCGCCAGTAATCCAATACAGCTTCCGGCGCCCAGTGTGGCCCAGGCGGCAGCCTGCCAACGGTTTGTCGCCGCTTGGGCTGTGTTTTTTGCAGCAGGTGTTGCGGTCAGGGGCGGTGTGTTGTCCATATCTGTTTTCCTTTGGTTGTCAGCATTTTTGCTTGGTAGAACAATCGGTCTACTTTTTATGGTAGACAGACCGTTCTACTTTTGTCAAACTCAGATTGAATCGTTAAGGAGCGTGAGATGGACAAGGTTTCCCAACTGCTTGCCGGCGCCTTTGAACTCTTTTATCGAGAGAGTGTGCATGGGGTGGGCATCAATCAAATTCTGGCCGAGGCCGGCATAGCCAAGAAGACCCTTTATCATCATTTCGAGGGTAAGGAGGCTCTGGTGCTGGCCGTGGTGCGTTATCGCGATCAGCTGTTTTTTGATTGGTTGAATCAAAGGCTGGAGGCGGCGCAAACGCCGACGGAGCTGGTTCATGAGCTGTTTAACGCCCTGGATGATTGGTTCAACAGCCGGGTTGAATCCCTGAGCCAGTTTCGCGGCTGTTTCTTTATCAATACCGCCGCCGAGTATCCCTCACCCGAGCATCCGGTAAATCGTCTCTGCCGTGAGCATAAGGCCAGGGTTCAAAATGAGCTTGAGCAGAAGTTGTCGCCTTGGCTTGGCAACGAGCGCGCTCGTGAGTTGGCCGGGCAGTTGTGTTTGATTAAAGAGGGGGCGATAGTCTCGGCCCAGCTCGTCAGTCGGCAGTATGCTGCCGAGCGCGGCCGCAAGCTGGCACTGAGCTTACTTGATTAAGCCTAGATGATTGAGCCTGCTTGATAGGTGAGCTTGCCCTTGAGTTTAGAGCCAACCGTTAAAAGGCTATCTCGGGCAGCTGTGCCAGCCATCCCAGCTTAAGAGCGGCGCCAAGCACCAACAGGTTGAGGCCGACACAGCACCAGAACAGGAGTCTGAAACTTGTTTTACTGGTCTTGTGGCGAAACTGATGGCGTGCCAGTAAAGCGCCGGGCCAACCACCGAGCAAGCCGGTCAGTTGCAGGGTCGACTCCTTGGTGCGCCAGCGGCCAGTTTCGGCGGCCTTTTTATCACGGGCATAGAGCCAATAACAGAGAAGGCTCAGCAGCAGATACCAGACGGGCACCAAGAGCGGCAGCTTACCCAGTGCCACTAAAGCCAGTAGCAGCAGGGCAAACAGGGCGGTGAGCTTGCCGATGAAAGACTTGTGACTGCTGCGCTTATTCTGCTGACGCTGTTTTTGTTTGAGTCTGCCCCTGTCCTCGGGAAAGAAGGCCTGTTTTGCCTGGCGCCGACCCTTGTCATCCAGGGTGATGTCAAAGGTCAGCACGTCGCCTACTTGTGGCCTGCGACCGCTCAGGCTCAGTGACTTAATGTGCAGAAACACCCGTTCACTGCCGTCATTGGGGCTGATAAACCCAAAGCCTTTATCGTCCTGCCAATGGCTGACTTTTCCTTTGTGCTTCATGTGTTTGACTCGTGAGTATTTATGGCGTTATTGATTGGCTTATTGCCGAAGGCCAGACGGCGCCAGAGCCATTCCAGCGGCCCTTGGTTGAAGAACCTAAGATAGCAGCTGGCCAGTATTATCTGTACCAAGGCAAAACCCAGGGCTATGGCCAGGTAGTCTATGCGCTCAAGTGTCAGCAGCAATTCGGGCGCCTGATGGCGAAACAGCCAGATCCCAAAACAGGACTGCAGAATATACAGGCTCAAGGGGATCCGGCCAACCGCCTGCAGGCGCATTTGCAGCCATGGCAGGCGTCGGCCGAACTTAACTAACAGATGCGCATAGACGATAGCCATGGGAATGGCGCTCAGCATGACCAGAATATCGGAAAGCATCACCAGTTTGGGGCGGGATTGCAGGCTGAGAATCGTGTCCGCCAGCGACAGCAGCAAGCTCAGTGCCAGCAATTTCCCCAATTTGCCCTGGGGTAAACCTTGGTCAAACAGCCCGCGACGATACAGGCTAATCCCCAGCAGCATCACACCGCTGATAAACCACAGCAGAGTAAATGGCAGGGAAATCAGCATCAGCAAGGTCATAAACAGGTGCATCAGCAACTGCTCGCCATAGCTGCCGGTCTAGGCGCTGTATTGTTCATTGAAGAGGGCGTTGCCGCGGATCCAGGCTTCATCACCCGGCAGAAAGATCATCAGGCCATAGGCCAGGATGCCTATGGCGATAAAGAGCAGTGCCCGCCTTTGCTGGGCTTCAATCTCCAGGTTACGATAATGCCAGGCGAGGAGGCCGCAAATGCTATAGGTGAGCAGGATATCCCCCGGCCAGATAAACAGGCTGTGCAGCGCCCCAAAGAGCATCAGCCAGAGTAAGCGCGAGCGGATTAAGGGGAAGGGCTCCAATCCTCTGGCGAGGAAATTCTGTTGTTGAATATAGAGGCCGACACCGAAGAGCATGGAAAACAGGCTGAGGAAGCGCCCCTCCAGCAGAAAATTACTCAGGGTTTCGGTAATGGCATCGGTTAAATGAAACTCGGGAAAGGGCGCATAACCATATAAGGTGACGCCCATAAAACTCACATTGAGAAAGAATATCCCTAATACCGCCAGCCCTCTGACGGCATCGATATTGGGGTTGTGACTGATTTTGACCGGCTGTCCCTGCATCTTTTCCCTGCCTATTTTTGTATACCATCTATGGCTTTTATTAACAGAGCCAAGTTAGCAATCAAACCCGAATGAGGGAAGTGCTCGCTTGTTTCAAATTATGATCCCTTCTCGGTCGCGTTTTTAGCCGGCTTGGCCGAGATCCAGAGCCTGATATTGCCCTTGACCACCAGGATATCATTGCTGTCATAGGCGAGCACCTCGACATCAAGATCCCCCGGCTGCCAGGCGTTGGCATCAACCTTGGCCACACAGCGGATATCGCTGCCGGCCTTGGCGGTGTAATCCAGCATCATGCCCTTGGGGATCCAGCGCAGATGAGGTGGTATTGAAGCCTCGGCCATGACCCCCATCGCCATTTCCAGGCCGTTGCAGATGGCAATGACATGTACTGTACCTATGTGATTCTCCACTGCGCGGCGTTTACGCAACAGGCATTCACAGTAGTTGGGCTCCAACTGAGTAATTATCGGCTTGATACTGCCAAAGTAGGGTGCCATCCGGCTGACCAGCAAGGAGAATATCTTATTGCCAAAGGGCAGGCGCCGGCATTTGTGATACAAGTTCAGGGTCGAATTGGCGGTTTTACTCATAGTGATTCCTTGTGGGTATTCCTTTTTGATGTTTTTTGTTGGTATAGGGTAATGTTTTTGTTATTACTCTGGTCGGATGAGTGTGTATGCTGACGAGCGCTTTGGCAAGAGCCAAGAGGCAAGAGTTAAAAGGAAAGAGGCACGAGCTAAAAGGAAAGAACCAAGAGCATTGGCTGAGATGATCGAGGGGCTCGCCAATCTGAGCTGGGGCTGAACAGATAGAATAAAAACGCGTGGCAGCAACTGGTGCCTGTGCTTAAATGGCGGTTTCTTCTGGAAGGTGCGAATGGGTGAACCTTTTGCAAGTGCAAGAATCACTTCCTTGGACAATCCAACTTCAATCAGGATTGGTATAATCCGCGAGAATTATCAAAACAGTAGTAAGGAAACCTAGTGAAATTTCTGTTGACCTACCTCAAGGGGCTGGCCATGGGGGCCGCCGATGTGGTGCCCGGCGTTTCCGGGGGAACCATAGCCTTTATTACCGGCATCTATGACACCCTGCTGGAAAGTATTCGCCGTATCAATCCCAGTCTTTGGGGCATTATACGCCGTGACGGCATCAAGGCGGCGTTTGCGCATATCAATGGCGCCTTTTTGTTGAGTCTGTTGGCGGGGATCCTCAGCAGTATTCTGAGCCTGGCCAAGCTTATTTCTTACCTGCTGGCACATCATCCTATTCCTGTATGGTCATTCTTTTTCGGGCTGATCCTTATCTCTGTGGTGCATATGCTGCGCCAGGTCAAGGGCGGTTTTTCACTGCCGCGACTATTGATATTCGCGTTGGGAGTGGCCTTTGCCTGGGGCATTACCGTGCTGAGCCCGGTCGAGTTGGAGGCCAGTTACTTTAATATTTTTGTTGGCGGTGCCATTGCCATTTGCGCCATGATACTGCCAGGGATATCCGGCAGCTTTATCCTCTTGCTGTTGGGGCTTTATCCAGCCGTGCTGGCGGCGGCCAAGAATATCCAGTTGGACATTCTCGGCTGTTTTGCTGTCGGCGCCGTGATAGGTATCCTGAGTTTCAGCCATCTGCTGTCGGCGTTGCTGCGGCGCTTTCACGATGCCACCCTTATCTTCCTTACCGGGCTTATGCTGGGGACGCTGGGCAAGATCTGGCCCTGGAAACAGACGCTGAGCTGGCGCACCAATTCCCATGGTGAGCAGGTACCCCTGGTGCAGCAAAACCTGTCACCCTTTGGCTTTGAGCAACTGACACAGCAGCCGCATCAGTTGGGGTTGGCGCTCTTGTGTGCCGCCGCTGGAATTGGCCTGGTACTCCTGGTTGAGCGTCTGGGGGCAGGCAAGCAATAATTTCAGGCGTTAGTGCCCTGCAGTGAAAGATATCAATGACAGAAAACGGGAGCTCAAGGCTCCCGTTTTTTATCTCCCTTCGAATCTCTCTTAAATGCCTTTGCGTTACAGGTTTCATCCAAGATGGGTCTTGCTTCGCCAGCGGATAGCCCAGGCTTGCTGGGCTTGACTCCATTTAAGGTCTTGTATGACTTGCCGGCAAGTCGATCCTTCTTTACTAAAAAATATTGTACAAAAACTTGATCCTTGTACAGGTGTATGCCTTAATCTACTACAAGGTTATACAAGGATTCTCAATATGTACAAGTTTGAGCCGCAGCGAATTCAACTGGGTATCAGTGCCTGCCTGTTGGGGCAGCAGGTGCGTTTTGACGGTGGTCATAAGAATTCTGTCTATTGCCAGCAGGAACTTAGGCAACATTTCGACTTTGTGCACGTCTGTCCTGAGATGGCGATAGGTATGGGCGCGCCGCGCAAGAGCATACGTCAGGTGCGCCGCGGTGATGAGATTAGGATCCAGAGCCGTGATGCCAGCCTGGATGTAACCGAGAGCCTGCAAAGTTTCAGTGAGCAAAAAGTCGCTGAGTTGGGGTTTTTAAGCGGTTATCTGCTTTGTGCCAAATCACCTACCTGCGGCATGGAACGGGTCACTGTCTACAAGGAAGGCGGCGATCAGGGGAATCGCAGTGGCATAGGTGTGTTCGCCAAGGCCCTGATGCAACGCTGGCCACAACTGCCGGTTGAAGAAGAGGGGCGCTTGAACGATTTGGTGATCAGGGAAAACTTTTTCACCCGGGTGTATGCCTTCCATGACTGGCAGTGTCTGCTGCACTCCGGCTTGAGCCTGCATAAATTGACCCAATTTCATGCCAGATACAAATACCTCTTGTTGGCGCACAGTCCGGCTCATTATCGCCAACTTGGCCCCTTGCTGGCTGAAGGTGGTGAAGACTTGCAGGAAACTGCCCGGCGTTACTTCGAAGGCTTTATGGAGGCGCTGAAAAATAAGGCAAGTCGCCGCAATCACACCAGTGCGCTGCAACACATTCAGGGCTATTTCAAACAAAAACTGACCAAGGCACAGAAGGCTGAGCTTAGTCAGGTGATAGATGAATATCGTCAGGGGTTGCAACCTCTGTTGGTGCCGCTGACATTGATTAAACATTACTTGAGGGAGCATCCGCAGCCGTATATTGCGGCCCAGGTTTATCTCAACCCTCATCCACAGGAGTTAAAACTGCGTTATGCCTACTGATAACATTGCCAACCTTTCCATCGGCGAAGTCGCCAGACTGACCGGGGTGAATCCTGTCACCTTGCGCGCCTGGCAGCGACGGTTTGGACTGGTTATCCCGCAGCGCACCCCCAAGGGCCATAGACTCTACACTCAGGAGCAGGTGCAACAGATCCGTGAAATCCTCTCCTGGCTTGAGCAGGGCGTGGCCATCAGCAAGGTCAAGCCACTGCTCAGTGGCCAGACAGAAAAACAGCTGCAGCAAGAAAATGAAGACGACGACTGGCTGAAGTTCAGCAGCAGTCTCACCGAGGCGGCACTTTCTCTCAGCAGTGCCCGCTTTGGCCGCTTGCTGGATGATTTCAGTGCCCTCTATCCCATCGCCTTGTGTTGTCGGCGCTTGCGCCATTGGTTGCAAGTATTGGACACCCAACTCGATGAACGCCTCGACGGCGCATTTGTCCGCAGTTGGCTCGAAAGCCGTCTGGCTCACTATGTCGGCGCCCGCAGCGAGCAGTTGCTGCGCCAGAAACCCCGCTGGCAACTTCTTTATCTGCCGCTTGGCAAGCAGCCGGCCTGGAGTGAGATCTTGTTGCAACTGGAGCTTATCACCCGGGGTGTCAGCCTTTTGCCGCTCAATATAGAGGAGCCTTTGGAAGGCCAGGGGCTGCAACTCTTGGCACACAGGCTGCCGCTGCAGGGGCTCTTGTTGCTGCCACCTTCCCAGTTGCCGGGCAGCAGTGTCAAAGCCCTGTTCCAGTTGGCGAGCGCTTTGGAATATCCATTGATCTTGAGCGGGGATTATGTGGCGGCTCACGCCAATGCCTTTGAGCACTATGCCAAGGAACTGGCTGTGACTGAAAAAGGCGCCAACAAGAACCGGGAGCCCGTCAAGAATCCTGTGCTTTGCAGCAGCAATGCCGCCATATTGGCACTGCTGGGTCAGGCCGAGTCCGCCTCAAAACAACCGGAGGACAAGTAACATGTCCCAGTCCTTGCCCAATCATGTGCCTTCCAGTGAAAAGGCCTGTGTTGCCATCTGGTTTCGCAGCGATCTGCGCACTTCAGATAACCAGGCCCTGTGGCTGGCGTGCGAAGCGGCAAGGGCCCAAGGTCTGCCGCTGCGGGGTTTTTATATTGCGACTCCGGCCCAGTGGCAGCAGCACTCTGTTGGTCCCATGCAGCTGGATTTCATCGAGCGCAGCATCAATCAACTGCAACGGGCGTTGGCATCTTTGGGGATAGCTTTTGATTTATTGAACTGTGACGATTTCTCTTTGGTGAATGTCACTGTCGAGGAATATTGCCAACGCCAGGGCGTTAAGCAGATTTTTGCCGGGCGCGAGGTGGAGATTAACGAGCAGCGCCGGGATCTGGCGCTGGCGCAGCTCACCGGGACTATAGGGGTGGGCCTGCAGTTTACCGATGAGCACTGTCTGCTGCCGCCCGGCAGCGTCCGTACCCAAGGCGGCGAAATGTATCGGGTATTTACCCCCTTCTTTCGCCGCTGGCGTGAGCTGCTGGGAAGTGAGGCGATAATGCCGCTGCCGGTACCTGCGCCTCTGGCCCCGGCTTTACCCGAACCCGCAGAGCTGAGTTTTAAGGTCAGCAAACAAGGCAGTAAACAAGATAGCAAACAAGACAGCCACCACTGGCCAGTGGGTGAAGGGGCGGCCAGGCAGCGCCTCGATAGCTTTATTGCCAACCAGCTTGCCGATTACGGCCAGGAGCGGGATTTCCCGGCGCTCGATGGCACCAGTTGCCTGTCGCCCTATCTGGCGTTTGGTATTCTCAGCCCGCGGCAATGTGTGGCGGCGCTGCTCAATCGCTTCCCCGAGGCTATGGCAGAGGACAATAGTCCGGGTCGCAGCTGGCTGGCTGAGCTGGCCTGGCGCGAGTTTTACCGCCATCTGCTGCATGCCTGGCCCCAGCTGTGTATGGGGCGCAACTTCAACGCGCTCGGTGATGACATAGTCTGGCGGAACGACCCGCAAGAGTTTGCCGCCTGGTGCGAGGGCCGTACCGGTTATCCGCTGGTGGATGCCGCCATGCGTCAGCTAAACCAGACCGGCTGGATGCACAATCGGCTGCGAATGGTGACCGCCAGCTTTCTCACCAAACACCTGTTGGTGGACTGGCGCTGGGGCGAGCAGTATTTTCGGCGCGCCCTGATAGATGGTGACCTGGCAGCCAATAACGGCGGCTGGCAGTGGTCTGCCGGCACCGGCTGTGATGCCCAGCCTTATTTCAGGATCTTCAACCCCATGAGCCAGAGTGAAAAGTTCGACCCTGACGCCAGTTTTATCCGCCGTTATCTGCCTGAATTGGCGCACTGGCCGCTTAAACAGATACACCATCCGGGCACAGCCGCATCGTCTCGCTTCACCGAGCCGAGTCTGTTCGCCACTGCGGCTTATCCGCCACCTATAGTCGAGCACAGCGCGGCGCGGCAAAGGGCGTTGACCGCCCTGTCCGTGCTGAAAAAGTCTGCCTGAACTCAGTTCATTAGCCGAGGGATTATCATGATCAGCCACTCAGTCGCCGCGGACATAGCACCCGCTTCACAGCCGGCAGCGCCGCAGTCTCAGGAGATTATTCAGGCATTTATTGCCTTGTATCAATCCCTGGGCCCTGAGCAACTGCCCACATTGCGCCAAAGGCTGCAGGCCGTCTATGCGCCTGAGATCTGTTTTTGCGATCCCATGCACCGACTGGAGGGGCTTGAACAACTGGAACAGTATTTTGCCGGTTTGTATCGCAACCTGACCGAAATCGCCTTTGAGATCACTGATGTCTTGCCCGCCGGGGACCAGGCCGCTATCAGTTGGCAGATGAAGTACCGCCACCCCAAATTGAACCGGGGGCAGAGCATCAGCGTCGATGGTATCAGCCTCATCAAGTTTGGCGACAAAATCCATTATCACAGGGATTATCTGGATCTGGGGCAGATGCTCTATGAACAGTTGCCGCTGCTGGGCTCAGTGGTGCGCATGGTCAAGGGCAGGGCAAGCCGATGAAGACGGTATTGATCACGGGTGCCAGCTCAGGCATAGGTGCCGAGCTTGCCAGACAATATGCCGCCGCCGGTTGGCGGGTCTTGGCCTGTGGCCGCAATGAACAAGCTCTGGCCGCCCTCGAAGGCTGCGAGCCTTTGAGGTTCGATGTCACGGACAGAGACTCGGTGCTGAAGCTGGGCAGCAAGCTCAAATTGGAGTTGGGCCAAGCCGACTGTGTGGATCTGCTGCTGCTCAATGCCGGTACCTGTGAGTACATAGACGAGGCTATGGCCTTTGACAGCGCCCTGTTTGAGCGGGTTATCCGCACCAATCTGTTGGCTGTGGGCTATTGCCTGGAAGCCTTTATGCCTTTGCTTGAGCGTGGCAGCCAACTGGCGCTGATGAGTTCAAGTGTTGTGATGCTGCCTTTCCCGAGGGCGGAGGCCTATGGCGCCTCCAAGGCCGGGATCAGTTACCTGGCGCAGAGCTTGCGGCTCGATCTGGCCCACAAGGGAATAGATGTCAGCGAAATTCGCCCGGGCTTTGTTAAAACGCCGCTCACCGACAAAAATGACTTCGCCATGCCGATGCGGATTTCCGCCGATAAAGCCGCCAACACCATCATCCAAGCCCTGGCCGCCAGACGGCGCCTGATTGCCTTTCCCGGGCGTTTTATCTGGCTGCTGACTCTGCTGAGCTGGCTGCCCCGCAGTTGGCTGGCCGCCGCCCTTGGTAAACCCTCTGCAAAAAACGGGAGCCCAGTATGACAGTTTCAACCGGCAATAAGCCGCGCATCGCCATAGTCGGTTCGGGGATCTCCTCGCTCACTTGTGGTTATCTGTTGTCACAGCAGTATGAGGTGACGTTGTTTGAAGCAGCCGATTATCTGGGTGGGCATACGGCCACTGTGGATGTTGAGCTTGACGGCAAACCCTACGCCATAGACACAGGGTTTATTGTGTTCAACGATCGCACTTATCCCAGGTTTCAGGCCTTGATGGCCCGGGTCGGTATCAAGGCGCTGGCGACCGAGATGAGCTTCTCGGTGCAAAACCTTGTCAGCGGTCTTGAATACAACGGCCATAGCCTGGCGACCCTGTTTGCGCAAAAGCGCAACCTGCTGAGTCCGACTTTCTGGGGGTTCCTGAGGGAGATTTTGGCCTTCAACAGCCGCTGCAAAGCCTTGTACCAAAGTGGTCGTTACCCGGCGGTGACGCTGGGGGAATTTCTCGACCAGCAGGGGTTTTCCGACTTCTTCTGTCAGCACTATATCCTGCCGATGGGCGCCGCTATCTGGTCGTCCAGCATTCAGGATATGCGCGCCTTCTCGCTGCCATTCTTTATCCGTTTCTTTGAACATCATGGACTGTTGGCCGTCAGCAATCGGCCGCAGTGGTATGTGCTCGAAGGCGGCTCCCGCAGTTATATTCCGGCGCTCAGCGCGCCCTTTGCCGAGCGGGTGCATCTCAACTCGCCGGTAGCACAAATCCGCCGCCAAGCGGGGGGCGTGCAGCTCAGAGTCAAGGATAGCTGGCATGAGTTTGATCAGGTGATCCTCGGCTGTCACAGCGATCAGGCGCTGGCCATGCTCAGTGACGCCAGTGAGCTGGAGCGGGAGATACTCTCCAGGCTTAAATACCAGGATAACCAGGTGACCTTGCACACTGATACCTCGCTGTTACCGAAGCATCGCGCCGCCTGGGCCAGTTGGAATTATCGTCTCGATGGTGATGCCAGCCGTCCCGCCTGCGTGACCTACAACATGAATATTTTGCAGCGCCTGCCAAAGTCTGCACCGGATTTTTTGGTGACCCTGAACCAGGATGAGGCGATAGCCGAGGACAAGGTGCTCAAACGTTTTGTCTATGCTCACCCGGTATTCAATGAACAGAGCCAGGCGGCGCAGCAACGCCGCAGCGAGATCTGCGGCCAAGACAGTATCCATTTTGTCGGCGCCTACTGGTACAACGGCTTTCATGAAGACGGGGTACGCAGCGCCCTGGATGTTTGTGAAAGGTTCGGGGTGAGCCTATGAAACCTGAAACGGGTCTCTACCTCGGCAGCGTCAGTCACTTGAGGCTAACGCCGGTAAGGCACAGCTTTCGCTATCCCTTTGCCTTGATGCTGCTGGACTTGGATGACTTGCCAAGGCTCTCATCCCTCAGCGGCTTGTTTGGTGAATCCCCTTGGTCAGTGCTGCGTTTTCGGCAGCAGGATTACCTCAAGGCGGCTTCAATATCGAATACTGCCTCATCGCTTAAACAGCGGGTACTGGATAAGGTGATTGCGCTCGGCGGCGAGGCCGGCTGCGACAGCGTGCTGTTCGCCGGGCAACTGCGCCACTTTGGGCTCTATTTCAGCCCAGTCAATTTTTTCTACTGCTTTCAAGGTGATGAATATAAATACCTGTTGGCAGAGGTGAGCAATACCCCCTGGAATGAGCGTCACTGTTATCTGGTGTCGGCCGAGGCGCCGGCGCTTGGCGACAAGTGCTTCCATGTATCGCCTTTTATGTCGCTGGATTATCGCTATCGCTGGCATATTCCGGCGCCGGCAGAGCGGCTCGACTTGCGGATCAGCAATCTGCCCGGCAAGGGAGATGAGGCAGAGGCTGTCCCCGAGTCGCAAAAGGTCAGCTTCGATGCGGTATTAAGCCTCAAACGCCGCCCCTTCAATGGTCGTGAACTTAGACGTTATCTGTGGGGCTTTCCCTTGATGAGCCTGAAAATTCTTTGGCTCATCTATTGGCAAGCGCTGCGTTTGTGGCTTAAGCGGGTGCCCTTTGTGCCTTACGAGCGCAGGCCTCAGGGCGGCACGGACTGAGGCTAAGGAAGGTGCGAACAAGTCCCATGTGTACTCTGCATCGGCTTACGGGCGTGGATGCAAGGCGTGGTTCGCAGCAAATGGCCTTAGTCCTTTGCAAGAAGCACAACACAGCAGGCAGGTCTGTAAGCCACGCCCTTCGGGGCTTTCACAGCAACCGGCTCTCTGCGTTATCCGACTTCGACAGGCCCCGGCATGCCTTCAGTCAGATGCCTTGAACGCCAATTGCTGTGCAAGCCAGAGTGCCACGAGGACTTATTTGCACCTTCCCTAAAGGTTTGGAAATTTCCCCGAGTGTGACAGCAAACATTGGAGAATGAGATGGAAAACACAGTAGCCAAGAACAGACAGCAGCTGGCCGCCAGCGGCAAGAGTCTATGGGCCAGAGTCATGCAACAGGCCTTGAATGCCTTGGAGGGCGGTTGTCTTAAACTGCAACTGGGGAGTGAGCAGTGGACCTTTGGCCCGCTCGATACAGACCTGGTCGCTATAATTCGTATTCACGATGAGCGTTTTTTTCGCCAGGTGATTCTAGGCGGCTCTATCGGCGCCGGTGAAGCCTATATTCAGGGGCACTGGTCCAGTCCGGATGTTACCGCCGTGGTACGCCTCTTTGCCCGTAATCTGCCGCTGCTGGATAAGATAGAGAAACGGTTCTCCTGGTTTTCCAACACAGTTAGCCGGGTGAAACATCTGCTGCGCCGAAACTCAAAGGCCGGTTCAAAGCGCAATATTCTGGCGCACTATGATCTGGGCAACCCCTTGTATCAGGCATTTCTCGACCCTGAGCTACTCTATTCAAGCGCCGTCTATCCCCATGAACAGGCGCAGTTGGATGAGGCGCAGCAGTATAAGCTGCAACTGATTTGCGAGCGGCTGGATCTGCAGCCCGGGATGAGTCTTTTGGAAATAGGTACCGGTTGGGGCGCCCTGGCTATCTATGCTGCCAAACACTATGACGTCAAGGTAACCACCACCACGATTTCCGATGCCCAGTACCAATATGCCAGTGAAAGGGTTGCCGCCGAAGGACTGAGTGAGCGCATTACCCTGCTACGGCAGGATTATCGCCAGCTCAGCGGCCAGTATGACCGTTTGGTCTCGATAGAGATGATAGAGGCAGTGGGCCACGATTATCTGCCGGGCTTTTTTGCCGGCCTGGATGCCCTGCTCAAGCCGAGTGGCAAGCTGTTGCTGCAGGCGATCACCATTAAAGATCAGCGCTATGACAGCTACCGCAAAGGGGTGGATTTTATTCAGCGCTATATTTTCCCCGGCGGCTGCCTGCCATCTGTTACCGAGATGACACGCAACTTGCAGCGGCAAACCTCCATGACCCTCTGGTCGTTGGATGATATTGGTCTCGACTATGCCCGCACCCTGAATGACTGGCATGCCAACTTCGATGACGCCAGAGAGCGGGTGCGTGAACTCGGTTATGGTGAAGATTTTGTGCGTATGTGGAAGTTTTACCTGAGTTACTGCGAGGGTGGTTTTCTTGAGCGCACCATAAGCACGGTGCAACTGACTGCAGTCAAGGACGGCTATCGTCCGCTGAGCTCAAGGCAAATTGCAGGTTAGGCCATGAAACTGTCATCGCCTTGGTTTTTTCTGCTGCTCAACGCCATCGTTTTCCAGTTGGGCTGGTGGTCTTTGATCCTGTTTGCCAATCAGGCGCTGGTGTTTGCTCTCTTGCTGCTTTGTGCCCAGTTGCTGCTTGTCAATCCGGGCTACCGCTCCGCCCTCATGGCCGAGAATGCTCAGGATCAGCACTGCCAACTGGCAGAGCAAAGCGTAAAGCGTAGCGGATACAGTATGAAAGCATTCAACGCCGTACTGATGCCTGCTGTCATTGGCATAGTTTTGGACGCCATGTTGCACCTTGGCGGAGTATTTGAGTTTGACAGCCCCTCGCGACTTTTACCCTTGTGGCTCTGTTGCCTTTGGGGGCATTTTGCCGCGACCTTGGGGGTGAGTCTGGCCTGGCTCAGGGACTTGCCCAGATGGCAGCAGGCGTTCTTTGGCGCAGTGGGGGGCGCTGGCAGCTACCTGGCGGCATTCAGGTTGGAGGCCGTGGCTTGGCCCCTGGGGCAATCGGCTACCTTTAGCTTGTTGATATTCATCTGGTCGCTGCTGCTGCCACTGTTAAGTTATTGCAACCTCAAGCTTGAAAGGGGCGAAAACCGCCCAACTACAGGATTTCTCTGACGGAGACCGGCAATGAAACGATTCATCAAGGGTGTAAACAAGGGAGCAAAGCAAGCTGGTAAGTTGCATAAAGCAGGCTTTGCCGGGCTGATGATACTGCTTGGCCTGCCCTCTCAGACCTGGGCTGACAATTTACAGATTCAAGCACAGACTCAAGCACAGCAGGCTCAAGCGCTGAGTCAAGAGCAGACTCCTGAGCCCAAAGCTGCCCAGGTCGAGCCATCCAAGGCGGAGCTTGCCAGCTTTCGGGAAGTGGGCCGCGGTGAAATGGACTGGTGGTTTATGACCCTTTATCGGGCCAGGTTGCTGACGCCGGATGGTAGTTACCAGCCCAATAGCTTCCCGCAACAGCTGGAAATTCAGTATTACCGGGATATACCCGCTTCGCGACTCCTGGAAGCCACCAAACACCAGTGGTTGCACCTGGGATACGACAGAGAGCAGATATCTGCCTGGTTGGCGCTGCTTGAAGATATCTGGCCGGATGTGGAGCAAGGGGATAGATTGAGCTTTGTGGCAAGCGGGCCGCAGCGAGGGCATTTTCTGTTCAATGACAAGCCGTTAGCCGCGATTGTTATAGATGAGAGCGCTTCGAGCGAGCATAAGCGTTTTGCTGATGCCTTTTTGGCGATTTGGTTGTCAGAGCGCAGCAGTCGGCCGCAACTGAGAGCCCAGTTGATAGGAGAGCAGGCATGCAAATGTTAATCAGCAGGTTTATCAGTTTCACTAAGGTTTGGATGTTACTTCTGATGCTTGGACTGAGCGGTTGCGGCAGTGTCGATATTCATGACTATAGCGCCAGCGAACCTAAGTTGGATCTGCAGCAGTTCTTTAACGGGGAGTTGCAGGCTTCCGGTATGGTGCAAGATTACAGCGGCCAGGTGGTGCGCCGTTTCAATGTGCGGATGACGGGCAGTTGGCAGGGGAATCAAGGTGTGTTGCAGGAATGGTTTGAGTATGACGATGGTGAGCTTGCCGAGCGAACCTGGCAGATTACCAAGCTTGCCGATGGCCGCTACCAGGGCAGAGCCGCGGATATTCTGGGGGTGGCAGAAGGGCAAGCAGAGGGTTTTGCCCTGCGCTGGCGCTACGACATGCTGCTAAAGCTCGATAGCAACGAGTATCAGGTACATTTTGACGACTGGATGTATCAAACGGCGCCGGACACCATAATCAACCGCAGCGAGATCCGCAAATGGGGCCTGACAGTGGGGGAGGTGACTCTGGTGATCCGTAGGTTGGAAGACAAGTAACAGAGCTGGTCATTAATGGTACGCCATGACTAACGCTGAGTCTCAGCCTAAGTTAAGCTTAGCTCTGTTTTAATAACAACCGTCTCTCAACACAGGTTTCAATATTGATGAACAACAAGTCTTTGCTACTGCCTTGGGTTTCGATGGGCTTACTGGCACTGGTATCGCTCGGCGGCTGCTCGAATGGTATCGATTTCAGTTTTGAAGCGCCCGAGGAGGAGCGGGTGAATTCCAATCTCCCTGCCGAAGATCCCATGGCACAGGATAACCAGAGGATCATAGATGATGCGCGCCGGGAAGGGAAAATCGACCCTCAAGTGTTCCCCGGGCAGCGCTGATCAGCCCAGTTGTTTACTGTTGTCGCTCTGCTTACGGTCATAGTATTCGAAGGGAAACAGGTTGCGCAGACGCTGAATATTGGCATCTCCGGCGTTGGCGCTGATATGCAGCCGCACTTCACCGCTGCGCTCGGCGCGCACTGTGCAGGTGAGTTTCTCTTTCTTGACCAGGGCGCGGCATTCACGTTCAAACTTCTCCGGGATTTTGCCCTTGTGAGAGGTCATACGACCGTCCTTGAAATGCATTTCAAATATTGTCATTCCTTTCTTGTTACTGAAAACCAGTTTGTAGATAAGCACTAACGCCAGGGCGATAAAGAGTATTTTTAACATAGTGGCCATAGTGAGACTCCTTGTTTCAGCAAGAGTAAATATTGCTATCCAGATGTGATCTTATATCTTCAGTTATACCTGCAAGCAGCGGCGTTTGACAGTGCACCCAGGGTGGATTTTTGTGATAAGGCTAGAAGGACTGGCAAATTGGCAAACCTTGGTTATTATTTGTTCAGTAACACCTGTTTTACCACAAACCAAGATCAAGGATGAAGCCATGTACCTTTCCAATGCCGAGCGCTGGGCGCAAATCTGTGACAGACAAGTGGAACTGATGGCAAAGCTCAGCGAGCAGTTTCCCGAGCGGCGAGAGCAACTGCAACACCTCACCCATAGCTGGCAAGACGTCAAACATCAGGTGCGCCGGGGCGATACCCCCCACGTACCGCCACTGCGTTGAGAACTGAATCAATTTATAAAAAAGAGCCGCTCAGGGAGCGGCTCTGTTACTTTTGGTTGGTGGGAGGAAGATGGGGCTTGCCCGTGCAGGTCTGTCCTATGGCTTGCCTGGGCACAGCAATTTTTCGGTTTAGAAAGCGTAGCTGACACTCGCCAGCACAGTGCCGTCATTCTGGAAGGTGCCACTGCTTATCTCGGCATCCGAATCTATATCTGTGTCCAACCAGGCCAGAGACAAACCAACACCGGCAATCTCAGTCGAGACACCTATGGAGTAATCCAGATATTTACCCATATCGTCATCGGGCGCATCGCCGAAGTTGTAACCCAGGTGCAGATCCAGGCTCCAGTTTTCGGCAAACTCATAACTATAGTTCAGCTCTGCATAGTGGTAGTCCAGATCTGAGCCCGAATAGTCATTGGTGTACCAGTAGGCAGCCCTAAAATCGCTGAACTCGAGGCCGAAAGAGATTTCGTTGTAGTCCTGGGAGACATTGTCGCCCGGGTACATATAGCGCAGCAGGGTAATGTCATAGGCCAGGTTGTCGTTGATTTCACCGGCGTAACCCAGGTAGACATCCAGTTCGAAATCGGCACCCACCTGATCCTCTTTGGGAGTACCATCTTCATCGAATTCCACATTACTGGCCCAGGCCCCGACGAAGAAACCCGAGTCGTGACTCCAGTCCAGACTAGCTTGCACGGCAAAGTCACCGGCAGTTTGTGACACGCCTCTAAAGCGGTAGTCATTGGTCACGGCTATCTCGCCGCTGATTTCGGCCATGGCAGAGGTTGAGGTTATGGCGCCGCCAAGCAGCAGTGCCCATAGCAGAGGGTTGGTTCTTCTTATCACTGGGTTCACAAGCATTTCTCCCTTCTTTGGTTTGCCGGCCCCGTCCGGAAATATTCCGGCGCGACCTGGTTTATGCCAAACAACAGCAGCTATGCTGAGACCTCATGGCGGTTTTGTTTTTATCTGTTGGATTCAAACACCACATAGAGCTTGCGGCAGGGAACCGTTACCTGCCAACTGCCGCGAAACCCGGCCGGGATAACAAACCTGTCGCCCGGACCAACTTCGAGACGATTTCCCTGCTCATCGCTGATGACACTGTTACCCTCGAGGATTTCGCAATACTCGTGCTCAGTGTAGTTAACTTTCCAAGTGCCTGTTTCGCTTTGCCAAATTCCGGTATGAAACTGCTCACAGGGGCTGGAGTAATGGTTCTCCAGTCGTTGCATAGGCGCGCCCTGCAGACGCTTTTCCTCGGCGATGGAGTATTCACTTACCTCGGGAGTATTGCGCGCCAGTACTCTGATATTGTTGATGTGCATCAGGCTCTCCCTCTCTCCCTATTTCATGGTCGGCATGATGAAATCGGCACTCAGCTGTTTGGGCCAGCGGGCGGTAACGGCTTTGCGCCGGGTGTAAAAGCGAACTCCATCCGGGCCGTGCATATGCAGTGGGCCAAACAGCGAGCGTTTCCAACCGCCGAAACTGTGAAATGCCATAGGCACAGGGATAGGCACATTGACCCCCACCATGCCGACTTGCACCGAGTGGCAAAAGTCGCGCGCCAGCTCGCCGCTCTGGGTAAAGATGGCGGTGCCGTTGCCGAACTCATGTTGATTGATAAGAGCCAGCGCCGAGTCATAGTCGGCCACCCTGACTATGCAAAGCACAGGGCCGAAGATCTCTTCCCGGTAAATCTGCATCTCGGGGGTGACGCCATCGAACAGGGTCGCACCGAGAAAGAAACCTTCGCTGTCTGCCAAGGTATTGCGGCCATCGACCAGACAAACTGCGCCCTGCTGTATACCGCTGTCTATATAGCTGCAGACCTTGTCCAGATGCGCGCGGGAGATGAGCGGCCCCATTTCCATACCCGGCTCCAGGCCGTTACCTACCTTGAGCGCGGCTATCTTGGGTTGCAGTTTTTCTATCAGGGCATCGGCCACATCAGCAACCGCCAGTACTACGGAAATAGCCATACAGCGCTCGCCGGCAGAACCATAGGCCGCACCCATCAGGGCGTTACTGGCCAGTTCCAGATCGGCATCTGGCATCAGCAGCATGTGGTTCTTGGCGCCGCCGAGTGCCTGTACCCGCTTGCCGTGAGCCGATGCCTTACTGTAGATATACTCGGCCACAGGCGTTGAACCGACAAAGGAGATGGCCTGAACATCCTGATGGCAGAGCAGGGTATCTACCGCCAGCTTGTCACCGTTGATAACATTGAAAACCCCATCCGGCAGCCCGGCCTGGGTCAGCAGCTCGGCAATTCTGAGTGCCGGCGCCGGATTCTTTTCCGATGGCTTCATCACAAAGGTATTGCCGCAGGCGATGGCAATCGGGAACATCCACATGGGAACCATCACAGGGAAATTGAACGGCGAAATGCCGGCGACCACCCCGAGCGGTTGGTTGATGCTCCAGGCATCGACGCCAGTGCCAACCTGCTCAGTGTGTTCCCCCTTGAGAAGATGGGGAATGCCGCAGGCAAACTCAACCACTTCCAGCCCTCGAACCAACTCGCCCCTGGCATCTTCAAGCACTTTGCCGTGTTGCAGGCAGATAAGCTCGGCCAGTTCATCCATGTGGGCTTCTACCAGGGCTTTGAAGCGAAACAGCACCCGCGCCCGGTTAAGGGGCGATACCTTTGACCAAGCGTCAAAAGCCTGCTTGGCCGAGTCTATCGCCCGCTCTGTATCTGACTTGGAGGCGAGGGCGACTCTGGCTTGCTCTTCGCCGCTGGCCGGGTTGAAAATGGGCAGTGAAGCCTGTGCCAGGCTGCCATCTGTTTCATGTCCATCTATATAGTGGCTGTAAATACGCATAACTATCCTGTGTGCTTCAGTCGACGGTTTGGATGGCGTCGGCCAGGGTGGAAATCAGTTGATCTATTTGGGACTCTTCCACTATCAGTGGTGGTGAGAGGGCTATGATGTCGGCGGTGGCCCGTACCAGCGCACCTTGCCAGAAACAGCGCTCGAAAATCTGATAGCCGCGTTTGCCAACACCTTGCGGGCTGGGGGCCAGCTGAATGCCACCTACCAGGCCGGTATTGCGAATATCGATGACATTGGGCAGCCCCTTGAGACTGTGCAGCGCCTGCTCAAAATAGGGCGCCAGCGTTGTAGTGCGCTCAAACAGCTTTTCGTCACGGTAGATATCCAGGGTGGCCAGTGCCGCCGCGGCCGCAACCGGATGCCCTGAATAGGTATAGCCGTGAAAGAACTCGATCATCGCCTCGGGGCCCTGCATACAGGCATCGTGAATCGCTTGCTGCACAAACACCGCGCCCATGGGGATGGCGCCATTGTTGAGCGCCTTGGCCGTGGTCATTATGTCCGGAGTCACATCCCAGTGGTTGCTGGCAAAAGCGCCGCCCACCCGGCCAAAACCTGTGATTACCTCATCGAATATCAGCAAGATGCCGTATTTTTGAGTGATCTCCCGAAGGCGCTTGAGATAGCCCTTGGGGGGCAATATTACCCCGGCCGAGCCTGACATGGGCTCGACGATAACGGCGGCGATATTCTCTGCGCCATGCAGGGCAATCAGCCCCTCGAGCGCCTCGGCCTTGTCGGCGCCATGCTCGGGCAAGCCGCGGCTGAAGGCGTTGGCTTTCATATCCAGAGTGTGGGGCAGGTGATCGACGCCGCCGAGGAGCTGCGGGCTGAAACCTTTACGGTTATTGCCAATTCCGCCCACTGAAATACCGCCAAACCCCACACCGTGATAGCCCAGCTCACGGCCGATAAAACGGCTGCGGCTCGGTTCGCCATTGGCTCTGTGGTAACACAGCGCCAGCTTGAGTGCGGTGTCGACCGACTCTGAGCCCGAGTTGGTAAAGAAGATACGGTTCATGCCGGGCGGGGCGATTTCACTGAGGCGTTCGGCCAACTTGAATGCCAACGGATGACCCATCTGAAAACTGGGGGCATAGTCCATTTCGCGGATCTGACGGCTGACCGCCTCACTGATCTCCGCCCGGCCATGGCCGGCATTACAGCACCAAAGACCTGCGGTGCCATCCAGCACCTGACGGCCATCGACATCCCGGTAATACATGCCTTCGGCCGAAGCCAGTAGCCTGGGAGTTTGCTTGAATTGACGGTTGGCACTGAAAGGCATCCAGTAATGCTCGAGATTGCCCTGTGTTTTCGCCTGTTGTTTTAGCTCTGCCATAAGCATTAACCTTAGTGTTGCGGGCTTGTTAATGGTGATTGATGTTTCGCTATGCTATGTCAGAAATAATGAACATGGAAGGCCTGTGTGCAATTATTTATGCCAAAAAATCTATTTTTGTAAAATATATTGAATTTATGCCGTGCTCGAGGCTAATCTGGAGCGACCCGAATAACTCGCGATGGCTGCACGAGTTGGCCGCGATAGGCCTACTGAGGTAGTGGAATGCCCGCTTGCAAGCAGATGAGAGGATTTATGAGTACACCGCAAACCCGTCAGCAATGGCAGCAGTTGGCCGCGCAATTGCAGATCTGTGGCCAGGCCTTTATCCATGGAGAGTATTGTGCAGCCGTATCCGGCGAGACCTTCGATTGCATCAGCCCTGTGGATGGCAACAAGCTTGCCGCCGTAGCCAGTTGCGATCTGGCCGATGCCGAGGCGGCGGTGGCCAGTGCCAGAGCCAGTTTTGAATCCGGAGTCTGGTCGCGAATGGCGCCGGTAGAGCGCAAAAAGGTGATGATACGCTTTGCCGATTTGCTGGAGGCGCATAGTGATGAACTGGCCTTGCTGGAAACCCTGGATATGGGCAAGCCAATTCGTTTTTCCAAGTCGGTGGATGTGACCAATGCCGCCAGGGCCTTGCGTTGGTCCGGCGAAGCGGTGGACAAGATTTACGATGAAATAGCGCCCACCGCTGACAATGAAATCGGCATGATCACCCGTGAGCCTGTCGGGGTAGTGGCCGCGATTGTGCCATGGAACTTCCCTTTGCTGATGGCCTGCTGGAAGCTGGGGCCGGCGCTGGCCAGCGGTAACTCTGTCATCCTCAAACCCTCGGAAAAATCCCCTTTGACGGCGATTCGTATGGCTGCCATTGCCTTGGAAGCCGGGATCCCGCCCGGAGTGCTCAATGTATTGCCCGGTTTTGGTCATACAGTTGGCAAGGCGCTGGCGCTGCATATGGATGTCGATACCCTGGTGTTTACCGGCTCCACCAAGATAGCCAAGCAACTGATGGTTTACGCCGGTCAGTCCAATATGAAACGTGTGTGGTTGGAGGCCGGTGGTAAGAGCCCGCACATAGTCTTTAACGATTGCCCGGATCTCAAGGCGGCGGCGCAGGCGGCAGCTTCGGCCATCGCCTTCAACCAGGGCGAAGTTTGCACCGCAGGTTCGCGCCTGCTGGTGGAATCCGGGGTCAAGGAGCAGCTGATAGCGCTCATTATCGACGAGCTCAAATCCTGGCAGCCGGGGCATCCGCTGGATCCGGATACTGTCAGTGGCGCGGTGGTGGATCAGCAGCAGCTGCAGACTATTCTCGGTTATATCGAGGCGGGTAAGCAGCAAGGTGCTGTGCTGGCCTGTGGCGGCGAGCAACTCATGGCTGAAACCGGTGGCGTCTACGTGGCGCCGACTCTGTTCCGTGAAGTGAATAATCAGATGAGTATCGCCCGCGAGGAGATCTTCGGCCCTGTACTGAGTGTGATTGAATTTGAGGGAATGGAGCAGGCGATAGCCATTGGCAACGATAGCATCTATGGCTTGGCGGCCGGTGTGTGGACTGCGGATCTCAGCAAGGCCCACAGAACCGCCAAGGCGCTGAGAAGCGGTATGGTGTGGATCAATCATTATGACGGCGGCGATATGACGGCGCCTTTCGGTGGTTATAAGCAGTCGGGTAATGGCCGCGATAAGTCGCTGCATGCTTTTGATAAATACACAGAAATTAAGGCGACCTGGATAGCCATTTAATCGGTTTGCTGTCATAGACAATCCCCCTGCCTTGCGGGGGGAAAGAGGCTAAGTTCAGGGCTTGAGATGTTCACTCACAGGTTCAAACAGCGCATCGAGCAGCACTTGAGTGCGGTTATCTTCGACTTGCAGCTTCAGCCAACCGTCACTGCCGAGAATTTCAAGCTGCCTGCACACGAGTTTCGGCGGTGAGGCTTGCAGTTCCCCCTTGAGGCGAAAAATCCCCTGTGGCGTATGAATGCGGCTAATATCGAAGGGAGTATTCACGACGGCCACAACGCCTTTGCTGTACTTGTTTTCAAAATGGCTCCCTACTCAACATACACTCGTCTTCAAAACAGGGCTTTTTCAAGATAGGCCTTGTTCAGAATAGATCCTTGAATCTATGGTACAGCATGCCTGCCGCCAGAATGGGCGAGCGCAGCGCCGGGCCACCCGGGAAGGTCATATGCTCTATTGAGGCAAAGATATCGAAGCGCTCAGCCTGCTGACTGATAGCTTCTGCCAGCAGACGCCCCGCCATATGGGTGGCGTTGACGCCGTGCCCGGCATAGGCCTGGGCGAAATAGATGTTGGGGCTATCCGGCAACCTGCCTATCTGCGGCATACGGTTGGCGCCTATCCCTATCATGCCGCCCCACTGATAATCTATTTTCACGCCCTTGAGCGCCGGGAAGACTCTTTCCATATTGGGCCTGAGCGCGGCGCAAATGTCCTTGGGATCTCTGCCTGAGTAGTTGCACAGCCCGCCAAATAGCAGACGGTTGTCGGCCGACAGATGAAAATAGTCCAGTGCTATGCTCATATCGGCGAAGGCCATATTCTGCGGAATAATGTCAGCGCAAAGTGCTTGCGACAGGGGCTCGGTCGCCAGCAGATAACTGCCGGCCGGTAGCACCTTGCCGCCGATATGAGGTTCGAGTTTGGCACCTATATAGGCATTGCCGGCCAAAATCAGATAGCGGCAACGGACTTCGCCGCCCTCAGTCCTGACCCGTATCTGCTCGCCCTTAATGATTTCGGTGGCGGCGCTGTCTTCATAGATGTTAACCCCCAGGCTTCGGGCCGCACGGGCCTCGCCGAGGGCCAGATTCAAAGGGTGCAGATGGCCGCTGCCCATGTCGCTGAGCGCGCCGAGATAACGCTCAGAGCCTATGACTTCCGGCAACTGCTCCTTGGACAACAGCTTGAGCTTATGTGGGTAGCCAAGTTGCTCAAGCTCGGTAAGCTCCTGCTCAAGCTCCTGCATATGTCTTGGTTTCAGCGCCAGATCGCAGTAGCCCCAGCGCAGATCGCAATCGATTTGATATTGCGCGATCCGTTGCCGGACGATGTCGACGGCTTCAAAACCCATCCGCTTGATAGCCAGCACACCTTCTTTACCTATACTGGGCTCAAACTGTTCAATATTATGGCCAATACTACGGATCAACTCCCCGCCATTACGCCCAGAGGCGCCCCAGCCCACTTTTTTGGCTTCCAGTATGGTGACCCCAAAGCCTCGTTCAGCCAGTTCGATGGCACTGTTGAGGCCGCTGAAGCCTGCGCCTATTACGCAGACATCTGTCTCCAAGGACTCTTCCAGCCTGGGATGCTGAAACAGTTCTTTGGCGGTCGCATGGTAAAAAGAGGCGGGATAGTTGTCACTGTGAATGGGGGACTGGATTGGCATCATGGCTCCGTTCTTGTTATAAGTTTGGACTCGGCTGGTTACACCCGACGGTCGTCGCACTCTTGCCTTCAAAGTGTTCGTTTTATTTAACATGCTTTTGTCATATAATACAAAACAATTTCACCGGGACCCTGGTTGCCCTTGTGCAGAAGCCGCTGCCGACCGTGTCCTGTAACCGCCTGATAAGAGATTTTTGGGGGATTTGCGATTTGGATATAGGTGCCAGCCTCAAGGCTGTTAGAAAGATGAAAGGCCTGTCCCAGCGTGAGCTGGCTAAACGCGCCGGGGTGACCAACAGCACCATCTCTATGATAGAGAAAAACAGTGTCAGCCCTTCAGTCAGTTCACTCAAGAAAGTGCTTTCGGGGATCCCCATGTCGCTGGTGGAGTTTTTCTCCATAGGTGAAAATGGCACTACAGAGCAAAAAGTGGTGTATCGCTCCAATGAGCTTTTGGACATAGGCACTGGGCCACTGGAGTTCAAGCTTATTGGTCGGGATTACCCCAACCGTGCCATGTCTGTGATGTCAGAGACTTATCCCCCGGGAGCCGATACGGGTGAAGAGATGCTGCGCCACGAAGGGGAAGAAGCGGCGCTGGTGATCACCGGTCGCTTTGAACTGACGGTCGGTGAAGAGGTGTTTATTCTGGAGGCCGGTGACAGCTACTATTTCAATAGCGAACAACCACACAGGTTTCGCAACCCTTTTGATGAACCCTGTCATCTGGTCAGTGCCACCACTCCTGCCAACTTTTGATCTTCCATTTCCTCAGCTGACTGCGATTTGCTGCCCGTAAATTCACTTCGGGCAGCATATTTGCCTGTAAGTGTAAATAATATCGACCGTATAACCCCGTGTGCACCGAATTGGTGCCCGCTGAACCAGTGTGATGCAAAGCCAATTTTTTGCCTTGTTCAAGCTTGTTTACACCTATCTCAAACACAAGGGGTTTTTAAATATTCATTTAAAAATAAAAGCTTAAATAATTTTAGCTTGAGGCTGCGTTTAACAGGATATTAACCTCTTGCCTGTGCAAAAAAATCCGTGTAGTGTGTGAAAAAATGAACATTTGCTTTAGTGAATGTTCAAAACTGAGACCTGGATTTGAGTGTTTTGGGGTGAGATATGGCACAGGCAGCAATGGCGTTGGTGGGTGTAACCGCATGCAATGAGCAGTTGGGGCTGCATCCTTTCAATATTGTTGGCGAGAAATACCTCTTGGGCGTGGTCGAAGGTGCCGGAGCCTGGCCCCTGGTGATCCCGGCATTGGGGGCCGATACCCCGATAGCACAACTGCTCGAACGCCTGGACGGCATATTGTTTACCGGCTCCCCCTCCAATGTTGAACCTCATCACTACCAAGGCCCGGCCAGCGAACCGGGCACCCACCATGATCCCAAGCGGGATGACACTACCTTGCCTTTAATTCGCGCCGCCATAGAGGCCGGAGTGCCGGTACTCGGGATCTGCCGCGGCTTTCAGGAAATGAATGTGGCTTACGGCGGCAGTTTGCACCAGAAGCTCTATGAAGTGGGTGGTTTTATTGAACACAGAGAAGACAAGAGTGCGCCGCTGGAGGTGCAGTATGGCTTGTCCCACGAGGTCAGCATAGAACCTGGAGGGATGCTTTTCGACGCCTGGGGCCGTAGCCATGCGATGGTTAATTCCGTCCATACTCAGGGCGTGGAGCGCCTGGGTCAGGGGTTGCGGCCTGAAGCGCATGCTCCAGATGGTCTGATTGAAGCCTTCTCTGTCACCGATGCCAAGGCATTCGCCTTGGGAGTGCAGTGGCATCCCGAATGGCAGGTCAGAAATAACCCCTTCTACAGCGCAATTTTTAAGGCCTTTGGGGAGGCTTGCAGTCTTAGGGCGCAACAGCGGAATTAATAATATGAATAAGCTTGAAGCCTTCTTAAAAGAACAAAAAATAACCGAAGTTGAATGTGTTATCTGCGATATGACAGGTATCGCCCGCGGCAAAATTGCCCCGGTAGACAAGTTTATCGATGAAAAGGGCATGCGGCTGCCCGAGAGTGTGTTGCTGCAAACCGTGACCGGCGATTATGTCGATGATGAGGCCTACTATGGCCTGCTCAACAGCGCCGATATCGACTTTGTCTGCGTGCCAGATGAAAACGCGGTCTTTATGTTGCCCTGGACCCTGGAGGCCACGGCTCAGGTGATCCACGATACTTATGACAAGATGGGCAATCCGCTGGAGCTGTCGCCGCGCAACGTATTGAAAAAAGTGCTCAAGCTCTATGAAGACAAGGGCTGGGAGCCGGTGATTGCCCCCGAGATGGAGTTTTATCTCACCAGTCGCAGTGACGATCCTGATCTGCCACTCAAGCCCCCGGTTGGCCGTTCCGGCCGCGCCGAATCCGGACGTCAGTCCTTCTCCATCGATGCCGCCAATGAGTATGACCCCCTGTTTGAGGATATGTACGACTGGTGTGAGGCGCAGGAGCTGGATATCGACACCCTGATCCACGAGGAAGGCACGGCGCAGATGGAGATCAACTTCAGCCACGGTAATCCACTGGCGCTGGCGGATCAGGTGTTTGTGTTCAAACGCACCCTGAGGGAGGCCGCCCTCAAGCACGGCGTCTGTGCCACCTTTATGGCCAAGCCTGTGACCAATGAGCCAGGCAGCGCCATGCACCTGCATCAGAGCGTTATCGATAAGGAAACCGGCAAGAATATCTTCACCCGCGAAGATGGCACCATGAGCCAGAACTTCCTCAGTTATATCGGCGGGCTGCAGCGCTTTATGCCGGAATTTCTGCCGTTGATGGCGCCCAACGTCAATTCATTCCGCCGCTTCCTGCCGGGCACCTCGGCGCCGGTCAATCTGGAGTGGGGTGAGGAGAATCGCACCTGTGGCCTGAGGATCCCCGAGTCTTCACCGCAAAATCGCCGCATTGAAAACCGTATCCCGGGGGCCGATGCCAACGCCTATCTGGCCATTGCCGCCAGTTTGTTGTGCGGCTATTTGGGAATCGTTGAAGACGTGAAACCTTCGACGCCGGTGCAGGGCCGGGCCAACGAAGACCGCTCGGGTATCTCTTTGCCGCAGACGCTGGAAGAGGCGATGGCCATGATGGAAGAGAGCCAATATTGCCGTAAATATCTGGGGGAAGACTTCACCACAGGTTTTGTTGCGGTCAAACGCGCCGAGCTTGAGAATTTTCGCCGGGTGGTGAGTTCCTGGGAGCGGGAATTCCTGCTGCTGACTGTCTAAGGAGGGAGAGATGAAATCACAACAGACTCAAGGCTGGCAGGCCAAGGACCATGCCCACCACTTGCATCCCTTTACCGATCCCAAGGCGTTGAAACAGGCAGGTGGGCGGGTGATCACCCGCGCCGATGGCGTCTATATCTGGGATTCACAGGGCAATCAAATTCTCGATGGCATGGCCGGACTCTGGTGCGTCAACATGGGCTATGGCCTGCGCTCCATCGCCGATGTGGCGGCACATCAGTTGCTGGAACTGCCTTACTACAACAGCTTTTTTCAGTGCAGCCACCCGCCGGCGATTGAACTGGCCGCCGAGATAGCCACGCTGGCACCACCTCATATGAACAAGGTGTTCTTCACCGGCTCTGGCTCAGAGGCCAATGACACCAACTTGCGCCTGGTGCGTCATTACTGGGACATCCAGGGCAAGCCGGAGAAGAAAACCATTATCTCGCGCCACAATGCCTATCACGGTTCCACAGTTGCCGGTGCCAGTCTTGGTGGCATGAGTGGTATGCATGCCCAGGGCGATCTGCCCATTCCAGGCATAGTCCACATCGCCCAACCTTACTGGTATGGCGAAGGTCAGGGACTGTCTGCCGAAGAGTTTGGCATTCGCTGTGCCCGCGAGCTTGAAAGCAAGATCCTCGAGCTGGGTGAAGACAAGGTAGCGGCCTTTATTGCCGAGCCTATTCAGGGCGCCGGCGGCGTGATAGTCCCGCCGGACAGCTATTGGCCGGAGATCAAAAAGATCCTCGCCAAGTACGACATATTGTTTATCCTCGATGAAGTGATCACCGGCTTTGGCCGCACCGGCTGTTACTTTGCCGCCGAGTATTACGATCTCGAGCCGGATCTTATCACCATAGCTAAGGGGATGACTTCGGGCTATGCCCCCATGGGCGGGGTGATAGTGTCGGATAAAGTCGCCGATGCGTTGGATAAGGGCGGTGAATTTGCTCACGGCTACACTTATTCGGGCCATCCACTCAGTGCCGCGGTGGCACTGGAAAACTTACGCCTGATGAAGCAGGAAAACATAGTCGCCAAAGTGGCCGAGGAAACCGCGCCTTATCTGCAGCAGCGGCTGCGGCAAGTCTTGGCCCAGCATCCGCTGGTGGGCGAGGTGCGCGGCGTTGGCATGGTGGCCGCGCTGGAACTGGTCGCCGATAAGGCGAGTCATCAGCGCTTTGCTGCCGAGCTTGGGGTAGGTACTCAGTGCCGGGAGCATTCCATCGCCAGTGGCTTGGTGATGCGGGCGGTGGGAGACACTATGATCATCGCACCACCCTTGGTGATAACCCAGGCTCAAATCGATGAATTGGTAACAAAGGCGAAACAAGCGCTCGATATGACCTACGCAAGCGTACAAAAATCGAACGGTTAAGATTGCCTGCCATTGGCGGTAAGGGCATGATATACCTTGCTGCCAAGGCGCCGATGCGGGTTTTAGGGAGTAGCATTGGTGACACTAATAACAATGACAATAAGTTAACAATTGAAGGCGGGTTACAACCGCTGCTACCCGTAAAAGGAGAGAGCATGAAGCTATTGACCAAAGTAACGTCTGTGGCACTGTTGGGAGGCCTTGCGGCCGCTGCCACGGCCCAGGCCGAAGAAGTCGTCCGGGTGTATAACTGGAGTGACTATATCGCCGAAGATACCCTGGCCAACTTCCAGAAGGAAACCGGGATCCGGGTGATTTATGACGTGTTTGACAGCAACGAAGTGGTTGAAGCCAAACTGCTTTCCGGCCGCTCCGGTTATGACATTGTCGTGCCTTCGAACAACTTTCTTGCCAAGCAGATCAAGGCCGGGGCCTTTAAGCCTCTGGATAAAAGCAAGTTGAGCAACTATCAGAATCTGGATCCCCAGTTGATGAAACAGCTGGAGAAGGCCGATCCGGGCAACCAGTATGCCGTGCCTTACCTCTGGGGCACCAACGGCATAGGCTATAACGTCGCCAAGGTAAAAGAGCTGCTGGGAGACGATGCTCCCACAGATTCGCTCGAACTGATGTTCAACCCCAAGTATGCCCAGAAGCTGTCATCCTGCGGCATGTCCATGCTGGACTCGGCCGATGATATGGTGCCGCAGGCGCTGATCTATCTGGGATTGGATCCCAACAGTACCAAGGCGGCCGACTTTGAAAAGGCCGGTGAAGTGCTGGCCAAGATACGGCCTTATATCACCTATTTCCACTCATCGCGCTATATCTCGGATCTGGCCAATGGTGATATCTGTGTCGCCTTCGGTTTCTCCGGCGATATCCTCCAGGCGGCTACCCGCGCCGATGAGGCCGGTAACGGCAACAAGATTGCCTATACCATTCCCAAGGAAGGCGCCAACCTCTGGTTCGATATGTTGGCCATCCCTGCCGACGCCGGCAATGTCGACAATGCGCTGACCTTTATCAACTATCTGCTCAGGCCAGAAGTGATAGCCCCCATCTCCAACTATGTTTCCTACGCCAACCCCAATGTACCGGCGCAGAAACTGGTGGATGAGTCTATCCGCAACGATCCCGGCATCTATCCACCACAGGCAACTCTGGACAACCTGTATGTGGGGGAAATTCGTCCACTCAAGGCCCAGCGGGCCCTGACCCGGGTTTGGACCAAGGTTAAATCCGGCCAATAACAATAACTCAGGGGCTAGGTGCCCCTTCATTGTCTGATTGCGTAGTACAGGCAAACTTTACTCGTTCCACCAGCGGCGGCCGCTGAGCCGCCCATTTGGTATTTTGCGGAGAAGTATTATGGCAATCACCTCGGGCATTCCTGTCAAACCCAATAATAAAACTCAGGATGAAGTGCTGCTCAAAATCGAGCGGGTCAGCAAGCTCTTTGACGATGTTCGCGCCGTGGATGATGTGTCGCTGACCATCAACAAGGGCGAGATCTTTGCCTTGCTCGGCGGCTCAGGCTCAGGCAAGTCGACTCTTTTGAGAATGTTGGCCGGTTTTGAAAAGCCTACCGAAGGACGCATTTTTCTCGATGGTCAGGACATTACCCACCTGCCGCCCTATGAACGCCCCATCAATATGATGTTCCAATCCTACGCCCTGTTTCCCCATATGACGGTGGCGCAGAATATCGCCTTCGGTCTCAAGCAGGACAAGTTACCCAAGGCTGAAATCGAGCAGCGGGTGCAGGAGATGCTCAAGCTGGTGCATATGGAAAAATATGCCCGCCGCAAGCCGCATCAACTCTCCGGCGGTCAGCGCCAGCGGGTGGCGTTGGCCCGTTCTTTGGCCAAGCGGCCGAAACTCCTGTTGCTTGACGAACCTATGGGAGCGCTGGATAAAAAACTGCGGACCCAGATGCAGCTGGAGGTGGTGGAAATTCTCGAGCGGGTAGGGGTGACCTGCGTCATGGTTACCCATGATCAGGAAGAAGCCATGACCATGGCCGAGCGGATTGCCATCATGAGCGATGGCTGGATAGCCCAGACCGGCTCGCCTATGGATATCTATGAAAGCCCCAACAGCCGGATGATTGCCGAGTTTATCGGCACAGTGAATCTGTTTGAGGGGGAGATCACCGCCGATGAGGTGGACCATGTGATCATTCAGTCCGAGAGCCTGAACCAGGCGTTTTACGTGGGTTATGGGGTGTCTACCAGTGTCGAGGACAAGCATGTCTGGTTGGCGGTCAGGCCGGAAAAAACCCTGATAAGCCGCGAGCAGCCCGAAGAGCAATACAACTGGGCCAAGGGCATAGTCCACGATATCGCCTATCTCGGTGGTTTCTCCGTGTATTACATTCGCCTTGGCAATGGTCAGATAGTCCAGTGCAGCATGACCAACCGTGAACGCCGCGCCGATCACCCCACCTGGGATGATGAAGTCTATATCAGCTGGGAGGACACCAGTGGCGTGGTGTTAAGATCATGAAGAAGCTCAAGTTAGGATTCAAAGGCCGCCACCTGACCATAGGCTTTCCCTATCTGTGGTTGCTGCTGTTTTTCGCGCTGCCGTTTGCCATAGTATTGAAGATAAGCTTTTCCACCGCGGCGATTGCCATTCCGCCCTATGAGCCAAGTTTTCAGTATGCCGACGAAGTGCTGCAGGTATTTATCAACCTGAGTAACTATCTGTTGCTGCTCAGCGACTCCATGTACTACTCGGCCTATCTCAACTCGCTCAAGATGGCGTTGGTTTCCACCCTAGGTTGTCTGCTGCTGGGGTATCCCATGGCCTATGCCATCGCCCGGGCGCCGGCCAGGTTGCAGACAGTGCTGCTATTGTTGGTGATGTTGCCCTCCTGGACCTCATTTCTTATTCGGGTCTACGCCTGGATGGGGATTTTGAGTAATACAGGGCTTATCAATAACCTGCTGCTGGGGCTTGGGATTGTCGATGAGCCGCTGCAGATGCTCAATACCAATCTGGCGGTGTATATCGGCATCATCTATGCGTATCTGCCCTTTATGATATTGCCGCTGTACGCCACCTTGGTGAAGCTGGATGTCAGTCTCTTGGAAGCCGCGGCGGATCTCGGCTCCCGCAGTCTCAATACCTTCTGGAAGGTGACTTTGCCCCTGTCCAAGAGCGGCGTCATTGCCGGCTCCATGCTGGTGTTTATTCCGGCCGTGGGGGAGTTTGTGATCCCCGAGCTGCTCGGCGGGCCGGACTCGCTGATGATAGGTAAGGTGCTGTGGCAGGAGTTCTTCAACAACCGTGACTGGCCGGTGGCTTCATCGCTGGCGATAGTGATGCTGGTACTGCTGATTGTGCCCATCACCCTGTTCCATCGCTATCAGAGCCGCAGTCTGGAGAAAGAGATATGAAGAAGCTGAGTTTCTCGACCCTGATGTTATGGATTGGGCTGGTGTTTCTGTATGCCCCCATGTTTATTCTGATTTTCTACTCTTTCAACGCCTCCAAACTGGTAACTGTCTGGGGTGGCTTTTCCGCCAAGTGGTACGCCGAGCTGTTTGCCGATCAGCAGATACTGGATGCGGTCTGGACCAGTCTGCAAATCGCTTTTTACAGCTCGACCATGGCGGTGAACATAGGCACTATGGCGGCCTTTGTGATGACTCGTTTTCGTCGCTCCTGGGCCAAGCTGACGCTGTCGAACATGATTACGGCGCCCTTGGTTATGCCCGAGGTGATCACGGGCCTGTCGCTGATGTTGCTGTTTGTGCATATGTCGGATCTGCTCGGCTGGCCGGCTGAGCGGGGCAGGATGACAGTCTGGATTGCCCATTCCACCTTCTGCGCCGCCTATGTGGCCGTGGTGGTGTCATCGCGCCTCAGGGAGCTGGATCTCTCTATTGAAGAGGCGGCAATGGATCTGGGGGCGACACCGCTGAAGACCTTCTTTCTGATAACTGTGCCCATGATAGCCCCGGCGCTGATGGCGGGCTGGCTGTTGTCGTTCAGCCTGTCGCTGGACGATCTGGTGATTGCCAGCTTCGCCTCGGGACCTGGCGCCACTACACTGCCTATGGTGGTGTTCTCCTCGGTGCGGCTCGGGGTGTCCCCCAAGATCAACGCCCTGGCGACCCTGATCATTCTGGTGGTATCCCTGATCGCCTTCCTGTCCTGGTATCTGGCGCGCCGCGCCGAACGCCGCAGCAGACAAATAGAGGAATAACAATTCGGCGGTTGGCTGTGACAGCCACCGCCATTATTTCTCCTGTGCGTTTTAAATTTTGAACAAAGTGTATTTTATAATGCGTTTTCTACTGGTTTTAGTCGGTTTGACTGTGTAGGATGATGCAAGTGTTAAAAATAACAAACATAAAGGCTGGAATAACCATGACTGCCACTGCCCACACCTCCTCTTATTATGCCGATTCGGCCAATGACACCCGTGAACGCAACAGCTTAAGCGAGGTGCTGGAAACCGATGTCTGTGTGATTGGGGCCGGTTATACCGGGCTCAGCTCGGCGCTGCACCTGTTGGAGGCCGGTTTCAAGGTGGTGGTATTGGAAGCGGCCAGAGTGGGCTGGGGCGCCTCTGGCCGCAACGGTGGCCAGATAGTCAACAGCTACAGCCGCGATCTCGACGTGATAGAAAGCACTGTTGGTAAGACGCAGGCCAAGCTCTTTGGCGAAATGGCCTTCGAGGGCGGCCGCATCATCCGCGAACGCATCGAAAAATACCAGATCGATTGTGACCTCAAAAACGGCGGGGTATTTGCCGCCATCAACCGCAAACAGATGGGGCATCTGCAACAGCAAAAAGCCCTCTGGGAGCGATATGGCCACACAGAACAGCTACAGTTGTTGGATGATGCCGGCATTCGCCAGGTGGTCAATACAGACCGTTATATAGGCGGCTTGCTGGACAAGAGCGGCGGCCATATCCATCCGCTGAACCTGGCGCTGGGTGAGGCGAGGGCGGTGGAATCTCTCGGTGGAAAAA
This sequence comes from Shewanella carassii, assembly GCF_002777975.1. GTDB lineage: Bacteria > Pseudomonadota > Gammaproteobacteria > Enterobacterales > Shewanellaceae > Shewanella > Shewanella carassii. Next base: position 69,018 of record NZ_NGVS01000028.1, read on the forward strand.
TTTTTGAGGATTCGGCCGTAGTACGTATCGACGAAGGGGAGTACCCTATAGTACATACCGCCAATGGCCAGGTTAAGGCCAGGTTTGTGGTGGTGGCAGGAAATGCCTATCTTGGCAAACTGCTGCCCCAACTTGCTGCCAAATCCATGCCTTGCGGTACCCAGGTAATCACGACAGAACCCTTGGGTGAAGAGTTGGCCCACAGTCTGTTGCCGCAGGACTACTGCGTTGAGGACTGTAACTATCTGCTGGATTATTTCCGCCTGTCGGCCGACAAACGCCTGATCTATGGTGGCGGTGTAGTCTACGGCGCCAGAGATCCGGAGAATATCAAAGCGATTATCCTGCCCAAGCTGCTCAAGACTTTCCCCCAATTGAAAGGGGTCCGTATCGACTATACCTGGACAGGCAACTTTCTGCTGACACTCTCCCGTTTGCCTCAGGTCGGCAGGATTGGCAGCAACATCTATTACTCCCAGGGCTGTAGTGGTCATGGGGTGACTTATACCCACCTGGCGGGCAAGTTGATTGCCGAGGTGCTGACCGGACAGGCGGAGCGTTTCGATGCCTTTGCCAGCCTGCCCCATTATCCATTTCCCGGCGGACATGCCCTGCGAGTCCCCTTTTCTGCGCTCGGCGCCTGGTATTACAGCCTGAGGGACAAACTGGGTATTTGATGCCTATCCGTACAAGGGCGCCTGGCGCCCATTTAAAGGAGTCGCAATGAAACTTAATCAGAGTGAGCTGCTGCGTGAACAAGCCTATATCGAAGGCCAGTGGCTGGACGCAGACTCAGGCAAGAAGGTCAATATTTTCAACCCGGCCACCGGCGAGCGTATCGGCAGTGTGCCCGAGATGGGCGCATTTGAAACCCACAGAGCCATAGATGCCGCCGAGCGGGCACTGCCGGCCTGGCGGGCGTTGACCGCCAAAGAGCGCAGCAGCATTCTCAAACGCTGGTTCGAGCTTATCAATCAACACGCCGATGACTTGGCGTTGCTGATGACCACAGAGCAGGGTAAGCCTCTGGCAGAAGCTCGCGGTGAGGTCACCTATGCCGCTTCCTTTATCGAGTGGTTTGCCGAAGAGGGCAAGCGGGTATACGGCGATACGATCCCCGGCCATCAACAGGACAAGCGCCTGTTGGTGATCAAGCAGCCCGTGGGCGTGACTGCGGCCATTACGCCCTGGAACTTCCCGGCGGCGATGATCACCCGTAAGGCGGCACCGGCACTGGCGGCCGGTTGCACCATGATAGTCAAACCGGCGCCGCAGACCCCTTTTACTGCTTTGGCGCTGGCCTACCTGGCGATTGAAGCGGGCATTCCTCCCGGCGTCTTCAGCGTGATCACCGGCGATGCCAAGGCGATAGGCAATACCCTTTGCGACAGCGCCGTGGTGCGTAAGTTGTCTTTCACCGGCTCGACCGGCGTGGGCATCCATCTGATGCAGCAATGTGCCGCTACGCTGAAGAAACTGTCACTGGAGCTCGGCGGCAACGCGCCCTTTATCGTGTTTGACGATGCCGATCTGGACGCGGCGGTGGAAGGGGCAATGATCTCCAAATACCGCAATGCCGGCCAGACCTGCGTCTGCGCCAACCGCATCTATGTGCAGTCGTCCGTTTACGATGCCTTTAGCGAAAAGCTGGCCGCCAAAGTGGCCGAGCTCAAGGTAGGTGTCGGCACAGAGTCCGGTATTACCACAGGGCCGCTTATCGACAAGAATGCGGTGAAAAAGGTGCAGGCTCATCTCGAGGATGCCGTCTCCAAAGGCGCCAGAGTCAAGACAGGCGGCCGGGCGCTGGGCGGTAACTTCTTCGAGCCCACTATTTTGACCGAGGTGAACGGCAGCATGCGGGTTGCCAAAGAGGAAACCTTTGGCCCGCTGGCGCCGCTGTTCCGCTTCGACAGTGTCGATGAAGTGATCGCCATGGCCAACGATACCGAGTTTGGCTTGGCGGCCTATTTCTACGCCAGGGATATCTCCAGAGTCTGGAAAGTTGCCGAGGCGCTGGAATACGGCATGGTGGGGATCAATACCGGGCTTATCTCCAACGAAGTAGCGCCTTTTGGCGGCATCAAGGCCTCGGGGCTGGGACGGGAAGGCTCTAAATACGGCATAGAGGAATATCTGGAGATCAAGTATCTCTGCCTCTCGGTCTGATTAACCCATGTCCCGGCGATGCCGGGACAACAACAGAGGATAGCAGGATGATAAGCAATGACTCTCTGATGGTGCGGCGCCAGGCCGCAGTGGCACCGGGTGTGGGACAGATACACCCTGTGTTTGTGGAACGGGCGGAAAATGCCCGGGTATGGGACGTCGAGGGCCGCGAATATCTGGACTTTGCCGGAGGCATAGCCGTGCTCAATACCGGACACCTGCATCCCAGAGTCAAGCAGGCGGTTGCCCGCCAGTTGGAAGACTTCTCCCATACCTGTTTTATGGTGCTGGGCTATGAGAGTTATGTGGCCGTCTGCGAAAAACTCAACGCCCTGGTTCCCGGGGATTTCGCCAAGAAGTCGGCGCTGTTTACCAGTGGCTCGGAGGCGGTGGAAAATGCCCTCAAGGTCGCCAGGGCCTACACCAAACGCAGCGGTGTCATCGCCTTTACCTCAGGCTATCATGGCCGCACCATGGCAACGCTGGCGCTCACAGGTAAAGTGGCGCCCTACAGTAAGGGCATGGGGCTGATGCAGGCCAACGTGTTTCGCGCCCAGTATCCCTGCGCGCTGCATGGTGTGAGTGACGACGATGCGATGAAGTCTATCGAGCAGATTTTCAAGAATGATGCCGAGCCGGCGGATATTGCCGCCATTATTCTTGAGCCGGTGCAGGGCGAGGGCGGCTTCTATGCCGCATCCCCCGAGTTTATGGCGCGGCTGCGCAAGCTGTGTGACAAGGAAGGGATAGTGCTGATTGCCGATGAGGTGCAGACGGGCGCCGGCCGTACCGGCACCTTCTTTGCCATGGAGCAGATGGGCGTTGCCGCCGATATCACGACTTTTGCCAAGTCCATTGCCGGTGGTTTCCCGCTCTCCGGCATTACCGGCCGGGCCGAGATGATGGATGCCATAGGCCCCGGCGGTTTGGGAGGCACCTATGGCGGCAATCCGCTTGCCTGCGCTGCCGCCCTGGCGGTGATAGAAACCTTCGAGAAGGAACAGCTGCTGGCGCGGGCCAACCAGGTGGGTACTGTCATTAAAGAGGCGCTTGGCAAGCTGCAGCAGGAGCACGATTTTATTGCCGATGTTCGCGGCCTGGGCGCCATGGTGGCCATGGAGCTGGTTGAAGACGGTGTGCCCAAGCCCGAGTATTGCGCCCGAGTCCTTACCTTGGCGCGGGAGCGTGGTCTTATCCTGCTTTCCTGTGGCACTTATGGCAATGTGCTGCGTCTCTTGGTGCCTTTGACCGTCAGTGACAGGGATCTGCAGCAGGGGCTTGAGATTATCGCCGAGTGTTTCCGGCAACTGCGTAGTTGAGCGGATAAGGGTGATAGGGAAGCCCAGCGCTTCCCTTTTTATGCTCGCTGGATGTATCTGCCAAAGCGGGTGGTAAGCGTGACGCCTCTTCTTAAATCGGGTCGACAAGCCCCATGGGCCGGACCGCGACGTGAAGCCTATTTACCCCGTCTATGAGTCTTGAAAATGGCGTGACTCTTGGCCGCTCTCTATGGATTGTGCGCCAGTTCACAGTTTACTCTGGCACAAGCTCCCACTCTGTTATGGCTATTTTATCTTTAGTCGCCATCGAGCGCGGCTATCGCCAACAAGCAAAAGGAGTGTATATGGCAACCAAGAAAGTCAAGGCACCCACCATAGATATAGGTATCTCTGATGCGGATCGTAAAACAATCGTCGCGGGGCTTTCGGCGCTGCTGGCCGACAGTTATACCCTGTATCTGATGACCCATAATTTCCATTGGAACGTCAAAGGCCCGCAATTCAACAGCCTGCATCAGATGTTTATGGCGCAATACACAGAGCAGTGGAATGCGTTGGATGAAATCGCCGAGAGGATCCGCGCCCTGGGGTATCCGGCGCCGGGGACTTATAAAGAGTTTGTACGTCTGGCATCCATCAAGGAAGTGGAAGGCGTGCCCTCTGCCAATGAGATGATATTGCACCTGGTTGAAGCCCAGGAGGCCACGGCCCGCACCGCCAGAGCCCTGTTCCCCGTTATCGACAAGGCCAATGACCAGCCGAGTGCCGATCTGCTGACCCGCAGGCTGGAAGTCCACGAAAAGACTGCCTGGATGCTGCGTAGCTTGCTGGAGGAATAGCCTAAACGCTAGGCACTACGCATCAAAAAGCCGCCCCGGAGTGCTCCAGGGGCGGCTTTTTTTACTCTTGTTAACTTGAAGTGGCCGCTGCGTTGGCAATCTTCGTTCATCCCAATCACATAGTTTGCCCATGTTGATGGGGAGTCACTCTTGCAGCCTTTGCCGCCTTGCCGCAACGCCAAGTCGTTTGGCGCTATCAATTCAAGGCTTAAGTGCCTTTAACAAGGTATCAGGCCTTTTCGGGAATACGTTCCAGTACCGCCAACAGCAGCTGCCAATATTGGCCCACTGTAGTGATATTCACCATTTCATCCGGGCTGTGAGGGAAACGTATGGTGGGGCCGATAGACACCATATCCATGGCCGGATAGGGCTCCTTGAACAGGCCACATTCCAAACCTGCATGGATCACCATGATCACCGGCTCTTTATGGTAGATGTCCTGATAGGTGTCGCGCACAATCGCCATCACAGGAGACTGGCTGTCTGGCTTCCAGCCTGGGTAGGCGCCGGAAAGATCGATTTCGGCACCGGCCAGGTTGGCCAGGGCGATCAGCATGCCTTCAACTTGGCTGCGACCCGAGTCAATCAAGGAGCGGATCAGGCACAGGAGTTTGACATCCTGCTCGCTGGTATTGATCACCCCGAGGTTGAGTGAGGTCTCGGTCACGCCTTCAATCTCGTCACTCATCCGCATGACACCATTGGGGCAGGCATGCAGCAGATCGATAAGAGTGTTCTGACTCTGCTCGCTCATCACCTTGGCAGGCAGCGGCACTTCGGTGAGAGTCAGGCAAGCGGCCGGATCGGCAACCGCCAGCTCTTCTCTAAGCAGTGCCTGGAAAGCCGCGGCGGCTTCGCTCAACGCTGTGGCTTGTTCGGCCGGTACCAGAATAGTGGCACTGGCTTCGCGGGGAATGGCGTTACGCAGCGAGCCGCCGTTGAATTCGGCCAGTTCCAGCTGCAGGCTTTCGCTGTGTTCAAACAGAAAACGGGCCAGCAGCTTGTTAGCATTACCGCGTCCCAGGTGAATGTTCACCCCCGAGTGGCCACCCTTGAGTCCGGAGAGCGTCAGGTTGAATGCCTGGAAACCCTCGCCTGTGGCTTCCCAGACCATGGGCAGGGTGATCTCGGCATCCACGCCACCGGCGCAGCCCATATAGATTTCGCCTTCCTGCTCGGAATCTGTGTTGATCAGGATTTCACCGCGAAGCATACCGGCTTCCAGGCCAAAGGCTCCTGTCATACCCGCTTCTTCATCTATGGTCAGCAGCACTTCCAGCGGCCCGTGGGGAATATCGTCACTGCCGAGAATGGCCAGCGCCGATGCCATGCCTATGCCGTTATCGGCACCCAGAGTCGTGCCCTGGGCCTTGACCCAGTCGCCATCAATCCAGGGCTGGATCGGATCTTTGACGAAGTCATGCTCTTTATCGGCATTTTTCTGCGGCACCATATCGATATGGGCCTGGATCACCACGGGTTTGCGGTTTTCCATCCCGGGAGTGGCATCTTTGCGAATAATCAGGTTACCGACTTTATCTTCGATAACCTCAAGCTGACGGTCTTTGGCCCAGCTCTGAATATACTGGCTGAGCGCGGCTTCATGCTTGGATGGGTGAGGAATGGCACAGATTTGTTCAAACCACTGCCATAGAGGCTGAGGTTGCAATTGGCTGAGACTGGACACAGCAAACTCCTGATCTTTTCGTCTGGTTGGCGGGCTTGGACCGGGCCAAGCGCGAGTTGTCATCAGTCTACCACAGAGCGGCGTAAGGGCGCAGAACCCAGTTGGAACAATTGTTTATTTGTGACAGCGAAACTTGCCGGGTACAGATTGGTAATCCGGCGCCGGAAAGGGAATAATGCTGGACGCCAATAAAAAATAATTAGGATGGGTCATGGTTGAATTTATTGATGTTACTGACCAGGATGCAATTTTCAGTGAGGCAGACTGGGATGCATTGCTGGTGGTCAGCGCCGATGTGACGGCGTGTCCAATCGAGGAGGTGGCGATATTGGCCTCCCATGGGGCTCAAGTCGACAAAAGGGTGGGCAAGAGCCCGACGCTGTTGTTTGCTCCCGGGCTTGCCGGTGGCCGCTTGATCATCGCCCCGGTTGCGCCGCTCGGCGATTATGACGATGTGCGCGCCTTTGCCAATGCTGCCCGGGCCGGTATCGCCATCGCCCGAGACGCTGGAGCCAAAAGGCCGCTGTTGTGGGTCGATAAGCCTGCATCTTTAGGCGATGAATACGCCAAGGCCGATATGGTTGCGGCGCTGGCAACGGCGCAGGAGCTATGGCAGCCATTGGAAGCCCGTGAGGCGGGCGCCGCCCTTGACAGCATAGAAGCCATCGGGGTGATGAACGGCGCCGATGCCAACATGCTCAATGCCATTGAAGCCGGCCGCACCCTTGCCAGAGATCTCTGTGGCACCGAGCCTGAGCGCATGGGCGCCCCTGCCTTTGCCGATTACTGCCTCAACGCCTTCAAAGATTCAGGGCTGTCGCTGCAGGTCGTGGAAGACAGAGACATTCTCGAGCGGGACTATCCCTTGCTGAGCGCCGTGGCGCGGGCCTCTTTTGCCGTGGCCAGACATCAGCCCAGGGTTGTTAAATTGGAGTACCGCGGCGAAGGTGACATCCAGCACAACTATTTCTTTGCCGGTAAGGGCGTGGTGTATGACACAGGCGGCGCCGATCTGAAAGTGGGCGGTGCTATGGCCGGTATGAGCCGTGACAAGGGCGGCGCGGCTGCCGTGGCCGGTTTGATGAAGACCTTGTCATTACTCAAGCCCAAAGGCATTCGCGTGGTGGCTGAATTGGGGCTGGTACGCAACAGTATAGGCAGCGAAGCCTTTGTCACGGACGAAATCATCACAGCCCATTCGGGTGTCAGGGTCAGGATTGGCAATACCGATGCCGAAGGACGTTTGGTGCTGGCCGACTTGCTGTCCCATCTGCGTTTAAAGGCGCAGGGCAGTGCGGCGCCCGAGCTATTCTCTGTAGCAACCCTGACCGGCCATGTGGTGCGAGCCTATGGCTCTTACAGTGCGGTAGTGGCCAACGCCGTTGCCGAGCAACAGGCATTACCCAAGCGGTTGCAAGCCAGCGCCGAGCGTTACGGTGAAGGGCTGGAGCTGTCCCGTTTGCGTAAGGAAGATTTTGCCAAGGTGCGTGATGTTTCCGGTGCCTCTGAGCTACTTTCTTCCAATAATGCGCCCTCATCGGTTACCGCCAGAGGACACCAGTATCCGGCGGCCTTCCTGCTAAAGGCTTCCGGATTGGCGCAACACGGGGTAAAAGACGCTCAGCCCATGGCCTATAGTCATCTGGATATCGCCGGCAGTGCCACAGAAGGTGATCCCCTCTATGGCAAACCTACGGCGACGCCGCTGCTTGGGTTGTTTGCCTATATGACTGAGTAAGTCCTCAACGCCTCCCGGCCGATGTTGTCGGCCGGGTTATCCCTGCACTCTGTCAGTTTGCTTTTGTTCACTTGGCGACCGCTATGTTGGCATTACCTAGCCACGAGATTTGCTGGAAGTCATCTCACCTAAGTTCTCCATTGCAAACCGTTGGGTCAGCTCTGATTCGAAGGCGTTTGAATCGTCATCCTCTACGAGCACTGAAAACAACAGAAAACTTTCAGACGGATTTTTAGCCAATCCTGTAACCGGGTGATCTAATTCACCTTAACTGGTCTTACCTCTTTGAGATCACGCTTTTACCCCCGAGGGGAGACTAACATTTGGGCACTGACTGACAGTGAATTACAGTGTTAGATTTTACTTAATCTTGGTGAGTTACTTATGAAGCCTTGTTGGTAAAATCATTATTATTCAATTGGTAAGAATGCATCTCTCCCACACTTTCAATATGTTTCATCAGGTTCCAGCGGTAAAATATGTGTAACTCGCATGTAATTGCATTACAGTTTCAAGTGTTTTTTAAAATTTTTAGGCGGAGTATTGTAATAAAATTACAGATGGCTATAATAGCTCTCGTTGGTTAGGCAAGCGCCTTCCACCTCTAGTCAATCCAGGATGGATAATTATCTCCAGGGAAATGAGTGACAAGTTGTCTCCACGGATATGAGAACCTCTAGTTCCAGGGAACCGAGCCAAGCTTCACTAGAGTATTTTTTTTTACAACTTTGTTAGGAGTATCGGCTATGTCTTATTCAGGCAAAAACAACCTAGTTTATTGGAGCAACACCTGGTTTGATTGTCAGGTTTTGCGCGGCGGCATGTTCGCCATGAGTTTCAAGGGCTGACTACCCCTTTAAGTAGTTCCATCATCCATCAACCTTTGTTCATCACTCTGTGATGTATTTAGACTCAAGTTGCAATAGAGGCTTTGCTTCTGTTGCCAGGTGTTACCCGCTAGCGCGGTAAACTCTTTCCCTTTTGGGTACTTGATACATGTCTTTGCCTGCTCTTTGAGCAGGCTTTTTTTTTGTCCGCAGCAAAATGTGAACAAATTGTGAGCTGACGGGCATTTAATGGATACCACTGCCCGGCTAAGTACTATGATGCTGGTCTGATCAGCGCAAACTCCTTATAATCGGCCGCCGATGACCTCGTTAAAGAAGTGTCACATCCAAACCTCCCTACACTCTAATTCAAGGAACCTGGTTCCATGTTGGAAAAACTGTTCAAGTTAAAGCAAAACAAAACCTCTCTGAAGCAGGAAGCCGTGGCGGGTCTGACCACCTTTCTGACCATGGCATACATTATCTTCGTTAACCCCGCTATGCTGGCCGATGCCGGTATGGATCAGGGCGCTGTCTTTGTGGCGACCTGTGTCGCGGCGGCGATAGGCTGTCTGGTCATGGGACTGTTGGCCAACTATCCCATCGCCCTGGCCCCTGGAATGGGCCTCAACGCCTTTTTTACCTACACAGTTGTGGGTGAAATGGGTTACAGCTGGGAAACTGCGCTCGGCGCCGTATTTCTCTCCGGGATCTGCTTTATGATCCTCTCCCTGGTACGAATTCGGGAATGGGTGGTCAACTCTATTCCCATGTCGCTACGCCTCGGCATAGCCGCAGGTATCGGCCTGTTTTTAGCGCTCATCGGCCTCAAGAGTGCCGGTATCGTGGTTGCCAATCCGGCGACTCTGGTAAGTATGGGGGATATCACCGCATTTCCGGCACTGATGTCGGTATTAGGGTTCTTCCTGATCATCGCTTTTGTTCAGCGTGGATATAAGGCGGCGGTGATCCTCAGCATTCTGGCCATCACTCTGCTAGGGCTGGCCTTTGGAGATGTGCAATATACCGGCCTGGTATCCATGCCGCCCTCCATTGCGCCTACCTTTATGAAGATGGATCTCTCCGGCATGCTGGAGATCAGCATGATTTCCGTAGTGTTCGCCTTTTTATTTGTGGACTTGTTCGATACCTCTGGCACCTTGGTGGCCGTGGCGCAGCGTGGTGGTTTCCTGGATGACAAGGGGCGCCTGCCAAGACTCAACCGCGCCCTGACCGCCGACAGCGCCGCCACTATTGCCGGGGCCATGCTGGGTACCTCGACCACCACAAGTTATGTCGAGAGTACCTCTGGCGTCAGCGCCGGTGGCCGTACCGGCTTGACCGCCGTCGTGGTCGGACTGCTATTTTTGGCCTCACTCTTTATCTCACCGCTGGCCGGTATGGTGCCTGCCTATGCGACCGCGGGCACCCTCTTCTATGTGGCGATTCTGATGATGTCTGGCCTGGTGCATGTAGAGTGGGAAGATTTGACCGAGGCCGCCCCTGTGGTGGTGGTCTGTCTGCTGATGCCATTGACCTTCTCAATAGCCACGGGTATCGCCTTTGGCTTTATCGCCTATGCGGCGATTAAACTCCTCTGCGGCCGTTTTCGCGATCTCAATGCCGGGGTTGTGGCACTGGCGCTGCTGTTTATTCTCAAGTTTGCCTACGGTGGTTAAAAAAGCTAAAGCGCAAGCATCTGCTTTATAAACTGCATTTATTGAGGGTCATACTTTGTATGGCCCTTTTTGTATGAGATATCGCAATAAATAACGATTTTGTCCGCTTGAAAGCCGACTGCCGCTAGGAATCCGGCGGCGGATTGGGTATAAGATTTATCCCCGACTTTTTTAAGCAAATACAAGTGATGAACTTGAGTGACACACGCTACCGCCGGGTAGTGGTAAAACTGGGTACCAGTGTGCTTACCTCCGGCAGCAAGCGCCTGGACAAGGCCCATATGGTCGAGCTGGCCAGGCAGATGGCGACCCTGATGCGCGCCGGTATCGAAGTGGTTTTGTGTACTTCCGGCGCCATTGCCGCCGGGCGCGAGCATCTGATGTATCCGGAGTTGCCGGATACCATGGCCAACAAACAGTTGCTGGCGGCCGTGGGCCAGAGCCAGTTGATCCTGGCCTGGGCTCAGTTGTTCAGTATTTATGGTCTGCACGTGGGGCAGTTGCTGCTGACCCGGGCGGATCTGCACGATCGCGAGCGCTATCTCAACGCCAGAGATACCCTGAATGCGCTGCTGAAACAGAATATTATCCCCATCATCAATGAAAACGATGCCGTTGCCACCAATGAGATAAAAGTAGGGGACAACGACAACCTGTCCGCCCGGGCAGCGCTTTTGTGTGATGCCGACTTGCTGATCCTGCTGACAGACCAAAAAGGCTTGTTCGATGCCGATCCGCGCCATAATCCCAATGCTCATCTGATCAGCGAAGTGGCCAATATTGACGACAGCCTGCGGCAACTGGCCGGCGGCTCAGTTTCCGGATTGGGTACCGGCGGCATGGCAACCAAGCTGGAGGCGGCCGACATAGCTCGCCGCGCCGGTATCGAAGTGGTTATCGCCTCGGGTCATCATCCGGACGCCATCGAAAAAATCGCTGCCGGCGAGTCAGTGGGGACTCACTTCTGTGCCATCGAAACCCCGCTGGAGAGCCGTAAGCAGTGGATCCTTGCCGGACCCAAGGCCAAGGGGAAACTGACCTTGGATGAAGGCGCGGTGCGGGCGGTAACCGAAAAGGGACGCAGTCTGTTGTCCAAGGGGATTATCGCCGTCGAGGGCGAGTTTGAACGCGGCGCCACGGTGCAACTGTTGGATCCCAAGGGCCGTAAACTGGCGCGGGGGATCTGCCGCTACAGCGCCGTGGCCCTCAAACGTATCGCGGGCCAGCATTCAGATAACATTGAATCCTTGCTGGGCTATGACTATGGTGATGCAATAGTGCACCGCAACGACATGGTGGTTTTATGACAGCTGAATATCTGCAACAACTGGGGCAAAGGGCCAAGGAAGCCAGCTTTGCCCTGGCCAATCTTTCCGGCACCGCCAAGCAGCAATTGCTGCACAATATCGTTGCCGCTCTCAAGGCCGATGAAGCGGCTATTCTCGCGGCCAATGAGCAGGATGTGGCCGCGGCCAAAGAGGCTGGCCTCAACGCGGCCATGATAGACAGGCTGCTGCTGGATAAGTCGCGCCTGGCTGGAGTGATAGCCGATATTGACAATGTGATTGCCCTTGCCGACCCCATTGGCCGCGAGTATGACAGCCGGGTGTTGGATAACGGCTTGCGCCTGTGTCGCCGCGCCGTGCCACTGGGGGTGATAGGCGTTATCTATGAGGCCAGGCCCAATGTGACTGTGGATATCGCCGTGCTGGCCCTTAAAACCGGTAATGCGGTGATCCTCCGTGGCGGCAAGGAAACCCTGAAATCCAACCTGGCACTGGCCAAGGCGATTCGTCAGGGCGTTAAAGCCAGTGGCTTGCCGGAAGATGCGGTGCAGCTTATCGACAACCCGGATCGTACCCTGGTTACCGGCCTGCTCAAGCTGGATCAATATGTGGACATGATAGTGCCCCGCGGCGGCGACAAGCTGCAGCGGCTCTGCGCCGAACAGGCAACTATCCCGGTTATTCTCGGCGGTATCGGTATCTGCCATCTCTATCTGGATAAGGCGGCCGATCTGGAGAAGGCTATTCCTGTCATTCTCAACGCCAAGGTGCAGCGCCCAACCGTATGTAACGCCCTGGATACTCTGTTGGTGCACAGGCAGATAGCCAAGGAGGCATTGCCCAAGGTGGCCAAGGCCTTAGTCGATGCCGGAGTTAAGCTGGTAGGTTGCCCCGAGACCGTGGCTATTCTTGGGGCCGAGCAAGTGGCCGCCGCCAGCGAGGATAGCTTTGCTACCGAGTGGTTATCCCTCAATCTGGGGATCCGGGTAGTCGATGATATCCAGCAGGCCATAGGTCATATTCGCCGCTATTCCAGCGGTCACTCCGAGGCTATCCTAACGGATGATATCAACGCCGCCACCGAGTTTATGAACCAGGTGAATTCGGCGGCGGTTTACCTCAATGCCAGCACCCGTTTCACCGATGGTGGCCAGTTCGGCCTGGGCGCTGAGGTGGCTGTCAGTACTCAGAAACTGCATGCCAGAGGCCCCATGGGGCTGGAAGCGCTGACCACCTACAAGTGGTTGGGTGTCGGTGATTACACCGCCAGAAGTTAGTGTTTACTTCTTGTGAAAGGTATTCAGAGCAACATATAACAAAGCCCCGCAGTTGCGGGGCTTTTGCTTTGGCCGCTTACGATTCAGCTCTTAATCGCCGCAAAACTGCCGCGGCAGAGCTTGGCCAAGTTCTCTGCGGCAAGACAGATCTCCAGCCCACGGCGACCGGCGCTGACATAGATGCTGTCAAACTCCTGGGCGCTGGCGTCTATCACTGTGGGTAACTGCTTTTTCTGCCCCAGAGGGCTGATGCCGCCCACCAGATAGCCGGATGAACGCTGCGCCAACTGCGGATTGGCCATCACCAACTTCTTGGCCTTAATCGCCTTGGCAACGCATTTTAAGCTGAGCTGATGATTCACCGGCACCAGGGCCACCGCCAGTGGCGGTGACTTTTCATCGCTGCTGACTAGCAGAGTCTTGAATACCCGGTTGGGATCCAGTCCAAGTGCACTGGCGGCCTCTTCGCCGTAGGAAGGGGCATTCTTGTCGTGGTGATATTCGTGAACGGTAAAAGAGATCCCCGCCTTGGTGGCGAGATCGATTGCGGGTGTCACAAGTGTCTCCTTAGGTGATGGCGTGAGTAGTGTTTAGTATCGCGTTTTAATCCGGATATCTGTTGCGCCAAAACCTGTCTAACTATCAAAACAGGTGTCATAGCATAAGCCTCAAGCCTTTCAGGGTCGAGATAGCGGGTCACTCTTTTAAGACTTAGTTTAAGAGCAAGACCACAAAGCGGCACAAAAGCTTAAGTATTAACTCAGGCAATAGCCTAGATATCGGTGGCGATTCAATCTGATTCGAGGCTAATCTAGGCTGGCAAAATCGATAGGCTTGGGAAGGCTTTAAACATGAGTTCAGCCAAAATAAAACGCCCGGCATCTGGCCGGGCATTTTGAAAGGCTATGGCGGCTTTACTTTTGAGTTGCGCGGTAGTGGTCGAAATTCTCGATATAGTCGTCCATCGAGCCTTCAAGCATCTCCTTGTAGCGCTCCATATAGTAATCCATCATCTCTTGCTTCTTCGACTGCATCTGCTCCTTGGTGGCAAAACCGGTAGAGCCGAACCAGGCATTGTAGCGAGCCAAGGCATACATGAAAGAGGCACTGACTTCACCGGTTTGGACTTCAGTATTCTGGTTTTGTTTGTTAGCCAACTCGATGAGTTCACTGGCACGCTGAAAAAACGCCTTATCTGTATCAGACATCTGAGATTCCTGTTTAAAGTCGAGAGCTTGCCTCTCGTTGTTAGGGTTAGCTTACCCTAGAGTGTTTTGCTGCAAACTGCTGTAATCCGCTTCACATTCTTGATTGCTAAAGCTCAACAAGCATGAGTTGAATCGCAAAAGAGAGCGACTCTTTTCCGAAATAGCCAATCATTTCGGCGCCGGCAGCTAAAACAGTATTTTATCGTTTTTACCTAATTTCTCCCGATTGGCGATTGTTTCACTCATCCAATCTGGTTATTGTAGATACAATTCAACTGCTTATGTTAAGCATTTTCTAACTGCAGTGGATATGACACTCAGTGTAATAGGCCATAATAGGAAATATTGGCCTGACACAGTTCCCCGGCCGCTCTCGGCGGTTTTGAGGTATCTTCAGGGACGAAGTCAGTTTCGTATCCGTGCGGTAGCTATGCCTACAGCAAAATGCTCCGCAAAAGCAGCCTGTTTTTGATGGTTTGTGGGTTTAGCAGCAAGGGATATCAAAGCTAAACTCTATTTAACCTGTTAATACAAATAGATAGCTGTGTGTGTTCACACTCATCCTAGGACTAAAACAACGCACATGCGCACTATACAGCTGTTACGTGCACTAAATAAGTGTTCCTAATTGTGCTACACCCTGCTGAAAGCCTTATTTAGCCTGAGTTTATACGCATACACTCGGAAAGCCCTGTACTACAAGGCTCCTTGCTAAAGGATGCTAAACTAAGCACGATGATGACTAATGAGGCCAGTGACCTACATTTAGGAACAGCTATTTAGAGTCAAAAATAATGGGAGCACCATCAAAGGCTGATATCTGGCATTTGCGTTGCAAAAAAGAGGAGCTGCTAACGCTTCAGAAAGCTTTGGCAGAAAGACTCAAGCAAAATGAACAAAACTCTTCTCTAGGCTTGGTTCTGGAAGAGATTGATGAAATATGTAAAAAATACAAATAATAGGCTAATTAGTATCGCCCATTCTGGGCTGAACCTCGCTACGATTAGTTGTTTTCGGCGTTACGCATAAAGGACGATATGGAATACGTAAACAAGCCACCGGGAGTAAGTAGAGAATCGATTAGAGAGCTTGAAGAGGCTTTTGGTGTTAGCTTACCAAGTGAGTTTTATGATTGGTGGCAGAACAGTAATGGGGCGGACATCTTTTTTGGTTTTAAAGAGCTGCAATTTTTCTCAATCATAGAAATACTCGGTGAGGATATATACGAGTTAAAGAAATATATGTCTAACTCAATACCTATTTGCATGGATGGGAATGGTAATATTTGCGTGGCAAAAATTGAACAGGGGATAATTTCTGGTTACTACATCGCTAATTGTGGCGATTTAGGCTGGGATGAGGCCAAATTTGTTGCCAAGTCTCTTGTTGATCTGATAAATGATCAAGTTTCACCAGAAAGCAAGTTAAATTCATGAAAAATGACTGTGTTATTCTGTTTGGAAATCGCAGTTTTTAACTTTGCCTAATATCCTGTGCGTTAATTTATTTAAGGTGTTTTTTTTGTTCGGTACGGTACAACCGTTTGCTCGCATTGTGTAACTGTTATTTTATAGGGAGTTCTTGTGATATTACCAAGTTATTATACGGAATGGCTCAGTAGTATTGATACAGCTGAAGTGGTCTGTTACAGAGGGAATGAGTTCTATTTGTTCCCGGAGAGTGAGCTTGCTGATGAAGTCACGATAGATAAAAACACTGTCAACACCTTTAACCAGCTTTATGCCTTCATCAAAACTCAATTAGAAGTTTCCGGCAGCTCTCCTTTAACCATTGAGCAGTGCAGCTCTTGCATTACTATCGGAGCTGATAATGGTAATCCAGTTTTTATCGATCTAATGCGCGAATCAGAATTGTTCTGCTACTACCTGGATGGTGGTTATGTTGAAGCCAAAGGTGGTAACTTGCTAAGCCTGACTATTGAGGCAAAAAACATATAGAAATCGAACAAGAGGGAGCTCTTCTTTGCCAAATAACTGGAGACTCAGAAATTACTACTAAAGGCACGCCGATGTTCATTTTTTGGCTGGTCAAGGTTCACGATTAATCTCGAAATATACTGATTATATTTATTATGTTGGTTATGTTGATGGAGTGGCATGCTTTAGTGGTCTGATTCTTGATTATTAATTAGAAATTAGCATATTCCTGCTCGGGGTAGTAACCGAGTTTAACCCAGCCATACAGTAAGCTCTGATATTATGTGGATTAACAGCATAGGCAGCTACTATTGACAAGGTTATGAACTTAAGGGAATTGAAATTGTCTATTGGGAAAAGAGAGTAGACGTTAAGATAGTTTGTTATCAATTTTTACAGACATACAGGGATAGAATGTTAGTTGCCATTGCATATATCATGGTCACCTTGCTGCTGCTCATCATATTATTAAAGAAAGGGCGCTCTAAATTGATGCTTTTATACTTTATGTTGGAACTTTATTTTGGTGCGGTTGCGGTAGCTTCTTATATGGATTAGTTCGAAAAGTACCAATATTATAATCTGTTCGATTAGCGAGGTATTCAACTCTATTTTCCTGTCTAATGTAGGGCAACCTTAGAAGCGATTAAGCTGGCGTCCACTGGTTAACTGTAATGGAATTTGTGAGTTTATTGGATTTTGGGTGAGTGTTTTGGCTTTTCTGGTGTTGGTAGTTAGTAAGAGTTGTGAACTAAACAAGACGGAACAGTTTCTAAAAAAACAACATGTTGACAAAGCAGCCTTGCGCTCATGGTAAATGTATCTGTAGTGGTCAAGTCATTTTGGCTGCATCGTTGTAGCTATTTCAGTATCGCCTTTCCGATTCATTGGATGTTAAACCACCGTTGTATGAATACGGTCTCCATCGGCTGTAATAACCATGAATATAGTCACCAATCTTTTGCCTGGTTTCAGTAAAGCTCCGGTAGCCAGTTGTTGGCACTTGGCGAAATCTGCAAGGGTTATTCAGTACCAGGTTTCTTGTGATGAGCTGCATCCTGATTATGGTGAGCGGAGGTTGAATTTTGATCTCAGCAAACTGGCGCAGTTGCATGACCTAACGGAACGCTTCCCCAAGTTGGACTATTACTCCTTGTTGAAAGAGATATATGCGAATAACAATGAGCTACAAGCAGAATGTGAGTACTTCGAATCCCGGGACAACTGGGAACGGGTGAAATGGCGACTCACCGCGGATGGGGTCATCATTCAACCTTACTATGGTCATTCTATGGCACCCTGTGAAGTTGATTTCTTTCTGAGTACGCAGGAGTTGAATGATCACAGCTGACAGAACTATGAGTAAATGGGAGGCATCATGAGAAGAATTTTATTGGTTGTGTTTGCGGCTTTGCTCAGTGGTTGCCTGGGTATGCCTGACTCGGTCAAACCTGTATCAGGGTTTGAACTGAACAACTATTTGGGCAAGTGGTATGAGGTGGCTCGCCTCGACCATTCATTTGAGCGAGGCCTCACGCAGGTTACGGCCGAGTACAAGATGAGAAGTGATGGCGGCGTTTCTGTGCTCAACCGAGGCTACTCGGAGGCTGACGGCGAGTGGAAAGAGGCTGAAGGCAAGGCGTACTTTGTTAACAGTGATACCGACGCTTATCTGAAAGTTTCATTTTTCGGTCCCTTTTACGGCTCTTATGTGGTCTTTGAATTGGATAGAGAAAACTACAGTTATGCCTTCGTTTCCGGGCCAGATACCGATTACCTGTGGTTGCTGTCGCGAACGGCGGTTGTTGAACCTGAGGTAATGGACAAATTTATTCAGATGTCGGCCGAACGCGGTTTTGATACCAGTAAATTGATCTTTGTCGCGCAGTGATAGACATAGTTTAGGGCGACATAGAAATAGTTTCAGGCAGATAGCCTTGATGACAGAACTATCTTTTCTTCTTTTGCCCGTCGTTTTTGTTGGGCTTATAGCTGGATAAGGAGGAGCAGGAGTTAGATGCAAGCGACACTCCCGCATCGCCAGCCAGCAAAAAGGCCAAGGTTTTGATACCTTGGCCTTTTTGTTAAACGCTGCTTCAACAACCGCTTCAACAACTATCTCAATCAAATGCGGCTTGTTCTCAAAGTCCGTTCCCCATCAAACAATGTTCACTTTCGGCGCCTTGGGTTTCAGTACTTTTTGTATCAAGAGGGCTAACAGGATAAGTCCCATGCCGACCAGAGTCGCCAGGGTGATGGTTTCTTTCAATATCAGCGCAATAAACACCATGGACAGGAGTGGCGTCAGAAACACCAGATTGGTGATGCTGGCGGCTCGCTCTGTGGTTCTCAGTGCCATCAGCCAGAGCACAAAGGTGACTCCCATTTCAAACAGGCCAACATAGATCCCCGCCCCGAGAGCTTGCCAATGCAAAGAGGGCAGGCTTTCGGTTGCCAGCAAGGTGATGGTTATCAGTGGCAGACTCACCAAAAAACTCAGCATCAGGCTGGCAATGGCATCGCCCTTGTCTTTGGTATTAATGATCCAATATAGGCACCATAGCAGGGTGCTGGAGAGTGCCAGCAGTATGCCGAAGGGGTTTGCAAAGTCCATTGACAACAGATTACCGCCGGTGGCTATCACCAATACTCCAAAGTAGCCGGTGACGGCCGCCAGCATGTCGCTGAGTTGCAGTTTTTGCTGCAGCATGGGGGCGGCCAACAGTGGCAGCAGTACCGCCCAGGTATAGTTCAGCGACAGCGCCTGCTGCGCCGGCAAGAGATCATAGGCCTTGAACAGCACCAGATAATAAAGAAAGGGGTTCAGTATCCCTGTTTGCAAATAAAACCAAGGGCGGGCGAAAAACTGTTGCTTTAATAATGTGAGTTTTCCCTGCCAGGCAAGAATAATCCCTAGACAGATGGATGAAGTGATAACGGCAACAAACACCAGTTGCAACGGTGAGAAGAAGCCAAGGGCGATTTTAAAGGCGGTCGCCACTGTGGACCACAGGAACACGGCGGCCATTCCGTAGATCAGGGCCAGTTGGGATTTTTTCAATCTAGACGTCTCTGTTTCTATTTTTGTTCTATGACTGGATCAGCCTCTTTCAGGAACGCCGCTATTTTATTCGGCACAGGTGCACAAAAAAGCTCTCTGGCCCGGCGATGCGCAAAAAGATTGAGCAAAAGACCCATTTTTTTTTTCTTGGCCCTTGTAAAGCGATTTTGTGCCCCTATATAGGGGGTAAGGCAAGATTGGGGGCCATCCACAACGGGCTTGAAAACATCGAGTTTACCCCCATATCTGAAATCAGATAAACATATTCAGTTCGAAAGAAAAGATTTTTCGGAGGACCTCATGGGTAAAATTATTGGTATCGACTTAGGCACAACAAACTCTTGTGTAGCTGTCCTCGATGGTGACAAGGCTCGCGTATTGGAGAATGCCGAAGGCGATCGCACTACACCTTCTATCATCGCCTTCACTGAAGACGAGACTCTGGTAGGTTCACCTGCAAAACGTCAGGCTGTGACCAACCCTGCCAACACTTTCTTTGCCATCAAGCGTTTGATTGGCCGTCGCTTCACTGACGATGAAGTTCAGCGCGACGTCAGCATCATGCCTTTCAAGATCATCAAGGCCGACAACGGCGATGCTTGGATTGAAAGCCATGGCAAGAAGATGGCACCTCCTCAGGTGTCTGCTGAAGTACTGAAAAAGATGAAGAAAACTGCTGAAGATTTCCTGGGTGAGCCAGTGACTGAAGCGGTAATCACAGTACCTGCTTACTTCAACGATTCTCAGCGTCAGGCCACCAAAGATGCCGGCCGTATCGCGGGTCTGGAAGTAAAACGTATCATCAACGAGCCAACTGCAGCGGCACTGGCCTATGGTATCGACAAGAAGCAGGGCGACAATATTGTTGCTGTATATGACCTGGGTGGCGGTACTTTCGATATCTCCATCATCGAAATCGACAGCAACGACGGCGACCAGACTTTCGAAGTACTGGCAACCAACGGTGATACTCACCTGGGTGGTGAAGACTTTGACAACCGTCTGATCAACTACCTGGCTGACGAATTCAAGAAAGAGCAAGGTCTGGATCTGCGTAACGACCCTCTGGCTATGCAGCGTCTGAAAGAAGCTGCCGAGAAGGCCAAGATTGAGCTGTCCAGCACCACTCAGACCGAGGTGAACCTGCCTTACATCACTGCCGATGCGACAGGTCCCAAGCACTTGGTGGTTAAGATCACCCGTGCCAAACTGGAATCTCTGGTTGAAGACCTGATCCAGCGCTCTCTGGAGCCTCTGAAAGTGGCTCTGGCCGATGCCGACCTGTCAGTGTCTGACATCAACGAAGTGATTCTGGTGGGCGGTCAAACCCGTATGCCTAAGGTTCAGGAAGCGGTAACCAACTTCTTCGGCAAGGAACCACGTAAAGACGTGAACCCTGATGAAGCGGTAGCCGTAGGTGCTGCGATTCAAGGTGGTGTACTGGCCGGTGACGTGAAAGACGTACTGCTGTTGGACGTGACACCTCTGTCTCTGGGTATTGAAACCATGGGCAGCGTAATGACCAAGCTGATTGAGAAGAACACTACTATTCCTACCAAGGCACAGCAGACCTTCTCTACAGCAGACGACAACCAGAGCGCAGTGACCATTCACGTGCTGCAGGGTGAGCGTAAGCAAGCCAGCGCCAACAAGTCACTGGGTCAGTTCAACCTGGAAGGTATTGAGCCTGCTCCACGCGGCATGCCACAGATTGAAGTGACTTTCGACATCGACGCCGACGGTATTCTGCACGTGTCTGCCAAAGACAAGAAGACAGGCAAAGAGCAGAACATCACCATCAAGGCCTCTTCCGGTCTGTCTGATGATGAAGTCGAGAAAATGGTTCGCGACGCCGAGGCTCATGCCGAGGAAGACAAGAAGTTTGAAGAGCTGGTCAGCGCTCGCAACCAGGCTGACGGTCTGGTACACGCCACCAAGAAACAGGTGGAAGAAGCCGGTGATGCTCTGGCTGCAGACGACAAAGCCAAGATTGAAACCGCTATGGCTGCTGTAGAAACTGCCGCCAAGGGTAACGACAAAGAAGCCATCGACAAGGCGACTCAAGAGCTGATCGAAGCTTCTGCCAAGCTGATGGAAATCGCTCAGGCCAAGGCACAACAAGCCCAAGGTCAAGGCGAAGCCCAGAGCAGCAATGCCCAGGCCGATGACGTTGTCGATGCCGAGTTCGAAGAGGTTAAAGACGACAAGAAGTAATTGGGTGGTAACACTCGATTAATTCCGGCGGGCGTTACGGGGCAACCCTAACGCCCGCTTGTGTGAATCCAGCTTGGAAAGCGTGAGATTATGTCAAAGCGAGATTATTACGAAGTATTGGGCGTCGGTCGCGACGCCAGCGAGCGGGAGATCAAGAAGGCCTATAAGCGCCTGGCGATGAAGTATCACCCTGACCGCAACCCGGGCGATAAGGCGGCCGAGGCCAGCTTTAAAGAAGTCAAAGAAGCCTACGAGATCTTGACCGACGCAGACAAAAAAGCCGCCTATGATCAGTTTGGTCATGCTGGGGTTGATCCCAACCGTGGTGGCGGTGGTTTTGGTGGCGGCGCCGATTTCGGTGATATCTTTGGCGATGTGTTCGGGGATATCTTCGGCGGTGGTCGTCGTGGTGGGCATCGTCAAGCTGCCCGTGGCTCAGATCTGCGTTACAACCTGGAACTGTCGTTGGAAGAAGCGGTTCGTGGCTTGACCAAGGAACTGCGTATCCCAACCCTGGCAAGCTGTGACATGTGTGATGGCTCAGGGGCCAAGAAGGGCACCTCGGCAACCACTTGTGGAACCTGTCATGGTGCCGGTCAGGTACAGATGCGCCAGGGCTTTTTCGCCGTGCAGCAACCTTGTCCTACCTGTCATGGCCGCGGCAAGATCATCAAAGAGCCTTGCAGCAAGTGTCATGGTGATGGTCGCATAGAGAAGAGTAAGACGCTATCGGTGAAAATTCCGGCCGGTGTCGATACTGGTGACCGTATCCGTCTGGCAGGTGAAGGTGAAGCCGGTGAATTCGGAGCCCCAGCGGGGGATCTCTATGTACAGGTTACTGTGCGCGAACACCCAATTTTTGTCCGTGACGGCAACAACCTCTATTGTGAAGTGCCTATCTCCTTCGCCAAGGCCGCCCTCGGCGGTGAAGTGGAAGTGCCGACACTGGACGGCAAGGTCAACCTGAAGATCCCGGCGGAAACCCAGACCGGACGCATGTTCCGCATGCGCGGCAAAGGGGTTAAGTCGGTGCGCAGTCACGCGGTTGGCGATCTGCTTTGCAAAGTAGTGATGGAAACGCCGGTGAATCTGTCCGAGCGTCAGAAAGAACTGCTGCGGGAATTTGAAACTTCAGTCACCGGTGAATCCAAGAAGCATAGCCCCAAGGCCGAAGGCTTCTTCGATGGGGTGAAAAAGTTTTTTCAGGATTTGAATAGCTAACTTGCTATCGACTTAGATAAAAACCGATGCTCAAGGCATCGGTTTTTTTTGATTCATGCGGACCTCCGGTTATGTCGGCATTTGCATTCTGTGAATCCGTCATGGTGTTATTGGCGGAGCGACTATCGCTCGGCACTTTGGGCTGAGACTGACTCTTGTTTACTACGCGGGGAAGAACGTTCTTGGCGCTGTTCTTGGCTTTGTTACTTGAGTAACATTGGTAGACATTTTGTCATTGGAAGATAAAAGATGAATAACCGAATTTTCGGCCTATTGGCCATACTCTTTGTGGGAGCTCTTTCAGGCTGCTCCACGACCCAGTCGCCTACCGGGCGTTCACAGATGTTGCTGTTTTCGCCCGAGCAGATAAATCTGATGGGCACCGCCTCTTTTGAGCAGATAAAAGCAAAGGAGAAGCAGAGCCAGGACAAGGCCGCCAGTGCCTATGTTGCCTGCGTGGCGCAGCGTATTACCTCTTTATTGCCGCAACAACATTGGCAATGGGTACTGTTTGACTCGGATCAGGTCAACGCCTTTGCCTTGCCTGGTGGTCATATCGGTGTCTATACCGGGCTTCTTAAAGTGGCCAACAATGAAGATCAACTGGCAACGGTAATCGGCCATGAGATAGCGCATGTGTTGGCGCAGCACGGTAATGAACAGGCCTCACGGGCCCAACTCAGCAATACCGGCATGCAGTTGGCCGGAGCAGCGTTGGGGATGGGGCAGGTAGCTAATGCCGATCTCTACATGGCGGCCTTGGGGCTTGGGGTGCAGGTGGGCTATATCTTACCCTATGGCCGGGCTCAGGAATCCGAGGCCGATGTGATGGGGTTGGAGCTGATGGCCAGGGCCGGCTTCGATCCCAGAGCCGGGGTGACCTTATGGCAAAACATGGCCAAGGCGGGGGGCGGTCAGGGGCCGGAGCTCTTATCGACTCATCCATCCAATGAGAACCGCATTGCCCAGTTGCGTGATTTACAAGCGCAGATGATGCCGCTCTATCAGGCGAGCAAGGGTAAGTTTCGCTCTTGCCAAAGATGAGGTTAACAAAGTCGGCTTGCTTGGCCCTCAGCCCATTTCGACTTGATACTCGGCGAATGAACAAAGCGTAAGGATACGAATAAGCGCAACACTTGAACCCGGATAAGTGTTACACTGTGCCGCGAAAAATTCACAGATAAACTGAGAGTAAACTGATTATGTCTGATAAGTTCACCAGTGTTGAACAACAAGCCAGCTACGGCGTAGGCCGCCAGTTGGGTGAGCAACTGGCCGCAAACTCTTTCGAAGGTCTGGATATTCCAGCCGTTCAAGCCGGTCTGGCCGATGCATTTGACGGCAAAGAGAGTGTTGTTTCCATGGAAGATATGCAGGTTGCTTTCTCTGAAATCAGCCGTCGCCTGCAAAAAGCGCAGGAAGAGGCTGCCGAAGCCGCTTCTGCCGAAGGCAATGCTTTCCTGGCTGAAAACGCCAAGCGTGAAGGCGTGGTGACTACCGAATCAGGTCTGCAGTACGAAATCATCAACGAAGGCTCAGGCGAGAAGCCAAGCTATGATTCCAACGTTCGCACTCACTATCACGGTACCTTTATCGACGGTAAAGTATTCGACAGTTCAGTAACCCGTGGTCAGCCTGCCGAATTCCCGGTTTCCGGCGTGATTGCCGGTTGGACCGAAGCGCTGCAACTGATGCCGGTTGGCGCCAAGTACAAGCTGTATGTACCGCATCACCTGGCCTACGGCGAACGTGGTGCCGGGGCGGCTATCCCGCCTTATTCCACTCTGGTCTTTGAAGTGGAACTGCTGGACATCCTGTAATACCAAAATCGCTTGAGTCTGACTCAGGCGATTTTTTTAGCCTGTATGTGGAGAAAGTTATGAGTGGACATGTCAGAGTTGCGGTTGCCGGAAGCAGTGGCCGTATGGGACGCACCTTGATAGAGGCGGCCGCGCATTCCAGCCGGATCATTCTGGGCGCGGCCATCGAGCGCGCTGGCTCGACTCTGGTGGGAGTCGATGCCGGCGAGTTGGCCGGGGTCGGTTGCCTCCATGTCCGGGTCAGCGATAACCTGGATCCGGTCGCCGATGACTTCGATGTGTTGGTGGATTTCACCAGCCCGGAAGGTACCCTTAGCAATCTGGATTGGTGCGCCCGCCATCATAAGGCGATAGTGATAGGAACCACAGGTTTCAATTCGGCGCAAAAGGCGCAGATTGAGGCCTTTGCCGAGCAGATCCCTGTGGTATTGGCACCCAATATGTCGGTTGGGGTTAACCTGATGTGGAAGCTGCTGGAGTTGGCGGCGGAAGTCATGGGTGACTATACCGACATAGAGATCATCGAAGGTCATCACAGACACAAGAAGGATGCGCCTTCAGGTACCGCCTTGAAGATGGGGGAAGTGATTGCCAACACGCTGGGGCGGGATCTGGAAAAAGTCGCCGTTTATGGCCGCGAGGGGATCACCGGCGAGCGAGAGCGTGACACCATAGGTTTTGCCACTATCAGGGCGGGCGACTTGGTGGGCGAGCATACCGCCATGTTTGCCGATATGGGCGAACGCTTGGAGATCACTCACAAGGCTTCCAGCCGAATGACCTTTGCCAACGGCGCCATGCGTGCGGCACTTTGGTTGCAGGAACAGGATGCCGGGCTCTACGACATGCAACAGGTATTGGGGTTGAAACCCCTATGACATTATTTAAAAAACCGCCGATTGGCGGTTTTTTTTTGAATTTCTCCGCCAAGCTGTAGACGGAGTGGCATTTATCGTGTAGGATGCGCGGAATTTGTCAAAATTTCGTATTTTAGCGGAAATTGGTACTTTAAACAAAGATAAAAACATTACATTTCAGTGGCTTGGCTCTTTTCTCGGAGGTCGCGTTGACAAAGTCTGCCTTACTCGTACTTGAAGATGGAAGCGTATTTTCCGGCACAGCAATCGGTGCCGATGGGATCGCAGTCGGAGAAGTCGTTTTTAACACTTCGATGACCGGATATCAAGAAATCCTCACCGATCCATCTTATTCTCGCCAGATAGTAACTCTAACCTACCCACATATCGGTAATACCGGTACCAACAATGAAGACACAGAATCCGATGCAGTTCATGCCTGTGGTCTTATTATTCGTGATCTTCCCCTCCTCGCCAGTAACTTCCGTAACCAACAATCCCTCAGTGATTACCTCAAAGCCAACAAGGTAGTCGGTATCGCCGATATCGACACCCGTAAGCTGACTCGTATTCTGCGGGAGAAAGGCGCTCAGGCCGGTTGCATTCTGGTGGGTGAGCAGGACGTAGACAAGGCGCTGGCCGCCGCCAAGGCATTCCCTGGGCTGAAAGGCATGGACTTGGCCAAGGAAGTGACGACCGACAAGTCTTACACCTGGCGCAAGGGAACCTGGCGTTTGGAGAGCGGCCTGCCGGTCGATACTCCCGAGTCAGAACTCAAGTACAAGGTAGTGGCTTATGACTACGGCGTGAAGCAGAACATACTGCGAATGCTGGTAGACAGAGGCTGTGATGTGACTGTGGTTCCCGCACAAACGCCTGCCAGTGAAGTGCTGGCGATGGCACCGGATGGGGTATTCCTCTCCAACGGCCCCGGTGACCCGGAGCCATGTGACTACGCCATCAAGGCGATTCAGCAAATTCTCGAAACCGATATCCCGGTATTCGGCATCTGCCTTGGCCACCAACTGCTGGCGCTGGCCAACGGTGCCAAGACGCTGAAGATGAAGTTTGGTCACCACGGCGCTAACCACCCTGTGAGCGATATTGACAAAGGCACTGTGATGATCACCAGCCAGAACCATGGTTTTGCTGCCGATGAAGCCACATTGCCTGCCAACATCAAGGTGACTCACAAGTCGCTGTTTGATGGCTCACTGCAAGGGATCCACCTGACAGACAAGCCGGCCTTCAGCTTCCAGGGCCACCCTGAAGCGAGTCCGGGGCCGCACGATTGTGCGCCTCTGTTCGATCACTTTATCGAACTGATTGAGCAATACCGTCACCAAGTCAAGCTGTAATCGCCGGGAGAAGATAGAAGAAAATGCCAAAACGTACTGATATTCAAAGTATTCTTATCCTGGGTGCCGGCCCAATCGTTATCGGTCAGGCCTGTGAGTTTGACTATTCGGGAGCCCAGGCCTGTAAGGCGCTGAGAGAAGAGGGTTACCGGGTTATTCTGGTGAACTCCAACCCTGCAACCATTATGACAGACCCGGAAATGGCCGATGCCACATACATCGAGCCTATCCACTGGGAAGTGGTGCGCAACATTATCGCCAAAGAACGCCCCGATGCGATTCTGCCAACCATGGGCGGTCAGACGGCGCTGAACTGCGCCCTGGAACTGGAAGCCAAAGGCGTATTGAAAGAGTTTGACGTCGAGATGATCGGTGCCACTGCCGATGCCATTGATAAGGCCGAAGACCGTGCCCGTTTCGACAAGGCGATGAAGAGTATCGGTCTCGAGTGTCCTCGTGCCGGTATTGCCCACAGCATGGAAGAAGCGCACAAGGTACTGAATGAAGTGGGCTTCCCCTGCATCATTCGCCCCTCTTTCACTATGGGCGGCAGCGGTGGCGGTATCGCTTACAACGTCGAAGAGTTTGAAGAGATCTGTACCCGAGGTCTGGACTTGTCGCCGACCAATGAACTGCTGATTGACGAGTCGCTGATTGGCTGGAAAGAGTACGAGATGGAAGTGGTGCGCGATCGTAACGATAACTGCATCATAGTCTGCGCCATCGAAAACTTTGACCCCATGGGTGTACACACAGGTGACTCCATCACAGTTGCACCGGCTCAGACCCTGACCGACAAAGAATATCAACTGATGCGTAACGCCTCCATGGCGGTGCTGCGGGAAATCGGTGTTGAAACCGGTGGTTCCAACGTGCAGTTTGGTATCAACCCCAAAGATGGTCGCATGGTGATCATCGAGATGAACCCACGGGTATCGCGCTCATCTGCGCTGGCCTCCAAGGCGACCGGTTTCCCGATTGCCAAGGTTGCGGCCAAGCTGGCGGTGGGCTTTACCCTGGATGAGCTGATGAACGACATTACCGGCGGTTTGACTCCGGCTTCGTTCGAGCCTTCTATCGACTATGTGGTTACCAAAATTCCTCGCTTCAACTTCGAGAAGTTTGCCGGCTCCAACGACCGCCTGACCACTCAGATGAAGTCTGTCGGTGAAGTGATGGCCATCGGCCGTACCTTCCAGGAGTCGATGCAAAAAGCTCTGCGCGGCCTGGAAACCGGGATGACAGGTTTTGACCCTATCGTGGATATCAACGAGCCGGAAGCCCTGGCCAAGATACGTTACGAGTTGCAGGATGTGGGCCCTGAGCGTCCTTGGTATATCGCCGATGCTTTCCGCGCCGGTATGTCTATGGAAGGTATCCGTCGCATCACCAACATAGACCCTTGGTTCCTGGTGCAGATTGAAGATCTGGTGCTGCAGGAAGAGAAGGTCAAGGAAAGCGGCTGGAGCGGTCTTACCCAGGAGTTCCTGCGCAAGTTGAAGCGTAAAGGTTTCTCCGATGCGCGCCTGGCGTCACTGCTGGGGGTTTCTGAAAGTGAAGTGCGCAAACTGCGTCACAAGTATGAACTCTTCCCTGTCTACAAGCGGGTAGATACCTGCGCCGCCGAGTTCGCCACGGATACCGCCTACATGTACTCCACCTACGAGGAAGAGTGTGAGGCCAATCCGTCCGATAAAGACAAGATCATGGTGATAGGTGGCGGCCCTAACCGTATCGGTCAGGGTATCGAGTTCGACTACTGTTGTGTGCATGCGGCGCTGGCGATGCGTGAAGACGGTTATGAAACCATTATGGTTAACTGTAACCCTGAAACCGTTTCCACCGACTATGACACCTCTGACAGACTCTACTTTGAACCTGTTACCCTGGAAGACGTACTGGAAATCGTGCGGGTTGAGCAGCCCAAAGGGGTTATCGTGCAGTATGGTGGCCAAACGCCACTGAAACTGGCCCGCGCCCTGGAAGCCGCAGGTGTGCCCATCATAGGAACCAGCCCGGATGCCATCGACCGCGCCGAAGACCGTGAGCGCTTCCAACAAGCGGTTGAACGTTTGGGGCTGAAACAGCCTGAAAACAGCACAGTGACCAATCTGGAGCAGGCGGTACTGGATGCCGAGCGTATAGGTTACCCTCTGGTGGTTCGTCCCTCCTATGTATTGGGTGGCCGGGCGATGGAAATCGTCTACGATGAGCAGGATCTGCGCCGTTACTTCAACGAAGCCGTGAGCGTATCCAACGAGTCGCCGGTACTGCTGGACCGCTTCCTGGATGACGCCACCGAAGTAGACGTGGACGCCATCTGCGATGGTAAAGATGTGGTTATCGGCGGCATCATGGAGCATATCGAACAGGCCGGTGTTCACTCAGGTGACTCAGGTTGTTCACTGCCTCCTTACACTCTCTCCAAGGCGATTCAGGATGAGATGCGCGAGCAGGTACGCAAGCTGGCGCTGGAACTGGGCGTTGTTGGTCTGATGAACGTGCAGTTTGCGGTCAAGAGCGACGTGATTTACCTGATTGAGGTGAACCCGCGTGCCGCCCGCACAGTGCCTTTCGTATCCAAGGCCACAGGCGTGCCTCTGGCCAAGATTGCCGCCCGGGTAATGGCCGGTACTTCACTGGCCGAACAGCAACATACTCAGGAAGTGATCCCGCCTTACTACTCAGTGAAGGAAGTGGTTCTGCCGTTCAACAAGTTCCCGGGTGTTGACCCGCTGCTCGGCCCTGAAATGCGCTCTACCGGTGAGGTGATGGGGGTGGGTGATACCTTCGCCGAAGCCTACGCCAAGGCGCAACTGGGCTCAGTGAAGGATGTACCCAAGTCAGGCCGCGCCCTGTTGTCTGTTCGTCACAGCGACAAGAAGCGGGTTTCGGATCTGGCGGCCAAGCTGATTGAACTCGGCTATGAGCTGGATGCCACCCACGGTACGGCTGTGGTGCTGGGTGAAGCGGGTATCAATCCTCGCTTGGTGAACAAGGTGCATGAAGGTCGTCCACACATTCTTGACCGGATCAAGAACGGTGAATACACCTACATAGTGAATACCACGGAGGGTCGTCAGGCCATCGAGGATTCCAGACAGCTGCGCCGCGGCGCGCTGCAGCACAAGGTGAATTACACCACCACCATGAATGCGGCTTTTGCAACCTGTATGGCCCATGATGCCGACGACAGAAGCAATGTTGCCTCGGTGCAGGAACTGCACGCCAGAGTCAACAAGTAAACGCTGTCAGTCAGTAACTGAAACTGACCAGGCCACCCATTAGGGTGGCCTGTTTTTTTATAGGTCGGATGATTTCTTGGGAAGGTGCGGACAGGCCCCGGCATACATTCAGTCAGATGCCTTGAACGCCAATTGCTGTGCAAGCCACTCTCTACAAAAAAGAACGCCGCGAAGACTTATTCGCACCTTCCCTTGGCTTTGGGATCTTGGCGGCTCTTGCTAAACTCGCCATTATCAAGGCGTTTCATTTAAGATGCTGCAATCAAGATGTTTCAGGGAAAGGAAGTGATGATACTCGAGTCTGTCTCAAAGGAGCCCAAGGGCCGGGAAAGCGCTGTGGGGCGAGTCAAAGGGTTGTTCAACCGGCGGCGTAACACGCAGGCTCTGGCCTTAAGCCTTGGCTTGGCTTTGAGCCTCGGCAGCAACGGCGTGCGGGCCGATATCAACACCGTGCCTTTGGTGGCACCCTTGTATCACGGCGGCGAACTGCTGCAAAAGCAGCTGTTTAAAGGGTTGGAGCTCAGTGTCACCACAGGGCGCGATCTGGCGATATTTTCTGTTGCCGGTATGAGCCTGGATGCCTACATTTTAACGCTGCCGCTCGATGCGCCGACCAAGGCCAGGGTCATAGCCCGGCTGTCGGATCCTTTCTACAGCATCCCCCTTGGGCATTTTCTCTACCTTTTTTACGACAGATACAGCCGCGCCGAGAACCGGGATCAGTTCCGGGATTATCTGCTGAGCCAATACAGCAAGGAGCAAATCGCCCCCTGGCAGCATTCGCTGTTCAGCCTGGAAGAGCAGGTTAAAGACAACACCGAACCGACCGCTGAAGCCAATGACAGACGCGAGGGCATGACGCTCAATCGCCAGTTGGTTACCATGTTGGTGACTATCTATGATCGCCTGTTCAACAATGATGACTGGGCCCTTGGCAAGATACTGCCGGAGCATTACCGCTATCTTGGCAACACCCCTGAAGATTTGGCGCTGATTGCCGACATTCAGCCGCTGATCATCAATGAGATTGGCAAGTATGTCGGCAGTCTGCCTGAGGGGGATATGCGCAGCGCCCTCGAGCTGATTATTGAAGATGGCAAGGCGGAAAATGCCGCCAAGGTAAACAACAAGGCGCAGGCGATAACCGTTACTCTTATCGACTTTGTCCGTCTCAATGTGCTCAAGGCCTATCGCCAATATGCATTACCGGCGCAGCGGGCAAAAGCCTTTTCGGCCTGGATGCAGGCCAGTCTCAAGGAAGATCCCAAGGGGCTGAGTGATTTTCTGGCAAGTTGGAGTCAACGCCCAAGAGCGGTGCAGATAACGGTAGATGGCTTGAGCCAGGGACTGATGCAGGCGTTGGTTGCACCCAATTCCGGCCCTTATCTCAAAGAAGTACTTGCCAGGGACGCGGCTTTGTCGCAACTCACGCCCGCGTCAGCCAAGGGGCGGCCGCAGCACACTCCCAAACAGGACTTTTTGCGTCAGCTGGTGAAAAATGGCGCCACCGACCAGTACTATCTGCCGTTTTTCAAGTCACTCTATCGCCGGAGTGAGAATGGCATAGCCACAGGAGGCATCTCTTCCACGCCGACCATCAGTGTGCGCAATCTGCCGATTATCAAGACAGGCGCCGCAGTGTCCGGTAAGGGCGGCACAGGGATCCCCAATTTTCACTTTGTCGATCGCACCCGTGACCGGGCCTATTACTTTTTCGGCAACGACGCCCTGCAGCTCGAAAATCTGGTGGAGAGCCGCGGCATGCGTACCATGTTCGACCGGCTGAATTATCTCAAGACCTTAAACTGCAACGCCCAATATGACTGGAACGCCCAGACCAGTTTCGATGCCCTGGTCAATCTGGGGCTGGGGGAAGCGATCCGTGATTTTGGTGAGCAGCGCTGTCTCAATGAGTTGTCGCTGCGCGCCGAAGCCGAGAGGGACTTGCAACATAGCGTGGCGGCGGTTCGCAAGCAACTCGAGGCCTACGACAAGATGGGGGCCTGGCGGCTGTTTTCCCGCATGAGCTTGCGGGGTAAGCTCAATGAACAGCTCAATGAGCTGGCCTTGCTGAGTGAGCAGGCAATGCCGGACTATCTGCTTATTTATAACCCCTGGCCGGATCACTTCGCTCATTTCAAGGGGCCGTTCAGCGACGAAATCATAGCGCCGACCGGTGAGCTTAACCGCCTCGATTACTGGCTCGGCCGTCTGGACAAGGTGTATCGGGACGCGGGTATCTATCCGCAGACGCTGTGGGGCATGGCCGGCGATCATGGTTTGGCACCTGTGTATCACACCCTTAACCCTGAACTGGTGCTGCAAGATGCGCTCAAGCAGCGCGGGGTCGAGCTCAAGATAAGCAAAATCTCCTCTGATGAAGGAGAAGGTCCCAAGATAACCAACAACCTCAATCCGCCTTCACTGCATGGGGTAGATTTGGTGATAGCCTCCACTGCCGGTGGCAACTATATGCTGGACTTCTTTAACTCGGACCGAGGTTGGCAGCTGCAACCTCTGTATCAAGAGTTGACCCGTTTTAAGGTTAAAGAAGGCAAGGCGCTGGATATGGTCAGCCTGCTTGCCGATGAGTTGCAGGAATCGCTGGATTATCTGGTGGTGCGCCAAAGCGATTGTACGCTTGATAGCTGCTCTGTGCGTTTGGTGGGATACAGAAACGGGCAGCGCCGCGATGAAATGATCAGTCGTGAATCGGGCGTTATCCGTTATCAAGCGCTGGATGCTAAGGGCGCGCCTGAGCTGCTGGCACTGGCTCAGAGTAACCCTTATCTGTTGCCGCTGTCTGATGTTCAGTTATCGGCCAAACAACAACTGCTCGAATTGTGCCTGGGGAGTGCCAAGGGCTGCAGCGCCGATCAGTGGCGCAATCTGGCGGCCATGAGTCCCAGACCCGATGCCGTGGTGCAGCTGGCACATCTCTATGATGAAGATAGGGCCGGCACCATCAACCTCTTCCCCAAAGAGGGATTTGGCTATAACACCCTGGTGCCGGGGCGTCATGCGGGCGAGCATTATCTGGAAAAAGATGCCTTCATAGGTTTCTGGGGCGAGCCTAGCAAACCCGGCCAGAGATTGGGGCCGCTGGATAACGGCTCACTGGCACCGACTTTGTATCAGTACCTTACCGGTGAGCAGGTCGAGGTAGGAGACAATGGTTGGGGCTATCCCTCTGTGCTTTCGAGTCTTAACTGAGATGAATTTATTATCGTCGGTGCCACAGAAACAGAGATTTTTGTCGCCATCACTGGCAAGCCTGCCATGCCTTAGGTAAGCTTGTAGCCAAGATGAATTGAGTTTTGGCCGGTGTGTTCTCCGGTATTCCGCTATGCATCCCTGGCGCCGCAGACAAAATGGCGCCCATTCACCCGAAAAATGAGTCTCTGTTGGCCCTTGGCTGACGGAGGCTGCTTTTGTTTGACAGGAGACGAAAGAGATTATGAACAAGGTTCCCATGACCCTGGTTGGGGCAGAACAGTTGCGCAAAGAACTGGATATACTCAAGTTTGATCGCCGTCCCAAGATCACCGAGGCAATTGCCGCGGCGCGTGAACTGGGGGATTTGAAAGAAAACGCCGAATACCATGCCGCCCGTGAAGAGCAAGGCATTTGCGAAGCCCGTATCCGCGATATCGAAGGCAAACTGTCCAACGCCCAGATCATTGATGTGACCAAGATGCCCAACAATGGCCGGATCATCTTTGGTTCTACCGTGACCATACTGAACCTGGACACAGATGCCGAAGTGACTTACCGCATTGTCGGTGACGATGAGGCGAATATCAAAGAGAACCTGATCTCGGTGAACTCCCCCATTGCCCGTGGCCTTATCGGTAAAAATCTGGGGGATGAAGTCAATATTCAAACTCCCGGTGGCCTGGCAGAATATGAAGTTGTCGCCGTCGAATATATCTGATTGCGTTATCAAGCCGCCTCCGGGCGGCTTTTTTGTGCAAGATGGACAAAGTTTAATTTGCCCGTCAGGGCTTGAAAGACTAGCATCCGCCCAAATAACCATTATCAATGGACACCTTGTTGCTGAAAATCATGCGCCTCTTTACCCTGCTGATCGCCATAGGTCTGCTGGGAAATGTGTATTCCGGGATTGCCTCAGATGCAACTTGGAAGGCGTTTGAACAGGCTTTGCCCGAGCTCAGTCAGCAAGATGCTGACAAAGAGCCGTTGTCCATAGCTTCATCTACCTCAGTTGGTCAGGAGTCTCAAGTCCAAGAGGCCCGGTATCACAAGTTTGGCAAGCATGATGCTAGTGGCAGAGCTGAGGTGGATGGCAAGGTTTCCCTGTCTGACTTATCCAAGTTGCTGCGCTCCGAGCAGGGCGACCAACTCTATTCTGCCCCTGGTGCTCGTCTGCGCTGTCTCAGTATGGCCGCTCAGCAGGATGTGCCCGAGCCGCCCTATGAATTGGCGTTTGAAATCGCTATGCCACCGGCGCCAGTGCTCAGCATAGGTTTTGCCGAGCAGTTGCCTATCGAGCTGAATTGGACCTTAACGCACCCCGGGGCTGGTTTGCGCCTTGGGGGCTGGAAAGACGCCAACCTCCGCTATCGCTTCAGTCAGCAGGCCGCCTGACGCTCTCTACCGGGCTTTTCTGTCCGGATTTCACTTCATCTGTTGTCAGTCACTCCGTCATTGGATGGCTGCGACTGTGATATGTGGCTTAAGCCACGAGTCGAAAAGAGAGCATAAATATGATAACTGACTCATTATTAAAGAGTAATGGCCGTGGGCGCCAGCCTAAAAAATTGCTTAATCACTACAGCGCCTGGAAATATCTGGTGTTGGTAGTCACTCTGGTGGTGATGGCGCTGAGCGCCTTGCCAACCTGGTATGGTGAAGATGCCGCGGTGCAAATTTCTCCCAAGGCCGGACTGGACTTATCTCCGACCCAGATAGTTTCTGAACTGGCCAAGGCCGATATTCAAGTCAAGCGCCTGGACAGCAAAGATCAGCAAACCCTGGTTATTCTCAATGACGAAGGCCAACAGACGCTGGCCAAGTCATTGCTGGCCGATCATGCCCAAGATCCGGCTGAGCTCACTTTGGCCTTGAGACCGGCGGCGCCCGAGTGGCTGCTCGGCATGGGATTTGAACCCATTAAACTGGGACTGGATCTTCGTGGTGGGGTGCAGTTTCTGTTGGATGTGGATATTGCTCCTGTGTATCAGACTCAAGGCAGTTCATTGGCCGATGCCCTGCGCGTCTTTGCCAGAGAAACGGGGATCCGTGGCTTGAGTGTGCGTCAGGGCGCTGAAGAGCAACTGACAGTGGTTATGCCAGAGGCGGCTCGCGCCGAGGTGCGGCAATTTATGGCCAAGCAATACCCACTCTGGCAGGTGAGCAGCGATAACAGTCAACTCAAGCTGGTACTGACGGAGGCCGAGAAAATCAACCTGCGTAATCTGACGGTGCAGCAAAATCTGCAGATCATGCGTACCCGAATTGAGGAACTGGGGATCACCGAAGCCTTGGTGCAGCGTCAGGGCGAGAGCCGCATCCGTATCGAGCTGCCCGGTGTTCAAGACCCGGCGGCCGCCAAGAGCGTGATAGGGGCGACCGCGACTCTGGCCTTCTATGAGGTTAAGGATAGTGCCACCGGCGCCATCTTGATTAAAGACAAGTCCGGCAATCCTGTGCCCGTGGCACGTAAACCTGTGCTGACCGGCGAGCATATTGTCGATGCCCGTGCCGGAATCGGAGAAATGGGCATTGCAGAGGTGAATATTACCCTGGACAGTGAAGGCGGCCGCCGTATGACCGACTTTTCGCGAGGCCATATCGGTAAACCTATGGCCACGGCATACAGTGAGTACAGTCGCGATGCCGATGGTAAGGCGGTACAAAGCAATGAAATTATCAGTGTCGCCACCATCCAGTCTGTGCTGCCGGAGCGCTTTCGAATAACCGGCGCCGGTAGTTATCAGGATGCGCAGCAATTGGCTCTTTTGCTGCGGGCCGGTTCTATGACTGCACCTGTCACCATAGTTGAAGAGCGCACCATAGGCCCGACGCTGGGGGCAGAGAATATTCACAACGGCTTTGCCGCCCTGGCGCTCGGTCTGGGGATCACCCTGGTGTTTATGGCGCTTTGGTATCGCAGGCTGGGCTGGGTCGCCAACCTGGCACTGCTGGCTAACATGGTGTTGCTGTTTGGCTTGCTGGCCTTGATCCCCGGCGCGGTACTGACTCTCCCCGGGATTGCCGGTTTGGTGCTGACAGTGGGGATGGCGGTGGATACCAATGTGCTGATTTTCGAGCGGATCCGCGACAAGCTTCGTGAAGGGCGAGCATTGGCGCACGCCATTGACAAGGGCTTTGACAGCGCCTTCTCCACCATTTTCGATGCCAACTTCACCACTATGATCACCGCCGTAGTGCTCTACGCCATAGGTAATGGTCCTATTCAGGGGTTTGCGCTGACGCTGGGGCTGGGGTTATTGACCAGTATGTTCACCGGAATTTTTGCCTCAAGGGCGATTATCAATCTGGTTTATGGCAAGAACTTCAGCCGCGATGTAAGGGTTTAATATTATGATTAATATGAAAAATGCAACCAAGTGGCGTTATTTCAGCAGCGCGATTTCTGTGATTTTGATGATAGTGTCCATCAGTGTGATTGCCGTCAAGGGGCTCAACTGGGGGCTGGATTTTACCGGTGGTGTGGTCAGTGAAATCCGTATCGACAGCTCAATCAGCGCCAAGACGTTGCAACCTTTGTTGCAGCAGGCCTATGGTCAGGAAGTCAGCCTGATTGCTGCCGGTGAGCCGGGACGCTGGGTGCTGCGTTATGCCGCGCCAAGTGCCGGACAGAGTATGCCCGAACTGCCGGAAGTGTTGGCGGGTATGAACACTCAGGTGGAAGTGCTCAATACCAGCATAGTCGGGCCTCAGGTCGGCCAGGAGTTGGCCGAGCAGGGCGGTTTGGCTTTGCTGGTGGCTATGTTGTGTATTCTGGGCTATCTCTCTTACCGCTTTGAGTGGCGTCTGGCATCCGGCGCGGTATTTGCACTGGTGCATGATGTTATCTTTGTGCTGGCTTTTTTTGCCGCCACTCAGATGGAGTTCAACCTGACGGTGCTGGCGGCAGTGCTGGCCATTTTGGGATATTCACTCAACGATTCCATCATTATTGCCGACAGGATCCGCGAATTGCTGGCCGCCAAACCCAAGCTGGCGGTAAAAGACATCAATAACCAGGCGATTGCTGCCACGTTTGCCCGAACCATGGTGACATCCGGTACTACCTTGATGACCATTTCAGCGCTGTGGATCATGGGCGGAGGTCCCTTGGAAGGATTTTCCATCGCCATGTTTATCGGTGTGTTGACCGGTACCTTCTCCTCAATATCGGTTGGTACTTCATTGCCGGAATGGTTGGGACTGTCCAGTGAGCATTATCGGGTGACGCCTGTGACCCAGACTCCTTGATTGAAACCCGTCAATTAATACTGATTTAATCCACCGGCGCCACAATGTGCGCGCCGATGGGATACTGGCAACAAAAAAGCCACCTGTTAAGGTGGCTTTTTTGAGGGGAATGGGCTTATCTGGCCTTGGGCAGAGCGATTTTCATCTCTTCGGATTGGCGGAAAAGCACCAATACATGGCCTATCAGCTGCACCTTGGTTGCCTGGGTTTCACGGACAATGGCATCAACGATAGCGGCTTTCAGTTCTCTGTCTTCAGAGGCGACTTTAACTTTAATCAGCTCATGGTGAGAGAGCGCATTATCAATTTCAGCCAGTACCCCTTCAGTCAGGCCATTGGCACCAAGCAGCACTACCGGCTTGAGGCTGTGTGCCAGGCCCTTTAGATGCTGTTTCTGTTTGGTTGTTAAGTTCATTTCTACCAACTTTTGCTGAGTTACTGTTGAAAAGCCGCTATTCTACCCTCATATAGCCCTTGTGTAACTCTCATTTGTTGCGGATTTTGAATGTCAGGTAAGAAACGTACGGCCAGTTCCACCCGTTGGATGCAGGAACACTTTGATGATCACTATGTCAAATTGGCACAAAAACGGGGGCTGCGTTCGCGGGCCGCGTTCAAGTTGGAGGAGCTGCAACAAAAAGATCAGCTGATTAAACCCGGGATGACAGTGGTTGACCTGGGAGCCGCTCCTGGAGGTTGGTCTCAGGTAGCAGCCAAGTTGGTCGGTGATAAAGGTAAAGTGGTTGCTTGTGATATTTTACCGATGGACCCAATCGTTGGCGTCGATTTCCTTCAGGGAGACTTCCGTGAGGAAAAAGTCCTCGAGGCCTTGCTGACCCGGGTTGGGGAAGATAAGGTTGACTTGGTGCTCTCGGATATGGCGCCCAATATGAGTGGTTCAGATGGTGTGGATCAGCCCAGAGCCATGTATTTAGTGGAGTTGGCGCTGGATATGTGTCATCAGGTGTTGGCAGCCAATGGTAGTTTTGCTGTTAAAGTCTTTCAGGGGGAGGGCTTTGACGAGTATATGAAAGCAGTCAGACAAGCGTTCAAGACTGTAAAAACCCGTAAGCCGGATTCCTCCAGGCCACGTTCTCGCGAGGTCTATCTGGTAGCGACAGGGTACAAGTTGTAGTACCCTGATTGAAGTAAATCTCAAGACTTTGTGAGGTTCAGTAATTGAGTGACATGGCAAAAAATTTGATTCTCTGGGTGGTCATCGCCGTGGTGCTGATGTCCGTGTTCCAGGGTTACTCCCCCTCTTCTTCGTCAGCGCAGAAGATGGATTATTCGACTTTCCTGGACGATGTTCGTAGCGGCCAAGTCAGTAACGTTGAAGTGAAAAGCGATCAACGTACGATTGAAGGCGTCAAAAAGTCCGGTGAAAAGTTCACCACCATTATGCCCTTGTATGACCAGGATCTGATCAATGACCTGGATCGTAAAGGCATCCGCATGAAAGGGCAGGAAGCCGAAGAGTCAGGTTTCCTGACACAGATCTTTATCTCCTGGTTCCCTATGCTGCTGCTTATCGGGGTGTGGATCTTCTTTATGCGACAGATGCAGGGCGGTGGCGGTAAAGGCGCCATGTCCTTTGGCAAGAGTAAAGCCAAGCTGATGAGCGAAGATCAGATTAAGACCACCTTTGCCGATGTGGCCGGTTGTGATGAGGCCAAGGAAGAGGTGAAGGAGATGGTGGATTATCTGCGTGATCCGACTAAGTTCCAGAAACTCGGTGGCCGTATTCCTACCGGTGTCTTGATGGTTGGTCCTCCAGGTACAGGTAAAACCTTGCTCGCCAAGGCGATTGCCGGTGAAGCCAAGGTGCCTTTCTTTACCATCTCAGGTTCTGACTTTGTGGAAATGTTTGTCGGTGTCGGTGCCTCCCGGGTACGTGACATGTTCGAGCAGGCCAAAAAGTCGGCGCCATGTATCATCTTTATCGATGAAATCGACGCCGTTGGCCGTCAGCGTGGTGCCGGACTCGGTGGTGGTCACGACGAGCGTGAGCAAACATTGAACCAGATGCTGGTGGAAATGGACGGCTTTGAAGGTAATGAAGGTATTATCGTTATCGCCGCAACCAACCGTCCAGATGTGTTGGATGCTGCGCTGTTGCGTCCAGGCCGTTTCGACCGCCAGGTTGTTGTAGGGCTGCCGGATGTTCGCGGCCGTGAGCAAATTCTTAAAGTGCACATGCGTAAAGTGCCTTTGGGTGACGATGTTAAAGCTAGTGTGATTGCCCGTGGTACGCCTGGGTTCTCAGGTGCGGATCTTGCCAACCTGGTTAACGAGGCGGCACTGTTTGCTGCTCGCGGTAATCGCCGTGTGGTGACCATGGAAGAGTTTGAGAGTGCCAAAGACAAGATCATGATGGGCGCCGAGCGCCGCTCCATGGTGATGTCTGAGTCCGAGAAAGAGATGACGGCTTACCACGAAGCCGGCCACGCGATTGTGGGCTATCTGGTGCCTGAGCACGACCCTGTGCATAAGGTAACCATTATCCCTCGTGGCCGGGCCTTGGGTGTGACCTTCTTCCTGCCGGAAGCCGATGCCATC
This sequence comes from Shewanella carassii, assembly GCF_002777975.1. Taxonomy (GTDB): domain Bacteria; phylum Pseudomonadota; class Gammaproteobacteria; order Enterobacterales; family Shewanellaceae; genus Shewanella; species Shewanella carassii. Next base: position 108,744 of record NZ_NGVS01000028.1, read on the forward strand.
AGTGAGAGCCGCCAGAAGCTGGAGAGTAAGATCTCTGTGGCCTACGGTGGTCGACTGGCAGAAGAGATTATCTTTGGCACTGAAAAAGTCTCTACCGGTGCATCTCAGGACATTAAATATGCTACGGCCATTGCCCGTAACATGGTGACCCAGTGGGGCTTCTCTGAGAAACTAGGTCCGCTGCTATACGCAGAGGAAGAGGGTGAGGTATTCCTGGGCCGCTCCATGGCCAAGTCCAAGCATATGTCTGATGAGACTGCGGCCATCATAGACTCCGAAATCAAGGCTATCATTGACCGCAACTACCAGCGTGCCAAGCAACTGCTGGATGAGAATATGGACGTACTGCACGCGATGAAAGATGCGTTGATGAAGTATGAGACCATAGACTCGCGCCAGATAGAGGACTTGATGGAGCGCCGCGAAGTGCGTCCTCCGGTGGATTGGCATATGGATGACAACGGCTCTTCCAACGGCAATAATGGCAATAAAGGTGCCAAGCCTGAAGAGACTGAAGTTGAAGAGCATGAGCCGAGTGATACTGCTGCAGATTTGGGCAAACCCGGCGAGAGCCCGCTGAAATAAGCTCATTCTGAGGTCAAAGAAAACCCCGCAAGGGGTTTTCTTGTTTCTGCCTGAAGGCACAATAATAAATCCAAGAAAGATGTTCTCGCGCTTGACGCGTAAGGGAGTAAAGAGTGTTTGAATTGAAGTCCGGTGCTCAGCAACTACTACTCGATGAGCCTAAGGTGATGGGGATCCTCAATGTAACCCCGGATTCGTTTTCCGATGGCGGCCGTTTTTCTTCCTTTGAACTGGCTTGCCGCCACGCCGACCAGATGGTGGCCGATGGCGCCGTGTTTATTGATATCGGCGGCGAGTCCACTCGGCCCGGGGCTGCCGATGTCAGCGTCGATGAGGAGCTTTCCCGGGTTGTTCCCTTGGTGGAGTATATTGTCGCCAAGTATCCTCAGATCTGGATCTCTTTGGATACCAGCAAAGCCGAAGTGATGCGTGCCGGTATCAATGCCGGCGCTCATCTTATCAACGACGTGCGGGCCTTGCAGGAGCCCGGCGCCCTCCAAGCCGCGGCTGAGTTGCAGGTGCCTGTGTGCCTGATGCATATGCAGGGGCAACCCAGAACCATGCAGAATGCGCCCCACTATGAGGATCTGCTTGCCGAGGTGAATGACTTCTTTGCCAAGCGCATTGAGGCCTGCATTGATGCAGGGATCGCCAGAGAGGCAATATTGCTGGATCCAGGTTTTGGATTTGGCAAGACGCTGGAACACAATTATCATCTGCTGGCTCATTTGCAAGAGCTAGCAAAATTTGATCTGCCAATACTTATCGGATTGTCACGAAAGAGTATGATAGGAAATCTGCTTGAGCGCAGCGTAGACAATAGATTGGCAGGCAGCCTGGCAGGCGCTATGTTGGCAGCTCAGCGGGGCGCACATATTATTCGGGTACATGATGTCGCAGAGACTTACGATGTACTCAAGGTCATGGCTGCAACCAAACAGTTTGGATAAAGAAGCGCTGTGACTTCATCGGATTCAGGTCGGCGGGTCAGCCGACATTAGGTTTACAATATATAGAATAACCATCTGGGATGGTTCGTAAGAGGGGTGAGTGTGAGAAAGTTTTTTGGTACGGATGGGATCCGCGGCAAAGTCGGAGCGGGCAAGATGACTCCTGAGTTGGCTCTTAAGCTTGGCTGGGCTGCCGGTAGGGTCTTGTCCCGCAGTGGCACTCGTAAAGTGATCATAGGCAAGGATACCCGGATCTCAGGTTATCTGTTCGAGTCGGCGCTGGAAGCCGGCCTGTCTGCTGCCGGGCTCAATGTGATGTTGATGGGCCCAATGCCTACGCCTGCGGTAGCCTACCTGACCCGAACTTTCCGCGCCGAGGCCGGAGTGGTTATCAGTGCATCTCACAACCCCTACTATGATAACGGTATCAAGTTTTTCTCCACAGATGGCAGTAAGCTGGATGACGAGCTGGAACTTGAGATTGAAGCCGAGCTGGAAAAACCTCTGGTTTGTGTTGAGTCGCATCTGCTGGGGAAGGTTTCTCGCATTGATGATGCTGCCGGTCGTTATATCGAATACTGCAAAGGTAACTTCCCGGCGGATCAAACCCTCGCCGGGCTCAAGATAGTGGTGGACTGTGCTCACGGCGCTACCTATCACATTGCCCCCAATGTGTTCCGCGAACTGGGCGCCGAGGTGGTGACCATAGGGGATAAGCCCAATGGTATCAACATCAATGATCAAGTGGGGGCGACCTCCATGGCCAAGATCTGTGAAACCGTGGTCAGTGAAGGCGCCGATCTGGGTATCGCGCTCGATGGCGATGGCGACCGTATCATGATGGTCAATCGACAAGGTGATGTCATAGACGGCGATCAGATCCTCTATATCCTTGCCTGCGACGCCCAAAAGCGCGGCATTCTCAAAGGCGGGGTTGTTGGTACGCTGATGTCCAATCTGGGACTCGAGCTGGCGCTCAAACAGCTCAATATTCCCTTTGCCCGTTCCAAGGTTGGCGATCGCTATGTAATGGAACTGCTGAAAGAGAAAGATTGGCGCATTGGGGGAGAAAACTCAGGCCATATCCTCAACCTGGATCATGGCACTACGGGTGATGGCATAGTGGCAGGTATTCTGGTGCTGGCGGCCATGCGTCGTCATAACGCCTCGCTGGAAGAGTTGACTGAATCGATGCAGATGTTGCCTCAGGTCCTTATTAATGTTCGTTTTGAAGGCAACTCAGATCCGCTGGCATCACAATTGGTGCAAGACGCCCAGGCTCAGGTGGAGTCGCAACTGGGTGAGCGTGGACGGGTGTTGTTGCGTAAATCCGGTACTGAACCTTTGATCCGGGTGATGGTGGAAGGGGATGATGAAGCCCTGGTGCGCGCTCATGCCGAAACCATAGCCGCCGCAGTCAAACAAGCGGTTTAAATTGGCGTTTTTTAGCTTAATCAAAGTAAAATTAATGACTTAAGCTGAAATTGTGAGCGATTTACTGAGTGTGAGCGCAAAAAGTAGCCGAACACACGGTAAATCGCAAAAATTCCGTAAACAGGTATTGTAAGTTAATAAGTGGTTCGCTATTATTCACGCCGCTTTCAGAGGAGATGGTGATGGCACTCAGACGTCCAATGGTAGCAGGCAACTGGAAAATGAATGGCAGTGCGCAGTTAGCGCAAGAGTTGTTCAAGAAGTTTGCCAATAAGCTACATAATGATTCTGTTGAAGTGGTTTTATGCCCACCAGCGATTTATCTGGAAAGCGTAAGGCAACTGCTCGAAACTAACAAGGAAACCTTAAATGGTTCTCTGGTTAGAATGGGAGCTCAGAACCTGAGTCAGCACGATTTTGGTGCGTACACGGGTGAAACCTCAGGGCGGATGCTGAAAGATGCCGGTTGTCGTTATGTGATAATTGGTCACTCGGAACGCCGCCGTATGTACGGTGAAACGAGTAATATAGTGGCAGAGAAATTTGCCGCGGCTCAAAAGCACGGTCTAACTCCGATACTCTGTGTCGGTGAATCTGGCCCGGCTCGTGAAGCAAGACGTACTTTTGAGGTGCTTGCCGAAGAGTTGGATGTGGTAATCGAAAAGAACGGTACCATGGCTTTTGATAATGCGATCATCGCCTATGAGCCTCTTTGGGCTGTAGGGACAGGAAAGAGCGCAACACCAGAGCAGGCACAAGAAGTTCACGCGTTTATACGCAATCGCCTCTCTGAAGTGTCCCCTTATATTGGGGAAAATATCAGGATCTTGTACGGCGGCAGTGTCACACCGAGTAATGCTGCAGATTTATTCGCCCAACCTGATGTGGATGGTGGACTGATAGGCGGTGCTAGCTTAAACTCTACCGAATTCTTGAGTTTATGTACGATAGCAATGAGCGCTTAATATGAAAGAAGTACTGATGGTTATTTACTTGTTGGTGGCTTTGGGTCTGGTTGGACTCATCCTTATCCAGCAAGGCAAAGGGGCTGACATGGGCGCATCTTTTGGTGCCGGTGCTTCAGGAACCCTGTTCGGTTCAGCAGGTTCAGGTAACTTTCTGACTCGGACAACGGCGATTCTCGCTATCGCGTTTTTCACTCTTAGCCTGGTTATTGGCAACATGAGTGCGCATCACGTGAAGCAGGACACCAATATTATGGGTTCTGATGTAGAACAGACCCAACAGTCTGAGACCAAAATTCCAGACTAATACCGAATATGCCGAGGTGGTGAAATTGGTAGACGCGCAGCCTTGAGGTGGCTGTGACCTAACGGTCGTGCGGGTTCAAGTCCCGCTCTCGGCACCAATCTTTAACTGAGTGAATGGATATGAAATTTTTCTCAGTTATTGCAAGTGAAAGCTGAAATCAGTAAACTTGCAGCAGTTGACGCGGGGTGGAGCAGCTTGGTAGCTCGTCGGGCTCATAACCCGAAGGTCGTCGGTTCAAATCCGGCCCCCGCAACCAGCTCCCAGTGATGAATTAAGCTAATATATAATTCATCCTGTTTACAGGTTCTTGAACATAATGACCTCGTGATTACGGGGTTTTTTGTTATCTGGGACTTTTAAATTTGCTGCCTTTTACGGCAGCTCAATACTGGGGCTATTAATAGCCCTTTTTTGTTTTTCGGGGGTTACCTTGGCAACATTAGAATCCAGACTCACAGAAATGCTTACTCCGGCAGTGGAAGGCCTCGGCTACCAGCTATGGGGTATTGAATTTGTTAAGGCCGGCAAGCATTCAACCTTGCGGCTATTTATTGACAGTGAGAACGGCATTAATATTGAAGATTGTGCCAATGCCAGTCGTCAGGCGAGCGCCATTCTGGATGTCGAGGACCCAATCACTTCCGAATACACACTGGAAGTCTCCTCTCCCGGTCTCGACAGGCCGCTGTTCACCTCTGAACAATACGCTATGTACCTTGGAGAGGAAGCAAAGATTCAACTGACTATGCCGGTAGCGGGTAGTCGTAACTTAAAAGGTACCATCACTAAGGTGGAAGGGCAGATGCTCACCCTGACAGTGGATGGAAAAGACTTGATTATTGCCTTGGATAACATCCGTAAAGGCAACCTGATCGCTAAGTTTTGATGGTTTCAAGGTGAACGAGGCAAGACGATGAATAAAGATATTTTGCTGGTCGCTGAAGCGGTTTCCAACGAAAAGGCTGTACCGCGCGAAAAGATTTTCGAGGCGCTCGAAATTGCGCTGGCTACCGCAACCAAGAAAAAGTATGAAGGCGATATCGATGTTCGTGTTGCCATAGATCGCAAAACCGGCGACTACGAGACTTTCCGTCGCTGGTTGGTGGTTGATGATAACGGTGAAGCGTTGGAAAACCCTTACCGTGAAATCACCCTGGAAGCGGCTCGTTATGAGAACCCTGAGATCCAGCCTGGTGAGTTCATTGAAGATGAAATCGATTCGGTACAATTCGACCGTATCACTACTCAAACCGCCAAGCAGGTAATAGTACAGAAAGTCCGTGAAGCCGAGCGCGCCCAAATTGTCGAGCAGTTTATCGACAAAGAAGGTGAGTTGGTTACCGGTGTGGTCAAAAAGAGCAACCGCGACAGCGTAGTGGTTGATCTTGGCAACAACGCCGATGGCGTGCTGTTCAAAGAAGATCTGATCTCCCGTGAGACTTTCCGTCCGGGTGACCGGGTACGCTCCCTGCTGTATGCTGTGCGTCCCGAGGCCCGTGGTGCTCAGTTGTTCCTGACCCGCACCAAGCCAGAGATGCTGATCGAACTATTCCGTGTTGAAGTACCGGAAATTGCCGATGAGATGATCGAAGTGATGGGCGCCGCTCGCGACCCAGGTTCACGGGCCAAGATCGCCGTGAAATCAAACGATCGTCGTATCGACCCTATCGGTGCCTGCGTAGGTATGCGTGGAGCCCGGGTACAGGCCGTATCCAATGAGCTTGGCGGCGAGCGTGTTGACATAGTGCTGTGGGACGATAACCCGGCACAATTTGTTATCAACGCTATGGCGCCGGCCGATGTGGCCTCAATTATTGTTGACGAAGATAACCATTCCATGGATATCGCCGTCGAAGCCGATAGTCTGGCACAAGCTATCGGCCGCAATGGTCAAAACGTTCGTTTGGCGACACAGCTGACCGGCTGGGTACTGAACGTGATGACAGTGGAAGACATGAACAAGAAACATCAGGCCGAAAGCGCCAAAGTGATGGAGCTGTTCATGGGTGCGTTGGATGTGGACGAAGATTTCGCCCAGGTGCTGGCCGACGAAGGATTCACCTCTCTGGAAGAGGTGGCTTATGTTCCTGTTTCCGAGCTGTTGGCCATCGAAGGATTTGATGAAGACATAGTTGCCGCATTGCGTGAGCGCGCCAAGGCTGCCTTGTCTACCCGTGCACTGGCATCCGAAGAAGCACTGGATGGTGCCGAACCGAGTGAAGAGTTGTTGTCCATGCCTGGAATGGAGCGCCACCTGGCCTACGTTCTGGCAAGTATGGGTGTGATAACTCTGGAAGATTTAGCCGAGCAAGGCATTGACGATTTGATCGAAATTGAAGAATTGACAGAAGAAAAAGCAGGTGAGCTCATCATGGCAGCCCGCAACATCTGTTGGTTTGGCGAAGAAGCATAGTCGATCAACAGGGGGATTTAACTGATGGCAGAGACAACAGTAGAGAAACTGTCCACTGAAGTGGGAAAAAGCGTAGAGCGATTGATCGAGCAGTTTTCCAAGGCCGGTATCAAGAAAGGCAAGAATGACAGCGTCACCGAGGCCGAGAAACAGCAACTGCTGGACTACCTGAAAAAACAACATGGTGCGGACAGTGCGCCCACCAAGATGACATTACAGCGTAAAACCGTATCGACTTTGAGTGTTGCCGGCAGCGGCGGCCAGTCCAAAGACGTCAAAGTCGAAGTACGCAAGAAACGCACCTTTGTGAAGCGTGACCCGGCCGAATTGGCCCGTCAGGCGGAAGAACAGGCTCGCGCCGAAGCCGAAGCCAAAGCTCAGGCAGAAGCCGAAGCGAAAGCCAAGGCAGAAGCTGAAGCCAAGGCTAAGGCAGAAGCCGAAGCGAAAGCCAAGGCGGAAGCTGAAGCCAAGGCCAAGGCTAAAGTGGCTCAGGATGCCGGTAAAGCCAAAGAAGAGGTTAAGGCCGATCCCAAGACCAGCGCTGAGCAGGAAGCTGCCCGTGTTGAGGCCGAGCGTCTGAAAGCGGCTCAGGCTGAAGCTGTTAAGCGCAAGGCCGATGAAGAAGCCGCCCGTGCGGCAGCCGAAGCCCGTCGCCTGGCTGAAGAGAATGAAAAGCGCTGGGCCGAAGAAGAGCGTCAGCGTCTTGAGGCCGAGAAGCGCAGCGATCACCATATCACTACCTCTAAAGTGGCCCGCGCCGCCGAAGACACCAGCGATATGGATGAGGAGAAGCGTGGTCGTCGTTCACGTCACAAGAGTGCCGGTAAGAAACGTACCAAGGACTCCCGTGACGGTCGCGAGCGCAACATCCGTAACCGTGCGCCTCAAGCCATGAACCATGGCTTCAATAAGCCGGTTGCCGCAGTCAACCGCGATGTACGCATAGGTGAAACCATTACTGTGGCCGAGCTGGCGCAGAAGATGGCCATCAAAGCCACTGAAATCATCAAGACCATGATGAAGATGGGCTCTATGGTGACCATTAACCAGGTACTGGATCAGGAAACTGCCCAACTGGTTGCCGAGGAGATGGGCCACAAGGTTGTGCTTATCCGTGAAAACGAGCTGGAGCATCAAGTTCTGGCCGACCGTGACGGTGAAGATGTCAAGCTGGAGCCTCGTGCGCCGGTTGTGACCATCATGGGTCACGTTGACCACGGTAAGACCTCGTTGCTTGACTATATCCGTCGCACCAAGGTTGCGGCCGGCGAAGCAGGTGGTATTACCCAGCATATCGGTGCCTACCATGTAGAAACCGATAACGGCATGATCACCTTCCTGGATACTCCAGGTCACGCTGCGTTTACCGCTATGCGTGCCCGTGGTGCCAAGGCTACTGATATCGTGGTTCTGGTAGTGGCTGCCGATGACGGCGTAATGCCTCAGACCATTGAAGCTATCCAGCATGCCAAGGCCGGTGGTGTACCGCTGATTGTGGCGGTGAACAAGATGGATAAGCCTGAAGCCGATGTCGATCGCGTCAAGAGTGAACTGTCTCAGCACGGCGTGATGTCGGAAGAGTGGGGCGGCGACAACATGTTTGTGTTCGTATCTGCCAAGACAGGTATGGGCGTAGACGAGCTGCTGGAAGGTATCTTGCTGCAAGCCGAAATTCTCGAGCTCAAGGCCGTACGTGACGGCATGGCCGCCGGTGTGGTTGTTGAGTCTCAGCTGGACAAGGGCCGTGGTCCTGTTGCTACCATCCTGGTTCAGGAAGGTACTCTGCGTCAGGGCGATATCGTTCTGTGTGGTTTGGAGTACGGTAAGATCCGTGCCATGAAGGATGAAAACGGCAAGAACATCACTGAAGCCGGTCCGTCGATTCCGGTTGAAATCCTGGGTCTGTCTGGGGTGCCTTCTGCCGGTGACGAAGCGACCGTTGTTCGTGATGAGCGTAAGGCCCGTGAAGTTGCCCTGTATCGTCAGGGTAAGTTCCGCGATATCAAGCTGGCGCGTCAGCAGAAGTCCAAGCTGGAAAACATGTTTGCCAACATGACCGAAGGCGAAGTGAAAGAGCTGAATATCGTGCTCAAGTCCGACGTACAGGGTTCTTTGGAAGCCATCGTCGACTCGCTGACCCGTCTGTCTACCGAAGAAGTGAAAGTGAACATTATCGCCAGTGGCGTGGGGGCACTGACCGAGACAGATGCGACTCTGGCCGCAGCGTCCAACGCCATCATGGTGGGCTTTAACGTTCGTGCCGATGCACAGGCTCGTAAGACCATCGAAAGCGAGAGTGTGGATCTGCGTTACTACAGCGTGATCTATGACCTCATCGACGAAGTTAAGTCGGCCATGAGCGGTATGCTTTCTCCTGAATTCAAGCAGGAGATCATTGGTCTGGCTGAAGTGCGTGATGTGTTCAAGTCGCCTAAACTGGGTGCAATCGCCGGTTGTATGGTGACAGAAGGTATCGTTAAGCGTAGCGCACCTATCCGGGTTCTGCGTGAGAACGTGGTTATCTATGAAGGTGAGCTTGAGTCTCTGCGTCGCTTTAAAGATGACGTTAGCGAAGTTCGCAATGGCATGGAATGTGGTATCGGCGTGAAGAACTACAATGATGTTCGCGTAGGCGACCAGATTGAAGTGTTCGAAACCGTCGAAGTTGCCCGTACCCTGTAACGACAACATCGAAAAGGGCGGCTGAGGCCGCCCTTGTTGATTTTGGGGAAGAATACTATGGCAAAAGAATTTAGTCGTACCCGACGTATCGCCCAGCAACTGCAACAGGAGCTGGCGCAGGTATTGCAGCGTGATATGAAAGATCCTCGTGTAGGCATGGTCACTGTCAACGACGTGGAAGTCTCACGGGATCTGAGTTATGCAAAAGTGTATGTCACCTTCTTTGAAGAAGACCCGGTCAAGGTCGATGAAAAGTTGGCTGCACTCAACAAGGCAGCGCCTTATGCCCGCACCCTGGTTGCCGGCAGAATGAAGCTTAGGGTGATGCCAGAGCTGAGATTTGTCTATGACAAGTCACTGGTCGAGGGGATGAGAATGTCTAACCTGGTGACCGAGGTCATCAATCAGGACAAGGCCAAGCAGCAAACCTTTGGCACCGAATCCCACGACAAGGATGAGGAAAATAACTGATGGCGCGTCGTCCCAAAGGCCGTTTGGTCGATGGTATCGTCCTGTTGGATAAAGACACAGGCATGAGCTCCAACTTTGCCTTGCAAAGGGTAAAGCGGATTTACAACGCCGCCAAGGCCGGCCATACCGGCGCGCTGGATCCTCTGGCGACCGGTATGCTACCCATCTGCCTTGGCGAAGCCACCAAGTTTTCCCAGCACCTGTTGGATGCCGATAAACGCTATCTGGTGACCGCCAAGCTTGGGCAGCGCACCGATACCAGCGATTCTGACGGCGAAGTGGTACAAACCCGGCCGGTTGAGTTTTCCATGGCCCAACTGGAACAGGCGCTGGAGCATTTTCGTGGCGATAGCATGCAGGTGCCTTCCATGTACTCAGCGCTCAAGTATCAGGGCCAACCCTTGTACAAGTACGCCCGGGAAGGCAAGGAAGTACCCCGTGAAGCTAGGCCTATTCATGTCTATGAGCTCAAGTTCATCTCTTGGGAGAATGATGAGCTGACGCTGGATATTCACTGCTCCAAGGGCACGTACATTCGCACCATAATAGATGACTTGGGTGAAATGCTTGGTTGCGGCGCCCATGTGATCATGCTGCGCCGCACTCAGGTGGCGGGTTATCCCTATGAGCGCATGGTTAGTTTGGCACAGCTCGAAGCCTTGCTGGAACAGGCCATGACCGAAGAACGGGTGCCTTCCGAACTGTTGGACCCTTTGTTGCTCCCCATGGACACAGCGGTAGCCGACCTTCCAGAGTGCAATGTTCCCGATGCCATGGCTGGTTATCTGCTCAATGGTAACCCGGTGCGGGTCGCCAAGCTGGAGGCCGATACTCTGGTGCGGATCACCTTGGGTGATGACAAGCGCTTTATCGGTGTTGGCATGATGAATGATGATGGTTTGTTGGCTCCCAAGCGTTTGGTCGTACTGCCAGAAGCAAAAAACTGAGCTCGACTTGCGATCTACAGCCCTTGGGGTTATTATGTCGCGCCCTTTGGCTGAGTTAGTGATCGGCTGGGGAAACTATCAAGACTATTTTGGAGAGACACATGTCACTAAGTACTGAAGCGAAAGCGAAAATCCTGGCTGAATTCGGCCGTGGTGAAAACGACACAGGTTCTACTGAAGTTCAGGTTGCACTGTTGACTGCTCAGATCAACCACCTGCAAGGCCACTTCAAAGAGCACACTCACGATCACCACTCTCGTCGTGGTCTGCTGCGTATGGTTAGCTCTCGTCGTAAGCTGCTGGCTTACCTGAAGCGTACCGACGTTGCTCGTTATACTGCTCTGATCCAGAAGCTGGGTCTGCGTCGCTAATCGCGAACTGTACCCAAAGAAGAGGAGGCCTTGGCCTCCTTTTTTTGTGTCTGTTCTAAGGCGATTAAGCTATGAGAGACTTCCCCCCGGTGTGCCATCCTTAGTAACCATTTAGCTTAACTGACCATCGAGATCGAGGATCCTGGCGTTATGGGGGACGATATACTTGGCTTCAAATTCTTCCAGTGGCAGAGGTTGACTGAAATAGAAGCCTTGGCCTATGGCGCAGTGGTTTTGCTTTAACCACTCCAGTTGCAACTCGTTCTCAATGCCTTCGGCGACAATTTTCAGATCCAATTGCCGCCCCAACATCAAAATAGTGGAGGCTATTGCGCTCTCTTGCGGCAGATCGGTTACAAAACAGCGGTCAATCTTCATGGTGGTGATTGGTAGGTGTCTTAGGTAAGAGAGGGACGAGTAACCCGTGCCGAAGTCATCGACGGCAATACCGAATCCTGCCGATTTAAGCTGTTCTAGTTTGCTGATTGCCAGCTCAATATCATTCATCAGTGAGGTCTCGGTGATCTCCACTTCCAGTAATTCAGGCTTTATTTGATAGCGCAGCGCCATCTGTTTGATATCCGGTACCAGGCTAGCATCGGCAAACTGTTGCGAGGCAACATTGACGGCAATAATGGTGCTAAAGTTGTAGTGCTTTTGCCAACGTCGTAGCACTCTACAGCTTTGTTCTATGACCCAACGACCGATAGGGATGATGATCCCGGTTTCTTCCGCTACCGGAATAAACGACATGGGGCTTATCAGACGACCATCTTTTTGCCAGCGGATCAGCGCCTCGCATCCCACTAATTCGCCGGTTTCGATATTGACCTTAGGTTGAAAGTGCAGCAGGAATTCGTTGTTACGAATGGCGTCGTGCAGCGAGGCCTCGGTGCGCAGCCTCACCGCCGCCCGCTCTGTCATCTGCTGCTTGAAGAAGGCCCATTGGTTGGAGCCTGCGGCCTTGGCGCTGTACATGGCGATATCGGCGTGACGAATAAGGTCTTCGGCGCTCAGACCATCTTCCGGATAAATGGAAATACCTATGGATGCCGCCGGATGAATGGCATGTTCATTGAGCTGCACCGGGGTATTGAGTTGGATCAACAGTTTGTCGACAAAGTCGGCGGCTTGGGTTGGTGATTGAATTTCATCGGCCAGGATCACAAACTCATCACCGCCGAGGCGGGCCACAGTGCCCTTGTCCCCAACAACCCGCTCCAAGATACGGGCTATCCTTGCCAGAAACTGATCGCCCACCGCATGCCCCAGTGAGTCGTTGACGTTTTTGAATCTATCGAGGTCAATAAACAACAGACTGAAGTTGCGTTTATGTACCCGGGCGCGTTGAATGGTAACGGCTATGGTTTCCAGCAGCAAGGTACGGTTAGGTAGGCCGGTGAGCGGATCCCGGGTCGCCATTTTGCGCAGCTTACCTTGAGTCTTGCTGAACTGCTTGAGGATCTGGTTGAACTTGGAAGTCACCAGCCCCAATTCATCATCTTTGTGATTGGCCGACACCGGCAGCATGTTTTCATCCGGAGATTCCGGGTCAATCTTGTCTATCGCTTCACTGATCCGGGCGATGGGCTGAGTCAGGAAACGGTGGAACACTATGGACAGCACCAGAGTCAGAAATAGCGCTCTGGCCAAGGTTGCCGTAAAACTGAATTGCAGTTGTCTGATCAGGCTTTGGGTTAGCTCCCGAGTATCATAGTTGATGGTGAGCGTGCCTATCAGTTGCTCCTTTTGCGCGCCTTCAAAATAGAAGGGTCTCAGCAAAGGTCTTGAGATCTGTTTAAGATCGCCAAACAGTTTGAGACTGATATCTCCGAATGTATCTGAGTGTTCGGGAAGACCGCTGCCGAGATTAACGAATAGGGAGTTATCATCCAAAGTGATCTTGGCCGAGCCGACATGCTCTACCTTCATCACCCCTTCAAGGGTTTGCCGGGCCAGATTATCATCCAGCGCCCAAACTGCATTGGCGGCCGGCTGCTCCACAGAATCGAGCAACTCTTGTTGACTGCTGAGTAATGATTGTCTCTCAGTCTTTACCACAATGGCTATTTCGATGATAAAAATGGCAACGGCAAAAAAAAGCGCGGTGAAAACCACCAGGTTGGTTTGCTTCCAAGTGAGTGATTTAAACCTGGCAGTATTCATCTGCCTCTTCCTGCTTTGTGAGCGATATCTATATTCAAGGCTAGTCCAAATTGGTAGCAATGCCGCAACTTGTGGCTGATATAGTCCACTTTAGAAAAAAGAAGCGCCTTTGTCATCATCTGGCACTCTTTATCTATTCAAGAGGTTTGCAGTATACTTACGCGCGAAATTCAAGGTTATTAAATTAAGGAATGGGTCAAGTGAATCCTATTGTAAAAAGTTTTGAGTATGGTCAACACACAGTCACTCTGGAAACAGGGGTTATTGCACGCCAAGCCGATGCAGCCGTTCTGGCCAGCATGGGCGATACTACAGTTCTGGTGACTGTGGTTGGCAAGAAAGAAGCAGACCCAAGCCGTGACTTTTTCCCGCTGACTGTTAACTATCAGGAAAAGACTTACGCAGCCGGTAAGATCCCTGGTGGTTTCTTCAAGCGTGAAGGTCGACCATCTGAAGATGAAACACTGATCGCCCGCCTGATTGACCGTCCTATCCGTCCACTGTTCCCTGACGGCTTCACCAACGAAGTCCAAGTGATCATCACTGTGGTTTCTGTTGATCCACAGATCGAGCCAGACATTGTGGCCATGATAGGTACCTCTGCTGCTTTGGCTATTTCCGGTATTCCATTCAATGGTCCTCTGGGTGCGGCACGTGTCGGTTACATCAATGGCGAATATGTGCTGAACCCTGGTGCAGAGCTGCGTGAAAACAGCGAGCTGGATCTGGTTGTTGCCGGTACCCAGAGCGCCGTGCTCATGGTGGAATCTGAAGCCAAGGCCCTGCCTGAAGAAGTAATGCTGGGTGCCGTGGTATACGGTCACGAGCAGCAGCAGGTGGTAGTTAATGCCATCAATGAACTCAAGGCCGAAGCCGGTAAGCCTGCTTGGGACTGGACGGCTCCTGTTGCCAACGAAGAGCTGGTTGCCAAGGTTAAGGCGCTGGCCGAAGAAGGTCTTACTGCCGCTTACCAGATCATCGCCAAGCATGAGCGCCGCGATGCGGTAGTTGAAGTCAAGAAAGCCGCTATCGAAAAGCTGCTCGAGGAAAACCCTGAGCTGGATCAGCGTGAGCTGGACGGCCTGCTGGGTAGCCTGGAGAAGAAAGTGGTTCGTAGCCGCATCATCAAAGGTATGCCTCGTATCGACGGTCGTGAGCCTGATATGGTGCGTGCCCTGTCTGTGATGGCCGGCGTGCTGCCACGTACTCACGGTAGCGCCCTGTTTACCCGTGGTGAAACTCAGGCTCTGGTGACCTGTACTCTGGGTACTGAGCGTGATGCGCAGAAGATTGACTCCATCATGGGCGAGCGTACCAACCGCTTCATGCTGCACTATAACTTCCCTCCATACTCTGTCGGTGAAACCGGCATGGTGGGTTCACCCAAGCGTCGTGAAATCGGTCACGGTAAGCTGGCATGGCGTGGTATCAACGCAGTAATGCCTTCTGCTGAAGAATTCCCATACAGCGTGCGCGTAGTATCTGAAATCACTGAATCCAACGGCTCCAGCTCTATGGCGTCTGTGTGTGGTACTTCTCTGGCGCTGATGGATGCCGGTGTACCTATCAAGACTTCTGTTGCCGGTATCGCCATGGGTCTGGTGAAAGAAGGTGATGACTTCGTGGTACTGTCTGACATTCTGGGCGATGAAGATCACCTGGGTGACATGGACTTTAAAGTGGCCGGTACCCGTGATGGTGTGACCGCACTGCAGATGGATATCAAGATTGAAGGTATCACTAAGGAAATCATGGAAATTGCGCTGCAGCAAGCCTATGGTGCCCGTGTGCATATCCTCAATGTAATGGATCAGGCCATTGGCTCTGCCCGTGACGATATCTCTGACCATGCTCCACGTATCACTACCATCAAGATCAACCCTGAGAAGATCCGTGAAGTGATAGGTAAGGGCGGTGCAACTATCCGTGCACTGACCGAAGAGACTGGTACTACCATCGAGCTGGAAGACGACGGCACTGTGAAGATTGCTTCAAGCAATGCCGATGCCACCAAGGAAGCTATCCGCCGCATCGAAGAGATCACCTCTGAAGTGGAAGTGGGTCGCATCTACAAGGGTAAAGTTATCCGCATCGTTGACTTCGGTGCCTTCGTTAACATTCTGCCCGGTAAAGATGGTCTGGTACACATCTCTCAAATCGCTGAAGAGCGTGTGGCCAACGTATCCGACTACCTGCAACTGAACCAGGAAGTTACCGTTAAGGTAATGGAAGTGGATCGTCAGGGCCGTGTACGTCTGTCTATCAAGGAAGCACAACAAGCTGCTCCAGAAGCAGCCGAGTAAGCTTTCATCGCATGAGAAAAGGAGACCTTAGGGTCTCCTTTTTTATTGCCACCACTTAAATTATCTTGGATTTGCCCGCGTTGGCGGATAGCGTAGCCACGGCTGTATTGCTATGATTGAGCCTGCATTGGGATATGACAAAGGAAGGATTGGATGAGTTTTAATCTGCGCGCCGCTGTGTTTTCTGTACTGGCCGGAGCCAGTTTGCTGACTTCGGGATGCGCTTCCCTGCCGGCGTCTGAAACCAACAGTGAGCTGTTGGTCGCCCCTGTTTTGCCTGACTATAAGTTGGAAGTCACTCTGGCAAAACTCAACGAGATTCTGGCCAGAGCTGAACTGACCACAGAGCAACGCGCCCGTTTTCATTATGATCGCGGCGTTATATACGACAGCGTTGGCTTGAGGATCTTGGCTCGCATCGATTTTCATCAAGCGTTGAAACTGCAACCGGATTTAGCCGATGCCTATAATTTCCTTGGCATCTATTACACTCAGGAAGGTGAGTTTGAAAGCGCCTACGAGGCGTTTGATGCGGTTCTTGAATTATCGCCCGAATATGATTATGCCTTTCTCAATCGCGGAATTGCGCTTTACTATGGCGATCGCAAAGAGCTTGCCGCCAAAGATATGGAAAGCTTTTACCTCAAGGATGAAAGCGACGGTTACCGGGCGCTGTGGTTATATTTGACCGAATATGAACTCTCACCCCAAGAGGCGATTGCAAGGCTGCAATTCAACCGCACCCGTCTGGATGATAATGCCTGGGCGACAGTGTTGGTTGACTTCTATCTGAGAGCGGTTGATGAGTCTCAGGTATTTGCCATGGCCAAGAGCGGCCTGACTCATCCCAAAGAGTATGCCGAGCGTTTATGTGAAGCTTATTTCTATCTCGCAAAGCTGGCCGCGGAACAGGGAAATAAAGATAAGGCGGCCGATTATCTGCGCCTGGCGCTGGCCACCAATATCTACGATTTTGTTGAACACAGATATGCCAGAATGGAACTGGCATTGCTGGAGCAAACGCCGGAACCCGTGCAACAGACGGCTAACTGATCTGCCTTTATCTGACAATCAAAGGCCTTGCCTAGCCAAGGCCTGAGGGAGGCGCTATAATTTGCGCCTTTTTCAAGCGTCATAAGTGTACGGAAGAACATGTCAGGTATTAAAGTCGAAGTGGATAAGCGCCGCACCTTCGCCATCATTTCTCACCCGGATGCGGGTAAAACCACCATTACAGAAAAAGTCTTGCTTCATGGCCGCGCCATTCAATCTGCCGGTACAGTAAAAGGCCGTGGTTCGTCTCAGCATGCAAAATCTGACTGGATGGAGATGGAAAAGGAGCGGGGGATCTCGGTCACGACTTCTGTGATGCAATTCCCCTATAACGACTGCCTAGTTAACCTGCTGGATACCCCCGGCCACGAAGACTTCTCTGAGGATACCTACCGTACCCTGACAGCGGTGGACTCCTGTCTTATGGTTATCGATGCCGCCAAAGGGGTTGAGGACAGAACCCGCAAGCTGATGGAAGTGACTCGGCTGCGTGATACCCCTATCGTCACCTTCATGAACAAACTTGACCGGGATATCCGCGATCCAATGGAATTGCTCGATGAAGTGGAAAACGAGCTCGATATTCTCTGTGCTCCGGTCAGTTGGCCCATAGGTTGTGGTAAGTCTTTCAAAGGCGTTTACCATATCCACCGCGATGAAACCATTCTGTATCAAACCGGTCACGGTCACACCATTCAGGAAGTACGGATAGTCAAAGGGTTGGATAACCCTGAGCTGGACCAAGCTGTTGGCAGCGATCTGGCCGCGCAGCTGCGTGACGAGATGGAGCTGGTAACCGGCGCCTCCAATGAATTTGATCTCGAACTGTTCCTGAGCGGCGAGCTAACACCTGTGTTCTTCGGGACCGCTTTGGGTAACTTCGGGGTCGACCATATGCTGGATGGCTTGACCGCCTGGGCGCCCAAGCCTATGCCAAGACAGACTACTGAACGTTTGGTCGAAGCCGGTGAAGAGAAGTTTTCCGGTTTCGTGTTTAAGATCCAGGCGAACATGGATCCCAAGCACAGAGACAGAATCGCCTTTATGCGCATCGTTTCCGGTAAGTACACCCAGGGCATGAAGATGAAACATGTCCGTATAGGGAAAACTGTCAGCATCTCCGATGCGGTAACCTTTATGGCCGGTGACCGTGAGCGCGCCGCCGAAGCCTATGCCGGCGATATCATAGGTTTGCACAACCATGGCACGATTCAGATAGGTGATACTTTTACCCAAGGGGAAGAGTTGAAGTTCTCCGGGATCCCCAACTTTGCGCCAGAAATGTTCCGTCGTATTCGCCTTAAAGATCCGCTGAAACAGAAACAGCTGTTAAAAGGTCTGGTGCAACTCTCGGAAGAGGGGGCCGTGCAGGTTTTCCGTCCGCTGGATACCAATGATTTGATTGTAGGGGCTGTTGGGGTACTGCAGTTTGAGGTGGTAGTCGCCAGACTCAAATCGGAATACAACGTGGAAGCCATCTATGAGGCCATCAACGTGGCAACTGCGCGTTGGGTGTACTGTGATGATGCCCGTAAGTTGGAAGAGTTCCGTCGTAAGTGCTCCACCAACCTGGCGTTGGATGGTGGTGACAACCTGACTTATATTGCTCCGACCATGGTTAATCTCAATTTGTCCGTGGAGCGCTATCCGGACATTGAGTTTGCCAAGACTCGGGAACATTAACTATAAAGGTGGAGCTTGCTCCACCTTTTTTATTGGATGTTGTTGAGAGATCTTCTGATGTTGTTTATTCAAAAGTGCTGGCAAAGTTACATACGCTTTTGTGATCGTTTGGGACTAACTGAAGAAAATCGGCGCTGCTGTATGCCGAGACTCAGCGATCCTCCACTGCAAAAAAGAGCACAAACGTCTGATGGTCAAGAAAGGCCAAAAGAGGACGAGCGGCATGATCTTTGACTCCCATGCCCACTTGGATTTCAGTGACTTTGATCATGACAGATTGGCCTTGATAGCCGCGATGAAGGCTGCCGGTATTGGTGGGGCCATTATTCCCGGTGTCAGCCGTGAGCATTGGTCAAAGCAGAAAGCGATTGCTCACCAACTGCAACTGCCTTTCACCTTAGGGATACATCCTTGGTATTGCCCGCAAACGCTTGTTGATTGTGATCTTTCTTTGGCTGCGCTCAAAACTGAACTCACGACCGCGAATGACTCTCTGTTGGTGGGAATTGGTGAGTGTGGTTTGGACAAACCCAAGGCCGAACTTGCGCAAGACAATCCGGCGCATGTCTCTTGGAACCGTCAATACCGGGTGCTGGAAGGGCAGTTGGCCTTGGCCGAAACATTGAACCTGCCGCTGATACTGCATTCGGTGAAGACCCATAATGAACTCTTGGGCATGTTGAAACAGCATTCGTTGCCGCGGGGGGGCGTAATCCATGCGTTCAATGGTTCTTACGAAATAGCCACGGCTTATCTGGATCTTGGCTTCAAGCTGGGGATCGGTGGTTTGCTGCTCAATAAAAATGCAAAAAAGTTGCGTGATGTTGTTGGCAAATTGCCGCTCGATGCCCTGTTAGTGGAGACAGATTCGCCCTCAATGACGCCGAGTATCCTATCGGAAAAACGCAATACCCCATTGACATTGGTACAAATAATCGCCGAATTGGCAAATTTGCAGAAAAATACTAATGTTCTAATATCAGAACACTTGCAGCAGAACTTGATGCAACTGTTTGAGCTTTAGTTTTTTTTAATTAAACAGGTGTAACTCGCATTCGGCTGTGTGACTAAACTTTTGAAAATTAACTTCAAAAACTTGATCAAAACGACGATTTTGCCCCGGAGGTCGGGTATAATCTTGCTCGGAAAAAGGTTGGTTAACAACATAATTAAAAAGCGTTAACAATAGGGTGATGGTTAATGAATATACTTATGAGCTTGGTAGGGGTGGTCACCCTACTCGCGATTGGTTTCTTGTTGTCAAACAACAAGAAGGCAATCAATCTTAGAACGGTTGGTGGTGCACTGGCGATTCAGGCCGCTTTCGGTGGTTTTGTGCTGTATGTGCCGGTTGGTAAAGATATCCTGAAAAGTATATCCGATGCTGTTTCCAGCGTTATCGGTTATGCACAAAATGGTATTGGTTTCCTGTTTGGTGATTTGGCTAACTTCAAAGTCGGCTTTATCTTCGCAATAAACGTACTGCCAATCATAGTGTTCTTCTCCTCTCTGATCGCAGTGCTCTATTATCTGGGCATCATGCAGTGGATTATCCGCATCATAGGCGGCGCCTTGCAGAAGGCTCTGGGTACCAGCCGTACCGAATCTATGTCTGCTACTGCCAACATCTTCGTGGGTCAGACAGAAGCGCCTCTGGTGGTTCGTCCCTTCATTCCTACCATGACTCAATCTGAGCTGTTTGCCATTATGGTGGGTGGTCTGGCATCTATCGCAGGCTCTGTTTTGGCTGGTTACGCGCAAATGGGTGTACCGATCCAGTATCTGGTAGCGGCTTCCTTTATGGCGGCGCCTGGTGGTCTGTTGATGGCCAAACTGATGCATCCAGAGACCGAAACCGCCAAGAATGACATGGATGAACTGCCGGACGATCCCGATAAGCCTGCCAACGTGCTTGACGCCGCTGCAGCCGGTGCATCTTCTGGTATGCATCTGGCGCTGAACGTTGGTGCTATGCTGCTGGCCTTCATCGGTTTGATTGCCATGCTCAACGGTATCATTGGTGGTATCGGCGGCTGGTTCGGTGTTGAAAACCTGACGCTGGAACTGATCCTGGGTTACATCTTTATGCCGCTGGCTTACCTTATCGGTGTGCCATGGAACGAAGCCATGGTTGCTGGTTCTTTCATCGGTCAGAAGATAGTGGTCAACGAGTTTGTGGCTTACATGAACTTTGCACCCTACATCCATGATGCTGCTATGGCTTGTACTACAGTTGCCGCTGATGTCACTAAAGAGCTGCCTATGTGTGTGGCTGAAACTCAGGCGCCAATGACAGCCCGTACAATGGCGATTGTCTCTTTTGCTCTGTGTGGCTTCGCTAACCTGTCTTCTATCGCGATCCTGCTGGGCGGCTTGGGTGCAATGGCACCAAATCGTCGTCACGACCTGGCTAAACTGGGTCTGCGCGCTGTGGTTGCCGGTTCTCTGGCTAACCTGATGAGTGCGACTCTGGCCGGTTTGTTCCTGGCACTGTAAAGGTGATAGTAAATAGAGGTCTGGATCTCCAGGCCTCCTGTTTAATCCAATCGATTTCCAAATTAGGTTTGCTTGACTCCAATGCCCGCTAAGGTAGGCAATGAGAGTTGGACAAGAGTGCAGATAATTCTGACTACAGACTTAAATTGGCATTTTTGTTCAGATAATAAAATTTAGTGTTCGTATTTTATTTAGTCTTTCTTGTGGTTTTGGATGGAGTAGGTAGAATGCGGGCGCCAATTAAAAGAATGCTGCTCCAAGAGGGTAGCGAGAACCAAAGATGAATGGGGTTGATGATGAAAAACGTTAAAACTTTAGCTTTAGCCGCTACTGCAGTCGCAGCCATGTCTGGCAACGCCTATGCTGCCGATCGTTCTGATCTGCACGGTAGTGACTACAAGTGGATGCAGTTTAATGCGATGTACTCTATTGATGAGCATCCAATTGCTGCCGGTTCCGATGCCGAACATAACTACCTGGAAATGGAGTTCGGTGGTCGCTCTGGTATTGTTGATCTGTATGGTTATGTCGATGTATTTAACCTGGCAAACAGCAAGTCTGGTGACAAGGTTGATGGCGCGAGCAAGATGTTCATGAAGTTCGCTCCTCGCTTCTCAATCGACGCTATGACTGGTTGGGATCTGTCAGCCGGTCCTATCCAAGAAGTTTACTTCTCTACTCTGTTTAACTGGGGCGGTGGCGCTATCACAGGCGTTTACGATGCCAAAGACCCAGATGGTAAAGACGTTAAAGTAGAGACTGAAGGTGATACCAACGTATCATTCTGGGGTATCGGTGCAGACGTTATGGTGCCTTGGTTGGGTAAAACCGGCATGAACCTGTACGCTACTTATGACTTCAATAAGAAGGATTGGAACGGTTATCAGTTCTCTATGAACTGGTTCAAGCCTTTCTACTTCTTCGACAACAAGAGCTTCCTGTCTTTCCAAGGTTATATCGATTGGCAGTTCGATATGGACGTTGATCCAAACAACTTCAACGCCTTTACTGGTAAGAACAATAACTCTTCTCATGGTGGTAACGTGTTCCTGGGGCTGTACTGGCATTCAGATCGTTACGCGGTTGGTTACGGTGCCAAGTACTACAACAGAGTATATGGCCTGAATAACCAAGCGTTTGCCAACGAGTTCTGGGGTGGTTTGGATACAACGGGTTGGGGCCACTATTTCAGTGTGACCTACAAGTTCTAAGTTGTGATGGGGGCTGCCCTCAGGGCGGCCCCATTTTATTTGCTCTGACTTAATCTTTACCTAAGCCTGAGCTATAGTGAGTTGGGTTCGTTGAGCCCGCAATAATAGCCGGAAGCTGATTCAGCTTGTTTATGTAAAGGTTGACAGATTTCTCGCGTTAAAAGGGATTTTTCGCGGCAAGGCAAGGAACTCGAGTTCCCCCTTCCCGGTCTTCAAGGATTCAAGTCGTGATACTCGTTATCAAGGTTGAATACCCTATAAAGATGATTTGCAGTTAAATGCAGGCGTCGCCCGAAGGCCCGGCCATAACAATAACCACAAAAGCCCCTCTGGCGCTGCCAAGACAGATTTTTAATCCTTTGATTTTATGTCTCGGAGAGCAATTATGAGCGATTTAAAACTAGCAGCACAGCGCGCCATCCAACTGATGGACCTAACCACTCTGAATGATGATGATACCGATCAGAAGGTGATTGAGCTGTGTCATAAGGCCAATACTCCGGCTGGTCATACCGCTGCTATCTGCATCTATCCACGCTTTATTCCCATTGCGCGTAAGACTCTGGACGCCATGGGCGCCGATGATATTCGTATTGCCACAGTCACTAACTTCCCTCACGGCAATGATGACATCGCCATCGCCGTACTGGAAACCCGCGCCGCCGTAGCCTACGGTGCCGACGAAGTGGATGTGGTATTCCCTTATCGCGCACTGATGGAAGGCAACGAAACTGTTGGTTTTGAGTTGGTAAAGGCCTGTAAAGAAGCCTGTGGCGAAGATGTGCTGCTGAAAGTGATCATCGAATCCGGTGAGTTGAAAGACCCGGCGCTTATTCGCAAGGCTTCAGAGCTGTCTATCGATGCTGGTGCCGACTTTATCAAGACCTCTACCGGCAAGGTGCCGGTAAACGCCACTCTTGAAGCGGCTGAAATCATGTTGACCGTTATCAGTGAAAAGAACCCCGCAGTAGGCTTCAAGCCTGCCGGTGGTGTGCGTGATGCCGCCCAAGCCGCAGAGTTTCTCGGTACAGCCGAGCGCATCTTGGGCAGTGATTGGGTGTCCCCCCGTACTTTCCGTTTCGGTGCATCCAGTCTGCTGTCCAGCCTGCTACACACTTTGGATTTGGCCGATGCGCCTGCAGTCACTCAAGGATACTAATTCCCTCAGAGTGTGATCTAAGTCTATTTGGTGGCGTCAAAACTTGATTCGTTTCTGTAATAAAGTTACTACATGTTTTGACGTCCAACCCCAATACTGTGATGGTTATCTAGATTGATTCACAGTAGAAAGGAGGCAGTATCATGTTTCTGGCACAAGAAATAATCCGTAAGAAACGCGAGAAAATGGCGCTTTCCAAGGAAGAGATCCAGTTTTTTGTCAAAGGCATTACCGATAACAGCGTGTCTGAAGGTCAGATAGCTGCATTCGGGATGGCGGTGTATTTTAACGACATGAGCATGGATGAACGCATTGCGTTGACTACGGCCATGCGTGATTCCGGCACTGTGCTCAATTGGGACAGCTTGCAGCTCGACGGCCCCGTCATAGATAAACACAGCACTGGCGGTGTGGGCGATGTTATCAGCCTGATGCTCGGCCCCATGGCGGCAGCCTGCGGCGGGTATGTTCCCATGATTTCCGGTCGTGGTCTGGGCCACACAGGTGGCACTCTGGATAAGTTTGATGCCATCCCCGGCTATCAGACAGAGCCCGACAGCGAACTGTTCCGTAAGGTGGTTAAAGAGGTCGGTGTGGCCATTATAGGTCAAACCGGCGATCTGGTGCCCGCCGACAAGCGTTTCTATTCCATTCGTGACAACACGGCCACTGTCGAATCCATTCCGCTTATCACCGCCTCTATTCTGTCGAAGAAGCTGGCTTGTAGCCTGGATGCGCTGGCGATGGATGTCAAAGTGGGCAGCGGAGCCTTTATGCCTACTTATCAGGCATCCGAGGAACTGGCTCGTTCTATTGTTGCGGTTGCCAATGGTGCCGGTACCAAGACCACGGCGCTGCTGACAGATATGAACCAGGTGCTGGCCTCCTGCGCCGGGAACGCGGTCGAGGTGCTCGAGGCGGTGAACTTCCTTACCGGCAAATACCGCAATCCGCGCCTCTACGAAGTCACCATGGGACTTTGCAGTGAGATGTTGCTGCTCGGTGGCCTAGCCGCCAATGAGGCTGAGGCCCGCAGTAAGCTCAACGCCGTGCTGGATAACGGTAAGGCTGCCGAGATCTTCGCCCGTATGGTTTGCGGACTGGGTGGCCCGGCCGATTTTGTCGAACACCCTGAGAAATTCTTGCCCCAAGCCAAGATTATTCGTCCTGTATATGCCGAGCGTTCAGGTTTTGCTTACAGCATGGATACTCGTGAACTCGGCTTGGCTGTGGTTACACTGGGTGGTGGTCGCCGTAAGCCTGGTGATGCCCTGGATTACAGTGTCGGCCTGACACAAGTTTGTGCCCTGGGACATGAAATCAATGCCGACAAGCCGCTGGCAATGGTGCATGCCCAGTCAGAAAGCGCCTTCGAAGAAGCCGCTGCCGCGGTGCGCCGAGCCATAGTCATTGGCGACAGTGCCCCTGAGAAAACACCGGAGATCTATCGCGCCATCCGCGCCGCCGATCTCCAGGAGAAGTAGTATGAAACGTACCATTATTTTAATGCTGGATTCCTTCGGCGTCGGCGCAGCAGGTGATGCTGCCAAGTTTGGTGACCTGGGTTCAGATACCTTTGGTCATATCGCCAAGGAGTGTGCCGAAGGCCGCGCCAACGATGGCCGTGAAGGGCCGCTGAAGTTACCCAATCTGAGCCGTCTGGGGTTGGCACATGCCGCCATGGAAAGTACAGGTCAGTTTGCCCCAGGGTTTGACGCCGATGTCGAGCTGATAGGCGCTTATGGTCATGCCGAAGAGCTGAGCTCAGGCAAGGACACCCCCAGTGGTCACTGGGAAATGGCCGGCGTTCCCGTGCTGTTTGATTGGGGCTATTTCAGCGACAAGCAAAACTCTTTCCCCAAAGAGTTGACCGATAAGATCCTGGCGCGCGCCGGCCTTGGCGGTTTCCTCGGTAATTGTCACGCATCCGGTACTGCGATTCTGGAAGAGTTGGGTGAAGAGCATATGCGTTCCGGCCTACCTATCTTCTACACCTCGGCCGACTCTGTGTTCCAGATTGCCTGCCATGAAGAAAGCTTCGGCCTGGAGAACCTCTACCGTTTGTGTGAAATCGCCCGTGAAGAGCTTGAGCCATATAATATCGGCCGAGTCATAGCGCGACCCTTTGTTGGCAGCGGCGCCGCCGATTTTGCCCGCACCGGTAATCGCCGTGACTACGCGGTAGAGCCACCGGCGAAAACTGTGCTGGATAAGCTCAAAGCCGCCGGCGGCCAAGTGGTCAGTGTCGGTAAAATTTCCGATATTTATGCCCACTGCGGTATCACCAGCAAGGTTAAGGCCTCGGGCCTGGAAGCCTTGTTTGATGCTACACTGGAGCAGGTCAAGGCTGCCGGTGACAACACCATAGTCTTCACCAATTTCGTGGATTTCGATTCCCACTATGGCCACCGCCGTGATGTGGCAGGTTATGCTCGGGGACTGGAATACTTCGATGCAAGATTGCCTGAAATCCTGGCACTGCTGAATAAGGATGACTTGCTTATCCTGACCGCAGACCATGGTTGCGATCCTACCTGGGAAGGCACAGATCATACCCGCGAACATGTGCCGGTTCTGGCCTATGGCGCAGGTTTGAGTGCCGGCTCGTTGGGGCGTCGCAAGAGTTTTGCCGATATCGGCCAATCCATTGCCAGCTATTTTAAGCTGGAACCAATGGAATACGGCGAATCATTTATTCGCTGACAAGATTTGGCTCCCTCGCCGGAGTCGTCTTTAATAAACAGACTTGAGTCTCTATAAAACTAACGGGGTTATTTCGATGGCAACACCACATATTAATGCAGTTGACGGCGCATTCGCTGAAACCGTACTTTTCCCAGGCGATCCTCTGCGGGCCAAGTACATCGCCGAAACTTTTCTAGAAAACGTAGAGCAGGTTACCGACGTACGTAACATGCTTGGTTTTACCGGTACTTACAAAGGCAAGCGTATCTCTGTGATGGGTTCAGGCATGGGTATCCCTTCCTGCTCCATTTATGCCACAGAGCTTATCAAGGACTATGGCGTCAAGAACCTGATCCGTGTAGGCACCTGTGGTGCAATCAGTACTGACGTTAAAGTGCGCGATGTGATCATCGGCATGGGCGCCTGCACCGACTCGCAGGTGAACCGCCTACGTTTCAAAGGCCAGGACTTCGCTGCCATCGCCAACTATGAGCTGATGAGCGCCGTGGTTGATTCAGCCAAGGCTCACGGTACCAAAATTCGTGTAGGTAACGTGTTCTCTGCCGATCTCTTCTACACTCCGGATCCTGAAATGTTCGACGTGATGGAAAAGATGGGGGTACTGGGCGTGGAAATGGAAGCTGCCGGTCTCTACGGTGTTGCCCATGAATTCGGTGCCCGCGCTCTTTGCGTGGTAACTGTTTCCGACCATATCCGTACCGGTGAGAAGACCAGCTCTGATGAGCGTCAAACCACTTTCAACGATATGATCGTCATGACGCTGGACGCCGCGATTACCCTGTAATCCGGTAACCAACTGACATCATAAGGGCTCCCTCGGGAGCCCTTATTGTTTTTAAGCCTTTTCACTTATTCCTAGAGCGCGGCTCTGCAACTTATGCTAGTTCTCTGGTTGCTTGTTCTTTTCTGTACTTACTGGCTCCCGCTTCGGAGCAACTCCTGGCCAGGGCCGTTTACCGCGGGGATCGTCTGCATCGACAGGATCCGGGATCAAGCTATCGTTGGCTTGCTTGGCTTCGCTTTGGTTACTTGGGTCAATTGGGGCCGCTGAAGTTTCAGCGCCTGTTTCTGTTTGGACCTTTTCCCCTGTTTTATTGTCAATCCCAAATTCAGTGTTGACCTCCGAGTGCTTTGGCCTGGCAGCCTTTCTGGCCAGGGCTTTGGCGGGCTTTTCTGCCTGTTTGGGAGATATATTGGTGTTGGATTCAGCGTTAAGCTCGGTCTGGGAACCGCCGGTATCCGGGGCTGAATCTTGGCTTTCGGTGGCATTAGGTTCAATATCCGCGGCTTCCTTGGCGGTTGCTTTTTCCTGCTGTTTAAGCTTTTTACGCCTGCGTTTGACCCGGGTACGGCGGCGGTCAAAGTCGGCACGCTTGAACGACAAGGCCCGCGACAGCAATAGGCCGATAAAGCCTGCGACTATCAGCATCAGTTGCTGCTGCTCCATATTCAGCTCGTGGGCTTCCTGGATCTCATTGAAAAACAGCTTGGGATCCAACCTGACTTCGACAAAGCCCAGGTTTTTACCTTGCTGGATCACCGGCTCGACATACGGAGGGTAGGGGGCCAGCAGATCATCCAATTCCGGGGAATCCGGTTCCAGTCGCTCTGGGCTGACATCCTGGGCAAACGATAGTCGCTGGCCATCCTCGCTGTAGATAGTGGCCGCCATCACCTTGGGATCTTCCACCAGGGCGCTGGCCAGCCACTGCAACTGCTCATCATTTTGCAGCTGCAGCGCCGGGGCGGCCCCATAGGCAGTCTGTTGCACCAATAATCTGGCCATCTTTTGGGTTTGGGTCTTCAGAAGCCGTTGCCCTTGTAGTAGGCTTGTCTGCCACAGCTGGACCAGGCCGACCAGCAGAGTGACGGCTATGGCGATCTGCAGCAGTCTGCTGATCTTCTGGCTTTTTTTGAGGCCCTTGAACAATAACACTTTGTCCCTTAATCAAATTCGGTGTTTCCCTAATCATAATGGATTATGGGTATGCCCGATAGCCGGAGAGCAGTGACCATGGAGTCAGTCTTACCTTTTCCCCTGTTGGCCAGTCAGCGTCAGGATGGCGTTTATACCTTGAGTCTGCAGCAGCACACCTGGCCGGCTTTCAAGGAAGGACAGCATACCCAAGCCGAGCGACTGCGGCTGATCTTCAGTGAAAAGGCCGCGGCGGCTGTTGCCGACTTGCTTCCCGAGTTGGCACCGAGGGCGGTGGCGATTTTGCAGCGTAGGCAACCTTTGTATGGGCTCGAGGTGCAGCTCGAAACTAGCCCCTGTCAAGCCATGTTGCAACGTCTTGAGTCAATTGGCGAGCTGGATTACCTGCCCATAGCCGCGACAGCGAATTTACCTGAGCTTTCGACTCCGGGGCTGTTGGTGATGGATATGGACTCGACCGCGATTACCATTGAATGTATTGATGAATTGGCCGCCGCTGCCGGCGTGGGCGCCGAGGTGGCACAAGTGACCGAACGGGCGATGCAGGGGGAGCTGGATTTTGAGCAGAGCCTGCGCCAGAGGGTAACTAAGCTCAAGGGCGCCGACCAAAGTATTATTGATGATCTCTGTGCCCGCTTGCCCCTGAGTCCAGGGCTTGAGAGCATGGTAGCCGAACTCAAGTTCCATGGCTGGCGCACTGTGGTAGCCTCAGGTGGTTTTACCCCCTTTGTTGGTCATCTGCAGCAGTTGCTTGGGTTGGATGCCGCTTTTGCCAACGAGTTGGTGATAAGCGATGGCAAGTTGCTCGGCGAGGTTCGCGGCCAGGTAGTGGATGCCGCCTTCAAGGCCGATGTGGTGACAAAATGCGCCGAGCAGTGGCAGATAGCTGCCGGGCAAAGGCTGGCCATAGGTGATGGCGCCAACGACATCCCCATGGTGCAGGCGGCCGATTTTGGTATCGCCTATCATGCCAAACCTAAGCTGGCTGCGGCGGCTGCGGCGAAGATCAATAAGCTGGGCTTGCAGGCATTACCTTTCTTGCTGCAAGGGCGCTGAAGCGTCAACCGTTAGAACTAGAGTGATTGCTCTTGTTTTTATGACCGGGTTTTATTAGCTTCTGCTTTATAACCCGGTGATGACACAATTCATGGAAACTGTACAGCAATCAATCTTTCTGCCTTATCGCGATGGTGAGCTTCACCTTCGCAAAATTTCTCCCGCTGCCGGTTTTCGGCATCAGATCCCGATTTTGATGTTGCATGGTGCCATGTCCAACGGCCGGGTATTTTATAGCAGCAGTGGTCGAGGTCTGGCGCCGTTTCTGGCTCAGGCGGGCTTTACCGTCTACGTACTGGACAGTGCAGGTCGCGGCCTCAGCACGCCTAAGCTGGCGCGCGGGTTTGAGCTTGGGCAAGGCGAGGTTATCCGTGAACAGCTGCCCCTAGTGCAGCAATATCTGCTCGAAGCCGAGTCTTTGGACAAGCTGCATTGGTGCGCCCATTCCTGGGGCGGGGTGCTGATGGCCAGCGCTTTGGCCCGGTTTCCTGAACTGCAAGCCTCGGTGGCATCACTGCTAACCTTTGGCAGCAAGCGCACCATAAGAGTCAGGTCATTGAAAAAATGGTTGATGGTGGATCTTGTTTGGAACCGCCTGGCTCCTGGGATTGCCGCCAGTCACGGTTATCTTGCGGCCGACAAGTGGCGTATGGGCATGGATAACGAGAGCCAGGCCTCGCTGCAGCAGAGCATAGATTGGGTACGCGGTGATTGGATAGATCACGACGATGGTTTCGACTATGGTCGGGCTGCCGCCCGGGCCACTTGGCCCAAGAGTTGGTTTATCGCCGGGCAGAATGACACTGTACTCGGCAACCCGGAAGATGTGTTGGATATGATGGCCGAATGCGGCTTGCAAAATAGCCGCTTTACCTTACTGTCACGGGAAAATGGCAACCGCCACGACTATGGTCATGCGGATATGCTGACCCATGTGGATGCACCAAACGATCACTTCAACAAGGTGCTCGCTTGGTATCAGGGGTTTGAACTTTCC
Source organism: Shewanella carassii (assembly GCF_002777975.1). Classification (GTDB taxonomy): domain Bacteria; phylum Pseudomonadota; class Gammaproteobacteria; order Enterobacterales; family Shewanellaceae; genus Shewanella; species Shewanella carassii. The sequence goes on from NZ_NGVS01000028.1 coordinate 138,635, forward strand.
AGCGTCAGTGACTGAGCCTCAGGGTTCAGTTCCGGGTAGCGCAGCAAGACTTCGTTGCTGATCTCCAGAAACTCGCCAACGCCGACCACTCGCCATAGCATCTCTTCGAGCTTCTTGGCCTTGTGCTTGGCATGGACACCTATATATTCCAACTCGCGGCGAATATAACCCAGATCCGGTTTGCCGGCGGCGCCGCGATAGACTTTCAATGCCATAAAACGGCCAAGCGATTGCGCCTGACGAATAAAATCTATTTGAGCCTGACGTCCCGCCAGTTCGTCTCGAGGAATACAGCGCAGCCGCAATTGGCCACTGGATTGTCCCACCAATTGCACAAAGACCTCGAAGCTGTCCATGGCCATTTGCGGCTTCATCGCCCGTATCGGGCCGATAAAGTCGCGCTTCAGCCGGCCGTCTTGCAGTAAAGGTTCGAGATTGAATTGCAGCTGCTCTGTGCTGCTATTAGCGAATAAATCACTGGTGGCGTTGGGCTCTACACCGACCCCTAGCGCCGAGATGCAAAAAGACTTGGCCGTTTTTTCCAACAGGAAAGGCACTGAGTGCAGTTTGCGCATCAAGAGATTTTTCATTCCCTCTGCCAGCTCTTTGACCTCAGCGTTATCTTCGGTCAATTGCTGAAGTTTCTTGCGGTTTTGCTCTATCAGTCTGCGCAAAAACTCCACGCCCGGGTGAGGTGTGTGGCCCATCACCGCGGCCAGATGCAGAGTGACGCCGTTTTTGCGGCTACGTACCAAGCGGTAGGGCAGCGCCTGCAATTTTGCCTTGGGTGCCAGCTCCTGCAGCTTGGGAAAACTCAGCAACAGCGGCTCTTTGGGGTTAAGGCTGGCGTTGTCATCCAGATTCAGCTGCAGGCCGCGACTGGAAATATCATGGGTGAATCCTGTGTACTGCTGTTTGCCCTGACTGATATTAACCAGGGTCTTAAAGGAGAACCTGGCCTCCTGGCGCCTTTCGCTAAAATACAAAGACACCAGCCGGATACTGTTGGTGGTGATTTTGGCTTGGCCAAAACGCTTGAGTTCATTGACATCCATCTTGAATGGCCAGCGGCGATACTCCTCGGCTGCCTGCTCGTCGGTCACATCCATCAGTTGCAGTATGTGGCTGTATTTTTGCAGCTGTTGCTCTGTCAGCGCCGAATAGTTGCTGTCATCCCCCGGGAGCATGGAGGCCTTGTAGGAACCCTGGTGGTCTATGGCATCCAGGCTCACCTGAATCACCTTCCAGCTGCCTTTGGTGGCACCAAAACCCAAAAATAGAGGTTGCAGGCGGCTTTTTTTCAGCTCGCTGAGACTGGCCGAATAAAAGTACAGCTGACCACGGGCATTGTAAGTAAAGCTGAACAGCAATCTGTGCTCGGCGTTGTCCGGCTCGGCGAGCATGGCCGCCAGCCTCTTTGAGGTCAAGAGTCCCGGCAATTGGTTGATATCGGCTTCATCGAGAAAATCGTGCAGCAGTGCCTGATTGTCTCGACTCAGCAGCAGTGCGCCAATGCTTGGGGTTCCCTGGCTGTCCCGCTCGATAAACAGCGGCAGATGAGGCAGATGCGCCAGATAATGGCGCTCGAACCCTAATCCTGTGGCCGTTACCAGCACATCATTGACATCCACCTTGTAACGGAACTTATAACCACGGATCAGGTTGGCGAGCAGCTCGGAGAGTTGTTCACTGCCGCCGATGCGTTTGAGTCGCATCCAGCAGGCGTCTTGCTCTGTCTGGGCATCGACTATCTGGTAATCGACTCCGAGTTGCAGATCCCGGTAATAATATTCATCGCTGAGATCCAGCAGCTTGACCCTTAGCGGCCGGTTAAGATCTAAGTTGTGTCTGGCGGGCAGGCGCACTCTGGCACCACCCACCGAGAGGTCTGCGGTATTGCCGCGTATTTCCTCTCTGCCGGGTTGGGAAACCGCAATTCTGATACTGTAGTTCATCCGCTCTTCGCTACGGTTGAAGTAGCGCCCCAGGACGATTCCGGGTACCTGATAGGGATTGTCTTGATCTTCTTGACCGCGAGGCGCTTGCTTGAGCCGCTGGCGCCGCAGATGATGCGTTTTCATCACCTGCTCGTACACTCCCATGGTGTACTGGCCGCGGTACAGCGCCAAGGCGGCATCGAAGGCCTCTTTGGCCGGGGCATCGAGATAATGGCGTTGGTCGGCAAAAAGATACTCTTGGCAGGGCAGTTCCGACTTGTCTCTGAGGTCAATGATCCTTAGGCAGGAGGAGGCTAGGCGCTGGATCTCCATTTTCAACAGAAAGCGGGTCGAGTTGGACTCTTCGGCGGTGAGCTGCAAGAAGAGCTCGTTGAAGTCCGGCTCCATCATCAGGGGCTTGAGTTGTTCAATCAGGGCGCTATGGTGATCTGGGCTCATGGACTCGCTCTTTAAATGGGTGCTTATTCTTGTGCTGACTGTTAGTCTTATGTCGGCCCGCTTTTGGGAAGCTTGAACCCAATTCGGGATTATCACGCTGAAAGTATCACTTTGAAAGTGCAATTATTTTAATTAACTATTACAGATTTTACACAAGTTTGAATTCAGATGGCGAAGAATAAAACAGCATACGTGTGCAACGAATGTGGTCAGGACTTTCCCCGTTGGCAGGGACAGTGCAGTGCCTGTCATGAATGGAATACCATTACCGAAGTCAGGTTGGGGGCGGCTACGCCATCCCGGGGCGGCCAGTTCAGCGGTTATGCCGGTGCCGGTGCCAGTGAGATCCAGACGCTGGATCAGATAGATCTCAACGAAGTGCCACGGATCCCCAGCAGTTTTGTCGAATTCGACCGTGTGCTCGGCGGTGGCATAGTCGCTGGCAGCGCCATTCTGATTGGCGGACATCCGGGTGCCGGTAAGAGTACCCTGTTGTTGCAGACCCTGTGTCAACTGGCCGAAACCATGCCGGCTCTCTATGTCACCGGCGAGGAATCTTTGCAGCAAGTGGCGATGCGTGCCCACCGTTTGGGGCTGCCCACCGGACGTTTGAAGATGTTGTCCGAGACCAGTGTCGAGACTATCTGTACTGTGGCACTGCGGGAAAAGCCCAAGGTCATAGTGATAGACTCGATTCAGGTGATGCATATCAGCGATGTGCAGTCCTCCCCCGGCAGCGTGGCTCAGGTTCGGGAATCTGCCGCCTTTTTGACCCGTTTTGCCAAGCAAAATGGCATTGCCATCATCATGGTGGGTCATGTCACTAAAGACGGCTCCCTGGCCGGTCCCAAGGTGCTGGAGCACTGCATAGATTGCTCTGTGATGTTTGAAGGGGACAGCGATAGCCGCTACCGTACCCTGCGCTCCCACAAGAACCGCTTCGGTGCCATCAATGAGCTGGGAGTGTTCGCCATGACGGAGCGGGGACTCAAGGAAGTGGCCAATCCATCGGCGATATTCCTGTCACGCGCCGATGAAGCCGCCTCCGGCTCGTTGGTGATGGTGGTTTGGGAGGGCACCCGGCCCTTACTGGTGGAACTGCAGGTGTTGGTAGACAGCTCGGCACTGTCGCATCCGCGGCGGGTCGCTGTGGGGATGGATGCCAACCGTTTGGCTATGTTGCTGGCGGTAATGCACCGCCATGGCGGCTTACAGATGTCGGATCAGGATGTATTCGTCAACGTGGTTGGTGGTGTCAAGGTGACCGAAACCAGCGCCGATTTAACGCTGCTGCTGGCCATGGTTTCCAGCTTCCGTGGTGATATTTTGCCCAGGGATCTGGTGGTGTTTGGTGAAGTGGGTCTTTCCGGCGAGATACGTCCTGTGCCCAATGGCCAGGAGCGTTTGGTGGAAGCTGCCAAGCACGGCTTTACCCGGGCGATTGTGCCCAAGGCCAATATGCCGAAAAAGCCGCCTATGGGGATGCAGGTGATAGGAGTGAGTAAGCTCAGTGAGGCGCTAGGAGCTTTGTGAGTAATAGCCCTGTAAAGGGCGAAACAGGAGCCGCCTTAGCGGCTCTGTTCATGCTCGGCGATAAATTGCTCCAACTCCCGGTGCAGCAGTGAGGCATCGCCAAGATTCAACTCCAGCAGCCTTCTCAAGTGACTGATGCTCTCGACATCGATGAGGGCGCACTTGAGGCCCAACCGGCCGTTACGGCGATGCACAAGTTCGGCCTCCATGCTGAGTTGAACCTCGGACTGAGGCAGGCTAAAACTTAGCTCCAGCACACCTTCGGGAGCGAAATCGGCAGGTTCTTCTACCAGAGCGCCGTTGAGGCAGAGATCCAGCAAGTGGGTGTCCCATATCTTGTCACCGCAGCTCAGCTGGGCATCCAAGGAAAACAGGATCCGTGAAAACTTGCGCTTGTCGTCCATATTCAGTCCTTTAATTCTTGGTCTGTCCTTATTGTAGCCACAATAAGAAGCGCTTGACACCGGACTTAGGTCAAATATCTTTCGGCTACAGACAAAATGTAAAAAATTGTGAATAATGGCGCCTATCCCGGTCGGTAGGAATACAAGCATGGCATACCGTATATTGATAGTGGACGATGAGGCTATCATTCGGACTCGTTTAAAAGGCTATTTTGAAAAAGATGGCTACCAGGTGATGGAAGCCGCCGATGGTGAACAGATGTGGCAGCAGCTGCAACAACAGGCTGTTGATCTGGTGATGTTGGATATCAATATGCCAGGGGACGATGGTCTGATGCTGACTCGTGAGCTACGCAGTCGCTCAGATGTCGGCATTATTCTGGTGACAGGCCGCGATGAGGCAATAGATAAGATAGTCGGTCTGGAGATGGGCGCCGATGACTATGTCACCAAGCCGTTTGAGTTTCGCGAGCTCAGAGTCAGGGTCAAGAACCTACTCTGGCGCATCTCTCTGGTGAAGAAGGCGCAGCAGCAAACGGCAGAGCAACTGGCGCGTTCGGACGACAACCTCTATTTCGAGGGCTATCATCTGCAGCTCAACAGTCGCCGTTTGAGTCAGGACGGGCAGGCTATCAAGCTGACCAAGGCTGAGTTTGAACTCTTGGTGGCTTTCGCCCTGCACCCGCAGCAGGTGCTCTCGAGAGAACGCTTGATGCAACAAACCAGCCACAGGGATCAGGATGTTAACGACCGCACCATAGATGTGATTATTCGGCGTCTGCGCAATAAACTGAGCCCGGAGCTATTTGTTACCGTGCATGGTGAAGGTTACCTGTTTGCCGCCGAAGTCAGTGATTGAGTGCTGAGGCCTTGGCTTCTACTCTATACACAGGGTAGAAATCCGCCGGGGCCAGGCTGTCATCCAGCTGCATGCTGTTGAGATTATCCGGGCGCAGCTGCAAAATCGCCGGGCCTATATCACCAAACGCCTTTTCCCCCTGTAATCGCCTGACCGCAAGATCGACCGCCAGTCGGCCCTGCAACACCACTCTGTCATCGTTGGCATAAGCGACCTTGTTGCGCTTGAGGCCACGCATGACATCCGGAGATAAGTAGCTGCTCACCAGCGCCATTTTATCCGTCATATTTCCCTGTCTCAGCGTGCCCATGGCGGCTTCAATCGCCACGGCACTGCCGAGTAAGGCTTGCGGCAGTGGCTGCTTATTTTGATTGAGCAACAGATTGAGCTGATCCCGGTAGAGATTGCGGTTGTTGTCGGCGTGCATCACCGCCACTATCTCTACGGTGCTGTCTTGCAGCGCCTGCCTGACGCCTTTTTCCACCAGATCGGTACCACCGCGGCCTTCAGGCCCCGCCAGCATTGCCAGACGTTGATATGGTGTGGATGCGAGAAATTGGCCTGTGAGATACCCCATCTGATACCAGTTGACTCCTATATGGGTTTGTACTCGGCTGTCTGCCAACTGGTTCACCAGTGCCAATACAGGTTTGGTCAGCTCAAGACTCTGGTTCTCGAGTAGGTGAGGGCTGACGGCACCGAGCAAAATCGCATCGGCATCGCCATCGAGGCAGGATTTGAGTTGTGCCAACTGGGTCTGAGTGTTGCCATAGCCACCGGCTTCATGGAGTTCCAGCCCGAGCCCCAATACTTGGCTCTGTTTAGCTAAGCCATAATTAATCCCTATCCAGTAAGCATCTTTGAGGTGTGGTACCAAAGCACACAGTTTCCAGGGTTTATTAGCCTTGGTGAGCGGCGTGTGGGTTAGGGGGCTGGCCTGCTGGATTGCTTCGTTGAAAGGACTGCGTTGCTCAAGCTCCCAGGCTTCATAGGCCTGCGCAGGATAAAGGCATAACCACAACAGCAATAGTGACCAGAGTTGCAGTGGTTTTTTGCCTACAGGCAACACAGCCTCGAACGTGGCAGCAAATTGGCTCATGGGGAAGATCCTGATATATGATGCAAGTATTCTATAAGCCTAAGGCTCTTGAGTGTACCATACCATGCCTGTGAACCGCTTGCGTCAGTCAATGCCGAAGCAGCATGGTATCAATAAGGATGACGAGTGAGACCTTTATCTTCATGGCTGAGCAGCCTGACCGGTCGTTTGATGCTGGCGTTTTGTTTGCTGGCGCTGTTGCTGTTATTGCTGGTGACTCTGGGCAACTTGAGTCTGCATTGGGTCAAGGGTGCCGACAGCTTTCTCTATGAGAAGGCCTTGCCCGCATCAGAAGCCGCGCGGCAGTTGTCGCAGTCGGCCACCTCGTTGGCGGAGAATGCCCAGCGTCTAGGCACAGTGGCCGATGAAAAACAGCGCCAATATTTGGGGCGCCGCCTGTCTCTTGAAAGTAACCGCATGCTGGCGGCAATTGCGACCCTGGAGCAGTTGGCAGTGCCGGATTCGGCCGAGCTGAAACAGGCGGCGGCTACCATCATCGCCGAGCTGACCTTGCTCGGCGAGCAGACGGGTGAGTTGCTAGAGCGCACTCAGGCGCTGAAACAGCAAGGGCTTTTACTGGTGCAAGCCGCCAAGCAGGCCGATAATTTGCTGCGCTCAGAGCTGGCGGTGTTGGACTCTGTAATCATTGCCAAGCTGAGCCAAACTCCCGGGCCGGCGACTTTGGATGACATTATAGAGCTGGATCTCAGCAGCGCCGAGCAGCTCAACCGCGCTCTGAAATTGACCCACAAGATAGCCTTGCTCGGACAGATATTTGCTGCCGCCGATGCGCCGCAAGACTTGGTCGGCGCCATCAACCAGGCGCCGCTGGCCGATGATGCCCTGTCCCCGGGATTGCTCAAGCGTATTCCTGTAGCTGATTTGGTTCGGGATCCCGGTAGAGCCGAGGCGCTCGAGGCCGAATTTGCTCGTCTTGACCAGGTGACCGCTGGCCAACAACAGGCCGAAGCGATCTGGCAACTGCAACAACAACTGGAGCAGCGGCAACTGGTGATATCTGACAATCTCAAGTCGATGGAGCAAACCGTGGATGCCGCGCTCGAGGGGCAACAGCAACTGCTGAGTCTGGCTCGTCGCGACTATCTGGGGCAGCTCAACTGGGCCAGTGTCGGATTATCGGGCACTGGTGCCTTGATGTTACTGCTGATCCTGTTTGTCAGCTGGCAGGTGATCTACAAGGGCATTGCTCGGCGCTTGAGTGATGCCACCCGGGCGCTGAGTCGGCTGAGTCTTGGCGATACCAATGTCAGCATTCGTTCATACGGCGATGATGAACTCACCGCCATGGCCTCGGCGCTGGAGGCCTTCAAACAGAAAACGGCCCATAATCAAAAGCTGCAACAAGATTTGCAGCGCACCGCTGCCGAGTTGACCGAGCATAAATTGGCGTTGGAGCGGAAGGTGGCCGAACGAACCCGCGAGCTCGCCCAAACCAACGCCCAGCTGGAAGAAGCCAGTCAGGCCAAGTCGTTGTTTTTGGCTACCATGAGTCATGAAATACGCACGCCGCTTAACGGGCTGCTCGGCACCTTGAGTCTGTTGGGGCAGGCGGAATTGCCGGTCAAGGCGCGGCAGATGCTGGCGTTGTCCCAGTACAGTGGCACCTTGCTGCAAACCGTGCTCAATGACATCCTCGACTTCTCCCGCCTGGAGCAGGGCAGTCTGCTCAATGAACCCAGGGCCGTGGAGTTGCCAGCGCTGCTCAACGAAGTGACCGCCATCATGTTGGCCGGAGCCAATCTTGCCGGACTTGAGCTCAGGTTATTAAAGCCGGAATTACCCGAATGGGTCTGGCTCGATGGGCCCAAGCTCAGACAAGTGCTGTTTAATCTATTGGGTAATGCCATCAAGTTTACCGCCAAGGGCAGTGTGACCCTGGAGGTCAGTATTGAAGATGCGCGCCTTCGTTTCAGTGTCACAGACACTGGGGTGGGCATTCGTCCCGAGGCCATGGCACGTCTGTTTACCCCCTATGCCACAGAGGCGACCCATGCCAGCGCCAGGGGGACTGGACTTGGGTTGAGTATTAGCCGCGATCTGGTGCTGCTGATGAATGAGTGTGATGATGCGGATAGCGGCGCCATCGAAGTCATCAGTACGCCGGGGCAGGGCAGCCGCTTCAGTTTCAGTGTGCCGCTTCAGCCCTGTGAACAGGGGGAGCAACAATCGAGTAGCTTGCCGCAGAGCGCCATTGCCAAACGGGTGTTGCTGGTGGAGGACAATAGAGTTAACGCCTTGGTGGCTCAGGGCTTTTTGGCGCACCTTGGACATGAGTCACTCTTGTGTGTCAGTTTGGCCGAAGCGCGGCAACTGCTGCATGATGACACAACTTCAGATCCATTCGATGCGGTGATGCTGGATTTACAGCTGAGTGATGGCTCCGGCAGCGAGCTGCTGCCTGAGCTCAGACGACAGCTGGGCACCAAGGTGCCGATTGCCGCCTTTACCGCTCAGTTGCAGACTCAGGATATGGCAGATTACCAGGCCATGGGCTTTGATCTGGTGTTGGGGAAGCCCCTGGGATTACAGGCGCTGGCCAACTGGCTCGGTGTCGTCTCCGGTGCGAGGGCGAGCGATGAGCGCTCCAAGGAAGAGGACTCTCAAGCGCCGGATTGTCAGTCCTGGAATACGGACAACGTTCAATGGCTGGCGCTGGAGCAACTTGAACAGGACCTGCAGGTGCTCGGCAAGGCCACTTTGCTGGAGATGCGGCAGCAGTTTGTGGACAGCTGTGACGCGCAGCTGCAAGCTTTACAGGCGGCAGATGGGCAACGGGATATCATTGCTGCCAAGTTGCACGCACTCAAGGGCAGCAGTGGCAACATGGGGCTTGAAGCGCTTCATTTGCGCTGCGCCGCACTGGAGCAGGCCATCAAGGCTGGCAATCCTTTGAGCGACGAGGAACTTACCGAGCTGACAGATTGCGTAGCGGCATCATTGCAGGCGCTCGATAGCTGGCTGGAATAGCAATCAGACTAAGGCGCTTTTTAAGCACTGAAGACAGGAAGTGCAGCATTTAACGGCTGCTGAGGATATAGAAAGGGCGCCGCTCGATACTCGAGTTGGCGCCCTTTGATCCTTTGATTAGGGGGGCCTGCATTACGTTTGATTCAGGCAAGCACTCGAGTCAGCGCCTGTCTAAATCGCCTCGCTCAGTGCGCTGCGGCGCCTTTCAACCACTCGGCATCGCTTTGAACAAAGGCCAGGGTCAGGCGCGCGAGCGCGGCATAAAAACCGCCGCGATCGCATTCGGTCACCCGCTGACAAAATGGCTCCAACCAACTGAGCAGACACTCTTGCAGATACTCCTGCTGTGTTGATGCCGAGGCGTTCAGACACAGATGAGCCTGATAGGCCAGAATCACCGCTAGGTGGTCTGCTGGCTCGGGGAAGTCACTGCTTTGTTGCAACTGACTTCGCTGCAAAAAGGCCAGCATCTGTTGATGCTGCTCACCAAACAGAGTGACTTCTTCATCCGCTTGCAGATAGAGGCCGGCATAGGGCGACGCGCTCTGTTTACTGCCCACCAGAAACAGCCCGCAGAAGTCTGCCGCCAGCTCCAGCAGCGCCTTGTCTCTGTCCTGCATCCAGGCGATGGATTGCAGCTTTTGCTCCATCAGCTTGGCTTCTTGCTTGAGGCTGGGCTCACTGCCCAGCTGTTGCCAAAAGGCCTTGCTCTCCGGTGCCGTCAGCTGGCTGAGGCGCTCGGCGTTCAACTCGCGGGCGAACAGCCCCGAGAGGAAGTTGTACAGCATGGCTCTGCCTTGATTTAACTGTTCCATTGGCTTACCTCAGTTATCAGCGATTAGTGATGGTGCGAATAAGTCATCGTGGGACTTGTTTGCACCTTCCCTTAGATTTTAACCTCAATCGGACCATCGAAGGAGGATACCTTGGGCGCCTTGCCGGTGAACTTTTCAAATTCCACCTGGCAAGTGTAGGCCGAGCAGGCCTGCGCCAGCTTGGAGGTACCTATATCCTGAGTCAGGGTATTGGGGTCACCATAGCTGCACAGGGCACCGATTTCGGCGCCGCCTTCGACGCTGCCATCTTTGCCGACCGGGCCATACCAGGCACCTTCATGGATCCGGATTACCCCTTTGGGGAAACGGCCGGAGACGACGGCACCGGCCAACAGTTGACCGCGGCCGTTGAACACCCGCACCAGATCGCCGTCTTTGATACCGCGGGCCCTGGCATCTTCTGGGTTGATATAAACCGGCTCACGCCCTTGCACCGTATAGGTTTCGCGATATTCCTTGGACTCACACATCTGTGAGTGCAGGCGCTTGTCCGGGTGGCAGGACTGCAGCCAAACCGGGTACTTATCGCTGCCTGGACCGCCGTGGCTGCGCTCGGATTTTTCCATCCACACTGGGTGGCCAGGGCAGTCATCATAACCGAACTGGGCAATCTTACGGCTGAAGATTTCAATCAGGCCGGAAGGGGTTCCCAAGGGATTGATCTCAGGATCCTCACGGAAGTCGGCGTGTCTGACCCAGTTTTGCCCTTCACCGAAGTGCACATAACCCTGCTTCCAGAACTCGTTGAAGTCCGGCATGGCAAACTTGCCCTGGTTGGCGGCCTTACACTCGTTGTAGAGTTTTTCCAGCCATTCCATTTCGGTTAGCCCGCGGGTGTATTCCTTCTCTTTGCCGAGTATTTTGGCAAAGCGGGTGAATATCTCAAAGTCAGACAGACTTTCAAACAGCGGTTCAACCATCTTGTGCATCGCCAGAATACCGCGGCCGGCGTAGGCACCGTAGACATCGATATCGTTGCGCTCCATTGTGGTACAGGCGGGCAAGACTATATCGGAGAAGCGGCAGGTGGCGGTCCAGTTCACATCTATGGAGACCACGCATTCCAGCTTGCGGAACGCCTGCTTCATACGGTTTCTGTCCTGATGGTGGTTCCAAGGGTTGTTGCCCGAGAACACCATCATGCGGATATCCGGATAGGTGACCTTGCTGCCGTTGGCATCAATAGTCTTGCCGGGTTCCAGAATGGCATCTATCCAGCGGGCGACCGGAATAGTGCTGCTGGCACCCTTGAAGTCGTTGTTGTCAAACAGTGGCTTTTGGCCTTCGTCCAGGTTGCGCGGGAAGGCGCCCGGTGCTGCGGCACCTGTGGCGGGTACGCCGATACCTGAGTAGTGGTGACCATAGCTGATACCACCGCCAGGCAGGCCTATCTGGCCTATCATGGTGGCCAGTACCGCCGCCATCCAGTAAGGCTGCTCACCGTGTTGCTGACGCTGAATACACCAGCCCATCATGATCTGGGTACGGCCCTTGGTCAGGGTGCGAGCCAGGTCGCGGATGACTTCAGCCTTGACGCCACAGATGGCTTCTGCCCATTCCGGAGTCTTGGCGATGCCGTCTTTGTCACCCAGGAGGTAGGGCAGGAACTCTTCAAAGCCCAGGCTATAGCCTTCGATAAACTTGGCATCGTGCAGCTTGGCTGTGTACATCTCATGGGCGATACCCAACATCAAGGCCACGTCTGTTTGTGGGTTGACATACAGCTGCTCACAACCGAGATAGGCTTGGGTCTTGGTTTCGACCGGATCTATGCTGATCACCCGGATCTTACCGGCTTTGACCTTTTCCTTGAGCTGCGCCAGATAGGCGAAGGACTCGTGGGTTTCGGCGTTCCAGCCCACCTGCAGGTTTTTGTAAGGATCGTTGGACCAGAGCACTATGGTATCGCTGTGCTCGAGGATCAGCGGCCAGGAGGTGCCCTGAGCGTACACTTCGGTAGAGCCCAGCACATAAGGCATAATTGTTTGCCCGGCGCCGGTGGAGTAGTCGCCCACTTTCTTGACGAAGTTGCCGTGCATGGCGATGGCGCGCTGCATATGGCTGGTGCTCGAGTGCAGCTGTCCGGTGGCACGCCAACCGGTTTGTCCGGCGTGCAGGCCAGATGGGCCGTACTGGGTTTGAATGATATCCAGCGACTCCTTGAACAGAGTCAACGCCTTGTCCCAGGTGACACGAACGAAACGGAAGTCGCCGCGTTCATGGGTATTGCTCTTGTGTCCCTTGAGCAGGAAGTCGAGCCGCACCATGGGATAACGGATCCGTGATGGATTATAGACCAGGCCACGGATGCCACGGATCATGTCGGTGGGATACTTGTCGTATTCCAGTGGTTTGACTTCGGCGATAACCCCGTTGCGGCGCTTGATACGAAATGCGCCGAAGTGGGAGCCTGTGGTCAGCCAGGCGTCACCGTCATCCATCCCCTTGGCCAGCGCCGACAGGGGAGCGAGTACCGAACTGCTTCCGGCAACCACAACGGAAGTGGAGGCCAGGCCTTTTAAAAAGTCTCTTCTGTTCATAACGCCAACCTCTTAGTGCTCTTCTTTGCTGAAGGTGGAAGAATGTTGTTGCAGGTATTTCTGCACCAGTGCCTGGGTGTCCTGATCCATGTTGACGAAGGCCAACATCCCCTGGAACATGCCCGGCCAGGTGTTGGCATCGAAGTGATGCTCATCGGGCTGGGTGTGGCAGACACTGCAGCTAGAGGCATAAGTGCTGCGGGCATAGCCCCAGAGTGGTGCCAGTTCGGTCAGCAGATAATCGCTGTCGGTCCAGATCTCGGCTTCCACACGCTGCCACTTGAGGCCAGTCATGGGATCTTCTTTCTCTTCAAAGGTCTTGATCACCCCGTCGGTTTCGGCAGCGGCCTTGGTCAGTTGAGCCGAGAGGATATTGATACCGAAATCCATGTAGATCACCCGGCCGGCACCTATCTTCTTCCGCCAGCCATCGATGGCGATTTTGACCCGTTTGCCCTTGAGCTCCAGCACCTTGATTTCGGTGGCCACGTTCAGAGTACCGGCTTCTTCCGCGCTCTTGTCATCCAGATACAGAGGCTTGGTCAAGGCACTGAAATATTTGCCGCCCTGTTGCAGTGAGGTTTCACCCGAACCCACTTCGGCAATCAGTTCCGGGGCTCTGGCCGTGCCCATATCAGGCAGCTTGTGAGCTATGCCCTTGTGGCAATCGATACAGGACTGATCTTTCTCGGCCGCTTGTTTCATCTGTTTTTGCGCCAGGGCTGACATCTCGTCCCATTTCATTGACTTGTAGTCATGGCAGTTTTTACAGGCCTGGGAGTTGTCACGGGCAAAGCGTTTCCATTCACGGCTGGCCATTTCCAGACGTTTGGCTTCAAATTTTTCCGGAGTGTTGACCGTTTGGAACAGCCAGCCCCAGACATCGTGAGAGGCTTCCATCTTACGGGCTATCTTGCGGCTCCAGTCGTGGGGCACGTGGCAGTCTGGGCAGGTTGCCCGCACGCCGGAGTGATTCGACCAATGCACAGTTTGTTGCAGCTCTTGATAGGGATTGTTCTCCATCGAGTGGCAACTGATACAGAAGGCTTCGGTGTTGGTGGCTTCCAGCGCTGTGTTGAAGCCGCCCCAGAAGATAATGCCCATGATAAAGGCCGACAGGCTGATGGCGCCCAGGCTCAGGTACTTGGTCGGGCGATTGAGAGTACGCCAGATTGCTATTAACCGTTTCATCTATTCAATCCTCTTGTATCAGTGACTGGCTACGCCGCCGAGGGCCAGCATGATCCAGATGATCAGGCCATAGAGGCTGATACCTGTGATGGTTAGGGCCGGAAACAGCATGAAAATAATCAGGCCGTGGGCCATAAGTTCCTGTTTTTTGCTTGATGTGGACTCAGACATAGTGATTGCTCCAACGCAGCAGGGTTTGCTCGATGGGGCCACTATAGGGAAAGGATGTGAATGGCGATTGCGCTGCCAATGAATGGGATTTGAGAAAATATGAAAAGTTATGAACAACTGCATATTCAGGATGAGCCACAGATCCCGAAATCTTTTTAGCCGGGCGCGCCAATTTGCAGTATTATCCGCGACCAACAAAGGCTGCGTTGGACATCGTTTGACGATAATCCTTGGTGCCCACCACCTGCAGGTCACGTTTTGTTGTGGATCTCTCACCCGCCCAGCGGGGCTCTCACCTGCCGTAGCCGGCGTCATCTGACCCGAATAAAGAGATCAAAAAGGTAGAATAATTATGATGTCTTCAAAGACAAATACCGCTGTACCTACTACATCATCATGGCTGGAACGCTTCTTCAATATCAGCGCTCGTGGCAGCACTGTCCGCCAGGAAGTGATCGCCGGTTTGACCACGTTTCTTGCCATGGTTTACTCAGTTATCGTTGTCCCCTCCATGCTGGGAAAGGCCGGGTTTGATCCCGGCTCCGTGTTTATTGCCACCTGTCTGATTGCCGCCTTCGGCTCACTGCTGATGGGCCTGTGGGCCAATCTGCCGATGGCCATAGGCTGCGCCATCTCACTGACTGCGTTTACCGCCTTCAGTCTGGTGTTGGGGCAGGGCATGAGCCTGCCTGTCACCCTGGGAGCGATTTTCCTTATGGGTATCGTCTTTACCTTGGTGAGCGTTACCGGCATTCGCCAGTGGGTGCTTGCTAACCTGCCCAAGGGGATTGCTCATGGTACAGGGATAGGTATCGGCCTGTTTCTGCTGCTGATTGCCACTAACAGTGTGCAACTGATTGTGGCCAATGATGCCGGTTTACCGGTCAAGCTCGGCGATATCCACAGCCTGCCGGTGATCGCCACTGTCGTGGGGTTGGCTGCCACTATCGGACTCGAGCGGCGCCGGGTGCCGGGCGGTATTCTGTTGGTGATCATCGCTCTGTCAGTGTTTGGTTTGCTGTTTGACCCCAATGTGGAGTTCAAAGGCGTGTTTGCGGTACCCGACTTGGGCGCAGAAGGCTCTTTGATTGGCCAGCTGGATATCATGGGTGCCCTTAACCCTGTGGTGCTGCCGATAGTGCTGGCGCTGGTGATGACTGCCATCTTCGATGCCACAGGCACCATAAGAGCCGTGGCCGGACAAGCAAATTTGCTGGATAAGGACGACAACATCATAGGTGGCGGCAAGGCGCTGACCTCGGATTCTGTCAGCTCTATCTTCGCCGGTCTGGTGGGCGGCGCACC
The DNA here is from genome assembly GCF_002777975.1 of Shewanella carassii. Classification (GTDB taxonomy): domain Bacteria; phylum Pseudomonadota; class Gammaproteobacteria; order Enterobacterales; family Shewanellaceae; genus Shewanella; species Shewanella carassii. The sequence continues at coordinate 153,957 of NZ_NGVS01000028.1, forward strand.
TGCCGCCGTTTACATTGAATCGGCTGCCGGTACTGCAGCAGGTGGAAAAACAGGCCTGACCGCCACTGTGGTGGGGGTACTGTTCCTGCTGATGATCTTCCTGGCACCCCTGTCTTATTTGGTACCTGCCTACGCCACGGCGCCAGCGCTCATGTATGTGGGACTGCTGATGTTGTCCAATGTCACCAAGCTGGACTTCGATGACAAGGTGGATGCCATGGCGGGACTGACCTGCGCAGTATTCATCATACTCTCCTGCAACATAGTTACAGGCATTATGTTGGGGTTTGCCACTCTGGTTATCGGCCGTATCTGCAGCGGCGAGTGGCGTAAGCTCAAGCCAGGTGTGTTGGTTATCACCATAGGCCTGGTGGTGTTCTACATGGGCGGCTGGGCCATTTAACCCTTAGGCCCTTAGACCCTTATGGCTGGTGGCGGAAACTATCCCCCGCGAGAGTAAGCTTAATCGACTTAAACAAAGACCCCAGCCTAGGCAGGGGTCTTTGTTGTGAGAGCCGAGTCTTTCACCCCTGAGGCACACTTGGGTGCTAATGGCTAGCCGTCCTTGATAACTTGTCCGATACCGCAGCTGTTAGCTGCAGGCAAGCCCGTCGGCGCCGTATTTGATCATCCCTGAGCTGGAAACCGTCACACTTCTTGAGCCGCTGGCCTGTTTGGACGGGCAATAGATAAAGGTTACTTCGCCCGTGCTTGAGCTTAGGCCATCGGCACGAAAGCCGACATTACCGCCCTTGATGGCATCTTTACTATCGATGCCTTCCACGACTCGCAGCACTTTTTCATTGCCACTGGCCTTGGTATAAACCTTGAGACCATTGTTGAAGTTATCGGCGCAGCCATCGGCCTTTTGATAACCACAAACTTCCACTGCCATGCCGTAGCTGATGGCCTGATTGCGGGCAAAAGACAAGGCTTGTTCTATGCGGCTTATTTCCGATTTACTGCGATAGCTTTCATATAAGGAGGTGAGTGAAGGGACCCCTACCGACAGCAGTATGGCGGCAACGGCAATGGTGACCATGAGTTCGACCAAGGTAAAGCCGCGGGTTCTGGAACAGGAACAATCAGGTACAGCCATAATCGACTCTTCACGTGAATAGATACGCTTAAGTATAAGTGAATGAGTTGTTAATTACAGCTATCTTTGCAAATCCGGGAGATTGGCGGTTTATTCAAACACCATCAGTATTCTGACACTGGATGTTTTCATCCTGGGAGTGACGAACTCGCCCGGCCGAATTGATCACCAAGGCCCTGGATTGAGGGCTGTCTACCCGACCTGGGCAGTAGGTGAAGGTGGCATTGGTTCCTGTTGCCAATCCGTCTGGCAAAAAGCGTATCGCCTCCCGGTTGCACTTGAGTATGTCTTTACTATTAAAGGCCCCGGTTTGATATAAGAGTTTGTCATCTTCATCCAGGACATGGTTGCCGTTGCCATCACTGAAAACCGTTACCCCTTGCTGCCAGGCATCGGCTTCACAGCGGCCATCCTTGAGCGCGCAGACACTGACTCTGACACCATAACTGATGGCCTGATTGCGGGCAAATTGCAGCAGTTGTTGTACTTGTTGGATACCGGTTTTTGCACGATAACCTTCGTAGAGGGAGTTGAGCGAAGGCGCTCCGATGGCAACCAGTACCGCCAGCAATAGCAAGGCGATCATGAGTTCCAGTAGTGAAAAACCAAGCTGTAAATGACGCATAATCTCATCCTTGAGTGTTGGATGGCCCGCATCCGGCGAACCTGAGTGTTGTCTTAGTTTAGTCGTGCTTAAAGCTTGTTTTTGGAGCATCCTTAGATGAGTTTGTACTAAATATTGCAGTTGCTTCCGCAAGGAATGAATAAGTCAACGGCATGGCTGAGTGCGGCTGCTGAATAGAGCCTTGGTTTTTTCATCTGAGCGGACAATCACTTCTTGCCCGCAGTATGTCGTGATAAGCTATTGCAATTGTATGCGAACAAGCAAAATAGCGAGCTATTTCTCCGGTCAAATTGACTTGGAAATGGTCATGAGTTGCGGAAGAATTCCAAGCCCTAAAGGAGTGCCTGATGAAGAAAGTGGAAGCCATAATCAAGCCGTTTAAACTGGACGATGTCCGTGAGGCGTTGGCTGAGATAGGAATAACCGGTATGACGGTTCTGGAAGTCAAAGGTTTTGGCCGCCAGAAGGGACATACAGAGTTGTACCGTGGTGCCGAGTATATGGTCGACTTTCTGCCCAAGGTGAAGATAGAGCTGGTTATTCAGGATGATCTGCTGGAACAGGCTCTGGATGTGATTGTCGAAACCGCCCGTACCGGTAAAATCGGCGACGGCAAGATCTTTGTGACCGATATTGAACGCATTATTCGTATCCGTACCGGTGAAGAAAATGAAGAAGCGGTATAAAAACGAACGTAAAAAATGAGGTTCATTGCAGATTCGCGTGAACTGAAAATGAAAACGGTTGGAGAGTTATTGTTTAGTCGCCAAATAAAAATAATGACCCATTCCAACCGTTCTTGATGTCGAATATTACCTGCACTAGCTCAGACTTGTACTGACAGTGTAGTGGTCAAGTTAATTGGCCACTATAAGCCAATCACACTCAGAACCAAAACCACCGAATGTTCCTGCGTCCGTTTTAGCAGTTTTTTATGTGTAAAACCACGATTATCGTAGTAAAGAAAAATATTTATCCAAGGTGATCTCTGCTACCCAACACTCCAGCGTACCTTCACAGGATAAACCTAATGGATTCAAAGGAGTACAGGCACTTTTGATAGGTACTAGAGAGTTTTCAATTTGATATTCAAAAGTGTAATATTCCGTTTTGTATATGAATTTATCCCCCAATAAACGACCATTCTCATCGTCGTGCCTCATAAAATAACGCGTAATTACGTGGACTTCCTCATCGTTCTCTTCAACTAATTGAGAAACAACATTGGCCATTCCTTCGTAACATTCAAATATTAATTCAGAGAACTTATATTCATTAAAAGTATCAGTCATATTGATAGGGCGAAAATATATATGAGGTCTAAGAATAACACCTTCATTAGAACTAAAAGCCACATTTAATCCACTATGAGGCACTTGTTCATATAAGCTTTTTTTAAGAATCAAATGTTGGTCGAAATATATAACCTCATATAAATCATCACTCATTTACACTACATCTCCTTAACTTGTTGGCAGATTCAAATCCACATATAAAAATCAAGCCACCCACTGTAAAACAATAACTTAATCTTCTTTCTGTCTGCGTTCAAGCACCAGTAGTGGATTTGAGCACCCGGAGGTCGAAAGATATCCGTGAGTTGCAGAGGTTTGATGAAAAAAGACAAAATGAAGACACCCATAATTCTTGGCAGGTTTCTCTCACCTTGTCTAGGCTTGAATGGAGCCTTTGAAAAGGAAAGGATGCCATGCCGAGGCCAAGATATGCTCAAGTTAGTCTTGAGGACACCCCCTTCTACCACTGCATTTATAAAGCACGTCCCTGTGCTTTCCCCTTCGGGCCAGCTGGAGCTGTTCAAATTCATTCCCGATGAATTTGTCCCGCTGTGTACGCCGCGCCTTTCTATGTGGTGTTGATGACTATTCCGGCAAGAGCTATGAACATCGCCGTGATTGGGTTGAATCGCGTCTATTAGAGCTGGCGGCCGTCTTTTCCATTGACTTGTGTGCCTATGCGGTCATGTCCAATCATCTGCATTTGGTACTCAGAGTTGACTTGAAAACAGCCACTGAATGGACATTGGAGCAGGTTTTACAGCGTTGGCACCTGCTTTACAGTGGAACTCTGTTATCCCAGCGTTTTCTGCGCGGTGAAACACTTTCTGATATTGAATATCTCACTCTGCAACAAACCACTGAAGTCTATCGCCAACGTTTGATGGATATCAGTTGGTTTATGCGGGCGCTCAATGAACCTATTGCCAGACAAGCCAACCGGGAAGACGGATGCCGCGGTCGCTTTTATTCGCCGCCATCCCTGGCGCTCTCCCTGCGGGCCAGCTAAAGCTGTTCAAATTTATTCCGGATAAATTTGTGGGAAGGCCGCTTCAAATCCCAGGCACTATTGGATGATGCAGCCGTATTGGCCTGCATGGCTTATGTTGACCTGAACCCTATCCGCGCGGGAATAGCTAAAACCCCGGAAGACTCAGACTATACCAGTATTCAACGGCGGATACGGGCCGCGATGCAAGGTAAATACACACCTGAGCTGTTACCCTTTGTCGGCAATGAACGGCTGAACATGCCACAAGGATTGTACTTTGAAGCCAAAGATTATCTGCAACTGGTCGATGATACCGGGCGCATTATCCGCCATGACAAGCGTGGCCGCATTACTGCCGACACTACGACCATTTTGAATCGTTTAAACATCCCTATCGACAACTGGCTCAAGTTAACGACTGATTTTAGCCGTCTATTCAAAGGGCCAGTGGGTACACTGGAGTCACTTACAGACTACTGTACTCACCTACAACGACGACGAAGACAAGGGGCCGCTAATTGTCAGACGCTGTTTAGCTGAATCCNAGACTACTGTACTCACCTACAACGACGACGAAGACAAGGGGCCGCTAATTGTCAGACGCTGTTTAGCTGAATCCCCGAGGCTCCAAGATATTTATCTCCAATCGAACTTTGTTCGACCTCCATCGTGTCTGAAATTCGACTTTTTCGCTCATTTCAATAACCGAGCGCCCCTCAAAAGGCTTGAAAGATTATTTTCTCCCAGTGAAAACATCAGTGTTTCTGTGATCTAGGCAACTAGAGTCTTCACTCAGCTAATAATGGGTGTCTTTGTTGTCTTACGTCAGGAGCGTCGTAGGCCGCGTTTTTTGCGGCCGATTTTTGATGGCCTTGTTAGCTGTATACAACGAATACTTCCTGTAGTTTAGTTTTATTTGTTGCCGAGATTTCGCACCAATAGATTCCAAATGGTATGCCAAAGTAATATGGCTTTAACTTCAGCTTGAATAAACCTGGGGTATATGGCTTGAAAGACATTCTCAACTTCAATATGCCTTTCTTTATAAGAAGCTCATTATCTTCATTTTTTAATACCTCTATCTTCGATAATGGCGCATTAAGATAAAAGTTCGTGCTCGTGCCAAATATTGGCGTGATTGTGTAGTAAGTCTCGCCGTTTTTCTCGTAGAGCTTTGAATTCAGTGTCCCTAATGGTATTTCCTGCATACTCTTCCTAGCAGCTAACGCTCTGTTAAGGTGTAAGCAACGCAATACCCAAGCCGCCGCATGCCACCTAAACACTAAACGCAACGCATACCAAAAATGCCACGCGTTGCGAATCACTCTTAAACAGTTTGTATGGATAATAACCAAGCCAAAAGGGTAAAGTGAGACCCAGGCTTTAGCGGCAACTAAAGCTTTCTATGTGGCAGTT
>NZ_NGVS01000014.1 GCF_002777975.1 Shewanella carassii
CGAGGCGTTGAGCTAACCTGTACTAATGACTCGAGAGGCTTAACCATACAACCCAGATGGGTTTTACGGACTTGAAGAAGTTAGATACTTGATTGAAGTTTGAACTCAGGCTCTGAAAAGAGCACAGCTTTCCAGATTACCCAATTTGTCTGGTGACAATAGCATTGTGGTCCCACCTGATCCCATCCCGAACTCAGAAGTGAAACGCAATTGCGCCGATGGTAGTGTGGGGTCTCCCCATGTGAGAGTAGGTCATCGCCAGACGCCCAATTTTAGTAGTGCGCCAAGGCGTGATACTAAAGGAGCGGTAGTTCAGTTGGTTAGAATACCGGCCTGTCACGCCGGGGGTCGCGGGTTCGAGTCCCGTCCGCTCCGCCAACTTAAAGAGAAAGCCTCATCGAAAGATGAGGCTTTTTTCGTTTTAGCTCTTCCTCCATGATTTGTATTGAGTTGCTGCCGTTGTTTGGGTTGTTTCGGGTCTTGATATTGACTAAAGCGAACAGACAAGCAATATGAGACTATATTCGCTTTGACTGGGATTCGCTCGAGTCTGTGACTTGAACACTTACCCGAAACATTTTTGTCGTTATAATGGCCATATTCTATTACAGGTGGTGATTGTGGATTGTCGTATCGGTTGCGGTGCCTGTTGTATAGCTCCCTCCATCAGTAGTGCTATACCTAGAATGCCACAGGGTAAACCCGCTGGGGTTCGCTGTGTGCAGCTGGATGACAACAATCTATGCCGCCTCTTTGGTTCCTCTGAACGTCCCGATGTGTGTAGTGAATTTTCGGCGTCAGTTGATGTATGTGGTAACAACAACGAAGAGGCGCTCTGGCTGATAGGCTCTTTAGAGGTGGAAACCTCTTCCTGAAGGTGAAAGATGCAGTTAACGCGGTATACGGATTTTGGAATAAGAACTCTGATGTATCTGGCTATTCAACCGGAGCGTGAGACTCTGTTTCGAATCGCAGAGATCACTGAAGTTTTTGATCTTTCACCTAATCATGTCTCCAAGATAGTGCATCACTTGGGTAAACTGGGGTATTTACAAACGATACGCGGCAAGAGTGGTGGTTTTCGTTTGGGGATGGCTCCTGAGCAGATCAATGTCGGTGAACTAGTGCGGGCTCTGGAAAACTCTCTGGCGCCTATTGATTGCAGCAAGCCCTATTGTCGACTGACCCCAGCTTGTCAGCTGAAGGGTGTTCTGGCTCAAGCCGTGAATGCCTATCTGGCTGTGCTCGACCGTTATACGCTGGCAGACATTGTCAGTAACCAACAAGAGTTGCGAGCCTTGCTGCCGGATCTGGATATCCCTGTACTGCAAATCTGATTAAAGTTTTTTGCCAGCCGTATTCTGCTTTTGAGCCAATGTGATTGGTAATAAGCTGGAGGCTGGCACTAGAGTGACCCCTATCTTTGCCAGCTCTGGCAACCTCTTCTTGAGGAATTGCATACTCTCTGGGTAAGGGTGGGCTATCATCAAGGCTTCGCCTTCACTTTGGGCCTTGGCTATTGCCAAGTCCAACTGTCTTTCGAAAGCCTGCTCGGTTAGCTGATTATCCAAGAATACCTGACGTCTCAGCAGCGGAACACCCAAGGCATCGGCCTTCTCGCCAGCTTTAGTGTATCGGGTAGTAACACTGTCGATAAAGAAGTGCTCTTCCTGTTGCAATACTTCCATTAACCAGCCCATAGGTTGCTCGAGTTGAGTCAACAAACTCCCCATATGGTTGTTACTTCCCCTAGCGAAAGGCACGCTCTGCAAGGCTTGTTTGAGAGTTGCTTTAAACTCGGTTTCTGACATCTGGTTGTTGAGTCCACCAGGCCCCATGGTCTTGCCGTTAAGCGCCTGCATAGGGAGGTGCACCATAATTTCATGGCCCTTGCTGTGAGCCTGGCGAGCCAGTTGTTGCCCGAGTGGGGTATGTGGCAATACAGACAAGGTCACGGCTGAAGGCAAGGACAGGGCGGCCTCATCTGTATGGCGGTAGCCAATATCATCGATGACGATTGCCAGTCTGGCTCCCCACGCGGGAGAGCAACTTACGACCAGCAGTAGTAAGTAGAAACAATAGCGCACGTTTTATATTAATTTTATTTATTTGATTGTATCCATGCCACCGCCGAGTTGATGGCTCTATCGCTGGCGGTATCTGCATGGGGAGATATGAGGTCGATTATAGGCACAGTTTTGTTATTGGAAACAGTATTGGGTGCGATTTTTATATCGGGTTCTACCCCTTTGGCGTTGATATCCTGGCCTTTTGGGGTGGTATAGCGGGCAATGGTCAGCTTGATGGCATTACCATCGACAAGTGTTGGGATCAGGCTTTGTACAGTGCCTTTACCGAAGCTGGTTTCACCTATCACCTTGGCACGGTTGTTCTCCTGCAACGCCGCCGCCAGCACTTCGGAAGCCGAGGCTGAACCGCGATTGATCAGCACTAATATGGGCACGCCGGCTAGCATGGTTTGCGGAGATGCATAATAATCTGAGTTGGCATCGAAGAAGCGTCCTTCGGTAGCGACTATGCGGCCCTCATGGAGAAACAGATCGGCAATTCGAATCGCCTGATCCAGTAAACCGCCGGGATTGTTACGTAAATCCAAAATCAAACCATTTAGTGGCTGCTGTTGCCACTCGCTCAACAGGCGGACCATGTCGCGGGTAGAATCTTCTTGAAAACTTGCCAAACGAATATAACCAATGTCGTTGCTGAGCATCTTTCCAAGCACAGAGTGGATGCTGATAGTGGCCGGTTTGAGGCTGACTTCAAAGCTGACATCCGAGTGAGCATGATGCAGTTGCAGCGATAACTCACGGTTGCTGCTGCTGAATTGCTTTATTTGGCTCAGTACTTGTTCCAGAGACTGTTTGGAAATGAGCTGACCGTTGACTGCGGTAACAATATCGCCGGCCATGATCCCGGCTTGTTCGGCCGGAGAACCGGGAAAAGGCGCGATAATTCTGAGCTTTTCCCCTTCAGTGGACACTTCAAAGCCGTAGCCGAAGTATTCCCCACGGTTGCTGTCTCTGAGGCTGTTCATCTGCTCCGGTTTCAGAAAGCTGGAATAAGGGTCGAGATGTTGGAATATGCCTTCAATGGCGGCATCGACAAGCTCTTTGCGGCTGATATCCCTGACGTAGTAGGTTTCCACTGTATCCATCACATCCAGCAATAATGAAAGCTCGTGGGTGTGACTGGGCTTTGGAAAGTTTTCGTGGCTGGCCAGGCTGAGAGAGACTCCCATGATGATACCAAGACCGATATACAGCAGGTTGCGAATAGAGTTGCCCATGTAGCCCCCTTTGAAGTGGCGGGGGCTGATGATTAGCGCCGACAGTAATTTGCCGGATCGACAGCTTGCCCCTTATGCCTTATTTCAAAGTATAGGCCAGGCTCAGTTTGTCCTCCTGAACGTCCTACCAGTGCCACGGCTTCGCCGGCCTTGACTGAATCGCCTGCGTCTTTCAGCAATGCTTGGGCGTGGCCATAGAGGCTCATATAACCTTTGCCGTGATCGACGACCAGCACCATACCAAAGCCGCGCAACCAATCTGCATAGATCACCTTACCTGCGGCTACAGCACTGACAGACTGGCCCTCCGGAGCGGACAGCATGACGCCTTTCCAGCGCACACTGCCGGAACGCTGACTACCAAAGCTGTTTTTGATCCTGCCCTTGGTGGGCCAGTTGAGGGCGCCACGGGACTTGGCCAATCCTTCCATGCTGGGGCTATCGCGCATGGCAGTCAGGGCTTGCTCGACAACCCGCTTCAGTGAGGCTTCTTCTATCTGCAGTTGCTCCAGCTCCGAGGCCTTACTGCTGATGGTGCGTTGCAGTTCCTTCAGCGTTTGCTGTCGCTGATCCTGTTCTTGATTGAGGCGCTTGGATTGAGCCTTCTGATCCAATACCAGCTGGTTGAGTCGATTGCGTTCCTGTTGCTCGCTCTGCTGCACTGCCGACAATTCCTGGCGGGTCTGTTTCAGTTGTTCTATGGCCTGCATTCTGGCCTTGTTGAGGTAGTCATAGTAAGCCAGCATTCGCTCTATGGTGGCTGGATCTTGCTGATTAAGCAGCATCTTGCTGTAGTCATGATTCCCGGCGAGATAAGCACTGGTCAGCTGCTTGGCCAGGGTTTGCTGTTGGCTTTCTTTCAGCTTGTCCAGCTGTGCAGCTCTTTGCTTTAGCTCGGAGAGACGCTTTTCGGCGTTGCGGAGGGCATTTTCAGTTTGGTTGACCTTGCGGGCGGCATCGGCGATAGCCTGCTCGTCTTTTTTCAGCAGTTGCAGCAGCTTTTCCCGCTGCTTGCCTGTGTCTCTCAGGGCATTTTGCTGGGCGGTGATCTGAGATTGCAGTGCCTTTAACTCGGACTGACGCCGCTCCAGATCGGATGCCTGCAGCTGAGAGGAAAACACGAGAAAGCCAGCAAGTATGCTGGCTTTGGCTAAAATACGCTTCTGCACCGGGTCAGTGTTACTCTTTTGTATGGATTAACGGACGCCCTGTCATTTCGTCAGGAATGCTCTGTCCCATCAGTGTCAGCATGGTTGGTGCGATATCACTCAGGCGGCCACCTTCATCAATTGTGGCCTCGCGACCGACATAGATAAAGGGCACCAGCTCACTGGTGTGGGCAGTATGAGCCTGACCTGTGATTTCATCCACCATCTGCTCGGCGTTGCCATGGTCGGCAGTGATAATGCACTCACCATCTACCTTGGCCAGTGCGTCTACGACTCGGCCTATACAGGCATCCACGGCTTCACAAGCCTTAACCGCGGCATCAAACTTGCCGGTATGGCCAACCATGTCACCGTTGGGATAGTTACAGATAATGACATCATATTTAGTTGATTCAATAGCTTCAACCAACTTATCTGTCAGTTCTGTCGAGCTCATCTCGGGTTGCAAGTCGTAGGTGGCGACTTTGGGCGAGTTGATCAGAATACGGTCTTCACCCTCGAATGGCTGCTCTTTGCCGCCGTTGAAGAAGAAGGTTACGTGGGCGTATTTCTCGGTTTCAGAAATACGCAGCTGGGTCAGACCGCGATTCTGCAGTACCTCGCCCAGGGTGTTGACCAGGTCTTCTGATGGGAAGGCTACCGGAGCCTTGATATCGGCGGCATACTCTGTGAGCATGACAAAGTTGACCTTGGGCGTTACTGCGCGTTCAAAACCATCGAAGTCAGGATTGACGAAGGCGCGGGTGATCTGTCTGGCGCGGTCGGCACGGAAGTTCATGAAAATCAGCGCATCGCCATCGTGCAGTGTTGTGGCCTTACCTTGATCCAGAATCGCAGTTGCGGCAACAAACTCATCGTTTTCATCGCGGCCGTAGGCAGCTTCCAATGCGGCCACGGCAGAGTCGGCATTGTATTTACCCTGACCTTGAGTGATTAGATCGTAGGCTTGGGAGACTCGGTCCCAACGGTTGTCCCTGTCCATGGCGTAGTAGCGGCCAACGATGGAGGCTATGCGACCTCGGCCTAATTCGGCAAACAGCTTGTCGAAGCGTTCCAGGCTGGCTTTGGCGCTGCGTGGCGGGGTATCACGCCCATCGAGAAAGGCGTGCAGGTAAACCTGCTTGGCACCACGTTTGACGGCCATGCGGCACATGGCTTCAAGATGATCTTCATGGCTGTGAACACCGCCGGGTGACAGCAGTCCCATGATGTGCACTGCGCCGTCTGCCTTGATGGCGGCGTCGACCGCCTCGATCAGTGCTTGGGTTTGCTCAAATTCGCCATCTTCAATGGCCTTGCTGATGCGGGTCAGTTCCTGATAAACGATGCGGCCGGAACCAATATTGATATGGCCCACTTCAGAGTTGCCCATCTGCCCGTCAGGCAAACCAACATCTTTACCTGAGCCGGAAATCAAACTGTGGGCGTATTCGGCGTTGAGTCTGTCGAGAACTGGAGTATTGGCATGATGGACGGCATTCATATGCGTCCCTTCACGATAACCCCAGCCGTCCAGAATCAGCAGTGCCAAAGGACGTTTGCTTGTGTTCATGTTGATACCTGTAAAGTTGAAAGAATTGGTCAAATCTGAAATTGGTTAAATATTACTACGTCTGCCCTGAGGGCAAAAGCCATTTACCCCGATTGTGACAATAGGGCGGACCGCGGTTTAACGCCGATTCAAGGGGCAAAACTGCAGCGAAACAGCTGCAATCTGCCTGGCCTCTGGGTATACTCTGCGCTTGTCCGAAATGGCCCAATAGATAACAGGCAGTTAAAAATGCAGGAATATGTAGAGTTTTTTAAAGCCCACCCCATGCTAAGCCTGGCCTGGGTGGGTTTGTTTATCGCCGTGATTGTCACCCTGTTCAAATCCGGTTTTTCCAAGGTTAAAAGCGTCGATCATCAGCAGGCGATTTTCCTGATGAATAAGGAAGACGCCAAGGTGATAGATGTGCGAGCCAAAGACGATTTTCGTAAGGGACACATTCTCAATGCTCAGAATGTACCCATGGCCGATATCAAAAATAATCAGGCGTCCAACCTTGAAAAGTACAAAACCACACCCATTATACTGGTATGCAACGCTGGCATGACCTCATCTCAAGCGGCTCAGATTTTGGTTAAGCAAGGCTTTGAAAAAGTCTTTAACCTCAAAGGTGGTATGGGTGATTGGCAGGCAGCAAATATGCCTGTATCCAAAAGCAAAAGATAATGAGTGTCGGCGGTTGTCATTGCATTTGGCGCCGCTCTGTTAGTAGAGTGGCCATACTGAAGTGGCAACCGGCATCCTGAGTTCTGTTCCGGCGCTGAACAGATGAATAGCAGGGATGATGACTGGGAGTCACAATCGACCCGAGTAACATACACCCTAAACACCGGCTCATTGCAAGCCGAGACTAAATGGATAGGTAGGAATTATGGCTGAAGTAGCAAACAACGAACAACAAGCCCCACAGTTCAACATTCAACGTGTGTATATCAAGGACGTTTCTTTCGAAACTCCTAACAGCCCAGCGGTATTCCAGAAAGAGTGGAATCCTGAAGTTAAGCTGGATCTGGATACCCGTAGCGCCAAGTTGGCCGACGACGTTTTTGAAGTAGTACTGTCACTGACTGTGACCGCCAAAAATGGTGAAGAAACAGCTTTCCTGTGTGAAGTACAACAAGCCGGTATCTTCTCTATCTCTGGTCTGAGCGATCCTCAACTGGCTCATTCTCTGGGCGCTTACTGCCCTAACATCCTGTTCCCTTATGCCCGTGAAACTGTGGCCAGCCTAGTATCCCGTGGTACTTTCCCACAGCTGAACCTGGCACCTGTGAACTTCGACGCCCTGTTCGCTCAGTATGTGCAGCAGCGTCAAGCCGCCGCCGAGCAAGCTCCGGCCGAAGAAGCAAACGCGTAATCAGCCGATGAAAGACACTGCCGAAATAACGGTATTGGGGGCGGGCTCTTATGGCACCGCCCTTGCCATTTCTTTGGCCAGCAATGGACACAGTACCCTGTTGTGGGGGCATGAACCCGAGCATGTGGCTAAACTCGCTGCCGAGCGCAGTAACCAAGCCTTTCTTCCCGGAATAGCCTTTCCCGACTCCCTGGTGATGGAGGCCGATCTGGCCAAAGCATTGGCGGCGTCGCGAAATATTCTGGTGGTGGTGCCAAGTCATGTCTTCGCCGAAGTGCTGGCTCAGGCCAAGCCTCTGCTGCGTGATGATGCCCGCATCATTTGGGCTACCAAGGGGCTGGAGCCGGAAAGTGGCCGCCTGTTGCAGGATGTTGCCCGCGATGTGCTGGGGGAGAAATATCCGCTGGCGGTATTGTCCGGACCGACTTTTGCCAAAGAGCTGGCGGCAGGGTTACCAACCGCCATCTCAGTGGCCGGTACCGATGCCGAGTTTACCGAAGATCTGGTGGAATTGTTGCACAGCCCCAAACGTCTGAGAGTGTATGCCAATGACGATTTTATCGGCCTGCAACTCGGTGGCGCGGTCAAGAATGTCATCGCCATAGGTGCCGGTATGTCCGATGGTATTGGCTTTGGTGCCAATGCCCGTACTGCCCTGATCACCCGTGGTTTGGTGGAGTTGAGCCGTCTGGGGGAGGCCTTGGGCGCTCATGCTTCTACCTTTATGGGAATGGCGGGTCTTGGGGACTTGGTGTTGACCTGTACCGATAACCAATCGCGCAACCGTCGCTTTGGTTTGGCATTGGGTAAGGGTTGTGATGTCAATACTGCCCAGGCCGAAATCGGTCAGGTGGTTGAAGGTTACCGCAACACCAAAGAGGTCTACACCCTGGCCAAGCGCTTGGGAGTCGAGATGCCGATCACCGAGCAGATCTATCAGGTGTTGTATCAGGGCAAATCGCCTATTGATGCGGCCAAAGAACTACTGGCCAGAGAGAAGAAGTCGGAAACCTCAGCAGACTGAGCCATCTCCAATCCCGGAAAAGGATGCTAGAATAGCGTCCTTTTTTATTGCCCTTGTTGGGCCTGAGAGTGAGCGTTATGTCAGTTAAACAGCATCAGGTGATCATTATCGGCGCTGGCGCCGCAGGGTTAATGTGTGCCCTCACTGCCGGGTATCGGGGCCGGGATGTCCTCTTGCTGGATAACGCTAAACAACTGGGGCGCAAAATTCTGATCAGTGGCGGCGGTCGCTGCAACTTCACCAATCAGAACATTGAACCGGGCGCCTATCTCTGCAGTAACCCACACTTCGTTAAGTCGGCGCTGGCTCGTTTCAGCCAGTGGGACTTTATCGCCATGGTCGAGCGGCACGGCATCGATTATCACGAGAAGACCCTGGGACAGCTGTTTTGTGATGACTCGGCCAAAGATATCGTCGATATGCTGACCACAGAGTGCGATTGGGCCGGGGTTAAGATTCAGCTGCGTACCGAAATTCTGTCTGTGGCAGCCACAGATGGCGGTTACTGCCTGCAAACCAGTGAAGGGGAATATCGCTGTGAGTCACTAGTGATAGCCACAGGGGGCCTGTCCATGCCGAAGCTCGGGGCTACGCCGTTTGGATTCCGTATCGCCGAGCAGTTTGCCATCAAGGTGCTGCCGACCACTGCCGGGCTGGTTCCCTTTACCTTACAGCCTGAAGACAAGGCCAGGTTTGAAGGCCTGTCCGGCATCAGCTTGCCGGTTATCGCCAAAGCCGAGTGCGGCAGGCAGTTTAGAGAAGCCATGTTATTTACCCACAGAGGTTTGTCCGGGCCAGCTGTGCTACAGATCTCCTCCTACTGGCAGCCAGGCCAGAGTGTGCTGTTTGATTTACTGCCGGACCTGGATTTTGTCGACTGGTGCAAAACAATTACTGCTGAATCACCAAAATTGTCGCTTAAAAATGGATTATCTCGGTTGTTACCTAAGCGCTTGGTTGAGAGGCTGCTGGAGCTGGGTGAATTACCCAACAAGAACCTTAACCAACTGTCCAAGGCCGATATAGCTGCGCTGGACAGTTATTTCCACTGCTGGCAGATCCAACCCGGCGGCACCGAGGGTTATCGTACCGCCGAGGTGACTCTGGGCGGAGTGGATACCGATGAGTTATCCTCCAAGACCATGGAGGCCAAGCGTCATCCCGGGCTCTATTTTATCGGTGAAGTGGTGGATGTCAGTGGCTGGCTCGGCGGCTATAACTTCCAGTGGGCCTGGAGTTCCGGCTACGCCGCCGGTGAAGTGGTGTAACTGAGATCAATCCAATAAAAAACGGCTGCATTGGCAGCCGTTTTTGCGAGCATCAGTTTGCTTATTCAGCCTTAGGCTTGCTCAAGTGACGACGGTAGATCAGCAGATAGAGCGCCGGCAGCACAAAGAGCGACAGCACCGGGGCGGTAACCATACCACCGACCATGGGCGCGGCAATCTTCTGCATCACGTCGTTGCCCGAACCTGCGCCCCACATAATCGGGAGCAGACCGAAGAAGATGGTCGCCACTGTCATCGCCTTGGGGCGGATCCGCATCACTGCACCTTCAATCAGAGCGTCCTTGAGGTCCTCCACTCTGTGGTATTCGCCTCTGTCCTGCTTGTGCTTGATGGCATTGTTGAGATACACCAGCATGACCACACCAAACTCGGCGGCGACCCCGGCGAGGGCTATCATGCCCACCGCGACAGCGACCGACATGTTGTAGTCCAGCAGATACAACAACCAGGTACTGCCCACCAAGGCGAACGGCAGCGACAGCATTATGATGCTGGCCTGCATGGATGAGCCAAAGGTCATCATCAGCAGAATGAAGATCACCGCCAGTGCCATGGGGATCACTTGCTGCAGTTTGGCATCGACCCGCTGCATATATTCATATTGACCGGCAAAGCTATAGCTGTACCTGGCCGGCAGATCCAGCTCCTGCTCCAATACCGGCTTGACCGCTTCGATATACTCACCGATGGACGTGCCGCCGATATCGACAAATACCCAGGAGATCAAACGACCATTCTCGCTCTTGAGCATAGGCGCGCCATCAGTGATTTCGATGTCGGCCAGATTGCGCAGCGGCAGATAGTGGCCACTCTTGGTGATCACCGGCAGCTCTCTGAGCTTTTCGATATTGTCACGCAACTCTCTTGGATAGCGCAGGTTGATGGGATAGCGCTCGGCACCTTGAACCGACTCACCGATATTCATGCCGCCTATTGCGTAACGTACTACGTCCTGAATATCGCTCAGGGTCATGCCATATCTGGAGGTCACCTCGAGTTTCGGTGTGATGTCTATGTAGCGGCCGCCACCCACCCGCTCGGCATAGGCCGACTTGGTATGAGGCTGCGCCGATAGAATCGCTTCTATCTGGGCCCCTATCTCCTGCAGTTGATTGACATCGGCGCCGGTGATCTTAATTCCCACCGGAGTCTTTATACCGGTAGACAGCATGTCGATACGGGTCTTGATCGGTTGCACCCAGGCGTTGGTGAGACCGGGCACTTTTACCGTACTTTGCAGCTGAGCAATAATGCCGTCGAGATCCATGCCTTCGCGCCACTGCTCTTTGGGTTTGAGCATTATGGTGGTTTCCAGCATGGTCAATGGCGCAGGATCCGTGGCGGTTTCGGCGCGACCAACCTTACCAAACACCCGCGCCACTTCCGGAACGGTTTTGATCAGCCGGTCGGTTTGCTGCAGCACTTCGGCGGCCTTGCTGGCGCTGATGCCAGGCAAAGCTGTTGGCATGTACAGAAGATCCCCTTCCTCTAGCTCTGGCATAAACTCGCTGCCCATATGGCTCACTGGATACCAGGCACTGGCCAGCGCCACCAGAGCCGCCAGCAGGGTCAACTTGGGGAAGCGCAGCACGGCATTGAGCATAGGTTTGTAGATGGCTATCAATACCCGGCTCAATGGGTTGCTGCTTTCCGAGGGGATCTTGCCACGGATAAAGAAGCCCATCAGGATAGGCACCAAGGTGATCGACAACACAGCCGCGGCCGCCATGGCAAAGGTTTTGGTATAAGCCAGAGGGCTGAACAGCCTGCCTTCCTGGGCTTCGAGGGCAAATACCGGCACAAAGCTCAGAGTAATGATCAGCAAGGAGAAGAAGAGTGCCGGGCCCACCTCAATGGAGGCCTCGGCGACAATTTTCCAGTGCTCTTTGGCGTCGGGTTGACGCTGATGGTCCTGTTTGAAATGCTCGAGGTGCTTGTGCATATTCTCGATCATCACAATGGCGCCATCTACCACGGCCCCGATGGCGATGGCGATACCGCCAAGGCTCATGATATTGGCGTTAACCCCCATTTTGTTCATCACAATAAAGGCGATCAGTATCGACAGTGGCAGGGTAATAACGGCCACCAGGGTTGAGCGGGCGTGCAGCAGAAACAGCAAGCAAACAATGCTCACCACTACCATCTCTTCCAGCACCTTGTGCAGCAGGTTGTCGACTGAGTTTTCAATCAGTTGCGATCTGTCGTAGGTGGGGACTATCTCCACGCCTTCGGGGAGACCCGCCTTGAGTTCTTCCAGCTTGGTTTTCACCGCCTCGATAGTCGCCAGGGCATTTTCCCCATAGCGCATGACTATGATGCCACCGACGACTTCGCCCTCACCATCGAGCTCGGCTATGCCACGGCGAGATGCCGGGCCCTTACGTACGGTGGCAACGTCTTTCAGCAGCAGCGGTGTGCCTGAGGGGCTGGTGATCCCCAGTGGGATTTCACGAAAGTCCTCCAGTGTTTGACGATAGCCTTTGGCGCGCACCATGTACTCGGCTTCGGCCATCTCCACTACAGAGCCACCGGCCTCGTTGTTGGCCTTGGTAATCGCCTGCTTGACCGAGGCGATGTCCAGCTTGTAAATCGCCAGCTTGTCCGGTTCCATCACTATCTGATAGGTCTGTTCCATGCCACCGACTGTGGCGACTTCCGATACCCCGGCAACACTCTGCAGTTCCAGCTTCAAATACCAGTCCTGCAAACTCTTGAGTTGCGAAAGGTCCAGATTACCGCTGCGGTCTACCAGGGCATATTCATAGATCCAGCCGACCCCGGAGGCATCGGGCCCCAGTGAGGGTTGCACCCCTTCGGGTAGACGGCTGCTTATCTGGCTCAGGTACTCCAATACCCGGGAGCGGGCCCAATAGATGTCGGTGCCATCTTCAAAGATCACATAGACATAGGAGTCACCGAACATGGAATAGCCGCGCACCGTCTTGGCCCCGGGCACGGCCAGCATGGCGGTGGACAGGGGATAGGTCACCTGTTCCTCTACCAGCTTGGGTGCCTGTCCCGGATAGGCGGTTTTGATGATGACCTGCACATCGGACAGATCCGGCAGGGCGTCGAGCGGCGTGGTACGCAGCGCCTGAATCCCCCAAACCGTCACCATCAGGGTGACAATCAGCACCATCACCCTCTGTTTGATAGAGGCTTCAATGATTTTTTTCAGCATGTTGCCTCCTAGTGCTGGTGGCCTGAGCTCAGGCGCATCAGGCTACCCTTGAGACTGGCCTCTGAATCCAGCAGGAATTGCCCTGAAATCACCACGTTTTCGCCTTCATGCAGGCCTTCGAGGATCTCTGCTTTACCCTGACTCAACATGCCGACAGTGACCTTTCTGGCGCTGAAACTGGCATCATCCTGTTTGACTATGACCCGGTTTTCCTTGCCTGTTTGGATCAAGGCTTCCTGGGGGATCACCAAAGTATCGCGTTTCGGGCCACCATAGAGGGAAACCTTGGCCAAGGTCTTGGGCCTGAGCTCCATCGCTTGATCATTGTTGAGTACCACTCTGACCCTCAGACTGCGGGTGATGGGATCCAGCTCGGGATAGATATAGTCAATCTTGCCTTCTATGCCCTTGAGTCCCATGGCAGGGATATTGACCTCGGCGGTCTGGCCCACTTCCAGCCAGCTCTGCTCGTTTTCAAACACGTCGGCGATGACCCAGACCTTGGAGAGGTCAACCAGTGACATGACCTCGGTCTGAGGTTGTATATACATGCCGTCACGTACCGCGAGTTGTTTGACTACGCCGCTTTCGCGGGCGTAGAAAGGAACCCGGTATTGGGTCTTGCCTGTCTTGGCCAGCTGTTTGATCTGCTCTTGGTTCATGCCCAGCAGTTCGAGGCGTAGCCCGGCCTTGCGCAATAGCTCT
The DNA here is from genome assembly GCF_002777975.1 of Shewanella carassii. Taxonomy (GTDB): domain Bacteria; phylum Pseudomonadota; class Gammaproteobacteria; order Enterobacterales; family Shewanellaceae; genus Shewanella; species Shewanella carassii. Next base: position 13,585 of record NZ_NGVS01000014.1, read on the forward strand.
TGGTAGTTGGCACTGTTGCCTGAGCGTTTCAGGGTCTCCTGGGCCAACAGATAGTCGTCCTGGGCATTGACCAGGTCTGGTGAATAGATCTCGTACAGCAACTGGCCTTTCTCGACCTTGTCACCGACAGACTCTACTTTAAGCTTTTCAATCCAGCCGTTGACCCTGGCATGGATATGACTGATTTGGCTCTCGTCATAGTCTATCTGGCCGACTGTTTTGACAAACTTCCACAGCGTGTCCCTTTCCACCTTGGCTACCTTGAGGGCCAAGGCTTGCTGCATCTGGCCTGAGACATCTATTTCAACGGTTTCCGAGTGACCGCCCATCTCGACTTTTTCCAGATTCATGCCGCAGATGGGGCAGGTGCCGGGCACATCGCTGATGATATGCGAATGCATGGGGCAAACATATTTGATGTTACTGTCCTGATCCAGAGGTGCAGGTTTAATCTCCAACGCGGGCTTGGTCTGTTGCATGGCGTGCTGGCTATGATCATTAGCCTGGTTTTCCGTGGCTTTGGTTTCTGTAACCTGGGTTTTTGTAGCCTGGGTTTCTATAGTCTGGGCGTGACCGGCATGGGAACCTGGCTCCTCTTCCTCCTCTTCGACCAGGAACATATTGCATTTGGGGCAACGTCCCGGCTCGTGACTGGTCACTTCCGGATGCATGGGGCAAACATAGGTTTTTTGCATGGCCTGTGTTGGTTCTGCCAAGGCTTCAGTAGCCTCATCTTTGACCAAAAACATGTTGCACTTGGGGCAACGTCCCGGCTCATGACTGGTGACTTCCGGATGCATGGGGCAGTAATACTCCTGGGTTGCCGTCCCATGTTGATGATTTTTGTGTTGTTCCTGTCCTTGGGGCTGATTGCCCAAGGCCATTGCCTGCATACTCCATTGCGGGCCGACAGCCAACACCAGACTAAGTGCGCAGGCCAGTCGTTGGCGTTTACGGTTTGAATCGCTCATATGCCTCATCTCCAGCTACAGCTTGATTAGTGGTGGTGGTGTTTCTGGCCTGCTACAGGCTCAAGATTCATACCACACTTGGGGCAGGAGTCCCCTTTCTTGCCTGTCACTTCCGTATGCATGGGACAGTGGTGGCCGGCTTGTTGCTGTTTTTCCAGGAACATACCGCACTTGGGGCAGGAATCCCCTTTGTTACCCGTCACTTCAGGGTGCATGGGGCAGCTATACTCGGCCGTTACCTTAGCATGATGTTGGTCGTGGTGATGTTCGCGTTCACTTGCAAAGCTGGCTCGAGCCAGGGTGACAGACAAAAAGGCAATAATCAGGACACTGATAAAGGTTTTCATTGATTCACTCCGTTTGGGATACGGCTTTGACCAGGTGCCTGCGGGCATACCTGGAGCTTATCCCATTAAAAATTTGTATTTATTGGCAGATTTTGGGCACGAGTGTGCCTTGGATATCAAACTATGGGGGGTTTGATGGTCTGGCCGACAGAAACAGAGTGGAAATGAGGCATAGGCGTGGCCACGGCGGCTTCGGGCAGAGACATCACCGGCCAGGAACCGACGGCAATGAGAGTACCCGTTACGGATATCACCAGACAATGGTTACAGTCACTCTTGCACAATCCTTTGCCTTCACAGCAATGACTCACAGTGTCGGGAAGCACTGTATCAATTTGCGGGTCATCGCAGCAGTGACTGCTTTGTGTCTGTTGAGGGTGACAATCCATGGTGGCAGCCATTGGGTGTGCCGTGGAGTCCATTTCTCCGGAATGCGCTTCAGCTGTGGGTACCATCCAGTGTCCATTGGTTAGCATACCCTGCCCGAGCAATGCGAGCATGGTAAACAAAACCAGGATATGGCGGCGAACCGATAGCATCTTAAGCTAAGACTCCAGAGAAACTGAACCTAAAGAGTCTACCATGCATTTACAACGCCTACCTTGATGTTATTCACATCTAGCGAACACTAAAAAAAGCTTCAGTGGTTATCGGGCAATCATTGGTTTGCTGGTCGACTCTTTGCCTCACTCCACTCTGAAAACTCAGCGGCGCAGTTGTGCCAACCAGTCGGCCATCAGGCCTCCATGGGTCATTATCTTGGCCGGAACAGCCTGGCCAGCTTCATCCACAACTTGCAACTGTGGGCTGCGAATAAAGGCGTTGGCTTCGGCCTCGGTATCCAGAGTCGGTAACTGCAGTTGTAGACTTTGTTGTTCGGCAACAGTCACTGTCAGATAAAGGGGACCAGACTTAACCCAAGCGCCCGAGTCATCGGCATTGACGGCAAAAATATCCCGGTACTGGAGCTCAACGACATGTTCACCGGCAGCCAGTTTGTGGTTGTCAAAGTTGGATACTGCCTGACCATCGATAGCCTTGATCGCCAGATTATCCGGCAAGTTCAACTCGGCAGCGAAACTGCCAGGAGTCATAAACAGGCCGGTAAGCACTAACAGGGCGGCGCTAAAACGAGATGCAGAAATTTTGTATGCAGACATAGTGGGAACTCCCAAAAATATTCAGATGTAAAAACATTAACTAAAGTTGTGTGGCCGCAAGGCCAGAGTTACATCTGTGCTGAATTGGGAGGGGGTGTTTGCTGCGAGAGTATAGCGGTTTGCAGGCTCCAGCTCGGCAGAGCGATCGGCTGGCTTCCTGTCACCATCAAAGGGTGGCTGGCGGTAAGCAGGCTTACACCTGGTGTGCAGTGGCTGGCACAGTTGCCCATGGTGCCGCAATCCATACCCAGATCGCAGTCGGGGCAATGCTGCTGGCCTTGGCAACAATCCATAGCCATGCTGGTGGATGCAGATGAGTCCATGGCTGCCATCGGCTGATGCTCAGACACAGAAACAGACGCGGCTGCAGGCATCACGGCCTGTCCCAGCGTCATTATCAGTGTCAGTATCAGCAGCAAGCTTCTCATCGTCATCCTTTGGTTTTTGGCTAAGCTCAGTATTTGGTTAACCTGCTTGAATAGACAGGGGGAATGATTAAATAGTTTCGTTTTCTTCAAAATAAAATTGCTCCCCGCCTCTTAATGTCGCTTGGATCACATTTATTGTTTCAAGAATTGGTTGTATGTTAATTATTCGATTGACTATGCTTGATTAAGCCTATGCCATGCATTAGGTTTAGGAAAAGTGCATATATGGCACAGACTTAAAATCCAGTCCTCAATAGGGCTTGAGAGTTAGAGCTAAGTCTCATTTTGCACTTTTCAGGTCAGATTAATGAAAGAAAACTGGTTTATAATCAAATTTCAGAACAACTAATAGTTCAATATAGATATAAGAATTTTATTTTGGAGAAGAGTGATGAACTGGCGTGCAATCTTTAAACCCAGCGCAAAGTATTCCATCCTGTCGCTGCTGGTTGTTGGCATTGTGATAGGGGTTGTGGGCTACTTCGCTACCCAGCAGACGCTGCATGCAACCAGTACAGATGCATTCTGTATGACCTGCCACAGCAACCACTCACTGAAAGACGAAGTGCTGGCTTCTGCCCATGGCGGCGGTAGCGCAGGTGTCACTGTTCAGTGTCAGGATTGTCACCTGCCTCATGGTCCGGTTGACTATCTGGTGAAAAAGATCATCGTGTCCAAGGACCTCTACGGTTTCTTGACTATCGATGGTTTCAATACTCAAGAATGGCTGGATGCTAACCGTAAGGAACAGGCCGATAAAGCACTGAAGTATTTCCGTGCTAATGATTCAGCCAACTGCCAGCATTGTCATACTCGCATCTATGAAAACCAGCCTGAAACCATGAAGAAAATGGCTGTTAGAATGCACAGCATGAACTTCAAGAAAGATCCTGAAAGCAGAAAGACCTGTGTGGATTGCCACAAGGGTGTGGCGCATCCTTATCCTAAGGGCTAATCTTCTTTGAGCTGGAAAAACCGCTGCTTGCAGCGGTTTTTTTATGCTCGGACATAACTTATTGATGTCGCTTAGCAAGGGTAGGTGTCGCTATCAATCATATTGAAGCGTTGCTTGCCGGACTTTGTCCGGAAGATTTTCGTTCTATCTGCTCGCCAGTAATTGTCCTGGGTTTTGTTATCTCATAAGGCGGAGGCCGCCGCAGATCTGTCTCTTGGATAAAGCTACTTGAAATTATGCCTCGTGTAATGAAAAGGGCCGCCGATTGGCGACCCTCAATTTGTCATTAACAGGCTGGATTAGAAAGGCAAGCTGAAGCCTATGCTGACAGTACGGCCCATGCCCTTGAAGTAACGATTGTCGTTAGCCATAGTCTGTGAGTAGTAACTGTAGTAGTCCTTATTCAGCAGATTCTGTAGCCCCAATGTCAAAGTGCCTTGGTAAAGCGGCATAGAGAAGGAGGCATCAACTGTGACATAGCCGTCAAACTCGGCGTACTCTTCACCATTGGCCTTCTTGAAGCTACGGTCCATATAGTAGTTGGCCTGAATGCGCCCACTCATCTCGGCATTGAACCTGTGTTCCCAGAACAGGTTGAGACGATTGGGTGCTATGTTGGCGCCGTCGAGATCTGTGTCTGTGCTGCCATCTTTATTTGAGTCATACTCACCTTGCTGCAGCGCCAGGTTCAGCCCCAGATCGTCGTCATTACCCAGGTAAGCCGTGACATTGGCTTCCAGTCCCTGGATCACGCTCTTTTCCCGTTTCACATTGTAGAAGCCGTCTTCATTCAGGGCTAAACGGGCACCCAGTTTGGCCTCGGAGCGATACAGTGCCAGCTTGGCTGCCAACAACTCGCCTTGATAGTCCAAGCCCAGTTCATAGTTATCTGTGACCACTGGCTCCAGCGTCAAGGAACCTTCCACGCTGGGGTTCTGGTCCGGGAAGCTGTTGCCGTCACGCAGAATTCGCCCTATGTCGGCCATACCAAAACCTTGGCTGTAACTGGTATAGAGGCGCAGCGCTGAGGTGAAGTTATAGCTGGCACCTATATTGAACAGGGTTTCATTGAAATCCGGTTCGCCACCGGCAACCTGTTTGTGGCCAGAGGCCCACAGGGTTTGGAAGTCATCGACCTTGAGTTTGGCATATTCATAACGAATGCCGCCGGAAATAGTCAGGGCATCCACAGGTGAGAAGCTCAACTGGGCATAGGGGGCGATATTGTCGTAACGGGTCTCGGGTACCCAGGAGCGTCCGGTCTGCACCAGATCCTGCTCTGTGGTATCGCTGAAAAGGTCTACCCCATAGGCCAGATCCACACCGCTGTCGGCCAGATTATTAGCGATCATCGATGCCTTGAGGCCCCACTTGTTGGACTTGTTACGTGACTGGTCATAGAAGTACTGCTCGCCATTGGCGCCGGTATCACAGGTTGTCAGATTCGCTGCACCTTCGAAGGCCGGATCATAGAAGCTGCCGAAACAGCCACCGCCATAGACACCCTTGAAGTTCTGGTTGAACAGTTGCAGCTCCAACTGCTGCCCGGCGATGTTGCGATGCTTGTAGGTGAGGCTGCTGGTGGTGACCTTGTTGTTGGCTGCCTGCCAGGGTTGTTGCTGTTTCACCGCCGATGTTGGAGTATCTGTGGCGACATTGCCTTTGACCGGCATCCAATCACCATTGTTGTCCATATCGTAGTGGTTGACCATCAGCTCCAGTCGCGACTCGCTGAACTCATAGCCCAACTTGAGGAAGAAGTCCTTGCTCTGGCTGTCCATCGACTCGCCCTGGGTGGTGTCGACACCTATGACATCATCGTTGGCATCATAGTAAACGCCATTGCTGTGGTATCCCACTGAACCCAGCATATCCAGGTTGCCGCTTTGGCCGGAGAAGGCATAGTTGGCACCAAAACTCAGGCTATCGGACTCGAAGCTGGTGGGAGAGGACAGATCAAAACTTACCCGGCTTTCGTTGTCGCCGCTGGGTTTCTTGGTGATGTAGTTGATTATGCCCCCCTGAGCGCCAAGGCCGTGCATGGCATTGGCACCATGGATGATTTCAATTCGTTCTATCATCATGGGATCTATGGTTTGACCCGAGCGACCACCACTGCGCAGAGGGTTTGACTGAGGCACGCCATCTATCATGATGAGGGGAGCTCGGCCGCGCAGGGTTTCGCCGGTATTGGTCATTTTCTGGCGGCTGGGGGAGAAACTGGGGGCCAGGTTGCCCAAAATGGTCGACAAGTCCCGGGTGGTGGCCAACTGTTGTTTGAGTTGTTCCTGGTCTATGACTGTCACAGTATTGGGGATGGCACTGAGTGGTTTCTCCATCCGACTGGAAGTGATGACCATGGTTTCCATTTGGGGCTCTTTGGCGTAAGCCGCCTGGGCTGCCAGTCCGGAAAGTACTGACAGAGCGACGAGGGAGCGAGTGAAATTCATCGTTATTCCTAATGTTTGCCATCTTGGAAGACGGCTTATTGGTTTGCGGTTTCCGGCGCTCCCTGCCGACCAGATAAATACAAATCATTGTTATTTGTATAACGGTTAAGGAGTATAAAATAGGCTGGTTTTCTCTGTCCATAGCAGTGATGAATTTTTGTAAAGAGTGTCAAGGCGCTAAACCTGGGATGTGATTAGCTGGCTAAAGGCTGGAATCTCGCTCTCCGGCTATGAAACTTTCAGGCTGCCTGTGGTATGGTTGGCGCAACTGAATTTTGTCAATCCAACAGATCCTTACTATGCATAATATTGCTCAGATTATTGCCCAGGAGCTGAACGTTCGTGAGCAGCAGGTTGCTGCTACCATCAGCTTGCTGGATGAGGGTGCAACAGTGCCTTTTGTGGCCCGTTACCGCAAAGAGGTGACAGGGGGGCTGGATGATACCCAGCTGCGTAACCTGCACACTCGTCTCGGTTATCTGCGAGAGCTCAACGATCGGCGTCAGGTGATCCTCTCCTCGATTGAAGCTCAGGGAAAACTGACCGCCGAGCTGAAGCACGCTATCAACGAAGCCGACAGCAAGACCCGGCTCGAAGATCTGTATCTGCCCTATAAACCCAAGCGCCGTACCAAGGGCCAAATTGCCATTGAAGCCGGTATTGAGCCCTTGGCCGATGCCCTCTATGCCGCTGCTGGCAGCGCCTCCATGGATCCTGAGCAGGCCGCCGAGGCCTATCTCAATCCGGAAGTCGGTTTTACCGATACCAAGGCGGTGTTGGATGGTGCCCGTTATATCTTGATGGAGCGGATCGCCGAAGATGCCGAGTTGCTGGCCAAGGTGCGTAACCACCTGCAGCAGTCGGCTGTCATTGAAAGCCGACTGATCTCTGGCAAGGAGAAGGAAGGCGCCAAGTTCCGCGACTATTTTGAACACACTGAAAAACTCAGCTCAGTGCCTTCTCACCGGGCGCTGGCTATGCTGCGCGGCCGCAATGAAGGCGTGTTGAGTCTGTCGATGAATGCCGACCCTGAGGCAGAAGCCAAAGCGGGGAGCTATTGTGAGGTGCTCATCGCCGAGCACTTGCGTCTTAAGCTGAGTGACAGCGCTCTGGATAACTGGCTGAAGACGGTTGTCACAGCTACTTGGCGGATCAAAATCGCCCTGCAGATGGAAACCGAGTTTATCGCCAGAATGCGTGAAGCGGCGGAAACCGAGGCGATTAAAGTCTTTGCCCGTAACCTGGGCGACTTATTGATGGCGCCTCCCGCCGGAGCCAAGGCTACCATGGGGCTGGATCCCGGGTTGCGTACCGGGGTTAAGGTGGCGGTGGTCAACGACACAGGCAAGCTGGTGGGCCATACCACTATCTTCCCTCATGCGCCGCAAAACCAGTGGGACAAGTCGATACGCACTCTGGCTAATCTGGTCAATATGCACAAGGTGGAGCTGATCGCCATAGGTAACGGCACGGCTTCCCGTGAAACCGACAAGCTGGCGGCTGAAGTGATTGCCATGGTCAAAGACAGCAATCCCGGTATCACCAAGGTGATGGTCAGTGAAGCCGGAGCCTCTGTCTATTCGGCCTCTGAGTTGGCGGCCAATGAGTTTCCTGATCTCGATGTTTCACTGCGTGGCGCCGTGTCCATCGCCAGACGTTTGCAGGACCCGCTGGCGGAGCTGGTTAAGATTGAACCCAAGTCCATTGGTGTGGGCCAATATCAACACGATGTCAGCCAGAGTCAGCTGTCGGCTTCTTTGGAAGCCGTGGTTGAAGACTGTGTAAACGGCGTCGGTGTCGATGTGAACATGGCGTCTATGCCACTGTTGAGCCAGGTGGCCGGTCTTAACCGCACCTTAGCTAAAAATCTGGTGGAATATCGCGATGAGCACGGCCGCTTCAACGACCGAAAAGAGCTGCTCAAAGTACCACGTCTGGGGCCCAAGGCTTTCGAACAGGCCGCCGGCTTCCTGCGGATCCGTGAAGGCAGTAACCCGCTGGATGCATCGGCCGTTCACCCCGAAGCCTATTCGCTGGTGGAAAATATCGCCAAGCTTAAGGGTAAACCGGTTGCTGAACTGATAGGTAACAGTGAACTGCTGAACAGTATCAATCCGGCCGAATTCATCACAGACGCATTCGGTCTGCCGACAGTAACGGATATCCTCAAGGAGTTGGATAAGCCGGGGCGTGACCCCCGAGGCGAGTTCAAGACAGCCAAATTCAAAGATGGGGTTGAGGCGCTCAAGGATCTCAAACCTGAGATGATCCTCGAAGGCGTGGTGACCAATGTCACTAACTTTGGTGCCTTTGTCGATATCGGCGTGCATCAGGATGGACTGGTGCATATCTCTTCATTGACCGACAAGTTTGTCAGCGATCCTCATACTGTGGTTAAGGCCGGTGATGTGGTCAAGGTAAAGGTCATGGAGGTAGATATTGAGCGTAAGCGTATTGGATTGTCGATGCGCCTGGACGAAAAGATTGAGCCAGGCAAGCCACAACAAAGAACCGGCAAGCCGCAGGCCAAGGGCAATAAGCCTGGTCAGGGCAAACAACGTCCTGCCGCCAAGCCGCAGCCAGTGAATGCCGCCATGGGCAATGCCTTTGCCGATGCCTTTGCCAAGCTGAAGAAAAACTGATCGGTAAGCCACTGAATATCTGTCACTGTTTGGCTGGCGCCAGCTAATGAATCCCCCGATAACGTTTGGGGGATTTTTTTGTCTCTATTTTCAGGCTCAAGGTGTTTGATTCGCTATTTTCTGTTTCGAATCGATTTTACCTGGCTTTTGCGAGCCGCTTCACCCTCTGGGAACATGCCTGGGTAGAAACAAATGTTAATGAAACTTAATTGCGCTCATTTTGTCATAATGGCGCAGTAAATCGGCTCAGGTAGAGGGGGAGTGCGGTTTTATTGCAGTTTAATAACAAATGCCAAGATACAAGAGTAACAAGGATTTTTAGGGTATGAAGTTTTTCCCGTTTAAGTTTGCAGGGCCGTTTCGTAGTGTACTGACTTTCTGTTTATTGGCGTTGCTATGTTTGATGCTGAGTCGAATTGGGCTGGGGCTTTGGCAATATGAACGGGTAGCTGCCGTTGGTGGTTGGAGTCATCTGTTGTTGCAGGGGCTGCGGGTCGATGTGGCCATACTCTGTTGGCTCTGGGGCGTTGCGGCATTGGGTACCGCCTTGTTTGGTGGCGAACATTGGCTCGGGCGTTGCTGGTCTTGGATACAGCGTCTGTGGTTGACTCTCGGGCTTTGGTATTTGTTGTTCTTGGAATTGTCCACTCCGTCCTTTATTGAAGAATATGGTGTCAGGCCTAACCGTCTTTACATCGAATATCTTATTTACCCCAAAGAAGTGCTTTCCATGCTCTGGAGTGGCCGCAAGCTGGAGCTGATCCTCTCAGTGGTCTTGTCCGGCGTTATCCTCTGGGGCGGCTGGAAACTCTCAGGTTACCTCTGTCGCAATTGTCGTTTCCCCAAGTGGTATTGGCGCCCAGTGCTCGGTGTGCTGATCATTGTCTTGTCCTTGGCGGGGGCCAGATCCACTCTCGGTCATAGACCTTTGAATCCGGCCATGGTGGCCTTCGCCGATGATCCACTCGTTAACTCGTTGGTGGTCAATTCCGGTTACTCGCTGGCCTTTGCCATCAGCCAAATGAATAACGAGGCCGATGCATCGCGGATCTATGGTGACATGGAGCGAAAGGAGATCTATCAGATAATCCGCCAGGAGAGTGGCCGTGCGCCCGCTGACTTCATATCAGACAAATATCCCAGCCTGAGCCAAAACCAGGCCAGTTATCGCGGTAAACCCAAGAATATAGTCATCATATTGCAGGAGAGCCTGGGTGCTCGTTTCGTTGGCAGTTTGGGTGGCTTACCACTGACGCCCAATCTGGATGCCCTGGCCGATGAAGGCTGGTACTTTGAGAGCCTGTATGCCACGGGTACGCGTTCGGTCCGCGGTATAGAGGCGGTGACCACTGGTTTTACCCCCACGCCGGCGCGTTCTGTAGTGAAACTAGGCAAGAGCCAGAGCGGCTTCTTCAGCCTGGCGACATTGCTGCAGGCTCAAGGGTATTCCACCTCCTTTATCTACGGTGGTGAAAGCCATTTTGACAATATGCGCAGCTTCTTCCTCGGTAATGGCTTCAGCACCATAGTCGACCAGAAAGACTATCGTAAACCTGCCTTTGTCGGCTCCTGGGGGGCTTCAGATGAAGATTTGATGCGCAAGGCTGACTCAGAGTTCAAGCGGCTCCATGCCGAGGGCAAACCTTTCTTTAGCCTAGTATTCAGCTCCAGCAATCATGATCCCTTTGAATTTCCTGATGGCCGTATTGAACTGTATGAACAGCCAAAACAGACCCGCAACAATGCTGCCAAGTATGCCGATTACGCCATAGGTGAATTTTTCCGCCTGGCCAAAGAGGCTGACTATTGGCGTGATACCCTGTTTCTGGTGGTGGCCGATCATGACAGCCGGGTTTCCGGGGCCTCCTTGGTGCCTGTGCCCAGATTTAGGATCCCGGGCTTGCTGCTGGGAGAGGGAATTCCGGCCAAATGGGATCAGCGGGTAGTGAGCCAGATAGATCTGCCGCCAACGCTGTTGTCTTTGGCCGGCATCGATGCCACTTACCCCATGTTGGGACGAGATCTGTCAAAGGTGCCCGACAACTGGCCGGGTAGGGCCTTGATGCAGTACGACAAGAACTTTGCTTATATGCAGGGCAATAAGGTCACTATATTACAGCCGGAAAAAGCACCTGTAACCTTTGATTATGACCCTGTAAAGGAGCAACTGCACACGGCTCCACTCTCGGATACCATGGCTCGTAAGGCGCTTGGGTTGGCACTCTGGGGTAGCATGGCATATCAGGATGGCTTATATAAGCTTCCCCCAAAGGCCATTCAAGCCAAGGCGGAAATGCCGGCTTCGGGCAGGGGCTCAGTACGCTGATGGTAGAAGGTGTCGATTCTCTGCCCCAGCTCACGATAAAACTGCGGCGCTTCATTTGGCATGGGATGATGCTCGCGACTTGATTCTATGGTTGGCTTGGGAAAAGCCGCGGCGTCGAGCTGACGGTTACGGATATCGCGGCGATCCAAGGCCGGCTTGCTGATCAGATTCAGCTGCAGTGGCTTACCGCCTTGGCGCTGCTGTTGTTCCTGTTGCTGCTGTTGTTGACCGGATTGCTGTTGGCGCTCCTGGACTCTGTCGGCCAGTCTGGCTTGTTGCTGCGCCGAGTCTGCCGTACGTTCGTGCTGCGGGTTGAAAGCCCGTTCTTCATGGCCTTTACTGGGTTGCTGCGGTGGAATGACCGGCGGTCTTTGCTGACTCTCTACCCGAGCGGCATCGGTCGCGGGATTACTGGTCGCGATCGGTACCTGTGGATAGTGGGAGACAAGTTGCATAGGGCATTCCTTATATTGCTGCCCAAATAATAGTCAATCAGGGCAAGGAATTAAAGTCTTTCTCCGTTAACCAACTATTTAGCCCCTGAATAAACTCCTGAGGATGGGAAATAAAGGGGGCGTGTGATGCCTTGGCCAGCAGTAAATCTGTGGTTGATGCGTTACCCGGCAATAGGTTAGCGACTCTTCTGGGCACTAGCCCATCCAGCCTGCCCCAAACCCTGAGCCAGGGAAGGGCGAGCCGTTCCAGTCCGGGGCGCAGATCCACTTTGGCTAATATCTCCAAACCCTGCGCCAGAGCTTGTTCATTGGGTAGCGGCCGCGCCAGAACCAGCTCGCGAATGGTGCGAATATCATCGCGGGCGCTATCACTGCCCATGGCTTGGATCGCCAGAAACCTTTCTATGGTTCGCTGCAGATCCTGTTGCAGTTGCTCGGCAAACTGAGTCAGCACATTCGGTGCTATTCCAGGCCATGGGTTATCGCTCCTGGCCATAAAGCAGGGAGAGGAGGCGACTGTGATAAGTCCGGCAACTCGTTCTGGAAAGCGCTGAGCTACGCGGGTGGCGACCAGGCCACCGAGCGACCAGCCCAACCATACTGCCTGCTCGGGCAGAGCTGCCACCAGGGCGTCCACCCAGTCATCAAGTTCCCCGTCAATGGCCTGGCTAAAGCCAAATCCCGGCAGGTCGACACTGTGGACTCTATACTGAGACAAGCTAGGTAGCAGGGGATGAAAAACGGCACTGTTGACGCCCCAACCGTGGAGCAAGATCAGATCCTGTCCCTGTCCTTGGCTTTCGATATGCAGACTCACTGAAACACCTCATGGAAGACTTATTATGTGGAGCCCTCTATTGGCAGGATGCCGGGCCCTATTGGCCGCCAGTTTACCCAACCGCTGCCTACTGTGTCATCAGCAGATCCCGTCAGCTAGTCAGGGTTTGTGTGCCTGCTGTCTTGCAGCCAGCAGCTACCGACAACCTATCTGCCTCGGCTGTGGCAGGGAGTTGGCTGTCATTGCCCGCTATTGTGGTTCCTGCATGAAACACAGCCCTATTCCTGTAGTGGCTCCGGCCAGCTATCACTCGGCATTGGGGCCACTTGTCGGTCGAGTCAAATACCAGCAGGATTTTGCTCCACTGCCGGCATTGGTCCGGGCCTTGTCTTGCAGAGTAAAGACGTTGGCGACCGCCGGACTTATCTGTTGGCCACAGGTCTTGGTGCCTGTTCCTTTGCATCCGGCGAGGCTGCAACAGCGGGGCTTTAATCAGGCCTGGGTGATTGCATCTATGCTGAGCCAAGAGCTGGCGTTGCCGTTGGTGGATTCTTTGCTGCTGCGTGTAGCTGATACCGCACCCCAGGCCGGTCTCAGTGGCAAGGCCCGCAGGCGGAATCTGGCCAAGGCGTTTGCTGTGAGGGGGGAATTACAGTGGCAACGGTTGGTATTGGTGGATGATGTGGTGACGACAGGTACCACTATCCGGGAAGCGGCCAAGGCTTTGGCTCCATGGTCACCGGACATACAGGTATGGTGTTTGGCCAGAGCCGAGGCGCCCGGATTGAGTCATAGTTCCTGGGCGGTTAAAGGGAGGCAAGATGGTGCCGACTAAAGATCAGGATCCGGCCTGGAATTGTGGAAGATAAAATCGAGATCCCGACAACAAAAAAACCAGCTCTATCGCTTTCGGGACTACAAAGCGATTGACAGTCAGAGTATGATAGCTTTAATTCTTACTAATTTACTCAGGTTTACCCTGACGGAGCAGGTTGTCATGATTACCATTTCCGAAGCAGCTCAGGCGCACTTTGTTAAACTCCTGGATGGTCAGCCGGAAGGCACTCATATTCGGGTCTTTGTTATCAGCCCTGGGACTCCTCAGGCCGAATGTGGCGTTTCCTATTGCCCACCGGATGCGGTTGAAGCCGATGATGTCGAGTTGGAATTCAATGGCTTTAAGGCCATGGTCGATGAAAAGAGCGCTCCCTTCCTAGAAGAAGCCAGCATTGATCTGGTGGCCGATCAGTTGGGTTCACAACTGACCCTGAAAGCGCCCAATGCCAAGATGCGTAAAGTGTCTGACGATGCTCCGCTGACCGAGCGTTTGGAGTATATGATCCAGGCCGAGATCAACCCACAGCTGGCCAGTCATGGCGGTCATATCATGCTGGTGGAGATCACAGACGACGGCGTGGCGGTACTGCAGTTCGGCGGTGGTTGTAACGGTTGCTCCATGGTCGATGTGACCCTGAAAGATGGCATCGAGACTCAGCTGTTGGAGCGTTTCCCCGGCGAATTGACCGGTGTTCGTGATGTAACAGATCACCAGCATGGCGACCATTCTTACCAGTAATATTGGTACTCGGCGCCAAAGAGCTAAAGAAAAAAAAGGACAGTTCAACACTGTCCTTTTTTTATTGCCATTAGGCTGGGATAAAGTGGTGTTGGCGCCAGAGGAAGTGCAGCCCGAGACTCAGACTACGCGCCAGCATAAAGGCACTCATCGCAACCCAGAGAGCATGGTTACCCAGAGGTTGCAGTATGAACCAGACCGGGAAAAATACTGCCAAGCTGGCGAAAATCATGCTGTTACGCATCACTTTACCCTTGGTGGCACCAATATAGACGCCGTCAAATAGATAGGAAGCAAATGCCAGCAGCGGCAGGACGATAAGCCATGGCAGATAGAGTAGGGCGGTGTGGCGAACCTCGGGAATATTGGTCAGTATGCCGATGAGCTGCTCACCGAAAATCCAGAAACAACCGCTGAAGCCCAGGGCTATGATGGCAGACCAGCTAAACGCCAGGGCGACCGCTTGCCTGAGTGCATCCAAGTGTTTTTGTCCCATAGCTCGGCCCACTTCGGCCTCTGCGTAGTAGGCTATACCGTCCAAAGCGTAAGAGATTAGCAGCAACATATTCAATAACACGGCATTGGCTGCGACAGTTTCATCGCCGAGCCCGGCTCCCTTGAAGGTCATAAAGGCGAAGGTGGCCTGCAAACACAAGCTGCGGATAAAGATATCCAGGTTTAGCCTCAAGAGGCGACTAAAGTCGCGAGGATGCAACTGCCCGAGCAGCTCGGCAATAGGCGGCACATTGAACTGTTTTAACTGGCGCAATACCATAGTACAGGCTACGGCACAGGCGGTCATATCGGCGATGACGGATGCTAGGGCCGCGCCTTCTACGCCCCAACCCAAACCTATAACAAACAGCAGATCCAGAGCTATATTGGCACAGTTGGCGATGATCAACTGCCACATGGCGGCCTTGGGTTGCTGACGACCGAGCAGCCAGCCAAGTAGAGCCAGGTTCAGCAATGCAAACGGGGCCGACCAGATACGAATGGAAAAGTAGCTGGCGGCGTAGTGGCTGACTTGCTCACTGGCATCGGAGAAACTGGCGGCCAGGCTGAGTATCGGCCCTTGCAACAGCAGAGCCAACAAGCCGAGAAAAAGTGCCAGCGAGCCAGCCTGCAACAACAGCTGTAGTTGCCGAGGCTTATCATCGGCACCATAGGCTTGGGCAACTAGGCCCGTGGTGGCCATACGCAGAAAACCCAGCAACCAGAATAGCAGTGTTATAATGGTCGAACCGACGGCGACGCCACCGAGATAATAGGCGTCACTCAAGTGTCCTATGACAGCCGTATCTACCAGACCCAGTAGCGGTACCGTAATGTTGGACAGTATCATTGGAAGCGCCAGTGCAAACAGCTGACGATTTTTTTGCCTGTCGAACAGGCCAATGCTGGTGGTCATAATTTCTCAGAGGTTAATGATGTTGAAAAAGCTGTGCTTTTTGCTCTGCAGTTGCCTTGGACTAATGAGTTCATCTGCCCTGGCGGCTGTCATTCTACAGTATCACCATGTTTCCGACAGCTCGCCGGTCAGTACCAGTGTGACTCCGGCCCAGTTTCGGGAGCAGATGCAGTATCTGTCTGATCATGATTTCAATGTGGTGCCGCTGACCCAAGTAATAGAGGCGATTCGTCAGTCCAAAACGTTGGCACCGAGAACGGTTGCCATTACCTTCGATGATGGTTACCTCAACATTGCCGAGACGGCGCATCCAATACTGAAAGAGTTTGGCTTTCCCTACACACTGTTTGTGGCGATAGAACCGATAGAAAAGGGTTACCGCGAGATGATGAGCTGGGAGCAGCTCAGAACACTGGCGGCAGAAGGCGCCGAAATTGCCAATCACAGTTGGGGGCATGAGCATCTTATCCGCCGCAATACCGCCGAAACCGAGGAGCAGTGGCTGGCGCGAATCGAAGCCAACCTGCTGGCGACCGAAGCCCGAATTGCCAAAGAAACCGGCGACAACTTGAAGATACTCGCCTATCCCTATGGCGAATATAACAGCCAGTTGGAGGCCTTGTTGCAGCGTCTGGGATTTGTTGGATTGGGGCAGCAGTCCGGTGCGGCTGGCCCTCACTCTGCCTTGACCTCTTTGCCGCGTTTCCCCGTGGCCGGCGCCTATGCCGATATGAATGCTCTCAAGGTGAAACTGCATAGCCTGAATATGCCGGTGCAGGCTATCTCCCCCAGTAACCCTGAGTTACCTATGGGCCAGTGGCGGCCCGAACTCGAGGTGACTCTGGACATGAGCGATATCAATCAGTCGCAGCTCATGTGTTATGTACAGGGGCAGGGCGCCAAGAAACCGCAATGGTTGTCGGCGAATCGTTTCCGAATTCAGGCTGAACTGGACTTGCCGCCGGGGCGTTCCAGATACAACTGTACTGCTCCCAGTAAACGTCATGGCAG
The DNA here is from genome assembly GCF_002777975.1 of Shewanella carassii. Lineage (GTDB taxonomy): Bacteria > Pseudomonadota > Gammaproteobacteria > Enterobacterales > Shewanellaceae > Shewanella > Shewanella carassii. The sequence goes on from NZ_NGVS01000014.1 coordinate 30,095, forward strand.
CTATTATTGGTTTTCCCAGGCATGGGTTAGGCCAAAGGATGATGGCAGCTGGGTCAAGGAGTAGTCAGTAATTGCAACAACCTGGCCGGGATATTCGCCAGTGGTAACTGCTCGTTGCAGGCATTGAGCGCTACTGCCGAGCCCGGCATTCCCCAAACCACAGAACTGGCCTCATCCTGGGCTATGGTGTGGGCTCCCGCTTGATGCATCTTCAGCAGGCCTGCCGCACCGTCTTTACCCATGCCCGTGAGTATCACCCCTATCGCCGACTTAGCGGCAATCTCGGCAATGCTGTTGAACAGCACATCCACCGAGGGCTTATGGCGGTTGACGGTTTCCGTGTCCAGCAGCCGGGTGTAGATATGAGCGCCACGGCGCTCGAGTACCAAGTGGGCATGGCCCGGTGCCAGATAGGCAACGCCCTGAGTCAATCTTTCCCCGCCTTGAGCCTCTATCACTTCCATTCTGGCGTGTTGGTTGAGGCGGCGGGCAAATGAAGCGCTGAAGGCCGCAGGAATATGCTGGGCTATGACTATGGGGGGGGTATTTTCCGGCAGCGGCGCCACTACCCGTTGAATGGCCTCAGTACCGCCGGTGGAGGCGCCTATGGCTATGATACGGTTCTTGAGTTTTGCATCACTGCGGAGTGGCGCCGAGCTACCATGTAGCGGGGTGACATGGCTGGCGGCGGCCTGATGCACCTTATCGATCAGCTCTTGCTGATAGTCCAGAAGCCTATTGGTCAAGTCCTGTTTAGGCTTGGCGATAAAGTCGACCGCCCCGAGGGATAAGGCCTCCAGGGTCACGTCGGCGCCGCGTTCTGTCAAAGACGATACCATCACTACAGGCATGGGTCTTAGGCGCATCAAGTTGCGCAGAAAGGCCAGGCCATCCATCTTGGGCATTTCCACATCCAGGGTCAGTACATCTGGCTGCAGCGCTTTAATCATTTCTCTGGCTTCGTAGGGGTCCTCGGCGCAGCCGACGACATCTATATCTTGGGCCTGGCTGAGCATATGACTCAGCAACTGGCGTACCAGTGCCGAGTCGTCAACAATCAGAACTTTTACCATGATCAGTATCGCTCCTTGCTTCCTGAGACATGGGACAGCCGCGGCAGAGTCGAATCCTGATGCCGTAGGCGATAAGTGGTTTGAGCGACGGTTTCAAACTCACGGGAGATATTGGTCAGGCTTTCTGAGTGACCGATAAACAACACACCATCATCGGCCAGGAGTTTTCTGAAACCGGCCACTATCTTCTGCTTGGAGCTCTGGTCGAAATAGATCAGCACATTACGGCAGAAGATGGCATCGAATGGGCCCTGCATCGGCCAGGGATCCAGTAAGTTGAGCTGCTTGAAGAAGATTAACTTTTTGATCTGGTTGCTAATGCTGAACTCTTCCGCTGCGCCTTGCAGATAGTGGTGCCACCTTTCAGGGATGGCTTCCATTCCGGCCAGGGGATAAACTCCGGCTTCGGCTCTGGCCAACACATTGGTATCGAGATCGGTTGCCAATATTTTCAGATCCCAACCCGAGGCGGCGGGAAAGTGCTCTGCCAAGGTCATGGCTATGCTGTAGGGCTCTTCACCACTGGAGCAGGCTGCGGACCAGATTCTCAGCCTGTGCTGCTTGCGCTGCTGCCAATAGGGTACCAGCTCGGTTTCCAGAAAATTGAAGTGATGCCGCTCCCGGAAAAAAGCGGTCAGATTGGTGGTCAGCGCGTTGATAAAGGGCGCCAGTTCCAGAGGGTCGCTTTGTAGTTTGAGACAATAATCGCCGAAATTGGTCAGCCGCAACATCCGCAATCGGCGGCTGAGCCTGGAATACACCATATGGCGCTTACGCTCGGGTAACACTATCCCTGTGTGTTGGTAGGCCAGCTCGCGGATAATGCCAAAGTCCGCGGCTGTCATTGGGAATGCCTTTTCCTCATTTAAACTCAATTAGCGCCTCCTAGAACTCGCTCCACTCTTCTGAACTGACACGGATCTTGGGGGACTTATCCCCGGCGATCAGGGTCAGAGGTTTATTGGTGCCCCGTTCCAGATTAGCGGTATTGAAAAAGCCCAATTGACGCTTCATGCTCCTGGCCTGTTCGGCCATGGCATCGCCGGCGGCCGAGACCTGCTCCACCAAGGCGGCATTTTGCTGGGTCATCTCATCCATCTGCGATACCGCCTTGTTGACCTCCTGGATCCCAACCGACTGCTGCTCTGCGGCAATGCTGATCTGATTCATCATGTCGGCAACTTTAGATACGGCTTGCACTATTTCCTGTAAAGTGTCACCGGATTGATTGACCAACTGAGTACCATCCGTGACCTTGTTGACGCTGTCGCGGATCAGCTCCTTGATCTCTTTCGCGGCCCCGGCGCTGCGTTGTGCCAGGTTACGAACCTCTCCGGCCACCACGGCAAAGCCTCGGCCCTGTTCTCCGGCTCTGGCGGCCTCGACTGCGGCATTCAGCGCCAGCAGGTTAGTCTGGAAAGCGATTTCATCTATCACACTGATGATGTCGGCAATGCGCTTGCTTGAGGAGTTGATCTCCTCCATGGCACTGACTGCCTGTTTGACTACCTTACCGCCCTCATCGGCCTTCTCACTGGCCTGCTGGGCTAAGTTGTTGGCCAGAGTGGCATTTTCGGCGCTTTGTTTCACTGTAGCTGTCATCTGCTCCATGCTGGAGGCGGTTTGCTCCAAGGCCGCCGCTTGCTCTTCGGTCCGCTGGCTAAGATCGGCGTTGCCTTGGGCTATCTCTTCGGCTCCTGAGGTGACGGTGTTGGCCGAGTCATTGATACCTCCAATCACCTCAGTCAACTTGTTGATGGTGGCGTTAGCATCTTGCTGCAGCTTGGCAAACTGCCCCTGATAGTCGCCATCTAGCTTTCGATCCAGTTGTCCCTTGGCCAAAGCATCGAAGATATCGGCGACTTTGGAAATGACATTGTCGGCGATGCCGACCAAGCGGTTGAGGCCGTTAGAGAGATTAAGGAAGAAACCTTCCTTGTTGTGAATATCCAGGCGGCGGCTCAGATCGCCGTTGTTGGCCGCCGTGATGATGGCATCAATCTCCTGCTCTATGGCTACCTCATCGGTACGGTCGGCCCATTCAACCACAGTGCCAATTCGTCCCTGTTCCGCGTCCAATATCGGATTGGCGATGATCCTGAAGGTACGACCACCAACTTGCAGCTGGCTGTCATAGGTCTCGGTCAAACCGGCGAGTAGATTGCGCTGGTGGCTGGGCACCTTATGGAAGCTGTCTATATTCTGCCCCAGTAGTTTGCCGGCATTGAACTTGGGCAGATCGCGAAGAATGTGTTTCTCTGCCGCCTGAAACATCTGTTGTACGGCTTGGTTGAGATAGATGATATTGCCGTCGTTATCCGCCACCATGGTATTTGAACTGACATTATCCAATGCCTGACGAATGCGGGCATTTTCGGCCGCCAGCTGTTTTTCCTGCTGCTCTCTGGCCAGGCTGGCGGTGATATCCTGCCACTCCACTACTGTGCCGGTACGCTTGCCCTGTTCAAATACCGGGGTGGCAATCAGGTTGAATGTTAGCCCGGCCACCTTGATGCGGGTGTTATAGCTGTCGGTGAGCTGGTCCAGCAATTGTCGTTGATGCTCAGGATGGCGATGGAAGATATCGATATTGCTGCCAATCAGCTTGCTCATGTTGAAGGCCTGCAACTCCTGTTGCAGCTTTTGCTCATTGCCGGCCAGCATTTCATTCAGTGAGTCGTTCAGGTAGATGATCTTGTAGTCGGTATCGGCGACCATCACATTGGCCTGGCAGACATTGAGTGCCTGCTTGATGCGGGTGTTCTCTGTAGCGCTTTGCTGCTCCAATTGTTGTTTGCTAAGGGCTTCGGTGAGATCCTGCCATTCGACCACAGTGGCAATACGCTGCTTGTTTTCGTCGAATACCGGCGAAGCTATCAGGCTGAAGGTGCGGCGACCTACCTTGATTTGAGTCGAGTAAACCTGCTCCAAGCCGGCGATCAATTTCCTTTGATGCTTTGGGTTGCGGTGGAAAACATCCATATTGGCGCCCTGCAGCTTGTCGGCCTGGAATTTGGGCAATACCTCTTGAATGTCGGCCTCGGCGTCCTGCATGGTTTGTTGCAGCGAGTGGTTGAAGTAGAGAATGTCACCGGCCGGATTGGCCACCATCACATTGGCCTGGCAGATATCCAGCGCCTTGAGAATGGCTTGCTGCTGTTGCTGGCTCTGACGCCAACGACTGAGCTCGTCCAGCAGAGGCTTCCAGCCCGGCAGATCAAGCTCGGCAAACTGCTGCGTGCCGTCTTTCAGCAACCGCTGCAGTTGGTTGATGGCGCTATCCAGGGTGCCTTTGTGCTTGAGTGAGTGCAATAGCCCAAGCAGTATGCAAACCAGTGTGACGCCCTGCAGAATAATAATGATATTGGGATCCTGGCCTAGCAGCATGAGCGCCATCACGGCGATGCCCGTGATTAAGCCAAGCAGATTCCAGGGATTGCTGTTGATTATGTTGGCATTGGCGGCATCCATTCTTCTTTCCTCGATGTCTTAAAGGTTGGCAGCCTGAGGCTGTTCCAAGTCCAGTTGCTGCAGCAAACTGGAAAGTTGTGATGCATCCGGCAGCACTTCATTACCGAGTAACATATTGATATTCAATAGTATGACCATCTTATCGGCCACACAGGTGAGCCCATGGATGAAACGCATGTCCGTGTCCTGGCCAAAATCGGGCGCGCTGCGGATCTCGCTCTGGGTGATACTGAAAACATCGGAAACGGCATCCACCACTATGCCCATCACCTTGTGCTGTTTATCCAGGCGCACTTTCAGCACTATCACTACTGTGGTTGGGCCATATGCCAGGGTCTTGATACCGAACCTTTGACGCAGATCTATGATGGGGACTATGGTGCCGCGAAGATTGATCACCCCTTTGACATGGGGCGGTGCATTGGGAATCACCGTGGTTGCTTCCCAGCCACGGATCTCCTGCACCGAGAGAATATCGACACCATATTCCTCATCGGCCATCATAAAGGTGAGGTATTGCTGTGAATGATCTTCCGCAGCTGCCGATGTTGCAGGGTTGGATTCTGTCATTGCGCTTCCCTTCTAGGCTGCATGTTCCTGAGTTTGATTTAGGCCAGACATGGTCACGAGTCCGGGAATATCCACTATCAGCGCTACCCTGCCGTCACCGAGAATGGTGGCACCGGATACCCCGGGCACTTTGGCGTAGTTGTCTTCCAGACTCTTGATCACCACTTGTTGCTGCGCCAGCAACTCATCGACCAGCAGGCCGACTTTTTGGTTGTTGTTGTCCACCACCATCACCAGCCCCTCTTTGGCCTCTTTGGCCTGAGCCTGGTGATTGAACTCCTGATAAACGCGGATGACCGGCAGGTACTCGTCTCGCAGGCGGATCACTTCGTGCTCTTCAGACAGCTTATTGACCTTGCTGCTTTCCACTTGCAGCGACTCATAGATGGAGACCAGCGGCACCACATAAGTATGCTCGCCAACCCTCACCAACTGGCCGTCGAGAATGGCCAGGGTTAAAGGCAAACGAATGGTAAAACGGCTCCCCTTGCCGGGCGTTGAGGCCAGCTCTACACTGCCGCTGAGTGCTTGAATGTTGCGTTTGACCACATCCATACCCACGCCCCGGCCAGAGAGGTCGGAGACGCTGTCGGCGGTAGAAAAGCCGGGTTTAAAGATGAGTTGCTGAATCGCCTCTGTGCTGAGTTCCTCTTCAGCGCCGACCAAGCCTTTATCTCTGGCCTTGGCGAGAATTCTGCCGGTATCCAATCCTGCGCCGTCGTCGGTGATTTCTATGACGATATTGCCGCCTTGATGGAAGGCGTTGAGGGTGATCCTGCCGGTTTCCGGTTTACCCTTGGCGCTGCGCACGGCAGGGGATTCAATGCCGTGATCCAAAGAGTTACGTACCAGATGCACCATGGGGTCGACAATTTTCTCCATCACAGTCTTGTCCAGCTCTGTCTCCTCGCCTTTGAGGAGCAGCTCGACTTTCTTGCCCAGCTGCTGACCTATATCGCGTACCAAGCGGGGAAAACGGTTGAAGGCGAAGCTGATAGGCAGCATGCGGATCTGCATCACGCTTTCCTGCAGATCCCGGGTGTGATTGGCCAATTGCTCCAGCCCCTGCTGCAGTGACAGCAGAGCGTTATCGTCAATGCGTTCCTGTTGGCCTATCTGCCCCAGCATAGCTTGGGTGATTACCAGCTCACCCACCATATTGATCAGCATGTCTATCTTGTCGGTGCTGACCCGGATAGAACTGGTTTCCGCCGTTTTGGCAACAGCCTTGCCGGACTCCACTTTGGCTGTGGTGGCTGCGACCTGTGTCTCTCGGGAGGCTGGGGCAGAAGTCGAGATGGGGGCTTGCTCCTGCGGTGAGACACCTTCGACAAGCTGTGCCTTGGCGGGTAACTGCTGATAATGGATTTCACAGTCGTCCTCGACCCACTCAAACACCTCTTTTATCCGCTCAAGTGGCGCCTCTGTGCCGAGTTGCAGCTGCCAATACAGACGGCAGGATTCGGGGTCTAGGTCTTCAAACTCTGGCAGTTCCTGCGCTGGCAGGCTGACCTTTAGCTCACCCAGCTCGGCGAGTTCGTTGAACATCAAAATGGGGTCGTTGCCGCATCTGAGAATGTCGGCGCCGGCATGGAAATCTATCTGCCAGCTGAGCCCAATTTCTTTGGTTTCAGACTCTTTGGTTTCTGATACTTTGGCTGCTGCCTTTTCATTGTTTTGGCAGGCGTTATCCGGCGCATCTTCGACCCCGGCAACGTTGGACAACTCCTGATTGAAGCGGTTTTCCAGCTCTTGTTGCTGGGGTGATTCAAAGCTTTGACCCGCCATCAAGGCCTGCAGCATGTTGCGCAGCAGATCCACCGACAAGAGCAACATATCCTGATGATTGGCGGTCATTTCCCGGCGGCCATCACGGATTTCATCCAACAGGGTTTCCAGCAAGTGGGTGAATCCGGCGACTTGGTTGAAACCAAAAGTGGCGCTGCCCCCCTTAATCGAATGGGCGGCACGAAAAATGGTATTTATGGTTTCCGGATCCGGTTGCTGTTCGTTCAGTTTCAGCAGCTCAGACTCCATGATTTCCAGGCCTTCAAGGCTTTCTTCAAAGAACACCTGGGTGAATTGGCTCAGATCTATGTCCATATATCCGCTCCTTGCCGGAGGCTAACCCAATACTTTGCGAACCGTGGCCAACAGCTGATCCGGGTTGAAGGGTTTGACTATCCAGCCGGTGGCTCCGGCGGCTCGTCCCTGTTGCTTCTTGTCTGTGGTCGACTCTGTGGTCAGCATCAACATGGGCACAAACTTGTAGTTGGGCAGCTCGCGCAGGTTACGTATCAGCTCGATACCATCCATAATTGGCATGTTGACGTCCGATATCACCAGGTCAAACTCTCTGCCTTGGGCTACTTTCAACGCTTCCTCGCCATTGTTGGCTTCGGTCACGTCGAAACCTGCTGTCTTGAGGGTAAAGCTCACCATTTGCCGCATGGAGGCTGAATCATCAACTGCGAGGATAGTCTTCATTGAGCGTTTCCTTTTCAAAATCTGAATCGAGTGTCGGGATCCTGATCCCCAGGCGTGTCAGTTGAGCGATAAAGGCGGGTTGAGCCCGTTGCCATGACAGTTTCAACCCCCGCTTGTCGCAACTCAGAGCAAACAGGTACAGCAGCTGGGCGCCGGCAGTATCCACCTTGTGCAGCTCACCGGCATCCAGGATCAATTCATCGACCCGATGCAGGAGTTCCAATAGTTTTTGGTAGAGTGGCTGAATATTGCGAATGCTGATCTCTGTTCCCAGTGCCTGTGTGTCGATGGACATAGTGCTTCCCTGTTTTCCCAACACACAAAAGATAGTCGGCAAATTTCACTTCTGCCTATTTTCAAAAGAAAAATGGTATATGAATCGACTAGGCTCTTTAGGGAGTTAGTGGGGCCCTTGATACTGAGTAACCAGAGTACGGAAGTCGGCCAGCAGTTCATCGTTGCGGATCTGCGGCAGTTGTCCGGGAGTTTGTGAACTGGGCTTGATGGTGGCGTAGCGGCGGCCGTCGGGCGAGATCAGGATCAAAGAGGCGCTGTGATCCACTTGGTAGTCAGGGCCATCGCCGACCAGTGAATACACCAGGCCCAGATCGCGGCTGAAGGGCAGTAATGCCGGGTGCTCGGCCCGCAAACCTATGAACTCGGGATTAAAGAAGGCCAGGTAGTCCTTGAGTTTGCTTTGGCTGTCACGCTCAGGATCGACACTGAGCAGTATCACCTGTATTGGTGCCACTTGTGCCAGTTTCGGGTAGACGGCACTGAGTTTGCCGAGGGTGGTTGGGCATACGTCCGGGCAGGAGGTGTAACCGGCGAAAATCAGACTCCATTGCTGTTTTAGCTTGTCATTATCGAATTGATGGCCGTTTTGGTCCTGCAACTCAAAAGGTTGCAGTGGCCTTGGGGTTTCATATTGAAAGCTGGTTTGTAGTGCCAGCGGCGGCTGAGACGAAGGTCGGTGAAACAGCTGCACACTGGCCAAACCGCCAAGACCTATGAGTAAAATCCCCGCCACCAAGATGCGTTTCTTCATGATTCAACTCCAGAGGTAATGATCCACCAGCAGGGCAATAAACAGCAGCATCAGCTGATAGATGGAGAAACGGAACACGGCCATCGCCAGTCCGGGGCGATCGGCAAACTTGAGTTGCCAGGCCTTGTAGATAAACAGGCAACTGAGAATGGTGGAAGCCAGCAGATAGACGGGGCCACTCAAGCCAACCAAAACCGGTAATAAGCAGGCGATGGCCAGCAGAAGGGTGTAGAGCAGAATACAGGTCTTGGTAAATTCCACCCCGTGAGTCACAGGCAGCATGGGGATATCCACCTTGGCGTACTCTTTTTGACGGTGAATGGCCAAGGCCCAGAAATGAGGCGGAGTCCAGGTGAAAATAATGATCACCAACAGCCAGGCGTGGCCGTGAAAGTCATTGGTTACCGCCGTCCAACCCAGCAGTGGCGGCATGGCACCGGCAAGGCCACCTATCACGATATTTTGGGGGGTTGCCCGCTTTAAATAGGCGGTATAGATAAGGGCGTAGCCAATCAGGCTGGCACAGGTTAACCAGGCGGTGAGTGGATTCACCAGCCAATAGAGTAGGGTAAAGCCCGCCAGTCCAAGCAAGACGGCAAAGCTCAAGGCCCGACTCACGCTCACTCGTCCCTTGGGTAAGGGGCGGTTATAAGTGCGGGCCATCAGGCCATCGATGCGTCGATCGATAAGGTGATTCAAGGCGGCCGCCGAGCCCGCCATCATGGCAATTCCCATTAACCCGGCAAGCAAGGGCTGTAGGGGGACAGCACCGGGCAACGCCAGGCACATACCCACCAGGACGGTGAGTAGCATCAGCGCCACCACCTTGGGTTTGGTCATTTCCAGGTAATCGCGCCAGGAGATCTCTGTGCGGGTCGCGTCCTGGGCTATGGAGAGTAGTTTAGCCATAAACAGTCCCTCTTCAGGCTTTACGCCAAAGCGCATAGTTGATGAATACCAAAGTCAGCAGCAGCAGGGCTGCGCCGCCGTTATGGGCAACCGCCACCGGCAGCGGCAGATGCAGCAATACGTTGGCCAGGCCCAATGACAGCTGTAATCCCAGCACTAAGGTGAGTACCAGAGCCGAGCGTTTCAGCATGCTCGAGTAGGCTCTGCGCCAGAGCATGAATGCCAGGGTAAGTACCACTATCGCGGTCAGCAGGGCACCTATTCGGTGGGCAATATGTATGGTCATCCGGGTGTGATAATCCAATACGCCGAACTCAAAGCTGGGATGCTGCCCCTGAAAAGGAGAGAAGGCATCTGCCAGACGTAGGTTGCTGCTCCAGTCACCTTCGCAGATAGGCAACTCTGTGCAGGCCAGGGCGGCGTAGTTGGAGGAGGTCCAGCCGCCAAGCATAATTTGCAGTACCACAATGGCCAGCGCCACCATGGCCAAAGGCGCCAAGGTGCGGGCTTTGGGATCACCATCCGGGATTTGCAGCGGCCGGAGCCTGAGATACAGCAGCAATAACAGCGAAAACAGGGTGAATCCCCCGAGCAGGTGAGACATGACCACGACGGGCATCAGTTTCATGGTCACAGTCCACATTCCCAGCAGCGCTTGAAATACGATCAGTGCGGCGATCAGTCCCGGCAGCTTCTTCGGGGTTGCACTGCCACGCCAACTCTGGATCAAAATAAGTAATACCAGAATCCCCAGCGAGCCGGCCACATATCTGTGGATCATCTCCAGCCAGGCTTTCTTGGGTTCTATTTCTTGTCCCGGAAAGTGGCGTTCGACATGAGCCAATTCATGGGCCTGAGAAGGCACCTTGATATGGCCATAGCAACCGGGCCAGTCGGGGCAGCCAAGGCCGGCATCCGACAGCCGGGTGTAGGCGCCCAACAGGATGACCGTCAGAGTGCAGATGAGGGTCATCTTCAGTAGCAAGTTCAGTTTCATCAGCCCACCCTCGAGAGTTTCAACAGCTTGCGCAGGTCGCTGACCAAGGCCTTGCCTTGCAGGAGTTGGCCCTGGTGATCCACTACCCCCGGATAGGCCAACACCCAAGCGCCCAGAGGGTCGACTATCACTAACATCTGCTGCTGTAATGGATTCTCGGCGGTCAGAGGTTTATCCAGAGTAACTCGATGAAAGTCCTTGTTTAGCGGAGCACCCGTGTCGCTGTCCCGGTTGATGAAAATCAGGGTGTCGACCCTGTCCATCTCGGCGCCCAGCGCCGTATGGCTCTGCTGTAATATGTAGAGCCGTTCCTGGCACAGTTCATCGCAGTTGGCCGGTATCAGGTATAGGACTTGCCAACGGCCGGGAAGTGGGTTGTCGAGCCCAAGTTGTTGATAACCCAGATTAGCCGGCAGCAACTGGCCCTTATTGGTGGCTCCGCCTTGATACAGCTCGAAGCTCAGTACCAGTTTTGCCAGTATCACAGGCAGGGCAAAGGCCAGCAGTAGTATCAAGAGTGGTCTTTGGGTTCGGGAGTTCATCCTGGCTCCTCTTGCTGTAATTGGGCGTTCTGAATTCAGCTCGCCCTATGGTTAGTGTGGTTAGTGTCGATTCAGTTTCCAGCGCCACCAGACAAGCAGTAACAACAGGGCGGCAGCCATGGAAAACCACTGCAGGGCATAACCCAAGTGTTTTTCAGCCGGCATGGGCAATGGCTGCCAGGGTCTTGGCAAGTCCACACCTTCCAGCTGAACCGGCTGCAACACGGCCGGAATCAGTTTGTGCCCAAGCAAGTGCTCGAGCTGCGGCCAGTTGAGATTTTGTATTCGCTTGGGCCAACCGGCTTCGGCCAAGAGCTCCTGGCTCAGTGGGTTACTGCCCTTTTGCCACAATCGGCCTTCGAGGGTGAGGCGTGGCGGTAACGGCAATATCTCTGGCAGTTCACTGCGTTTTTCTGGAGCTGGGATAAACCCCAGCTCCAGCAATAACCAGGGTTGCTCCGGCTCAACTTGCAGAGGTTGCAGCAACAGGTAGCCCACGCGTCCTTGGTACACCTGGTTGTCCAGCAGCAATTGCTTGCCGCTCAATACATTGGCACTCAGCTGCAGTTTCTGCCCTGTGAGTCGGCTGTCAGGGTCTTGCCTCAATAGAGCTGAAAAGCTGCTTGGCCCCGCATCCGCTCTGGCGGCAATCTCCTGGGCCAATAGTTGCTTTTCTTCAGCGCGCTGCAGTTGCCAGAATCCCAGCTTGACCATGAGTAGAAACAGCCCCAAAGTAAATAACAGTGCAAGGTAACGCCCCCAAGGGATGGGAGAGTGAATGTCAGTCAGTTTTTTCTTTAAAGTCATATTGGTACTGCTACTGCTGTTCATCATTTTCAACCTTGGTCGCGCCCTGTGGATCATGGTGCGCGGCGATTCATCTGTTCCCATGAGCCGTTTTCTTGGCCGCCGGGTGCTGTTTTCGGCGTTGGTGGTTCTTTTGTTGCTGCTGGCATTGGCGCTGGGGATTATTTCCCCTAATCCCCGGCCTTACTAAAGCACATACACAAAAACAAACAGGCATAGCCACACCACATCGACAAAGTGCCAATACCAACTGCCGGCCTGAAAGGCAAAGTGACGCTCAGCGCTGAAGTGCCCCTTTAAAACCCTGAAAAACAGCACCAACAGGAACAGCGTGCCCAGAGTCACATGCATACCGTGGAAACCTGTCAGCAGGAAGAAGGTGTTGCCATAAACGCCGGACTGCAGCGTCAGCCCCAGCTCAGTGTAGGCATGGACATATTCCTCTCCCTGCAAGATTAAAAACGCCAGTCCCAGCAAGATGGTGAGTCCAAGCCAAAGGGTTAAGGCGGTGCGTTTGCCTTTCTCTAACCCCAGGTGGGCAAAATGCAGGGTAATAGAGGAGGTGAGCAGAATAATGGTGTTGAAAAGGGGTAAACCATTCCAACCCATGGCTTGGGTTTCAGTGCCGTCCGGGGTTTTCAGTAAGGGCCAGCCTGCGCTGAATCCAGGCCAGAGCACTTCGTTGGTCATGGCATTGTTGGATGCGCCACCCAACCAAGGCACGGCCACCATACGGGCATAGAAGAGGGCGCCGAAAAAGGCCGCAAAGAACATCACCTCAGAGAAGATGAACCAACTCATTCCCTGACGAAATGACCTGTCCATCTGTGGCGAATAGAGACCACTCATGGATTCATGGATCACGTTTCTGAACCAGCCAATCAGCATGAACAGAATGACGGCAATCCCTGCCAGCAGTACATAACTGCCGTGGCCACCGTCAGATTTGAGCTGGGATACATAAGTACCGGCACCATAGGCGATAAGGAAAAGCCCCAATGCGCCGACAATCGGCCAGGCGCTTTGAGCCGGAACATAATAGTGTTCATGTTTACTGGTCATTTCGCTGCTCCTTGCTCCAGGGCATCGGATATCTGTCTATCCGTGATGTCATAGAGGGTGTAAGAGAGGGTCAGAGTGCTGATGGAGTCCGGCAGGTCCGGATCCACGTAAAACACCAGCGGCAGCTCGGCACTGGCATCGGCAGCCAGCGGCTGCTGATTGAAACAGAAGCACTCGGTTTTATTGAAGTAGGCGGCGCCTTGTCCCGGTGAAACGGAAGGGATCGCCTGACCTATCTTGTATTGGTGTGACAGGTTGCGGGCCAGAAAGCGGGTATGGGTCAACTGGCCGGGATGCACCTTGATACGGGTCACTTCCGGCTTGAACTCCCAAGGCATTCCCTTGGCCACCTGAGAGATAAACTCCACAGTGACCAAGCGGCTGTTATCCACTTGGGCACTATAAGTAGCGGCGCTGGTGTTGGTCTTGCCATTGATCCCCAACTGCTGACAAAGCACATCATAGAGCGGCACCAGGGCAAAGCCGAAGCCGAACATGGCTACGGCGCCAAGCAGCAGCAGGCGTACCAGTTTACGGTTGTCGGGGCGGGAGTCTGCCATATCACTTAATCTCCGGCGGGGTGCTGAAGGTGTGATAAGGCGCCGGACTTGGGAGGGTCCACTCAAGCCCTTGGGCACCTTCCCAAGGTTTGGCCGGAGCCTGGGCGCCGCCGCGAATACACTTGATCACCAGTGCCAGAAATATCAGCTGTGACAGGCCAAAGGCAAAACCGCCTATGGAGACAATCTGATTGACATCGGCAAACTGCACCGAGTAGTCGGGGATGCGTCTGGGCATACCGGCCAGCCCGAGGAAATGCATCGGGAAGAACAACACATTGACCGAAATGACCGAGCACCAGAAATGCCACTTGGCCAAGGTCTCGCTGTACATATGCCCGGTCCACTTGGGTAGCCAGTAATAGGCGGCGGCCATGATGGAGAAGATGGCACCGGTGACCAGCACATAATGGAAATGGGCAACCACAAAGTAAGTGTCATGGTATTGGAAGTCGGCTGGGGTGATTGCCAACATCAGGCCGGAGAAGCCGCCTATGGTGAAGAGAATAATAAAGGCACAGGCGAACATCATAGGGGCTTCAAAGCTGATGGATCCCCGCCACATGGTGGCAACCCAGTTGAATACCTTGACCCCGGTTGGCACGGCAATCAGCATGGTGCAGTACATAAAGAAGAGTTCGGCAAAGACAGGCATACCTGTGGTGAACATGTGGTGTGCCCACACCAGGAAGGAGAGGATCGCGATGCTGGCGGTGGCGTAGACCATTGAGGCGTAGCCAAACAAAGGTTTGCGACTGAATGCCGGAATAATGGCCGAGATGATGCCGAATGACGGCAAGATCATTATGTACACCTCGGGATGGCCGAAGAACCAGAAAATATGCTGGAACATTACAGGATCTCCGCCACCGGCGGCATCGAAGAAGCTGGTGCCGAAGAATTTGTCTGTGAGTACCATGGTCACGGCCCCGGCCAATACCGGCATGACGGCTATCAGCAGGAAGGCGGTGATAAGCCAGGTCCAGACGAACAGGGGCAGCTTCATCCAGTTCATGCCAGGTGCGCGCAGATTCACTATGGTGACTATCACGTTGATCGCCCCCATGATTGAGCTTATCCCCATGATATGTATTGAGAAAACAAACAAGGCTGTGCTGTCTGCGCTATAAGTTGTCGACAATGGCGCATAGAAGGTCCAGCCAAAATTGGGGCCGCCGCCTTCCATAAACAATGAGCTAAGCAGGATTAAGAAGGCGAAGGGCAAAATCCAAAAGCTCCAGTTGTTCATCCTCGGCAGCGCCATATCCGGCGCACCTATCATCATGGGGATCAACCAGTTGGCCAGACCGGTAAAGGCTGGCATCACGGCGCCAAAAACCATGATAAGGCCATGAACTGTGGTCATTTGGTTAAAGAAGTTGGGCTCGACCAGTTGCAATCCGGGCTGGAATAGCTCAGCACGGATCACCATGGCCATGGCGCCCCCTATCAGGAACATGATGAAGCTGAACCAGAGATAGAGTGTACCTATGTCTTTATGGTTGGTGGTCAGTAACCAGCGCATGATCCCCTTGGGGGCGTGATGATGCTGGTGTTCCTGTTCAGTGACTTCCTGAACGTCGGCTTCGGCGTCTTGACTGAATGAGTTCATCTTCTCCCCCTACTGCCCGTGGTTATTGACGTCGGCGGCTTGCACTGTGTCGCCTGTATTATTGCCCCAGGCATTGCGCTCATAGGTCACCACAGCGGCCAGTTCCTTGGCGGTAATCTGTTTGCCGAAGGCCTGCATGGCGGTGCCTGTCTTGCCATGGATCACTATGTCCAGATGGGCAGCCATTGGGCCTATGGCAATAGCACTGCCCTTGAGCGCCGGGAACACCCCTTGAAGTCCGGCGCCGTTGGGCTGATGACAGGCGGCGCAACGCGCCATATAGATTTGTTCGCCAAGCGCCATGGCTTCATCATGGCTCATGGTCTCACTGAGGGCAGCCTGAGCTTCTTCGGCGGCCGTAGCCGCAGCTTGTTTCTGCTCTGCCATCCAGGCGTCGAACTCATCTTCTGCCAGTACCTGCACCACAATCGGCATAAAGCCGTGGTCTTTACCGCAAAGCTCGGCACATTGGCCGCGGTAGATCCCCGGTTTGTCCACCCGGGTCCAGGCTTCGTTAATAAACCCGGGATTGGCGTCTTTTTTGACGGCAAAGGCGGGCACCCACCAGGAGTGGATCACATCATCTGAGGTCATCAGGAATCGGACTTTGCGATTGATGGGCAATACCAACGGCTTGTCGACTTCAAGCAGATAGTGCTCACCCTTGGCTTCCTGGCCTTCTATCTGGGACCTCGGTGTTGCCAATATGCTGAAGAAGTCGATGTCTTCGCCGAAATAGCTGTAGTGCCATTTCCATTGCGAGCCGGTGATCTTGACCGTCAGGTCGGCATCACTGGGATCCTCCATGGCAATCAGCGTCTTGGTTGCGGGGATTGCCATCAGGATAAGGATTAAGAAGGGGATAAGCGTCCAGGCAATTTCTACCTTGGTACTTTCATGGAATTGGGACGCAACCGCCCCTTTGGACTTCCTATGGTTGATCATGGCGTAGATCATCACGCCGAACACGACCAAACCTATGGCGCAGCAGATATAAAGAATGATCATGTGCAGGTGATACACCTTGCCACTGATCTCAGTTACCCCTTGAGTCATATTCAAGGGCATATCTGCCTGGGCGCATGGAGACAACAAGCTGACGCACAACAAGGTCAGCAAAACACACAGCCATTGCTTCACAAGACATCTCCTCTGTCAATTGCATTCGCAACTACAAAGAAGAGTCACACAGTAAGTCTTTGCTCTATGCAAACTCTTCAGTTCCCAAAAAAGCAACGATGACTTCAAAGTGCGGCGGCGGTTTCACTTAGATCTAGGTATACAGGTGGTAACCACTGTTGCACTTACCGCTGAATATACTCAGCATTTCCGGCGGCGGCCGCACTCGCTATAAAGCGAAATGGGGCGGTCAGCCTACGACGAATTGCATGGAGGTAACACAATCGTTGTTCTTACAATATTTGTAGATTAAATATTGATCAAGATCACGATGTTTTCTAACTATATGAAAAAAAACATCTATAAATTCTTAGGTTCATACCGCGCGAAAGCCGAGCCCGCGCGGTTTACAGGTAAGCGATTACGTCAAGAAGGGGCGGAAAATAGGCCATCTCAAGGATGGCCTTTAAAGGAATATATTAATGGATGGAGCGAGTCAGCTCACTGAGACGGCTCTCCATCTCCTTAGTCTGGGGGCCGGTTTCCAACACTATGCCCATGGCTCTGGCGTTACGAGCGACCAGTTGTAACCGACGGTTATCACGGGCATCCAGGCTATCAATCCAACTGATCACTGCACTGGAAGTGCCGTTGGTCAGGGCTCTTTCCGTTGCCCACAAGGCTTCAACCTCATCCTTGGTGCGCACCAAGAGCACTCTATCCATTCTGACACCGGCCCTCGCTAAGGTTTCCTTGTAACCTATGCTGGCCGGGGCGTTAATCAAGACTATCCAGCGCCCCTGTTGGCTCAGTTGCGCCAATTGAGGGCAGAGGCGTAATAATTCCTGGCGTCCTTGACTGTGGCTGGCCAGGCTGGAGATGCCGGTATGCGGACAAGGTTGGTTACCTGTGATATTGGTATCTGTCCATAGGCCTGGGTGTCTCGGGGCGTTGCCAGTCATTATGCTCATAGCCAGTCTCCATTGCGTATTATCCCTACCGCCAGTCCTTCAATGGTCAATGGCTGGAAAGTCAGGTCGACTTTGATTGGGGAGTAAGCTTCATTCTCAGCATGTAGATAAACTACATTACCTTTCTTTTCAAAGCGTTTTACCGTTACATCATCTTCAACCCTGGCCACCACGACTTGACCGTTACGGGCTTCCTGTACCTTATGAACCGCCAGAAGATCACCTTCGAGAATGCCTATATTCTTCATGCTGTCGCCGCGCACCCGCAGCAGGAAGTCGGCATTGGGATGGAACATACTAGGGTCGACCTGGTAATACTGTTCTACATGTTCCTGTGCCAGTATGGGTTCACCAGCGGCGACCTGACCTATTAGCGGGAGGCCGGTTTCTGACTCGGCTTGATCATCATGAGGTAGACGAATGCCGCGAGAGGTGCCTGGTATGATCTCAATACAGCCTTTCTTGGCCAGCGCCTTGAGGTGTTCTTCGGCGGCGTTGGCGCTCTTGAAGCCTAACCGGGTAGCAATTTCGGCCCGGGTTGGTGGCATGCCGGTATCGGCTATATTGCGTTTAATCAGTTCCAGAATCTGTGCCTGGCGCGGTGTCAGTGGTCTCATGATGATTCCTGTTTTTTCATACAGTACCTGTCAGTATATACAGTATTTTTTTTAGTGCAAGTATTAACCAGTGTTGAGATTTTTTAGCCGTGGCATAAATAGGTTAGAGAGCGGCTCCGGCATCAGATAGACCTGGGCTCCAGAGCTCTGACATAAGGCTTGCCGGGGCCGGTTCGCAGCTTTCCTAGCTAAGGTTCAGGAAATTCTGGTATTCTATTGAGCTATTGATTGCGACCCAGACTCTGAAAGAACATGTCCAAACAAGATTCATTCTGGTTTAAATCCCTTCGTTGGATCCAAAGTAAACTCGTGCACACCATAGTGGTGCCTCAGGATCCTTTCGCAGATTTAAACTTGGATCCGGCTAAGCCGATGGCCTATGTCATGAAGACGGAATCTGTCAGTGATATTGCTGCGCTGGCGGAAGTCACCCGTAAGTTTGGCCTGCCTTGTCCTTATGAGGCGCTCAAGGTCGATGATATTACCGTCCCCAGAGTCGTCTGTCTGGAAGGAGCTAAGCCTCTGTTTGGCAAGCGTAAGAGTAATAAGCCTTTTCTCAGCTGTTTTACCTCCTTGCTTCATTTGCATCAGACCAATCCACAACTGGACATTCAGTTGGTGCCCGTGAGTCTCTATTGGGGCCGCACTCCAGGCAAGGAAGATGACAGCATGCGCGCCGCCGTATTTGAGCGGGAAAGCCCGACTTGGCTGCGCAAATTTTTAATGATCCTGTTTCTGGGGCGCGACAACTTTGTGCAGTTTTCCAATGCCGTGTCGCTGCGGCTGATGGCCGATGAACATGGAACCGATAAGGCTATTGCCCATAAGTTGGCGCGAGTGGCCAGGGTACATTTCCGCCGTCAGCGTAAGGTGATGACCGGGCCATTACTGCCCAACCGCCAAGCGCTGTTCAATGAACTGTTGCGTTCAGAAACTCTTAAAAAGGCTATTAAAGAGGAAGCCGCAGCCAAGAAGATCCCCGAGGCCAGAGCCAGGGAAATGGCAGAGGAATATCTCGATGAGATTGCTGCCCACTATTCTGACAGTCTGGTGCGTATTGCCCAGCGGATCCTTACCTGGTTATGGAACAAGCTCTATAAGGGGATTAACATCAAGGGCGCCGAGCAGATACGCCAACTGCATCACGATGGCCATGAGATAGTTTATGTGCCTTGTCATCGCAGCCATATGGATTACCTGCTGCTTTCTTATATCCTCTATTTTCAGGGCATGGTTCCGCCCCATATCGCCGCCGGTATTAACTTGAACTTCTGGCCCGCCGGACCCATGTTCCGCCGTGGTGGTGCCTTCTTTATCCGCCGCAGTTTCAATGGTAATAAACTCTATACCGCCGTGTTCCGTGAGTATCTCGATCAGCTGTTTGCCAAAGGCTATTCGGTCGAATATTTCACCGAAGGCGGCCGTTCCCGTACCGGACGATTGTTGTCGCCCAAGACAGGTATGTTGGCGATGACGGTCAACTCTGTGTTGCGAGGCATTGAGCGGCCGGTGACTCTGGTGCCCGTATATCTGGGCTATGACCATGTCATGGAAGTGGCCACTTATCACAAAGAACTCAGTGGCAAGAAAAAGCAGAAAGAGTCAGTCTGGCAGGTGGTTGGCGCCTTGCGCAAGTTGGGTAATTTTGGCCAGGGTTATGTGAACTTTGGTGAACCTGTGACCCTGCAGAACTTCCTCAAAGAAACGGCGCCCAATTGGCGTGAAGATGTGGCCGCCGATCCCGAGCAGAAACCCAGCTGGCTGACCCCAGCGGTCAATACCTTGGCCAACCGGGTGATGACTCATATCAATGATGCGGCAGCGGCCAGTGCGGTGACTCTTACCAGCTTGGTGCTCTTGTCCTCAGAGCAAAATGCGCTGGAGCGCAGCCAGTTGGAACGGCAGTTGGACCTGTATCTGGATCTGCTCAAGGAAGTGCCTTATACCCAGTACATCTCGGTGGCCGAGGGTGACGGTAAGCAGCTGTTGCAACAAGGTCTGGAGCTGAACAAGTTCACGGTTCAGAAGGATGAGTTGGGTGATATCATCTCAATCGATGAATCGATAGCGGTAACCATGACTTACTACCGCAACAACATCATTCACTTATTTATTGTGCCTTCTCTGCTGGCCAGTTGTCTGGTGCGTCTGGAACAGTGCAGCCGGGCTCAGATGCAAGCTGTGCTTGAGGATTTCTACCCTCTGTTGCAGGCCGAGCTGTTTATGGGCAAGACAGATGTCGGCGCCTATGCCGATCAGCTGCTGGATCGCTTCATTGCCAAAGGCCTAGTCGCCGAAGAGGCTAATGGCTTCAGGGTGTTGGAGGCCGGGATCAATCCGCTGGCGCTGTTGGCCGAAACCATGAGTGAGACTCTGCAGCGCTACGCCGTCATCTTTAACCTGCTGGCGGCTCACCCGGGTATTGAGCGCGGCGATTTGGAGCGGGAAAGCCATAAGTTAGCCAGTCGTCTGGGCGCGTTACATGGGATTACCGCCCCTGAGTTTTACGATAAAAAACTCTATGGCATTGTGAGCATCAAGCTCAAAGAGCTGGGTTATCTCACCAAAGAAGACACTCGCCACGATATCGAGCGAACCCGGGATTATGCCAACCTGTTACTGCGTCCTCAGGTCAAGCAAACCATTGTCGACAGCATCGCCGCCGAACAGGAGTCCTGATGGCCAATCATATGAATGCGGCGCCTGCCAAGGCGTCTTTGCTGGGCGGTGCCATGATCATCGCCGGAACCACAGTCGGTGCCGGGATGTTTTCTCTGCCGGTGGAAGGTGCGGGTATGTGGTTTGGCTACTCGGTACTCATGCTGCTGGGGGTATGGTTTTGCATGTTTATGTCCGGGTTGCTGCTGCTGGAAACCAACCTGCATTTTGAGCCGGGAGCTAGCTTTGACACCCTCACCAAGGAGACCCTGGGACAGTTTTGGCGGGTGCTTAACGGCGCTTCGATAACCTTCGTACTCTATATCCTTACCTATGCCTATATCAGCGGTGGTGGCTCCATAGTCAATCACAGCCTGCAAGGAATGGATATCAGTCTGCCACAGAGCTTTGCCGCCTTGGTGTTCGCCTTAGTGTTGGCGTTGGTGGTGCTGATCAGTACTAAGGCCGTGGATAGGATCACGACCATAATGCTGGGAGGGATGATTATCAGTTTCTTTCTGGCGATAGGTAATCTGTTGATCGGCATAGATACCAGCAAGCTGTTGTTGCCGGAAGAGGGGTCTTACGGTTCATATCTGTGGGCTGCGATTCCTTTCGGTCTAGCCAGTTTTGGTTATCACGGCAATGTGCCGTCGCTGGTGAAATACTACGGTAAACAGCCGGGCACTATTATCAAGGCGATTTTTGTCGGCACCTTTATCGCTCTGGCCATTTACCTATGTTGGTTGGTGGCAACTATGGGTAACATTTCTCGCGCCGAATTCAGCAATATTATTGCCCAAGGCGGCAATATGGGGGTCTTGGTCGGTGCCTTGTCCAAGGTGATGGATAACTCACTGCTCAACACCATGCTGACCCTATTTGCTAATCTGGCGGTGGCCTCTTCATTCTTGGGGGTAACCCTGGGTTTGTTTGATTATCTGGCTGATCTGTTTGGTTTTGACGACAGCCGCAGCGGCCGAGCCAAGACCGCCTTGGTGACTTTCCTGCCACCGACTCTGCTAGGTATGCTGTTTCCAGATGGCTTCCTGGTCGCCATCGGCTTCGCTGCCTTGGCGGCCACGGTTTGGGCCGTCATAGTGCCGGCCTTGATGGCTTGGCGCTCAAGGCAACAGTTTGCCGACCACCCGGGCTTTCGTGTGCCGGGGGGAACCCCTCTGATAGCCATAGTGGTGTTGTTTGGATTGCTGACGGCGGCTTGCCATCTGTTGGCCATGGCCGGTATGTTACCCAAGTATTCCTGAAGCGGGAACTGGCTCTCTTTTTCAACGGATTGAGAGAGCCTCATCTTGACAAGGTCATAAAAGTCAGTAATTTATATGTTCACGCCGAATATTTTGTGCGGGTGTAGTTCAATGGTAGAACGGCAGCTTCCCAAGCTGCATACGTGGGTTCGATTCCCATCACCCGCTCCAAGTCTCTCTGCTACAGTTGTTCGAATGCTGTTGGTTTGTCGGCACTGCCTTGATTGAATTCCATACTTTCGAACTCGACTTTGATTATCTGCTTTCCATTAGCTTATTTTCATCGGCGTGACAGCATAGGTCGAAGCTCACACTCCATAAATAGACTCGCCATTCCGGTTTGTTCATTGTTGAGAAGACAGAAGCCCTGTGGGTCATAGCGTTAATAAGTAATTGTTTTAACCACAACAAAATATATTTCCCTGGGTTTTGACTCGTGTCTTTGGTCGTCTGCAATTTGTAATCGAACACTTTCTATACAGCTTGGTATAATTTCTGTTAGCGTTTAACTGAAAGGAACCGGCCTTGGCCGCCTCTTTCGCTTACGATAACAAGGGAACTGGGTAATGAAGATTACAGAATACAGGCATGGTGAGCCCTGCTGGGTAGAGCTGGGTACGCTGGATTGGAACAGTGCCAAGCATTTTTATTGTCGGTTATTCGGTTGGCAAACGCAGGACATTCCTATGCCTGAGGGGGCTTATTCTACCATTCGGCACGGTGAGGAAGAAATCGGTGCCATGTATCAGCTACCTACCGAATTACAACAGCAAGGCGTTCCCAGTCACTGGGCGGTTTACTTTGCGGTGGAGGATATTAATCACTGTATCGAGGCCATCAGTTCCGCCGGCGGTCAGCTTCTGATGGGCCCACATGAGGTTGGCAGCGCCGGTAAGATGGCGCTATTTACCGATCCCGAGGGGGCCCATTTTTCGGTTTGGCAGGGTATCGAACATCCTGGCGCTGGGCGTAAGTGGGAAGCCAACACTCTCTGCTGGGTGGAGCTCGCTTGTCGGCAACCCGAGAAGGCCAAGGACTTCTATCCCAAGGTGTTCCATTGGCAGATGCGCCGTAGTGAAGATGCCCCCGACTTTGAATACACAGAGTGGTTGTTGGGTGGCGATGAAAGCATTGGTGGCATGCTGCAAATGACCGAGCAGTGGGGCGATGTGCCGCCCCATTGGATGATTTATTTCAGTGTTGATGACTGTGATCTGATGGCTTGTCGGGCGGCCGAGTTGGGCGGCAAGGTTTGTGTGCCGCCCACTGATATCCCCAACGTGGGGCGCTTTGCGGTGATCAACGACCCGCAAGGGGCTGTCTTCAGCATCATCCGGCTGACGATGGCGCTTTAATTTTTCTCAGTTGGCTGCATCGATGCGGATTTGGCTACCACAGTTGCCGGGAGCAATTCTGGGGGCCTGTTGCAGCAGGGTCTTTAGGTCGCTGTCATCTATCTTTTCGGGAAGACTGAGCTGAATTTCGGTCAACATCCCCCGGTGACATTTAAGGCTCAGCTTGTGCTCGCTCGATGTGCCAAAGCTCTGCTGAAACGCTTGTCTGAAAGAAGCGGTCGCTATCTTGGCGCCGATATTTTGTTGTAGCAGGTTGAGCAGAGGTGCCGCTTGGTTCACCTCTGTGGTCAGCCTGAGTGCCAATGAAAAGTAGGCTTCGGCATTTTTATCCCGGCAACTGCCGTGTTTCCACCATTCATGCCGTTCCAAGCAACTGCCATAGGCGTGACTAGGCATCATCTGAGCTAGGCGCTCGGATACGGCTTCACTCAACTCAATGGCGGGATAAGCGCAGAAGTTGTCGGGCTTGTGTTTGACCTTGCCGCAATAGCCATAGCTGATGCCGCAAGAGCGCTTATTGGGCCATAAGCCGTGCAAGCTGAAATGACTGGCATCGAAGCGGTCGGTGCTTTGGCTGCGACATTCGGGTTTGCTGGAACCTTTTGACTCACAAAAGGCGTTTTGCCATGACAGAGCCAGCAGATGGCTATCGTATTTATCGGCCAGGTTACAGGCGTTTTGGGTTTGAGGTTCAGCGGGCAGCGCGCCCGCTTGCAGCTGACCACAATCGGCGGCAATCCAGCGCAGAGGTGATTGTGTTGCTGAGGTTCTAACCCTGAACCAGGTGGGCGTGTCGTGACCGAGGCGTTCAACTATCTCCAGCCTTTGTCCGGGGTTGCTGTAAAGCTGCCCGGGATTAGTGCCCTTGTTCTTCGATTGAAACAGCGGACAGGTCTTGTCTATCAGTAACTCACCGGAAAAGGGGGCTGCCATGATCCCAACAGGCAGCAGCCACAACAGGAGTATCAGTAAGCGGGTCATAAGATTCCTCTTTGATGAAATTGTCATGATGCGATACTTAGTTTTTCGTAATGCTTTGTATCTAAAGTAAGTTTTTGCGCAACTTAGGTTAAGCCAATGATCTTTGGCTTCTGTTCCAATATTCAGGCCAGATGCACCATAGCCGGAATGTCCGATGTTTTGGCCGCGGATCAGCGGCGCCAATTCTTTATTGGTCAAATGCAGCGTAATTATTGCCGGCCGATAAATTGTGTCGCTTGGCAATGACAGCAGAATTTTACAGGAAAAAATGAATGAAAGGATGTGCCGCCGCGGCGGTTATGGTGTTGATCCTGGGGGCTTGCTGTAGTTCTCAGGAGGCGCAGCAGGCTAAAGCAGGAGTCGATCGCACTGAGGGTTATCGCTGTGAAAAAGTTACAGTGACGGGTTCGAGGATGCCGATAAGAAGGTGTATCACTCTGGCACAAAGGGAGCAAGAGCGCTTAGAAGCGGAAGAGATGTTGTGTAATGGAAGAGTGCTTTCTAAGGCGTGAGTAAGGATGCCAGTGGCTGGTGCCACTGGCATACAGGGATCAGGCTGCTTTGATTTGGCGACCTTCGGCATCACGGAAGCTACCGATGGCGATACGAACAAAGTCGATCAGAGTCCAAATACCCAGGCCACCCAGGGTCAGTAACATCAGCAGACCTGTACCGATTTTACCTGTGTAAAAACGGTGCACGCCGAAGCTGCCCAGGAAGAAGCACAGCAGTAGAGTAGGTACGAAACCCTTGTCGCTCAATTGCTCATTTTCGATTGTCATTGTTTGTCCTTAAGTTAACTTTTGTCCCGGGTAAGTGATCAGCCTACCCTGCCCATCTTTATAGCTTCCCACGAGTAACATGAAAGTGATTATCACTGTGTGGATAATATCGACCGCCAGCACTGCTATTCCGGTGAATACCAAGGTAGGATCATCGGTTGAAATCAGCGAGATGCCGATTATTGCCAAACCGAGATCAAACAGGCCATGAAGAATACGACCACAGTAAAAATGGTGTATGCCCAAGATGCCGAAAATGCCTGAAAGACACACGGCTACGCCATAACTCTTATCGGATTTTTTGAGAGTCTGCACTTCCTTGTTCCTTTGTTGAAAGCTGAGTAGTCTGGCTCGGCAGGCATTTCCCTGCACATCTTCGAGCCAAACGGGAGGAGTCTACCTTTTTCCTAGGATTTTTTTCAATAACAAATTGTTAAATTGAGATTATTCTGACACATCTGTTTCAAACGCCTGGTATTGGATCGCATTGATGTACCACTCTTTGATCCCGGACGGCGTTTGTACCTGGACCTCATCATCAACCTGTTTACCTATGAGGGCCCGTGCCATGGGGGAATCTATGGTGATATAACCTTTCTTGGTGTCTATCTCATCCTTGCCGACAATCCGGTAGCGCACCACAGTGCCCTGGTCATTTTCCAGTTCGACCCAAGCGCCGAAAAACACCTTTCCTTCCTGTTGCGGTGAGTAGTCAACAATCTTCAACTCTTCCAAGCGTTTGACCAGATAGCGGATCCGGCGATCTATCTGCCGCAGCAAGCGTTTGTTGTAGGTGTAATCTGCGTTTTCGGAGCGGTCACCCTGGGCCGCGGCCTCTTGCACCTTGAGGGTGATCTCGGGGCGATATTCCTTCCACAGATACTTGAGTTCTTTGTCCAGGGCTTCCCAGCCCTTACGGGTAATCAAATGGGCTTTCATCGGTTTATTCGATCAACTGCTGATGGCGCCAGGCGCCGATGCCAATAGTGCTGAAGATTTACAGAACTCAGGCGTGCTTGCAAGTGCGCCTTTCTGCCAATGGGATAAACAGGACGCCTTTGTTTGTCATTTAACACAGGCGATGAGTGTCTGTCCCGGCTCGAAGCTGGCTTGCAGATGATCGCCCAGAGCCAACTGCAGTCCCTCAAGGCTGTCGTTGCATACCGAGGCATAGAGGCGGTCACTGCCGCCAATATCCAAGGTAATTTCGCTGCGCTGGGTATCGCGTTTGATTTGCAATAATTGGCCCTTGAGGCGGTTACCACTGCTGAGGGGGTGTTGCAGCGAGTGGATGCTGACGGCGGGAGCCTTGAATAGCAGCAATACCTTCTTACCGATATGCAGCCCCAGTTTGTCTGTGCTGGCATGGGTGATGGCGGCATCTATCTCCTGCCCGCCGGCCAATTTGACCCTGACATTGTCATTGAGTGAATCATCCTTGAGCGCAATGACTTCACCGGCCAGCTGATTGCGGGCGCTGGTCTTGAGCGAGAAGTGGGCCATCAGATCCAGTAGGTTGTCCATGGGAACGGCCGCATCCAACAGCGCCTTAAGCACCATGTCCTGCATCTGATCCATCAGTTCGTAGAGCTTCAGCAGACGCTCGCCAAACTCGGTTAACTTGGCGCCGCCACCGCCCTTGCCGCCTTTTTCACTGCTGACCACAGGCTGGGGAGCCTGCAGATTCATGTCGTTGACCGCGTCCCAGGCCGCCTTGTAACTGATGCCCGCCTGTTTGGCCCCCTGGCTGATGGAGCCGGTAATGCGTATCTGCTTCAACAGCGCAATTCGTTTGGGATTGGCAAACAGTTTATCGGCATTGTTGAGAGTCAACAGGGCTTTGAGATCCATGGCGTATTCCTTATCAGTGTCGGGGTTATTCTCCCTTATTGCGCTGATAAAGACCACAGGGATCACTCACTGACGATCACAGGCTTGCTTATCGTTATATAACTATGTATATAACGTTGGCAATCTCTATTGAGTACCTATTTCACCAAGGAGTCGTTATGAAGTCCCTGTTTCGTCCTGCCCTGAGTCTAGCTCTGGGGCTGCTGTTGGCCTTTAACGTCAGTGCCAAGGAAAAAGTCACCGTCTTTGCCGCCGCCTCTCTCACCAATGCTATGAATGAGTTGGGCGCCGAATATGACCGCAAGCATGACACTGAAACCGTGTTCTCTTTTGCGTCATCTTCGACGCTGGCCCGGCAGATTGCCCAAGGTGCGCCCGCCGAGCTGTATCTGTCGGCCAACCAGAAATGGATGGATTATCTCGATGAAAACAAAGCTATCGACAGTGATAGTCGGGTCACTCTGTTGCGTAACACGCTGGTGCTGATCGCGCCGAAAAGCAGTGCGCTGAACCAGGTTGAAATCTCGGCTTCCTGGGATCTCAAACAGGCATTGGGTAACAGCCGGATGGCGGTTGGCGATCCAGATCATGTGCCGGCCGGTCGCTATGCCAAGCAGGCGCTGGAAAACTTGGGTTTGTGGCAACAGGCCGAACCTCTGCTGGCCAGAGCCAATAGTGTTCGCGGCGCCTTGGCGTTGGTCGAACGCGGCGAGTCATCTCTGGGGATTGTCTATTCCACAGATGCCAAGGTTGCCAAAGGGGTCAAACAGCTGGCGGTATTCCCGAAAAAGACTCACAAGCCAATCAGCTATCCCATGGCACTGGTGGGTAAAGAGCACAGCAAAGGTGCCGAAGGTTTCTATCAATTCCTGCAGTCTGACGCCGCCAAGGCGGTATTTGCCAAATACGGCTTCGGCGTAAACTGAGAACTTGCCCTTGAGCATATTGACCGACTATGAAGTGGCCGCCTTGTTGCTCAGTCTCAAGGTGTCCACAGTGGCTGTGCTTTGCAGCCTACCGCTCGGCATTTTGTGTGCTTGGGTGCTGGCGCGGCTGGAGTTTCCCGGCAAGTCTGTGCTCGATAGCCTGATCCATCTGCCTCTGGTGCTGCCGCCTGTGGTCATAGGGTATTTGTTACTGGTCTCCATGGGCCGCAGCGGTTTTCTCGGTGGTTGGCTCTATGACACTTTTGGCTTCAGCTTCAGTTTCAGCTGGCGCGGCGCCGCGCTGGCGGCCGCGGTGGTGTCATTCCCGTTAATGGTTCGTGCCATTCGTCAGGCGCTCGAAGGGGTAGATGTGCGCCTGGAACAGGCGGCGCGCACCTTGGGAGCTGGCCGACTCAAGGTCTTCTTCACCATTAGCTTGCCGCTGACCGCGCCCGGCATAGTCTCGGGCATGGTGCTGGCCTTTGCCCGCAGCCTCGGGGAGTTCGGCTCCACCATTACCTTTGTTTCCAACATACCCGGTGAAACCCGCACCATTCCCTTGGCCATGTACTCCTTTATCGAGACCCCGGGCGCCGAGGCCGAGGCGGCCAGGCTGTGTGTGATTGCGATATTGATTTCACTGGCCTCGCTGATCGCTTCCCAATGGCTCAGCAAGCGGGCGCAACAGAGGACGCTGGGACAATGCTGAAAATCGCTATCAGACAACAGCTGGGGCAAACCTTGCTGGATGTGGACACAGAGTTACCCCTCTCTGGGGTCAGCGCCGTTTTTGGCCGCTCGGGTGCCGGCAAGACCTCGCTGGTCAATATTCTCGGTGGCTTGGCAACGCCGGATGCCGGAGAGATCCGCTTGGGGGAGCGCTGGCTGTTTCATAAAGACAAGAAGATCAATCTGCCTCCGGAGCGGCGTAACGCCGGTTTTGTGTTTCAGGATGCCAGGTTGTTTCCCCACTACCGGGTGCGCGGCAATCTCAACTATGGCCGCAAGGATAAAGACAGTCGCGAGTTTGACACAGTAGTGCAACTCTTGGGGCTGGAGAAACTGCTCGATCGTTTTCCCTTCACTCTCTCCGGTGGGGAAAAACAGCGGGTCGCCATAGGCCGGGCCTTGCTGACCCGCCCAGAGATCCTATTGATGGATGAACCGCTGGCATCGCTCGACTTACCGCGCAAGCGCGAGCTGTTGCCCTACCTACAGAGGCTCACCGCCGAACTTAAGCTGCCGATTATCTATGTCAGCCACAGTCTGGATGAGATCCTGCAACTGGCGGATCAGATGCTGGTGCTGGACAAGGGTCGCTGCGTCCTCAGTGGCCCGCTGGAACAGGTGTGGGACAGTGACGAGCTGAGACCTTGGCTCAGTGCCCAGGAACAAAGCTCACTGCTGAGTGCCACAGTGGCCGAGAGTCATCCCGAGTATGCCATGACCCGTTTGCAACTCGCCGACGGTAACAGCCTGTGGGTCAATGAACTGTTACCCCAACAGAATAAGCCGATACGGGTGCGGGTTCACAGCAATCAGGTTTCTGTGTGCCTGCAGGTGCCGAGTGGCAGCAGTATCCGCAATATCTTGCCGGTAACCCTGGAAGAGGTGAGCCGGGTCGATAGCCGCGACTATGTGCAACTCAGGCTGAGGTTGGCGGGGATGCCACTGTGGGCCAATATTACCCGCTGGGCCCTCGATGAGTTGGCGTTGCAGCCCGGAATGTCGCTCTTCGCCCAGATCAAAGGGGTCAGCCTCACGGCCGCCGACTTGGCTCGTTCTCACTGAGGTACAACAGAAGATCAACTACTGTTACAAAGTCTCGGGTGATTTTTGGTATTAAAATGGCTAAATTTAAGATATTTAGCCATTTTTTTAGATACTATTGTGCAAGTTGCAGGCTTGGCACTCGAGGAATAGCCCATGGGACAAGAAACCTCCAAGATTCTGGTTGTCGATGATGATATGAGGCTGCGGGCCTTGCTGGAGCGCTATCTGATGGAACAAGGCTATCAGGTACGCAGCGCCGCCAATGCCGAGCAGATGGATCGCTTGCTGGAGCGGGAGAACTTTCACCTGCTGGTGCTCGACCTTATGTTGCCGGGAGAGGATGGCCTGTCCATCTGTCGCCGCCTGCGGCAACAGGGCAACCCTCTGCCGATAGTGATGCTGACCGCCAAGGGCGATGAAGTCGACCGCATCATAGGTCTGGAACTCGGTGCCGATGACTATCTGCCAAAACCCTTCAACCCCAGAGAGTTGCTGGCACGGATCAAGGCGGTGATGCGCCGTCAGGTGCAGGAGATCCCCGGTGCGCCTTCGCAGCAGGAAGAGATGGTCAGCTTCGGCGAGTTCAGCCTCAACCTGGCCACCCGCGAGATGTACCACAACGAAGAGTCCATCGCCCTCACCAGTGGTGAATTTGCCGTGCTCAAGGTGTTGGTGACTCACCCTAGGGAGCCACTGTCCCGCGACAAGCTGATGAATCTGGCTCGTGGCCGCGATTATTCGGCGTTGGAGCGCTCCATCGACGTTCAGGTTTCCCGGCTTAGGCGGCTGATTGAAAAGGATCCCGCCAACCCGCGCTATATCCAAACGGTTTGGGGCCTGGGGTACGTGTTTGTGCCAGATGGTGCCGCCCGTAAATGAAGCTGCGCTGGTGGCAACGCCTGTTGCCCAGGAGTGCCTTCAGCCAAACAGTCATGCTGATAGGCTGCCTGCTGCTGATCAATCAGCTGGTCTCCTATTTGACTGTGACGGTTTATTTCATTAAGCCCAGCTACCAGCAGATCAACCAGCTTATCGCCCGCCAGATCAATCTGTTGTTTGTCGATGGGGTCGAGGTGGGCCGGGAACACCTCACCATAGTGGACGCCCTCAATGCCAAGGTGCGCGACGATGGCATGCATGTCTATAACCAGAAGCAGGCCAGGGAAGCCGGTATCGAGCGGGCGACCTACTATGGTTTCCTCTCAGCCCAGATGTCGGAATATCTCGGTGGCCCGGCCGAAGTGCGTATTGCCCAGAGCAATCTGCTGCAGATCTGGATCCGCCCGCCTCAGGCTCCTTCCATCTGGATTAAGGTTCCCCTCAATGGTTGGAACGAAAATGTATTGTCGCCCCTTAACCTCTATCTGCTGGTGATAGGCGCTTTGAGTGTCGCCGGTGGCTGGTGGTTTGCCCGGCAACAGAACCGGCCGCTGCGGCGGCTGCAAAAGGCGGCTATCTCAGTTTCCAGAGGCAATTTCCCTGATCCGCTGCCGCTGACCGGCTCAAGTGAACTTGTCGAAGTGACCAATGCCTTCAACCGCATGTCCCAGAGTATGAAACAGCTGGAGCAGGACAGGGCGCTGCTGATGGCGGGGATTTCCCACGACCTTAGAACCCCCCTGACCCGAATTCGTCTGGCTTCCGAGATGATGGTGGACGACGATGCCTACCTGCAGGAGGGCATAGTCAAAGACATCGAAGACATGGATGCCATCATCAATCAGTTTATCGCCTATATCCGCCAGGATCAGGAGAGCATTCGTGAGCCGGAACAGATCAACCGTTTAATCCGCGAAGTGGCCCAGGCCGAGAGCAACAGAGTCGGTGAGATAGAGCTGGTACTGGCCGAATGCCCCGAAGTGCCGATGCAGAGCCTGGCCATCAAGCGGGTGATCGGCAATCTGGTGGAAAACGCCTTCCGCTATGGCCGCGGCTGGATCCGGATCGCTTCCCAGGTGGAAAAACACCGCATAGGTTTCAGTGTGGAAGACAATGGCCCGGGTATTGCCGAGAGCCAGATCCCCAAGCTGTTTCAGCCCTTTACCCAAGGTGACAGCGCCCGCGGCAGCGTTGGCTCAGGGTTGGGACTGGCGATCATCAAACGCATCATAGACAGGCATCAGGGCAAGGTCATTCTCAGCAATCGCCCCCAGGGTGGGCTGCACGCTCAGGTGTGGTTGCCGCGAGATTAACACGCCATACGCTTTATTGCCGATTGTCATTCAACTGTCATGCTCCAGTCATAAACTGCGCTCAGTTCAATCAATTGGGCGCAGTTTGCCATGAAGATTTCCACCCTTTCTCTCGGCGCTTCGGCGTTATTGCTCTTGTTGGCGGCCTTGCTCGCCTCACTGGTGCTCTGGAGCAGTGAACAGAGACAAGAGGCAGAACTGCAGAGCCAGACGCTGCAAGGCTTGCAGCAAGAATTTTTGGTGGATATCCGTGCCAATTTGGATAAGTATCTCGCCAGTGGCGATGCCGGGCGATTGGAACAGGCCAGAGCCCAGCTCAATGATATTCATGACCGTTTGCCGGCAGATTCACAGTTGGCACAGGAGCTGGCGCAATTGGTGACGGCTCTGGATGGCAAATACCGCGCCGCCGGCAAGTTGGCCGGAAATCCCAGGCAGCTGTTGGCCCATGCCGAAACCGAAATGTTGGACAACAACAAGCGCCTGGTGGATTACGGCGATCAAGGGCTGGCAACGGCGCCACAAGCAGCGCATGAATACCTGCAGCTCAGTCGGGAGCTTCCGCCGCTGGTTTACCAGTTGTCACAGCTGACCCAGGATTACCTGCTCGGACGGGAGCAAAGACTCAAGCCTTACCTCGACAGCACCATAACTCAATTGGCCGACTGGCATGACAGACTCAGCGCCTTGCCACTGCTTGGTCTCTATCGCACAGTAGAGGCCGATGAATTTGCCCTGGGTGACGATGAACCCGAGCGCGAGGAGATAGGCGAGAGCTACCGCGCCGAACTTCTGAGTCTCAGCAGTCGCTACGCCAAGGAAGTGACCAATACCGAGCAGCAACTGTTGGATAACCGTCAGATGCAGGATGCGCTGCGCGCCGATATGCACAAGTTGCAGCAGAACTTGCTGACCATGGCCGCTGAGCAGCAACAGCGTACCGACAAGCTCAAACACGAGCTGCAGCTGTGGCTCTATCTGGCTTTGGCTGTGCTGGCCTTATTTGCCGTGGCCTATTTGATTTTGCAACAGCTCAGGGTGGTGAAGCCGTTGCAGCTGCTCAACACCGCCTTTAGTCAACTGAGTGAGTCCAATACCCGCGAGCGTCTCAATATCAGTCGCCGCTGTGAAACCGGCCAGATAGCCGCCCACTTCAATGCTCTGCTGAATCGTTTCGAGTCCGAGGATGAACAGCAGCGGCAGCAATTGGCACGTATCTCCCAAAGCCTATCGGCGCTGGTGCAAAAAATCAGTGAAATGGCCGGCAGTACCCGTGAGACCCAGCAAGTGGTGGATCAGGCCCGGCAGCAAACGCTGCAGCTCAGTGAATTGGCCGGACTGGTGAGTGACAGCTCAGCTGCGCTGGCCTCCCGTGCCGGCAATACCGCCGAGCAGATGCACCAGAGTGAACTCGAAGCGCAGCAGATGCTGGAAGCCACTGATTCAACCCGCACCGCAGTTGCCGAGTGTCATCAAGCGCTTGCCAGTCTGGATGATTCAGTGGCGGCCGTGGCGGGAATTATCGACGTGATAGGTAATATTGCCGGGCAGACTAATCTGTTGGCGCTCAATGCCGCCATAGAAGCCGCCCGTGCCGGTGAGCAGGGGCGAGGCTTTGCCGTGGTGGCCGATGAGGTGCGCAGCCTTTCCAGTCGCACCCAGAGCTCGCTCGATGAGATAGGTGCCATTCTCAATCGGCTTACCAATGCCAACAAGAGTCTGGGGCAGAGTATGGATGGCATAGCCGAGGCGAGCGACAGGCAGAGACAGAGAGCCGAGAGTCTGAAACAACTGGCGCAGGAGGTGAGACAGCAGGCTTTTGCCATGGCGAGCGGGACTCAGCAGGGCACTGAGTATGCCCAATCGCAGCTGGCGCATCTGCAATCCTTCTCCAGCGCCATGGAACAGCTGCGCAGCCAGGCGATCACCGCCTCAGAGCAAGGGCAGGCAATCGCCTCTCAGGTGGCTGCAGGTGTCGCCGAGATAGAACAGAATCTCGGCATTAAAGCCGCCTGAGTCGCGATTAGAGGCTCGCCAGTATGGTTTCAGCCTTGCTGACTTCGAAAGTCTTGGGCGCTTCCACATTCAACAAAGAAACCACGCCATCGTTTATCACCATGGCATAGCGCTGCGAGCGTAAGCCCCCGAAGGCGCCAGTGTCCATTTCCAGCCCCAGCGCCTTGGTGAAGGCACCATCTCCGTCGGCCAACATCATGATCTCACCGGCGTTTTGGGCTTCACCCCAGGCTTTCATCACAAAGGCATCGTTAACCGATACACAGGCAATGATATCGACGCCCTTGGCCTTGAGTTCATCGGCCAGCACCACATAACCCGGCAGGTGAGCTTCGGAGCAGGTGGGGGTAAAGGCACCGGGAACAGCAAATAGCACGGCTTTCTTGCCGGCAAACAGTTCCTTAACCTTGTGGTTGATCATGCCTTCTTTACCGAGTTGGCTCAGAGTGGCATCCGGCAGAGTTTGACCTTGTGCAATCATGGTATTTGTCCTTTCTGTGGGAGTTACAAACCATCATAGCCGTTAATGGAATGGACAAACACCGACATTCTACAGGGGCAATCAGGCGGCAGCCGGCCGCCGCCGAAACAGCGCCCGCAACGCCAGCCAGCATAAGCTGAGAAGCAGTTCTGCCGAGGCTGCAAGCAGCAGGCCACTGAGTAGGCCAATGGCAATGGCATCGCCCCTGAGCAGAATATTGTGGCTGTAGTTGTCCCAGACTTCGCGGCGGATATCCGCCTGTGGCGCAAACGCCAGTTGCAGGTAGGGGCTGTAGAGACTCTCGCGGAAGTCGGCCAAGGCCTGCTGCAACTCGGAGCGGCGTTCTACCATGGCGTTGAGCTTATCGCCGCCGGAGGTAAATACCGGATCTTTGTTGGTCACATAATGGGCGATAAGCTTATCCAAATCGCCATCGAAGAAACGGTCAGCGTCGCGCTGAAACCCGGCCAATTGGGTTTGGATCTCGCTCAGGTGGGCCTGCAGGCTCTTGCCGTATTGATCGACAAAGCCGGGGAGTTGGATCCCCGCCAGTACCCCCACAAAGAACAGCAGCAGTCTGAGATAGTCGCGTATGGTTCTAAGCATCATGTCTCCCTGAGTTTCGGCCAAACCAGATTGCCGCAGCCGCCCTGTATCTTATCTGACCGCTTCTGGCTTTGTTGCCCATAGCACCCGGGGCTGCAACCCAGATGGCTGCTGACTCAAGTGTATGGCTTGGTCTCAGTTCATCGCCGCCTTGACATAGACATCGAAGCGGTTTTTCTTGGTGGCGATAACTGTGCTGGGTTTAACTCCGGCCAGGTCTTCGGCATAGTCCGGCCGTTTGACCACTACCCGCTTGCTCGCCAGTGCCAACGCCGGGGCCAGCAAGCCGTCGGCATCGGTATCTGCGCCGACCAGGGTCTGAAATACCCGCATCTCTTTTTTTACCAGTGCCGACTTGTCTCTGTGAGGATACATGGGATCCAGATAGACCACATCCGGTTGCGGACTTATCTGGCTCAACGCCTCCAGACTGGAGTCGTGCAGCAGCACCATTCTTTGCTGCATCCAGGGGCCGATCTCGCTGTCCCGATAACCGCGGCTGAGACCGTCTTCCAGTAGCGCGGCCACCAAGGGGTTACGTTCAATCAGCGTCATTTGGCAGCCAAGGCTTGCCAGCACAAAAGCGTCACGGCCAAGACCGGCCGTGGCATCTACCACTGAGGGGCAGGCGCCTTGCTTGAGACCGACCGCCTTGGCTATGGCCTGGCCACGGCCACCGCCAAACTTACGTCTGTGGGCCACGGCGCCGCCGACAAAATCGACACAGATACCGCCAAGCTTGGGTTCGTCACGCTTGAACAGGGTCAGCATTTCCTGCTCAAACCCCAAGGCAAACACAGAGTCTTCTGAATGCTTCAGGCCCCAGCGCTCGGCAATGGCGCACAGACGCGGCTCCTGGGTATCAAAATAAATGCTATGGCTTGGTTGCTTCACTGTGTTTGAGTCCTTGGCTGAATTGGCGCCATTATGCCAAATGCCAACCTGACTGAATACGTTCAGCTGCAACTCGCAGGCAGAGCCGCTATAATGCCGCGGTCATTTACCCGTCAGTCATTGGGGAACCCATGCTCAGCTACCGTCACGGTTTTCATGCCGGCAACTATGCCGATGTGCTCAAACATTCCATCTTGTTGCAGGCGCTGAGCTTGTTGCAGAAGAAAGATAAACCTTTGGTTTATATCGATACCCATGCCGGTGCCGGTGGCTATGCGCTGGAAGATGATTTCGCCCAAAAGACAGGGGAATATCTGGAAGGTATAGGCAAGCTCTGGCAGGAAACGAGTGTGCCGCAGGCGATGACTGCTTATCTGGAGGCGGTGCGCCATTTCAATGAAGGCAATGAGGAGCAGGCCACGGACGAGCTGGCCTGGTATCCCGGATCTCCGGCGATAGTGGATATGCACCTTAGAGAGCAGGACAGAATGCTGCTGCACGAGCTGCATAATACCGATGTCGAATTGCTGCAGGAGTATTTTGAAGGTGCCCGTCAGGTGAAGCTGGTTCACGGCGACGGTCTGCAGGGCCTGTTGGCCGCCGTGCCGCCACTGGAGCGTCGGGCACTGGTGCTGGTGGATCCCAGCTATGAGCTCAAGAGTGACTATCAGGATGTGGCCGATACCCTGATCAAGGCCCATCGCAAGTTTGCCACCGGGGTGTATCTGCTCTGGTATCCGGTCGTCAATCGGGCCCAGACCGAAGCCATGCTGACGAAGCTGAAAGACAGCGGCATTCGGCGCCAGTTACGGATAGAGCAGAGTATCAAGCCTGACTCGGATGAATTCGGTATGACGGCGGCGGGTCTGTGGGTCATCAACCCGCCCTGGCAGTTGGATACCCAGGCCGAAGAGCTGCTGGAATGGCTTCACCCCAGGCTCAATCAGGGTGGCGGCAGCGTCACTGTCACCTGGGAAGTGGGCGAGTAAGCTTGGTTCCATCATAAAAACTTTTGGCCGGGTCACCGGGTATTAATTGGATACTAAGTCGGGTACCAAGCTGTGTACTAATTGCCCGGCCTGTTAACCGTGGCCTTTACGGCGTCTAAGCGACTGTGTGATAGCGACTGTGGTGAGTTATTCCGACAGTGCTTTCAGCTCGGCCAACGTCGCCTCATCTATGAGTCCGAGCGCCAGCGCCTGCTGTGGATTGGTCTCTATCATATAGGCACTGATACTCATCATATTGCGCAGCGCCATGCCGTTGGGGCCATCGTAAGCCGGCTGCTCGCTCCACTGGTCCTGAGCCCAGGCAGCCCAAGTGGCCTTGAGGCTGTAGCCCGCCTCACAGAAGATGGTGCGGGTCAGTTGGCTGCCCTTATCCAGCATCTCCTCGTCGTTCATGCTGTTGTCTAGCTCGCCCTTATGGCTTTGCATGACTTGCTTTACTGCCGTTATCGCTTCGGCGGTTGCGGGAACCGGCCCAAGTTGGCTGTCATCACAGGCTAT
The DNA here is from genome assembly GCF_002777975.1 of Shewanella carassii. Lineage (GTDB taxonomy): Bacteria > Pseudomonadota > Gammaproteobacteria > Enterobacterales > Shewanellaceae > Shewanella > Shewanella carassii. The sequence continues at coordinate 67,228 of NZ_NGVS01000014.1, forward strand.
TACGGTGGAAAAGGGCATCAGCAGACAGGCACAAAGGCCTAGGGACTTGAGGTTAAACATCTTCACTTCCTTGTTGTTGCGCCTCTCAGGCACGGCTCAAATTGCGGTAGCGTTCCAGCAAAATTTTCACCCGTTTCACATAGGCGCGGGTTTCCGGGTAGGGTGGCACGCCACGATATTGGCTCACTGTGGTAGGGCCGGCATTGTAGGCCGCCAGCGCCCGGGTCATATCGCCATCGAAACGGGCCAGCATCTGCGCCAGATAGCGGCTACCGGCATCAATATTCTGTGATACCACAAAGGCGTTGCTGACACCAAGCTCTTTGGCGGTATCCGGCATCAACTGCATCAGCCCCATGGCGCCGGTACGGGACAGGGCCTTGGCGTTGAAGGCCGACTCGGCGTGGATCACCGCCCTAATAAGCGCAGGGTCCAGATTGTAGGTTTGGGCGGCGAGGGCGATTTCGGCGGCATAGTCACTGCCAAACAGAGGGATTGCCTGCCAGTTCACCTTGGAGTCCGGTCGGCAGGCGAAGCAATCATAGAGAATGATCTGATATTCCTGGCTGCCGGGGGGCTTGTCGCTGAATGCCATTACACCGTTGGCCTGGCGGTACTGATAGACTTTACGCTTCGGCAGGCTGCTGTCGCTGATGCCGTGTTCCGAGTAGCGCGCCACTATACGGGGTTTGGCCGAAGGCTCTTTAGCTATAGCTGAAGGGTTTTCACTCATGGCTGAGGACTCTTTACCCATAGCTGAAGGCTCTTTACTTATAGCTGAGAGTTCTTCACCCATAGAGGCCTTTTCCGAAGGCATAGGTATCTCGGTGTCGGCAAGCGCAGCAAAGGGTAGCGCCGAGCTCAGCAGCCAGAGTAGCAAAGAGATGAGTCCTTGGCCGGAAGTGTGCTTCACGCCTGATAACCCGTCCGTGTTTCCAGTTTCAATATGTCAATGATAGCAAAGAGTTGCTGCATTTCACTGTGGATCTGGCTGAACTCCTTTTCGAAGGTGGCTCCCTCAAAGATGGAGGCGGTCTCGAATCTATCCTTGTTACTGGGAAACAGGATCAACAGCTGCCTGCCGTGGAAGGCGCAGCGCAGATCCCGGCCGAACTTCTTGCTCAAGTCCAGCAAACGCTCCATAAACAAGGGGTTCATCAACACCCGGCCATTGATCTGATTGTCGGCGAAGACATCGAACTCTTTCTCGAACACAGGATCTTCCAGCTTCATCTGCTTCAGCCCCGAATAGCTGGAAGAGAGTTTCCCCAGCAGGCCGCGGTCGCGGATCAATACCGCATGACAGCCGAAGTTTTGTGGCACGGTAAAGGTCATGGCCAGTCCCTTGAATACCTCGCTGGTACGCTTCTTATTCTTGCTATCCCGATATTCTGACTTCAGCACTAATTCACTGATCCCCAGTTCGACCTGTTTATAGCTACCGGTAATAAAATCGCTGGCGCGAGCTATGTCATGCTTGGGCAAAATGCCGGCATCGCGAAATGGTCGCAGTGGCAAACCATCGTTGGGACTAAAGGTAAAGTCGTCGCCGAAATAGCGAAAGATCAGCGGAAACAGATCTTTTTTAACCTGTGTTTGAAACGCCTTGATGGGTTTCTTACACCAGAAAAACATCAGCAAAGCCGGGGTAAGGGCGAGGGCAAACGAAGCTTCCGGGCCAAGGGAACTGTAGTACATAAGGTCGTACCAATAGTGCCAAACCAGCAGCAGAGTCACCACAAGTGTCAGTACAAACAGGGCTACCCGAGTTCGGCACTGCTTGAGGCTCTTGATCCTCAGTCTTTCATATTGACTGGCCTTGGGCTGTATATGCTGGCGATAGTATTGTTGCAGCTTGGGCAGGTCTTCGCTGGGGGCCTGTAGGCCTTTTCCCGGGCGTACCGGGGAAATCTTGGCCCCCATCAGGAAGGTGATAATATTCACGGGTCAATCTTTTACTCTGTCTCAGTTCAAGTAGTCGCCGGCATTGACCGGGCTTTTGGCGCTTTCATCCGCCTCATAGAAGGGCAGAGCCTGTACCTTGGCCATTGAGGCTATGATTGAACCCGGGAAGATTTCCACTGCATTGTTGAGTTCAGTGACCGCCGAGTTGTAGAAACGCCGCGCCGCGGAGATATGGGCTTCCACTTCGTTATAGGTCTGCATCGCCTGCAACATGGTGTTGTCTGACTTGAGCTCGGGATAGTTTTCTACCGACACCATCAACTGGCCGACACGGTTGTTGAGCTGGTTGGCCAAATCCAGGTGTTGTTTTACTGCATCTTTGTCGGCCGGATTGTAGCTTTGGGTCAGTTGAGTGCGCAATTCGGTGATCTCGGTCAGCAGCTGTTTTTCATGATCCATAAAGCGCTTGGCTATCGTGAGAATATTGGGCAGCAGATTGGCCCTTTTCTTGAGCTGGACATCTATGCCGGAGAGGGCTTCACGGGCCGTGTTGCGTTTTTTTATCAGGCTGACATACCAGAGATAAATCAGTATCACGGCGATCGCCAGTATCAACAAAAATCCATCCATATTTGCTAAAGTTCCCTGCAGTTTTTTTTGAACTGCGCCAGCTAATCATAAAATGGCCGCAAATGCATCTTTGTTGTGATTTTGAACCAGTGCTGACCCCTTGACGGCGAGTCTTGCCAAATCAATGAAAAACATCACTTATATGGCTTTAAAGATAGATTTAAGCAAAAGCTGGTAAATCAAAGGCTTGGACTGTACATTTTTAGTGCATAGAAACATTATCTAAATGATTTATTTGAAGTATTTATCTATTTTTGAGTGGTAAAAAAACAGCAGTTTTTGACTCAAGTCTGTCGGAAGCCGCCATAGACCCTGGGAAAACTGTTTACCGTGCGTCAAAGCGAAGAAATGGAATCATACTATTTGCAAACAGCTTTTATTATGTTCAGGCAAGGTTCAGACAGCGTGCTGTAAATTGTAATGACACAACGTTGGGGCAAAGCGAATAGTTCAGCGAATTTGCCTTTATGGACCCGCCCTGGGTCCTTTTTTTTGCTTCAATTTCCCTGCAATTTTTCCAGGTTAAGTTTCAGTTAAAAGTGTCACGGCAAAATGGCCGGCCGCTTGTCGTAGATGTTACGGCCATGAAAATAGAACCGGCAGCCGAGCCGGCAGACAGGGAAATCAGATGCAGTCCAATCATTCTCAGCAACCGCTCGAAACCGCCAAGAGTGGCTGGTTTATCCGCTTCCTCAATGTGGTCGAGCGCCTGGGCAACCTTTTGCCCCATCCCATCACACTATTTGCGCTGTTTTGCGCCGCCGTCATCCTGATCTCCGGCATTGCCGGTTATTTTGAAGTCACAGTGGTGGATCCTCGCCCCGAAGGCGCCAGTGGCCGCAGCGCCGATGGCCTGATCCATGTGGTCAGTCTAATGAATGCCGAAGGGCTGCGGATGATAGTCTCCAACCTGGTGACCAACTTTACCGGTTTTACACCGCTGGGCACTGTATTGGTGGCCTTGCTCGGGGTTGGGATTGCCGAACGTTCCGGACTCTTGTCCGCCGGCATGCGGGCGCTGGTGATGGGAGCCTCCAAGCGCCTGGTTACCCTGACCATTGTCTTTGCCGGAATCGTCTCCAATACCGCCGCCGAACTGGGTTATGTCGTGCTGATCCCCATGGCGGCGATGATCTTCCATTCTCTTGGCAGGCATCCCTTGGCGGGGTTGGCGGCGGCCTTTGCCGGGGTATCCGGTGGCTACAGTGCCAACCTCCTACTGGGAACCGTGGATCCCCTGTTATCCGGGATCACCGAAGCGGCGGCGCAGATGATAGACCCTGACTACACTGTGGGCCCCGAGGTCAACTGGTACTTCATGTTTGTCTCCACCTTTGTGATCTCTTTCCTCGGCGCCTTGGTGACAGAGAAAATCGTTGAACCCAAGCTCGGTCGCTATGATGTCTCTGAAGCCAGTGTCGATTTGGAACAGCAGCGGATGGAAACCGTCACCGAACTGGAGAAAAAGGGGCTGAAAATGGCTGGTTTGGCGGCGCTGCTGCTCGGCGCAGTCTTGGCCTTGACTGTGGTACCCGAGTGGGGCCCACTGCGTCACCCCGAGACGGGAGAAGTGGCCGGCTCGCCGTTTCTCAAGGGAATTGTGGTGTTTATCTTTGTCTGCTTTGCCATTCCCGGGCTGGTATACGGCAAGGTGGTGGGCACCATGAAAAAAGATACCGATGTGATTAACGCCATGTCCCACAGCATGAGCACCATGGGGATGTATATCGTATTGGTGTTTTTCGCCTCGCAGTTTGTGGCCTTCTTCAAGTGGACCAATCTGGGCGCCGTGTTGGCGGTGACCGGCGCCGACGCCCTCAGTGCCCTGGGGCTGACCGGGCCGATAGTCTTCCTGCTGTTTATCATGATGTGTGGCTTCATCAACTTGATGCTCGGCAGTGCCTCGGCCCAGTGGGCAGTGACGGCGCCGATATTTGTGCCCATGTTGATGTTGGTGGGTTATGCGCCGGAAACCATTCAGGCGGCCTATCGAATAGGTGACTCAGTGACTAACCTGATCACGCCCATGATGAGCTACTTTGGCCTGATCCTGGCGGTCGCCGCGCGCTACAAGAAGGACCTGGGGATAGGTACTCTGGTGGCTACCATGTTGCCATACACGCTGGTGTTTTTCGTCGGTTGGACCCTGTTCTTCTTCCTCTGGGTATTCGGCTTGGGACTGCCGGTTGGCCCAGGTGCGGCTACCTACTATTCACCGGCGGGCTGATAGCCAGCAAGGGTGAATGACTGAGGATTTTAGTGGAAAGGGGCTTAGGCCCCTTTTTGTTTACAGCGCAAGGCGGGGGTTTAACTGTGTAAATGAGGACGAAAATGGTTACTGTTTTGCTGTAAGTATAAGCAGTTGTTGAACTTTTTCTATTGTCATACACTATCGGGCCCTTTGGTTTGTTGGTTGGGCCCGCATGCGTTTTTCTTCTGCACGTCTGTTGCTGCTAATGGCTTGGTTGGCCACGAGTTTTACCCTGGCCGCCGAGATAGGCGACACGGCCGTGGTCGGTAAACTCTATTTCAGCGGCGCCGAACTGCCCGGGCAATTGACTCCAGAGGGGGCCGCTTGGTGGCCGGAGCCTATGTGGTTGCTGTGGCTCATGGGCCTTGGCAGCTTCTTTTGCCGTTTTCGTTGTTTTGCGCTCTGGCTGCTTGCTTTGCTGGCGTTGCAACTCAAGTTTGTTATTCGGGTCGACGACAGCCTGCTGTGGAGCAGTTGGCTAGTGCTGCTATTGCCTACACAAGTGTTGTTTGGCCTGATTCTGCTGTTGATTGACCGGGGCGAGGGCGCACGAGCCCAGGTAATCACCTTTGACTGACGATAGTCCAAGTCCCAAGCCGTATTGAGGGAGAATAATAGATGTCCAGAAAAGCCAGGGCCGCCATGGTCTCGGTCTGCTCCAATATTTCGCTGATCATCATGAAAGTGGCGGCGGGTATTGTCAGTGGCTCGGTCAGTATCATTTCAGAAGCGATTCACTCCGCCATGGATTTGGTGGCGGCCTTGATCGCCCTGTTTGCCGTGCGCCGCGCAGATGTGCCGCCGGACTGGGATCATCCCTACGGCCACGACAAGATAGAGAATGTTTCCGGGGTTATTGAGGCGCTGTTGATTTTGGCGGCGGCCGGTTGGATTATTTTCGAGGCCGTCGGCAAGTTGCTCAGCCCCTCAGAGGTGGAAGGCCTGGGCTGGGGGGTATTGGTGATGCTGTTGTCGGCGCTGGTTAACACAGGTGTCAGTGCCTATCTCTACCGGGTGGCCAGGGAAGAGCAATCGGTGGCACTTGAGGCCGATGCCCTGCACCTTAAGGCCGATGTGCTCACCTCTCTCGGGGTCGCCGTGGGGCTGCTGCTGATCTGGGTGGGCGGTTATTTTGGCCATAACCTGGCGCTGCTGGATCCCATAGTGGCCATAGGGGTGGCGCTGTTTATTCTCAAAGAAGCGATAAGCATGCTGGATCAGGCCTTCAAGCCGCTGCTGGATCACAGCATCAGCGAAGAGGAGCTGAACCAGGCCGCCGAGATAATCGCGCACCACTGTCCCAGCGAAGGGGGCTTTCACGACTTGCGCGGCCGTCAGGCGGGCAGACGGCGCCATATCGACTTCCATCTGACCTTGCCCAAGGAGATGAGCGTTGGCCATTCCCATGCCATTTGTGACCGTATCGAGCAGGCCTTGATGGCTGCCATTCCCCATGCGGCGGTGTTTATCCATGTGGAGCCGCTGGAAGAGCAGCCCGAAGAGGAAGGCTTACTGCAACAGGGCGCCTGAAACGGCGCCCGCGTTGGGCATCTGTCCGGGGGCATTAGCAGCCCTCAGGGCCGATGGCCGGTTTTGAGTTCCCTCCTGGCGGGCTGAGCCAACAATGACTTTTGCCGTTAAAAAGCGGATAATTCCCCCAATTTTGCTCAATTTGACCCAGATCACAGCCGGTCGCCGGTTTTACCGCTGCGGCGAGTGTCATAGGGCGAGCGGGAAACCCCGCCGGAACTCGGAACTATCCAATGGAAATCAAAGTAAATTTTCTCGACAACCTCAGACTCGAAGCCAAGTTTGATGACTTCAGTGTCATTGCCGACCAGCCAATCCGCTACAAGGGCGATGGCTCGGCGCCGAGCCCGTTCGACTACTTTCTCGCTTCATCAGCGCTGTGCGCCGCCTATTTTGTGAAGGTGTACTGTGTTGCCCGCGATATTCCTACCGAAGGCATACGTCTGTCGCAAAACAACATAGTCGACCCGGAAAACCGTTATAACCAGATCTTCAAGATTCAGGTGGAACTGCCGGACACCATCTCTGACAAAGACCGTGAAGGCATACTGCGTTCCATCGACCGCTGCACCGTGAAAAAAGTGGTTCAGACCGGCCCCGAGTTCCAGTTGGAAACCGTGGATAACCTGGATCAGGACGCCCAGGCGATGCTGATGCTGAAGCCGGATGACAGCCACAGCACTTTTATTCTGGGTAAGGATCTGCCGCTGGAGCAGACCATAGCCAACATGACCAACACCTTGGCCGAACTGGGGATGAAGATAGAGATCTCCTCCTGGCGTAACCTGGTGCCCAATGTTTGGTCGCTGCATATCCGTGACGCCGCTTCGCCCAAGTGTTTTACCAACGGCAAGGGCGCAACCAAAGAGAGCGCGCTCTGCTCGGCTCTGGGCGAGTTTATCGAGCGTCTCAGCTGCAACTTCTTCTACAACGACCAGTATTTCGGCCCCGAGATCGCCAACGCCGAATTTGTTCACTATCCCAATGAGAAGTGGTTCCAGCCCGGTCCCAACGATGAGCTGCCAGCCGGTATCCTCGATGACTATTGCCTGGAAATCTACAACCCGGATGGTGAGCTCTGCGGCTCCAACCTTATCGACACCAACTCGGGCAATGTCGAGCGCGGCATCTGCGCCATTCCTTATGTGCGTCAGTCCGATGGCGAGACTGTGTATTTCCCCTCAAACCTGATTGAAAACCTGTATCTCAGCAACGGCATGAGCGCAGGTAACAACCTGGATGAGGCCAAGGTGCAGTGTCTGTCCGAGATTTTCGAGCGGGCGGTGAAGCGCCGCATCATAGAAGATGAGCTGGTTCTGCCTGAGGTGCCGAAAGCCGTGCTGGCCAAGTATCCTTCGATAGTGGCCGGCATAGAGGCGCTGGAAGCCCAGGGTTTTCCGCTGGTGATCAAGGATGCCTCCCTCGGTGGCCAGTTCCCCGTCATGTGTGTGACCCTGATGAACCCCCGCACCGGCGGCGTGTTTGCCTCCTTCGGCGCCCACCCCAGTTTTGAGGTGGCGTTGGAGCGCAGCCTCACCGAACTGCTGCAGGGCCGCAGTTTCGAGGGCCTAAACGATGTGCAAAAGCCTACTTTCAACAGCATGGCGGTGCAGGAGCCGGAGAACTTTGTAGAGCACTTTATCGATTCCAGCGGGGTGATCTCCTGGCGCTTCTTCAGTAGCAAGCCGGACTATGAGTTTGTCGAATGGGACTTCTCCGGCAGCAACGCCGAAGAGAGCCAGAGCCTGTTCGGGATTCTTGAAGAGATGGGCAAAGAGGTCTATATCGCCGAGTTTACCGAGATAGGCAATGCCTGCCGGATCCTGGTGCCAGACTTCTCCGAGGTGTATCCGGTATCGGATCTGATTTGGGACAACACCAACAAGGCGCTGGACTACAGAGAAGATATTCTTAACCTGCATCGCCTCAGCGACAGCCAACTGCAAAGCCTGTCCGAGCGCCTCGAAGACAGCCAATTGGATATCTACACGGATATCATCACCCTGATAGGCATAGAGTTTGATGAAAACACCGTCTGGGGCCAACTGACGATACTCGAACTCAGGCTGCTGATCTGCCTGGCCATAGGTGAGCTGGAAGAAGCGCTGGAGCTGACCGAAACCTTCCTGCAGTACAACAACAATACCGTCGCTCGTGGTCTCTTCTATCAATGCTTGCAGGCGGTGTTGGAGATCAGCCTGGACGATGAGCTTGAGCTGGACGACTACCGTTACAACTTAGGGCGCATGTTTGGCCAGGAAACTCTGGATGCCGCCATAGGGTCGGTCAATGGCACAGTGCGCTTCTACGGCCTGACCCCAACCAATATGCAGCTCGAAGGCCTGGAAAAACACCAGCGGCTGATCGAAAGCTACAAGAAGCTGCACGCCGCCCGCGCCAGAGTGGCTGCCAAGAAGTAAGCTAACGAAAGGGCATGCTGCTGGCCAGTTGCCATTTGTATTCAAAGCCAACCCCAGCGGGTTGGCTTTTTTGCGATGGGCTCTGCTGTTGTTTGTAGCGTCATTCCTTCAGGGCTTTAGGCCCCGAGAGTATTTGTCGTTAAGCAGCAGATTTATACTTTGTCGGCTTCATAACATTCAAATGCGGGTCGCTTATGGATAATGACAATTTGTTTTATTGAGGGATGATTGACGTTTTGAAAAACCTATGGCTTTTGTTGTTGCCGCTAATTCTGTCTGCCTGTGCCCAGCAACCGGTAACCTGTGTGTGTGACAATCCTCAATCCAATCGCCCTCCGGTTCCCGTGGTCGCCATTTCGCCTTCTCAAGAGCGGCAGGCGTTTGAAAAAATCGTCAAATACTTCGCCTCTCAAGTCAAAAAACAGTGGGGCGATGATAACTATATGGTGGCCAGTAAACATCAATATGTGAAGTACATAGATGGCTACCGTACCCGAGCCCATATTGACTTTGACAAGGGCAAGATTTGGGTCAGCACCGTTTCTCGCCATCAGCCCAAGGCCAGATTAAAAAATGCCATAGTGGAAACGCTGCTGATGCCAGCTGATCCAACCAAGATAGATCTATTCAGTGACAAGAGAGTCATGATCTCAGGCAAGCCATTTTTGCTTGGGCAAGTGGTTGATCATGATGGTAAATCAATAGAATGGCAGTGGCGTGCCAACCGTTTTGCCGAGTATCTGTTGGCCAACAAGCTGGTGACGAAAAAGCTGAAAAAGGGGCAAGCCTATTATGTTGAAATTGACATGGTGCGTGACCACCTCAGTCAACGTGAATATCAGTACGCTCATTTGATCCGCGAGGCTTCCCGCCGCTATCAAATCAATGAAGATCTCCTGTATGCCATCATCAAAACCGAGTCCAGCTTTAACCCCTATGCCGTCAGCCACGCCGGGGCCTATGGGTTAATGCAAGTGATCCCCAAAACGGCCGGGGCCGATGTATTCAAGCTCATCAAGAATCGCAATGATATTCCAACCAGAGACTACCTATTTGATCCGGCTAATAATATTGATACCGGTGCGGCCTATTTTCATATTTTGAAGAATCGCTATCTCAAGGATGTCAGCAATCCTTCTTCGCGGCATTATTCGATGATTTCGGCCTACAACGGTGGAACCGGCGGTGTGTTGGCGACATTTGATCTCGACCGGCAGCGGGCGATGCGGGAACTCAATGCGTTGACACCCTCGCAAGTATACAAGGAGTTGACTACGGCGCATCCCAAGGCCGAAGCCAGAAGATACTTGCAGAAAGTACTGTATTTTCAAAAAGAATTTAATAGCGGTAATTTATAGTTTGCCTTCAGGCATAAGCGCCTATCGCTACCTCTGCTGATGAGTGGCTAGTTCAGCCATCAGAGCCTGGGAGGATGTACATCAGTTCTCGCAGCGTTCTCTTTTATAGAGAGTTGCGTGCATAACCATTGGCGCTCAGACCGCCTGACTTCGGCATGCCGGAGTCAGAGTTTGGCCGCGTTCACGGCGGAGTTTGGATCAACATGCCCCCGTTTGAACGCAGACCCAAGCGGAAGCCGCCCCCTTCAGGAACTATACTCAGAAAGATCCCGTAAGGAGGTTGTTATGCCTAAATTTATCATTGAAAGAGACTTACCCGGGGCCGGAGGTTTATCCGCCGCTGAGTTTCGTGAAATCTCGCAAAAGTCCTGTGCCGTGTTGGAAGAGATGGGGCCGAAGGTCCAGTGGCTAGAGAGCTTTGTGACCCCGGATAAGGTGTACTGCGTTTACATAGCCCCCAATGAGGCTCTGGTGCGTGAACATGCCGAAAGGGGCGGTTTTCCTATCAATGCCGTCAATGAGGTGAGACGTTCAATCGACCCAACGACAGCGGAGTAACTCAAAAGGGGCTTTGCATGTTCAAAGTCCCTTGTATCCCCAAAGGTATGCCGGATTGTTGCCAACGTTGCCACTTGGCTTGAAGCCATGATAGCCGCTGTGCCAGCGGCCTAAAGTCGTGGAGCTTCGCCCCACACCCGACCAAGAAGGGATCAACAGCAATCCCCTCTTGGATCTCCCTTGCCGCCCCACACGGTGTCGAAAGCCCCTCGGCCTAATGGCGCAAATAACTACCGCTTCAGACGTTCATCCCTGATTCGACTGTCGCTGCTTCGGCATCCAAATCCTTCCATGGATAAAGGCCAGCTCGCCTTCCTNTTCATCCCTGATTCGACTGTCGCTGCTTCGGCATCCAAATCCTTCCATGGATAAAGGCCAGCTCGCCTTCCTTGGCTCGCGCCCATAAGCACGCTCGCCACCGGCGAGCATTCGCCCTCAGCCACGTTATTTGCGCCAACGGCTTTCGGCGACACCGAGGGGGAGTAGGTGCAATTCTTCATCCCAAAGTGTCGTATTCAGCTGCAGATATACGCCTAATTCCAGGCGCAGGCGGAACTGTGACCTTCCGAGCCAGGGATGGCGAGGCAGAGCTTACAAGGATGTACTCGCAGCGTGTCACAGGATCGCCTGTGCGAGAGCGCACCGCAGGTGATGGGTTACATCGTGGCCGGAAGTTCGGCCAATACTAACTTAGATACTTTTAGCTGGAAGCTATGATAGCCGCTGTGCCAGCGGCCTAAAGTCGTGGTGTTCCACACCACACCGGGCAAGGGGCTTTGCTTGTCCAAAGCCCCTTGCATCCCCAAGGACACCCCGACGTAGCCGAAATCCCCGCTGGCTTATGAAACAAATTGGCTACACTCAGGACTCGCCTCCGTGCTCGACCTTCGAGCCTCGACATCCCTGTCTCGGCTACGCCAATTTGCAACAACGCCCGCGGCGGCTCCGAAGGGGGAGCGGTGCCATTCTTTAAGGTTTAAATGTACTGACTCAACACTATTTGACAGTTTTGATTTGATCGTAAACCTACATTCGGCGCTCATGCAGCTCAATTCTAAATAGCTGTTCCTAAATGTAGGTCACTGGCCTCATTAGTCATCATCGTGCTTAGTTTAGCATCCTTTAGCAAGGAGCCTTGTAGTACAGGGCTTTCCGAGTGTATGCGTATAAACTCAAGCCAAATAAGGCTTTCAGCAGGGTGTAGCACAATTAGGAACACTTATTTAGACATTAGCTTAATTCTGCAAGCTGGACAGCTTTTCTCGTTATTATGAATTTTCTGGTTCCTTTACTGCCGAAATCTAATCGAAGAATGCCAAACTCCACCAGAGTTTTAAGATCATCTTCTAGGAACCTAGGTTCTTTTATCACAAGTTGGCCTGCGCCATCTATTAATATGAGACTTGGAGTCATACTTCCCAATTGACTAGACTCCCAACATTCTCTAGCACCAGACTCACTGAACTGCTTAATGATAGAAATAGCTTGTTCTGAAAAAATACTGTCTGGACGAATCGTTGTGGCAAGATTAGCAAAACAATCAATATTAATCGCGATCGAGGCTAAGATTTGATCTAATGAATCTAATCGTTCAAGTAGATCTTGATGGTTTAAAAGCAAAAGGGCTTGGATCTCATTACCTAATACTCGATTGTGTTCAATACCAGAAACCACATCAATGTGATGTCTTTCTTTTAACCAACCAATAAACTCAGACAATTCCCTTCCAGAGTTCTCGCCTTTGAAATTACAAAGTAATCCAACAATGGTTGCAAAACTAGTTGCAATAGATATCGGCTCCATGCCAAATTCCCCAATGATTTTCACAGTGTACACAAAGTGAACTATTATTGAAATTTGGTCAACACGTATAAGCTTTCGACCAAAATTTTTCTGGCAGAAAGCTCGCAATGGGGCTCTTTGCTAGGTGATTTCTCAATCTAGCTCCATGCATGTCTGGCTTTTTAGTAACTTAAATATATCTGGACGTTCCTGTAAAAGAACATCGGACGCCATGTCTTGTATAAATGGAGCAACCCAATATTGTGAACCTTCAGGCGGGGTCATACCTACTTCTAAGTGATCCACATAATCTGATGACATCATATAGCTCTCATTTATTGTCAGTATGTATGACATATTTAAAATAAACACGTCACGGACATCCACCCTGAGTTGGTCTAAATGATGGAGACGCTCATCCATATAAACTTCACCGTCATTGAGCATCAGTAATGCAAAAAAATTATAATGCATATTATCATTACAACGCTCTCTGATACCGTCATATCGTTTATCAATTTTGAGTAATGAATTTAGATCAGATAAAGACGCCGAGCTATCAAGGTATTTAGACATCTTAGGCATTCTCGGTAATGGTTTTCTACCATGTAGCCAGTCATTTATTTCTGTAATGTAGTAACCGGAACGCCCTACATTATCATTTATATATAAATTGGTATATGCATTAACCATAACTGAGTCATAGTATTTTCTTAGAAGAGCATAAGCATCATTCATCTTTCCTTCTTTTAATACTAATCTTATTGACTCAATTGTGCCTTTCATCGACATGAAAACATATGTGTCCATATTAATTATTGAAGTTGTTCCAATAGTGATGAACCCCATCACTGCATCAGAAAGATTTTCGTAAAACTGTGCGTAATAGTTCAGTTCTTCGAATATTTGGTGATTAACATAATTATCGTCTGTTGATTGCATTATTTTATACTCTATCGACGCACACTGGAGAAACCGTCCCTGTCCGCGATGCTTTGCGGGCTAACACTGAGTCTTGTTATGCGATTTAAGGGCCACAGTTAGCATGCATATCAGATTGCCAATCTCTAAGCCCTCCAACTACTAGATCATACTTTTCTGGCTGCTCGGTAAGCAGAGTCATTTGATCATGCGAACCAATTTAGGCCAATCTGTCAGATATGGTCACGTCAAGGAAACGAAACTGACAGATTGGATCCATGCTAATCCAGTTAAAACTGATGAGTCAAAGCTGTGCAGCTATTCCCTGGCGCTGGGATGTCGGCGCGCAAGCCGACAGCAGGTCGGTGACCTGCCATCCAATCACTGGCCAAACTTATTGATGAATAAGTTTGCCCCCCTTGATGACATCCACCAACGGATTCACGCCGTAGCTGTAGGCCAGTTCCGCTGGGGTTGAGATCCGCCACAGGCAGAAGTCGGCCTGCATGCCGACAGCAAGCACACCCACTTTGGACTCAATACCCAAGGCTTTGGCGGCGTTGCGGGTGACACCGGCCAAGGCCTCTTCCGGCGTCAGATGGAACAGGGTGCAGCCCAGGTTGAGCATCAACAGGGTTGAGCAGATGGGGGACGTCCCCGGGTTGAAGTCGCTGGCCAGTACCATGGGCACCTGATATTGGCGCAGCAAGGCTATCGGTGGCAGCTGGGTTTCTCGCAGGAAGTAAAAGGCGCCGGGCAACAGGGTGGCGCAGGTGCCACTCTCGGCCAGGGCCTTGACCCCGGCTTCATCCAGATACTCGATATGATCCACAGACTTGGCCCCCAGATGGGCGGCCAGCATTGAGCCGCCCATGTTGGAGAGCTGCTCGGCGTGCAACTTGATATCCAGCCCTTTGGCTTTGGCGGCGCTGAGAATGGCTTCTGTTTGCTGCAGGTCGAAAGCGATATTTTCACAAAACACATCCACGGCATCGGCGAGATCTTCCGCCAATACCTGAGGTAGCATCTCCTCGATCACCAGATGCACATATTCCTGCTCCCGGCCTTGATATTCGGGTGGGAAGGTGTGGGCACCCAGGAAGGTGGTGACCACATCCACATGGTGGTGTTTGCCCAGCTCGCGGGCGACCCTGAGCAACTTGAGTTCGGTGGCGGTTTCCAGCCCGTAGCCCGACTTTATCTCCACCGTAGTAACCCCTTCCTTGGCCAGGGCGTTGAGGCGGCGACGAGCCTCGTCGAACAGTTCGACCTCGCTGGCCTCACGACAGGCCTTGACCGTGCTGATAATGCCGCCACCGGCACGGGCGATTTCTTCATAGCTGGCACCCTTGAGACGCAGCTCGAACTCGTTGGCGCGGTTACCGGCAAACACCAAATGGGTATGGGCATCTATCAACCCGGGCGTCAGCCAGCCGCCTTTGCCCTTGTAAACCGGAGTTGCCAGCACGTCGAAGGCAGGCAGTTCGCTGCGCTTGCCAATCCAGGCTATTTTGCCGTCTTTTACTGCCAGGGCTGCGTCTGTGATGGCACCATAAGCCTCTGATACAGAAGGGTCCATAGTGGCAATATTGATATCTATCCAAACCTGATCCCAGGACATGCTTGCTCCTTGTTGTTTGCCTTACGCTTGCCTTAATGATGGCAATTGTTGTGATTTTGTGAGCCAACTTGTATTTACTTGTATATACAAGTTAGGATTATAGCCGAGTTTTTGAGCAGATTGAAACCAACACAGAGTCGATTCGATGAGCACAGCCAAGTTCGCCCGCATTAAACAGTACATCTCAGACCGCATTGAGTCGGGTGAATGGGTGGAGCACTCCAGGGTGCCTTCCGAAAACCAACTGGCGGAGCTGTTTGAGTGCAGCCGGATGACGGCCAGACGGGCATTGACCGAGCTGGTGGACAACGGCGTACTGGAGCGCAGTCAGGGGCTGGGTACCTTTGTGGCCGAGTTCAAGTCGCAGTCATCCATGTTGTCTATCCGTAATATCGCCGATGAGATCAAGGCCCGCGGCCATGGTTACAGCGTGCAGGTGTTGGAGCTGACCGCCATAGAGGCCCTGGCGCCTATCGCCATCGCCCTGGGGCTGGAGACCGGCAGCCGGGTGTTTTACTCGGTGCTGGTGCACTGTGAAGAGGGGCTGCCGCTACAGCTCGAGGAGCGCTTCGTAAACCCTCAGTTAATCCCCGACTATCTGCAGCAGGATTTCAATTTGCAGACCCCTCATGAATATCTGTCGCAGGTGGCGCCTTTGACCGAAGCACGCCACACCATAGAGGCGATAGTCGCCAATGAACAGATACGCGCTCGCTTGGCGATCCCCGCCAGCGAGCCCTGTTTACAGATACTGCGCCGCACCTGGTCACGCCAGGGGGTGGTGAGTTTTGCCCGGCTGATCCATCCCGGCAGCCGCTTCCGTCTCGGAGGGCATTTGACCTTCAGAGGCGAAAATAAAGCTAAATAAAAACAACAAAATAAACCACAAGACAAGCAACAGAGGAATGGAAGTTTATGGATAAGAGACATGATCCGGCGCGCAAAATCATTGCGCCGACCGGCACCACTCTGAACTGTAAGAGCTGGCAGACCGAAGCGCCGCTCAGAATGCTGATGAACAACCTGCATCCGGATGTGGCCGAGCGCCCCGAGGATCTGGTGGTTTACGGCGGCATAGGCCGCGCCGCCCGCGATTGGCAGTGTTTCGACAAAATCGTCGAGGTGCTCAAGCGTCTGGAAGAGGATGAAACCTTGCTGGTGCAATCCGGCAAGCCGGTGGGAGTATTCAAAACCCACAGCGATGCCCCCAGGGTACTGATCGCCAACTCCAACCTGGTACCCCACTGGGCCAACTGGGAACACTTCAACGAGCTGGATAAGCAAGGGTTGGCTATGTACGGCCAGATGACCGCCGGCTCCTGGATCTACATAGGCACCCAAGGCATAGTCCAGGGCACCTACGAAACCTTTGTGGCCGTGGCCAAGCAGCATTTCGACGGTGAAGCCAAGGGCCGCTGGATCCTGACCGGTGGCCTGGGCGGCATGGGCGGTGCCCAGCCTCTGGCCGGTACCATGGCCGGTTTCTCTGTACTGGCCTGTGAAGTGGACGAGACCCGTATCGATTTTCGTCTGCGTACCCGTTATCTGGACAAGAAGGCCCACAGCCTGGACGAGGCACTGGCGATGCTGGAAGCCGCCAAGGCCGAGGGCAAGCCGGTTTCCGTCGGTTTGCTGGGCAATGCCGCCGATATCTTCAGTGAGCTGGTTGAGCGCGGCATTACTCCGGATGTAGTGACAGACCAAACTTCGGCGCACGATCCGCTGAATGGCTATCTGCCTCAGGGCTGGACGCTGGAGCAGGCCAAGGAGATGCGCCTCAAAGACGAGGCCGCTGTGGTCAAGGCCGCCAAGGCTTCCATGGCGGTGCAGGTTCAGGCCATGCTGGCGCTGCAAAGCCGTGGCGCCGCGACCCTGGACTATGGCAATAACATCCGCCAGATGGCGTTTGAGGAAGGCGTGGCCAACGCCTTCGATTTCCCCGGTTTTGTTCCCGCCTATATCAGGCCGCTGTTCTGTGAAGGCATTGGCCCGTTCCGCTGGGCGGCGCTCAGTGGTGACCCTGAGGATATCTACAAGACAGATCAGAAGGTGAAAGAGCTGATCCCGGACGACCCACACCTGCACAACTGGCTGGATATGGCTCGTGAACGTATCGCCTTCCAGGGGCTGCCGGCCCGTATCTGCTGGGTTGGCCTCAAAGACCGCGCCCGTCTGGCGCTGGCCTTCAACGAAATGGTGAAAAACGGCGAGCTGTCGGCGCCTGTGGTCATAGGCAGGGATCATCTGGATTCCGGCTCTGTGGCCAGTCCCAACCGGGAAACCGAATCCATGCTCGATGGCTCGGATGCCGTCTCCGACTGGCCACTGCTCAATGCGCTGCTCAATACTGCCGGTGGCGCCACCTGGGTGTCGCTGCACCATGGTGGGGGTGTCGGCATGGGCTTCAGTCAGCACTCTGGGGTTGTGATCCTCTGTGACGGCAGCGAAGCCGCCGCCAAGCGGGTCTCCCGGGTATTGTGGAACGATCCGGCCACGGGCGTGATGCGTCACGCCGATGCCGGCTATGAGATTGCCAAGCGCTGCGCCAAAGAGCAGGGCCTGGATCTGCCTATGTTGGAGGACTGATGATGACCACTCAAATCACTCTGACACCGGGAAGCCTGACCCTGTCTGAACTGCGCAGCATCAGCCGCGCGCCCACCCAGCTGCAATTGCACCCGGAATCGCTGGCGGCCATCAACAGCAGCGCCGCCGTGGTGCAAAAAGTACTGGATGAGGGCCGCACGGTTTACGGCATCAACACAGGCTTTGGCCTGTTGGCCAACACCAAGATTGCCCCGGCGGATCTGGAACTGCTGCAGCGCTCTATCGTGTTGTCCCACGCCGCCGGTACCGGCCAATTGATGCGCGATGAAACCGTGCGGCTGATGATGGTGTTGAAGATCAACTCGCTGTCCCGCGGTTTTTCCGGGATCCGTCTCGAGGTGATCAACTTCCTGATCGCCCTGGTCAATGCCGGTGTCTATCCTTGTGTTCCCGAGAAGGGCTCAGTGGGGGCCTCGGGCGACTTGGCGCCGCTGTCGCACATGTGTCTGCCGATCATAGGCGAGGGCGAAGTGCGTTATCAGGGGCGTATCATGCCCGCCATTGAGGGCTTGAGTATCGCCGGGCTGAAACCGATTGAATTGGCTGCCAAAGAGGGCCTGGCCCTGCTCAACGGCACCCAGGCATCGACGGCGCTGGCACTGGAGGGCTTGTTCCATGCCGAGGACCTGTTTGCCGCCGGCTCTGTGGTCGGCGCCATGAGTGTCGAGGCGGCCATGGGCAGTCGCAGCCCGTTCGACCCGAGAATTCATGCGGTGCGCGGCCAAAAGGGCCAGATAGACTCGGCGGCTGTATTCCGTCATCTACTGGGGAGCGGCTCCGAGATTGCCGAGTCACACGCCAATTGTGAAAAGGTGCAGGATCCCTACTCCCTGCGCTGTCAGCCTCAGGTGATGGGCGCTTGCCTGACGCAGATCCGTCAGGCGGCCGAAGTGCTGGAAATTGAAGCCAACGGTGTGACAGATAACCCACTGGTGTTTGAAGATACCGGCGAGATCATCTCAGGCGGTAACTTCCATGCCGAACCCGTGGCCATGGCGGCGGATAATCTGGCGCTGGCGATTGCCGAGCTGGGGGCCATCAGTGAGCGCCGCATTGCGCTGCTGATCGATTCCAACCTTTCCAAGCTGCCGCCATTCTTGGTGGAAAACGGAGGGGTTAACTCGGGCTTTATGATTGCCCAGGTGACAGCCGCGGCACTGGCCAGTGAGAACAAGACCTTTGCTCATCCGGCCTCTGTCGACAGCTTGCCGACCTCGGCCAACCAGGAAGATCATGTTTCCATGGCGACCTTTGCCGCCCGCAGGCTCAAGGATATGGCGGAAAACACCCGCGGCGTGCTGGCAGTGGAACTGCTGGCTGCGGCCCAAGGGCTGGATTTCCGCGCGCCGCTGCAGCCAAGCCCGGCGGTGGCCAAGGCCAAGGCTGAACTGCGCGAGCGGGTTGCCTTCTATGACAAGGACAGGTACTTCGGTCCGGACATCACCAAGGCCACTGAGCTGTTGGCGAGTGGGCGCTATAACGTCTATCTGCCAAAGGAACTGCTGCCAAGCAGCCTCTGAGCCGGGAATCGTTACAAGGTCCTGTGGGCCCTTGGGCACCTTAGGGGCAAAAGTCTGTATATAAAACACAAAGAGCGCCATTTGGCGCTCTTTGTTTATTAAAATAAATCAATGCCGTGTTACCAGGCATCCAATTCTGTGATCTTCAGATTCAGCAGTTGTTTCTGCCACTGGTTTTTATCTACCCCTTCAACCCAGATCACCGAGGATTGCCGCTGCTGGCCCTTGCGCAGATAGGTTTCCGGCATACGTTTGATGGCACGCCAGACCTGTAGCTCCTCTTCTTTCATCTTGCGACCCTGATCGTTGTAGAAGCTGGCGCTGATCAGTACGCCAACCATATCTTCACTGCTGTTGCTGCCAAGTTCGAAGGTCAGGCCCAGCTTGTCGCCTTGCCACTGTACCTGCTGCAGTGAAACGCTGATCCCTTCTCTGGCTGTCTTGCCAAGTAGTCCGGGAGTGGTCATGGCGCTCTGGGTCAACTGTTCGACCACGGCGGTTTTGCTTGGATCTGGTTTGGCGGCCATTTCCACTGCAGCTGCTGTGGCGGCTGTGGTATGGGCGGCCGTATTCGGCATCTCGGCCACCACTTCTTCAGTGGTCGTTTCGGGTTCGGCGGCGCTGATCACAGCTTCAGTGAGCACATACTCCCAGGTGAAATCATCTTTGAGTATGATTCTGGCGCCGTTTTCAAGAGTGACTTCGGCCACCTGGGCCGGCTCGGCAACGGCAAAACTTGAGCCCAATAGTAACGCCAGGGCACTGATGGCAAAGCCGGGTTTGAAAAGGTTCTGTTTGGACATGAGAAAATTCGTTTGGCTGAATCCTGGGTCAACAATAACTGCGGGCGCCGCGGCTGGCAATGAGGTTGATGGCATTAATGTATGATGAGCAAGCTCGACCTTGGGCCCTGGGAATTTTGCCAAGGCCTGTTTGTGGCTATGCTTGAGTCGAACCTCAGAGCATAAAGCGAATCTTGATGAGGTCATTTGACTCGGCGTGGTTTGATCCATTCATTAGTTTGATTAGTGAAACAATCAAAGAGTTTGTAACTCTTTGGTCAGCATTTACTTACAGAATGCCCCTCTATATGATCCCGCCAGTAGTCTATTTAAAAGTATGGAGTGGGTATGCCGTCGAATCTGAAGGCCTGGTTGTCGAAGGCCCTGCAATTTGGCGGGGGGTGTTTTTACCTGTTATTGGCCTCATGGAGTCTGTTTCATGTGGCCGGATGGGTTGGTACCTTGCCCGAGCACAGTCAGCACTGCCAGGACTCGATACTGCTCAGTAGTTGGTCGCCTGACAAGGGCTGGCAAGCCGATGTCAGCTTTTCCAACTGTAGCCTGCATGGTCATGAGCATTGGCAGAGTCAATTGAGTTTGACCGATTTGGAGTCCGGGCGACAGTTTCCCGGTTTGCTGGTGGTATCCGGTCGCCACGATGAATTGGTTCTCGATTGGCACAACGATAGAGAATTACGTATCTCCGGCATTCCCTACGATCATCTGTTGCATTTTCAACAACCTCACAGTGCTGAGGTGGTTCTTGGTCTGAAAGGTGATTGAGAGCACGAACTCCCCTGAATGCACAAAATTCCGTCATAAACCTCAGCACGTTCTGACACCTGTATGTTAGTCTGCACCCAGCCCCTATTTGAGTGTTGGGTGAGTGTTTTTTCTCTGAGAGGTTAATTTTGGATAACTTGGACAAAGACTTGAGATTTGAGCTGTCTCATTGGCTATCACAATTGGGAATCGACATTATCCCGGAAGATGGTTTGTCCACTTCGATCATGGTGATTGCCTGCCTGTTGTTGGCGGGACTGGCTTATTTTATTGTCCGTCGCGGCGTAGTACGGGCGATGAACCTGGTGATTCAACGTTCCAAAGTGACTTGGGACGACATCTTTATGCGCCACAGGGTGCTGGAAAAGCTGGCGATGCTGGTGCCGGCGCTGGTGCTCAACCTGCTGATCCCTATTACGCTGACCGACCATAAACTATTGGCGGGCTTGGTCGACAAACTGCTCAGTGTCTGGCTGGTCGTCTTGCTGATCCGCGCCGCCTATGCGGCATTGGATGCGGTCGATGAAGTGGCCGACGTTAAGTTGATTAGCCGCCGTTTACCGGTGAAGAGCTTTGTACAGCTGATCAAGCTGTTCCTATTCTTCGTTGCCATCATTATTTCCATCTCGATTTTGGCCGACCAATCACCAGTTTATTTCCTCAGCGGCCTGGGTGTCGCCACAGGTTTGGTGATGTTGGTGTTCAAGGACACCATTCTGGGTTTTGTCGCCGGTATTCAGCTGGCGGCTAACCGCATGGTCAGCACCGGTGATTGGATCCAGATGGATAAATACGGCGCCGATGGCGCGGTGGAAGAGGTGTCGCTGACTACGGTCAAGGTTCGCAACTGGGACAAGACTATCACCATGATCCCGGCCTATGCGCTGGTGTCAGATGCCTTCCGTAACTGGCGAGGCATGTCCGAGTCAGGCGGTCGCCGAATCAAACGTTCGGTCAACATAGATATCAACAGCATACATTTCCTGACCGAAGAAGACAGGCAGCGTTTGGCGAAGATTAATTACCTCAAAGAATATCTGCCGCAGAAGATCCATGAGATTACCGAGTCCAATGCCAAGGTGTCGGATATTGATATGCCGGTCAATGGCCGTAGGTTGACTAATGTGGGGACCTTCAGAGCCTATCTGCTGGAGTATCTCAAGCACCATGACAAGGTGCACAAGGATATGACCCTGATGGTGCGGCAATTGGCGCCCACCACCGAAGGGCTGCCGATCGAGCTGTATATCTTCACCAATGATACCCGCTGGGCATACTATGAAGATATTCAGTCCGATATCTTCGACCACATCTTTGCTATCTTGCCGCAATTCGGACTGCGGGCCTTCCAGGGGCCGACCGGCAACGATATCCGCAGCTTGAAAGATAATGGAGCCAGCGCAAATAAGCCTACATAGGCTTATTCGCACCTACCCTAAAGCGCTTCCCTAATCTTTAACGGCCAATACAGTGGCGAGGGTGACAAACACCCCGCCACTGACACGATCCAGCCAATGCAAGCGTTGGCTGCGCTTCAACCATGAGGCCATCACGCTGGCCATAGAGGCGTAAAGCATCACAAAGCTGAAGTCCACCAAGGCCCAAGTCGAAGCCAATACTGCCAGTTGTGGCCCCTGCGGCGTAGTCACATCGATGAATTGTGGAAATAGAGCGGCGAAAAACAGCAGATCCTTGGGATTGCTGATCCCTACCAGAAACGCCTGCCTAAACAGACTGAGAGGATGGCCATGTCCCTTGGGGGCGATACTCTGTTCGGCCGCATGGGGCTTGGTGAGCAGCAGCTTAATCCCCAGATACATGAGGTAGGCGGCACCGCACCACTTGAGTAGGGTAAAGCCGTATTCGCTGGCATGCAGCAAGGCGCTCAGCCCGGCGATGGAGGCCAACATCAACAGCAGTGCCGCACTGACACTCCCCAAGGCCGTTGCCAGACTGCGGCGTTTACCAAAATGGATCCCGTGAGAGATAGACAACATGGCGATCGGGCCGGGAGAAATGGCTATCAATAAGATCGCAAACAGGTACAGCAAGAAAGTCTGGTGATCCATAGTTTTGTATACAAAGTTTCCGGTTAAGCGTCACTATAGTCGGCCAAGGTTTGCCGAACAAGCATCACTTGTTCGGCGAATAGTCCGGGATCGCCTTGGGAAAGCGGCCGCGAATACCGCGGTAGAAGGCGATAAGTTGGTCCATGTCATGTTGCATGTCAGCACTCGGTATCAAAGGCTGATTGATCACCACCGCCTTCTGACTGAAGTCCAACCCCACGGCCACAATCGGCACTCCTGCCTGGGAGGCGATATGGTAGAAGCCAGTCTTCCAGCGTTTTACTGGGCTGCGGGTGCCCTCAGGCGCCAGTGCCAACTTGAAGTTGGGATCCTGACGATACAACTCGCTGACCGCATCGACCAGATTATTGTTCTTGCGTCTGTCGACCGGGCTGCCGCCTATGGCCCTGAAAAACCAGCCCCAGGGCGGAATGAAGAGTTGATGCTTGCCGAGGAAGTGGATCTTCACCGCCAGAGCCCCTCGGGCGAGCACGCCGATAATAAAGTCCCAGTTACTGGTATGGGGCGCCACTATCACCAGATATTGCGAGGAGTCGGGCAGTTGTCCGCGAATTTGCCAGCCAAACAGAGCCAGCAGCCATTGGCAGATTTTCTTAAACATAGAGAGTTGCCAAACCTTGAGTTGATTAAAGGTATAGTTCAAAAGTGTTTGGGGTGGGCTGTCAGTCCAACCTTGATTGGCTTAGGAGTCTGAACATAGGCAGCACTTCCCCAAGCAGAGGCCTGAGAGAAAATATAATTTCAGTATTATCCCGTTTGTGCAAGCCTGGGTGCTATATCTTGCTATGGACTCGTCATTGGCTATGAATCGCTGTGGCGTAAGTTTGTTCAAAATGCGCGGTGGATTTGCTTACAATCTACTAAGACAATGTTTACTCGGACCTTTCCTGATCTCGGCACGGATGGGTTAGTATCGAGCATATAAGCTCAACGACAGTGTCGGCACGGTTTCCTGGCCTGGTTCCGGGAGGGTGCAAAGGAGGAAAGATGAAAAGGTTAATGTTTGGGCTCCTGTCTGTACTGCTGCTTGCGAGTGCTCCGACCAAAGCGGTACCGACAGATGAAATCACCGAGCTGCTCAATCGTCAGCAACAAGCCTGGAATCAAGGGAATATCGATGCCTATATGTTGGGTTACTGGCACGACCCTAAGCTGAGGTTTGTCTCCAAGGGCGAGTTCAAATATGGCTGGGACAAGATGCTGGCCGCCTATAAACGTAGCTATCCGGATCGCGCGACTATGGGCCAGCTCAAGCTGGAGCTCAAGGATGTGCAGATGTTGAGTAACTATTCTGCCTTGGTGGCCGGTCGCTGGGTCTTGCTCAGACAAAAGGACAGCCCATCCGGAGTCTTTACCCTGCTGTTGGAAAAGAAAGACGACCATTGGGTGATCACTCACGATCATTCATCCTGACTTGCATAGGGAATTAGATTTATCTAATATCAGTCCATTAAAAAAATCTAATGGAGCACCCTATGTTAAAACCCACACTGACCGCCTTGCTGGCCTTTGCCTTGGTGAATCAAGCCATAGCCGAGCCGGCTGCCGCAGAATTCAAAGCTGAGGCGGCCGCGCTGGCCAAGCGTTTTGCCCAAACACTCAAGCCGCAACTGCAGCAAGCCCTGGCCGAAGGTGGCCCGGTGGCGGCCATCGAAGTTTGTTCCCGTAAGGCGCCGGAAATTGCCCGCCAGCTCTCCGCCGAGAGTGGTTGGCAGGTAAAACGTGTCAGTCTGAAACCCCGTAATCCGGCGGCCGAGCCGGAGGCTTGGCAGCGACAGGTATTGTTATCATTCGATCAGCGGGCCGCAGCCGGTGAAGACCCACAAACCCTGAGTCATATTGATCAGACTGAGCCACAACTGCGCTTTATGAAGGCCCAGGGGGTTGCGCCGCTTTGCCTCACTTGTCACGGTAGCCAATTGGCGCCCGAAGTCAAAACCGCATTGGATGAGCACTACCCGAATGATAGTGCCAGAGGTTATCAGCTTGGGCAGATCCGCGGCGCCATTAGCATAGAGGCTCCGCGTTTGTCAGCGCAAAACTGAACTGTTCCAACCCCAGTTGTCGCCCCTTGCCATCATACCTGGCTTCGTAAAAGTTCAGTTTCCCCTCGCGGGAGAGGAATATCAGGCTGGTGGCCCGGGTGCCGTATTCCGGGTGGCGAATATAGATGGATGACAGACGGCGCTCCCACTCTAGGCTGACTCCTGTGTTTGGCAGGCTGGTGTCCGGCGCCGGGGTCTCATCACGCATTATTGCCAGCAGCTTATCTATATCCGGCTTGGCCGATTGGCTAATCAACTGCTCCAACGCCTGCTCGCCGCGGGCCATCTTGGGCCAGATATCATCCAAGGCGCCATTGCTGATGGCGTGAAAGCCCCTGTTCAAGCACCGCAATGACTTATCCGGGCTGTGATAACACCAAAATTGCCTGCCCTGGCCGAAAACTAGATTGAAAGGATTGTAGTTGTCGCTGTGGTCACTGAGCCATTGCGGCTCTATTGGCGATTGGCTATCGAGCGCCTTGAGCACCAACTCCCCGCGGCTGCGCATGCCTTCCGGCTGCGTGATTGGCTGGCGGATATTGGTGAGACCGGCCACCATTCCCAAACGATTACAGCCAAGCCAGGTTCCCCCAGCCTGCAGATCCTTACCCGCCAGCAGTTGCTGCTGTGGTGGCCAAAAGTGTGCCGGGGTCGTGGGCCTGTGATGAAACTCATCGCGGTTGGCGCAGAGGATCAGCGGATAATCCGGATGCTGATCCAGCGCCAGAAACAGAATGCACATGGGCTGTCCTTATGCCTAGTCTAAATGCGGGCTTATCCCACAAGTTAGCTAACAAAGGCGCCCATTGACAGGGTTAAATCAGTGAGAGCCTTTGTCTTGATGCTCGTGGCCATGCTGGTGAGCATGGCTGTGTGAACCATGGCTATGTGAACCATGGTTGTGGCCTGAGTCATTGTGCTGCCCCGAGCCGTGGTCATGGCTATGGCCTTTGGCCAGCCACATCCCCCGCAAAAACTTGCGTGGCCCCTGACGCAGCAAGCTGCTGGAGTAGAGCAGACACAGCAGCGTCAGCGCCGGGTAGCTTATCTCTTTCGGCAGATCGCCCAGCTCACGCCACTGTGGTTGCCACCAGGCAATGCCGCTAAGCAGAATGGATAGCAGCAGCAACATGCCGAGCCGTTGGCTCCAGTTCATCAACTTGAGTTGTGACAGGTTAAGCACAGGTGCGGCTATCAGGGTCAAGGCTACCGCCAAGGGGCTCCAGCCGCTGTAGGCCAGCGACATCGCCAACACGGCAGCGCCCAGATTGCAGAAACGCAATGGCAGAAACAGCAAGGCCAGCACCAGCACTTGTGCCAGCGGGTGCGACAGCGGCACTGACGGATGGCCTATCAGATTGGCGAGGATCAGACTGAGCAAGATCCAGGGCGCGCTTCTATCCACCAGATGAGTGAAACCGAAATGCCAGGCGGACTGCGGCACCTTGGGGTGAGGATCGGTCAATTCAATGCGGGCATAACTCAAAAACAGTCCCAGTGCGGCGAGTGCGAGTGCTTGCAGCAGGGCAAATTGCCAGCCCAGCAGCACCAAGGTCAGCAACAAGGCTTCGGGGCCGGCGAGCCGTTGCAGCCAGCGTCCCGGCAGCGAGGCTTGAGTAGGAGACAAACCTGCGGCAAAACGTATGCTGGCCAAGGCGTAGGCCGCCAGCAATACCGGAGCCAGTAACAGCAACCAGTGCAGCAGTTGATCTGTGCTGTGGTCATGGTGAGCGTGTTGGTGGCCGCCGGAATCCATCATCAGCAGCAATGCCAACAGCCCTATCCCCAGCAGGCTGCCTATGCCGGCCTGGTATTCATATTTGCTGCTTGGGGTCTGCTGCCCATGGCCGTGGGGCTGATGCAGCACCACATGCAAAATAGAGCCTGTGACAAAGGCTTGCAGGTACACTGTATTATCCAGGCTCAAATGGCTGAGCAGTTGCTCGCCGGCGAAGTAGCCCACAGATGTCAGCGCCATCATGGCCAGCAACACCAGACTGGCCCAACGGGTGCCAACCTGGGGTTTGAGCAACCACCAAATCGCCAGGCCCACGGGTAGCCTGTGCATGATCACCCCAAGCGCCAGCAGGCTGGAGTTACCTTCCTGTTGTGCCAGCACCATTGCGCCGCCATCTGTGATGGTGTGCAACAACAAGCCGCCGATCCCCAGCGTGAGGGTCAAATTATGGGTGATCTCTGAGTAGCGATGAAACAGCTTCTCACTGGCACTCGGGCCCCAAAGGCCGAGGATCACGAAGACAATCGCCAGTATGCCGCCGTGCTCCAGCAGTTCCGGTAGGATATGGATCAATACCAAGCCACCGAGAGATACAAAAATAAAGCCGTCCAGGCCCTTCTGCAAACCGCTGCCTGAAGAGAAATAGCGGTAAAACAGCGGGCCCAGGAGCAGGGCGATAAAACTGGCGACAAGATAGAGCATGTATTTCACGGCTGAAGTTTAGAGAACGCCATAGTATACCAGTAGCCGCGCAAATGAGCAGTGCCGTTACCTGGAATTTACCTTGAAGGATTTTCCCCCCGAGACCACAGATAAAAGTCCACAGCCGGTGACTAAAAAGTTATACAATAGTCGACTCTATGTTGTTGTATTGGTGAATGGATATTTATGGATACTCTGTCGGCTGCCGTAATGCTGTTTCTTATTATGGATCCCTTGGGCAACTTGCCTATCTTTGCTTCTATATTGCGTCATATCGAGCCCAAGAAACGCCGTCGAGTGCTGATCCGAGAGCTTATTTTTGCCTTGTTGATCATGCTGTTATTTCTATACGCCGGTGAAGCCATCCTGAGTTTCCTCAACCTCAAGTCAGAATCGGTCAGCATTGCCGGCGGCATTATTCTGTTCCTGATCGCCATCAGGATGATCTTCCCCCAACCCGGTGGGGTGGTGGGCCTGGCCGCCGGTGAAGAGCCCTTCATTGTGCCGATGGCAATTCCCTTGATGGCCGGTCCTTCGATTTTGGCGGCACTGATACTGCTGGCCCATACGGATAGCAGCCGGATGGCCGACTGGACCATAGCTCTGGTAGCGGCCTGGGGCGCCAGCGTGGTTATCTTGATGTTTTATAAGTTATTTACCAAGGTTTTGGGCGACAAGGGGCTCACTGCGGTCGAGCGCTTGATGGGTATGGTGCTGGTGATGATCTCGGTGCAGATGTTCCTCGATGGCGTCTCCCGATATTTGAACCCCTGAGTTGTTAATCGTTGTGTTAAGTCGAGGTAGAAGTGCTTAGTTGTGCCCTGATATGTGCATTGAGTCTGGCCGCCGGAGATTATGACAATCTCTTGCCCTATCAAGGCACGCCGCAACAAGCGCAGGAGCGGGACGTCGCCGGGAATCTGACTATCCCCGCGGTGTACATGGATATGGGCGCCTGGCATGGGTATCACCTGCCGGATGAGCCTGCATTTTATGGCAGCTTCAGCGGCCCCTTGATCATCGCCCAAGAATACAGCTTGCATTTGGCGCCCAGCTTGCAGCACCTCAGCATATTGGAGTTGAGCACAGGCCAGGCGAAGAATTTTGCCGAAGCGAAAAGACGCCTGTTCAGTCGCCCGGATGGCCTGTATCAGGAATATCGCTGGCCAGATCTTAGCCTCAGCACCAGACTCTATTTTGCCGATGAGCGCAGTTCACTGATTGAGACTGTGCTGGAAAATACCGGCACCCAAGCGGGTCAGTGGCAGTTGCAGTGGCAGGGAGAACCCTTCGACACTGCGGTAGGCAAGCCCTGGATTGCCGGCAGACAGTTTGCGACCAATCAACTGGAGTGGCAGTTTCGGCCACTTAGAAAAACTTGGTCGCTAATGCTCGATGATGCCAAATTCCGCATAAGCTTCCGTGAACCCACCTTTCTGGAAGAGTGGGGCGCTCGGGGCTACCGAGCCAGTTCTGAAGTGCTGAACCTGGCCCCCTCTGAGCGGCGCAGTTTTCTCAGTGCCCAGCAATATTTTCACACCGCAGCAGAAGCCAAGCCGCTGCAGTGGCCTAAGTTGTTGCTGAGCGCCGAGCGCAACCATAGTCGCTGGGGTTGGCGTCTGGCCAAGTTGGCCGATGGCGACTTGGGACAAAAGCGCATGGCCGCTCGGGCCATTAGCACCCTGACACACAACTGGCGCAGCCCGGCCGGAGCACTGCGTCACCACGGGGTAACGCCTTCGGTCACCTACCAATGGTTCAATGGTCTCTGGGCCTGGGATAGCTGGAAACAGGCGGTGGCCTTGGCGCGTGTCGAGCCCTGGCTTGCCAAGTCCAATGTGCGGGCGATGTTTGACTATCAATTTGATGCGCAGGATCCCGTCAGACCCCAGGATGCCGGCAGCATGCCGGATGCAGTGTTTTACAACCAAGATGCAGCCCGCGGCGGTGATGGTGGCAACTGGAATGAGCGGAATGGCAAACCGCCGTTGGCGGCCTGGGCCGTATGGGAGATCTACCTTCAGGACGGTGACAAGGCATTTGTTGCTGAGCTCTACCCAAGACTGATGGCTCTGCATGCTTGGTGGTATCGCAACCGGGATCATGATGGCAATGGTTTGGCGGAATATGGCGCCAATCTGCATCCGTTGCACGGTGAGCCCGGGGCACCTAATCGTGATGCCATCATTCAGGCCGCAGCCTGGGAGTCCGGGATGGACAATGCGCCCAGATTCGATGCCGATAACAGCCTGCAGGTACTGGAAAATCGCGACGCTAAAGGGCGTTTGCTCGGTTACTCACTCAATCAGGAGAGTGTCGATCTCAATGCATTTCTCTATGCCGATAAGCAGTATCTGGCGCAGATGGCCAGTCTGCTGGGACGGGAAGCCGAGGCAATGCAACTGCGGCAACAGGCCCAGCGGTTGGGACAGGCGATTCGGCGGGACTTTTTCGACCCTGCCAGCGGTTTCTTCTACGATGTACGTTTCGATGCCGAGGGTAAGCGGCGCTTGCTCAGCGACAATAAGGGCACTGAAGGTTGGATCCCGCTGTGGGCCAGTGTTGCTTCGCCTGAGCAGGCAGAAGCGGTGGTAAAGCAACAGCTTAGGCCAGAAAGCTTCGGCACCCAGGTGCCGTTTCCGAGCGTGAGCCGCGACAGCCCAGCGTTTGCCCCCGACAGATACTGGCGCGGGCCGGTATGGCTGGATCAGGCCTTCTTTGCCATTAAGGGGTTGCAGCATTACGGTTACCGGCAGCAGGCAAGTGCAATGTCGCGGCGCTTACTGACGGCCATCGCCGCCGAGAGCCGGGATCTGCCGATACGGGAAAACTACCATCCACTCAGTGGGGAAGGACTGCATGGCAGCAACTTTAGTTGGTCTGCTTCGGTCTTAATGCTGCTTTATAGCGAAGGTTTGTTGTCTGAGGCTGAATAATCGCTGAATGAGGCGAATTGGCCGCGACTTTCTGCTGTGCAATCTTAACAGCCGCTGTTAATCTTCTGTACTCTCTCTGTTAATAATTAAGGTGCCACCGGTGCGACTGCCCTCAACTCTTGCCATCTGTTTGTTTCTGGGTGCCTGTCAGGCTGGAAACGAAGCGGGAACCGATGCCATTGCGGATAAAAACCGCGCGGTTAAACCCTTGTTGCCCTGTGGCAGTGGGGCACCTGTGGTAAATCGGGCTAAAATTAAAGCCAGTCTGATCGAGCGCAACATCATTACTCCGCAAATGAGCGAACAAGAGGCCGAAGCCAAGGTCTCTGAGT
This sequence comes from Shewanella carassii, assembly GCF_002777975.1. Lineage (GTDB taxonomy): Bacteria > Pseudomonadota > Gammaproteobacteria > Enterobacterales > Shewanellaceae > Shewanella > Shewanella carassii. The sequence goes on from NZ_NGVS01000014.1 coordinate 97,739, forward strand.
ATATTCAGCAGCGCAATCAAAAGTTTGAAAAGTGTATCAAGGAGCCAAAGTCATGAGTTTGAAGTCGGTACTGGCCCTGGCCTTGGGGACAGCTTGTCTCTTTGGGGCAACGAATATTTTAGCCGCCACGGCTCCGGCGGATCCCGGAGTCATTAACAAAGAGCAGATCCTCTATTGGTTGGTGAAACGCGGTGAACTCGATGCCGATGCCTCTGAAGAGGAGCGGCAACAGGCGCTGGCAGCCTATACGGCCAAATCTACGGGGGCGGGCAGTAAGACAGCGCAAGTGCTCAAGGCCAAGGAGCAACAACTGCTGCAACAGGCGCGAAGCAACAGCCTGCGTCAAAGCAAGTTAATGCGGGCACAGTCGCGGGTAGCCGATACCGATGTGACCAAGCGGGTCAAGGTGTTGGCCGTGCTGGTGGATTTCCCCGACTTGCCTTATAACGCCAATCGCCTGAGTCCCGGCGATACCGAGATGTATTACGCCAACTACTCGGTAGCCCATTACCGTGGCCTGTTGTTTTCCGATGCAGGTTTCCCTGGGCCCCAGGGGCAAGTACTGCCCTCAGCCTATCAGTACTATCAAGCGGTTTCCGGTCAGAGCTTTTTCTTCAATGGTGATGTGAAAGGCTGGTTTAGAGCCAGCCAGAATGCGGCCTACTATGGCGCCAACGACCCGAATAACAACAATGACGACACAGCCGCTACCGAATTGGTGGAGGAAGCGGTCGCGGCTGCAGTTGCCAGCATGAGCGCCGCTGAGCTGGCGCAGTATGATATTGAAGATCCCTATGATATTGACGGTGACGGCAACCTGAATGAAGCCGATGGGATTTTGGATCATGTGATGATCTTCCATTCCAGCATAGGTGAAGAGGCCGGTGGCGGCGTGCTCGGTGATGATGCCATCTGGTCACACAGATTTTTTGTGCCCTCGGCGCCCGGTCAATATGGTCAGGCTATTCCGGGGAGCAATATGCGTCTGTTCGGTTACACCATACAGCCGCTGGATGCCGGTACCGGTGTCTGTACCCACGAGTTTGGTCACGACCTCGGTTTACCTGATGAATATGACATCAGTAGCAATGCCAGCGATGGTTCGCCAGTCGGTCTCTGGTCTCTGATGTCCGGCGGTAGCTGGGCCGGTTCTCCAAGAGGTTCACAGCCCAGTGGTTTCAGTCCCTACGCCCGCTCATTCCTGCAGGATAGATACAAGGGCCGCTGGGTCAACGAACAATCCTTGGATTATCAAGCACTGGATAGCAATGGCACTCAAGTGACATTGGAGCATGCCAATAGCAGTGGCGTAAACCAGTTGGCCATCAAGCTGCCATCAAACTCCATCGCCTTTACTCCGGCCTATCAGGGGCAATACCAGTACTATTCGAATCAGGGCGATCAGCTCAACAACGCCATGTCGTTCGAGCTGCAACTGCCCATGAGTACCAAGCTAACACTGAAGATGAAGGCCCATTGGCAGATAGAAGAGGACTATGACTATGTGCAACTGCTGGTGGATGGGGTGCCATTGGCTGGAAGCCATACCAAGAGCAGCAACAGCATTAACAATGCCGCCTATATCATTAGCGGTGACTCGGCGGCCTTGTCTGGTGGTGAGGGGGAACAGGGCTGGCAGGAGATAAGCTTTGATCTCAGTGCCTATGCCGGGATGAACAAGCGGATAAGCCTGGTATATCGTACCGATGAAGCGGTCGGTGGCTATGGCTTTGTGGTAGATGATATACGTCTCGAGAGTGACGGCAACCTAGTCTACAGCGACAATGCCGAGACGGCTCTCGAGGCGGTAAATCTTTCGGGTTTTGTTCGCACCGACGACACTCGCCCAGGCGCGCCGCGGCGTTATCTGTTGCAACTGCGTAACTATCAGGGCGTGGATAGCGGGTTGCAGCAAGACAGTTATGAGCCGGGACTCTTGGTTTGGTATGAAAACTTAGCCTACAGCGACAATAAGGTGGCCGAACATCCTGGATATGGCCTCATTGGGGTGGTGGATGCGGATCAAAACCTGATTGGCAACCGTGATACCGATGTGCAGGTTCGTGATGCCAGCTTCAGTATTTATCCACAGTCGGCGTTTTTCGGTGATACTCATCTTGGCAACAATAGCCTGTTTGATGACAGCGACGACTACAGCGCGCCGCTTAAGCCTCAGGCCGGTCTGGTGCTGCCCCAGCTGGGTCTGATGGTGCAGTTGTTGACTCAAGAGCCAGACAGCAGCCAGGCGCAGCTGTTGGTGAGTAAACGCAGCGACAGCAGCGGCACAGAACTCAGTGCCAGCATTTCAGCGCAGCAGGAGGGGGGCAATGTCAGTTTTAGCGCCAATCTCAGTGGCGGGACGGCACCTTACACTTACCTGTGGGACTTTGGGGTTGGCGGCGCCAGCAGTACCCAAGCGACGCCTCAATACAGTTACAGTGAGTCTGGTGTCTACACAGTCACACTGACTGTGACAGACGCCAATAACCGGCAAACCGTGACCCGCTTGCAGCTGACGGTCAGCATTCCTCTGTCGGCGCTGTTCGATATCAGTGGTACAGGTTTAACCGTGCAGTTCAATAACCTCAGCCGTGGTGGCAGCGGAGAACTCAGTTATCAGTGGGACTTTGGTGATGGCCAGAGCAGTACTGAGGCTTCTCCATCGCATACTTACAGTGCGGCGGGCAGCTACAGTGTGCGCCTGACAGTGACCGACTCACAGAATAATCAGAGCAGTAATAGTCGTACTCTGGTGGTCTCCAATCCGGTTGTGCCCAATACGACTGAAAGCAGTTCCGGCGGCGGAGGTGGTAGCCTCGGCGGTCTGAGCCTATTGGGGCTGGCGCTGATCGCCTGGCGGCGCAGGCACTGACAGAAATAAGGGACGCTCAAGCGTCCCTTATGTTTTTGGTCGTTCAAGAGAGGGATTACAAGCCCGTGCTCAAGGCGTAAGTTGGCCTTGATTGATGGCGGCAACCGCCGCCGGCAGGAAGATTTCACCGACAATCAGCTGCTGTTCCTGAAAGTGGAAATAACGTCTTCTGCCCCAGATAGCCTCTGTGGTGGGTTGCGACAGTGAATTGGCTAGGGAAGCGACCCGTGAATGGTTGTCGAAGCTGGCAACCTCTATGGCGCCGGGTTCAAAGCCGATATCACCAAATAACAACTCTCCCAGGGGGCGAGTACCCAACTTACCCAGTCTCTGCTGTTGCTCCAGCAGCTTTGCCGGGATCAGGGTGCGGCCAAAGACCCAGGGGGTTCCGTCCAGGCAGAGCAACACCTCTCTAATCCAGATGGCTTTGTGCTCCTTACCCTGCCACTCTTGAGCCGCGGTGGGCAGCATGGCTTCGCCGAGCAGTCTGACCTCAAAATGATGACAGCAGCTCTTGAGTCTCTTGGTGAGACTGCCGGTCGCCAGCAGCCAATCATGCAATGGTGCTGCGGGGAGTTGTTGTGATTGCTCTGGCGAAAACCACTGAATTGATTCACCATAAGGAAAGCTTAAACTGGTCACATTCATCGGATACCCGGTACAATACTACAACTCGGGAGTCTATCACGCTTGCCCTTGGGCAGATAGAGAGTACGAGGCATGGGCACAAGTCACGGGAGCTGGAAACTGAATATGAAACGCATTTTGACACTGTTGTTTTTTATGCTTGCAGGCATGTTGCAGCCTGTGATGGCGGCCGATGAAAAGCCTGCCGAAGATACCTATGCCTACTATGGCTTTGAGCCTGAAATAGTGACCAATTATATCTCCAACCGCAAGAAGTTGGGGTTTGTGCGTATCAGTGTTGAGCTTATGGTGAAAGACCCCCAGGATTTGGTAGCCTTGCAACATCATGATCCCTTGCTGCGGGCCGCGATAGTAGAGATCCTCGGTAACCAACCCGAGGATAGGGTCAAGTCGCTTACCGGTAGGGAAGAGATCCGCCGCGAGTGCTACGACACAGTCAATCGTTTGCTGGAGCAGGAAACCGGCCGGGCGCTGGTGGTGAATCTGCTGTTTACCAAGTACCTGTATGACTGAGGTAAAAAAGCATAGGTTCAACGCTTCGACAAGCAAGGCCAGGGCCGAAGTAAAGGTTAGGACAAAAGTAAAGAAAAAGGCTCCAAAGGCGACGGCCGGCAAAACCTCGGTTAAAACGGGCGGGAAAGCCAAGGACAAGGGCCTCCATCCGCGCAACCTGCACCGCCAAGGCTATGACTTTGCGACTCTGGTCGCCAGTTATCCTGCGCTCGCGCCTCACCTTATCACCACAGATTATGGCCAGGTTTCGATCCCCTTTGCCGAACCGCAAGCTGTCTTGGCACTTAATGCTGCCTTATTGCAGCACCATTATCAAATCCAGGGTTGGCAGTTGCCCGAGGGCTATCTGTGTCCGCCAATTCCTGGGCGAGTAGACTATTTGCATCATATCGCCGATCTGTTGGCTGAAGGCGGTAAGATCCCCCAAGGTCGGCGCATTCGCGGCCTGGATATAGGCACGGGAGCTAACGGCATCTACCCCTTGCTTGGCTCAAGTGTCTACGGCTGGCAGTTTGTCGGCGCCGATATCAACCCTGTGGCGCTGGATAATGTCGCCGGCATTTTACAGCACAATCTCAAGCTGGCCAGCGCCATTGAACTGCGGCTGCAGCCCAAGCCAGAGCAGATATTTCATGGTTTGCTGCAGGCGGGGGAGTGTTTTGACTTCAGCCTCTGTAATCCGCCGTTTCATGCCTCGGCCGCCGATGCCCGCAGTGGCAGCGAACGCAAGCAGCGCAATCTGGCGACCAATCGTGGTGAGCAACATCAGCGTCAGGAGCATAAGTTGAACTTTGGCGGCTGTCAGGCCGAGCTTTGGTGCGATGGTGGCGAGTTGGGCTTCCTGCTGCGGATGATTCACGAAAGCCGCGACTATGGCGGACAAGTGCTGTGGTTTTCTTCTTTGGTGTCCAAGGGTGACAACCTCAAACCCTGTCAGCAGGCGTTAAAGCAACTTGGCGCCAAAGAGGTCAAGATTCTGGAGATGCAACAGGGCAATAAGCAGACTCGGGTATTGGCCTGGAGTTTCTTCGATGCCGCAGCCAGGCGTCAGTGGTGGAAGTTCAAGGCTTGAGGCCCGCCGTTGGCAGGCCTTGAGTTGGTGCTAACAGCCTAATTACTCCGGGCTCCACAGCAACTGGCCGCAGTCGGTGAGGTCATAGCCGCCGAGTAGGGCGGCCATCTGCCGGGACTGACTGCCGCCGAGCATCTTGAACAGCTGTTGCAACTGGCGACGGAAGTAGATCCCTTGCGGCATGACGAAGTCGAAGGACTCAGTCACCAAAGGCACAAAACTCAGGCCGCTTTCCATGGCGACCGCCTGACAGCCAAAGCCGATATCGGCATCACCCCGGGCAATATAACCGGCCAACTCCCGCTCACTAAAGGCGGTGAGTACCGAGTTGAGTTGCTCGAGTTTGCCCCCCTGTTTCAACAGCCAGTGCTCCAGATGTTGTTGACTGCCGGCACCACCCTGACGGGTGACCCAGCGCCAAGGGAGTTGCAGTACCTTGCTCTCCTCCTGACATCTGTGATGCATATCCGGTCGCACGATCAACCCCTGTTGGCGGTTATAGCCATGCACCATGATCCATTGCTGGTGGTTGGAATATCCCTTCAGCAGCGCCGTATGACGGATATTGCGTTCCTCCAGGCTGCCCCAGTGCAAGGTACAGACATCGGCGTAACCCTTGGATAAGAGCTCCAATCCCAAGCGGGAGCCAGTGGCGCTGTAGCTGATCAGTTCTCGACTGCCCACCTGAGCCATCAGTCTGGCCACCTGCATCGACAACAGGGGATCATCACTGCCGGTGATCAGCAAGCGGTCTGTCAGCATGCCGCTGTGGCAGGAGTCCATGATCCAGCGGTCAATTAGTATCTTTGGAAACAGCCATTTGCCTGTGATTTTGGTCGCCGGCAGCATACGCTCATTGGCCATGGCATAGACCTTCTTTTCATTGAGGTCCAAATACTCGGCCACCTGCTTGGCGCTCATATAGACAAGTTCGCTGGGCTCCGTCATCACTTCTCCTTGGTATCTTGGGTATCAGCGTGGATTGCTGGCATCAAACTCGATATTGTCGGCGCCATTGTACACCAGGAAATGGCGCCCTTTGGCGCGGGCGACCATGGTGATCCCCAGCTTTTGCGCCAGTTCTAGGCCCATTTGGGTGACACCGCTGCGGGACAAGAGCACGGGGATCCCCATCTTGGCAACCTTGATAACCATCTCGGAGGTGAGTCGTCCCGTGGTGTAGAAAATCTTGTTGTCGCCTCTGTCCTGTTCCAGCCACATCTCACCGGCCAGGGTGTCGACTGCATTGTGGCGGCCAACGTCTTCAACAAAGGACTTTATCTTATCCGCTTCACACAGCCCACAGCCGTGAACTGCACCGGCATTCTTGTAGGTCTGGTTGTATTCACTGATGTTTTTCAACAGGGCGTAGAGCATGCTCTGCTTTAGTTGCGGTTGCGGCAGGACTATGTCGTCCAATCCATCCATAAAGCCGCCGAATACTGTGCCCTGACCACAACCTGTGGTGACCGTCTTATCGGCCAGTTTGGCGTCCAGATCCTCAGTCTGCTCCCGGGTGATCACGGCCGCTGAAGCCACGTCCCAGTCAACAATCACAGATTCCAGTTGCGAAACATCATTAATAAAACCTTGATTCTTAAGGTAGCCCAGTGCCAGAGCCTCGGCTCTTGCGCCCAGGGTCATCAGGGTGACTATCGGTCGCCAGTTGAGGTAAACAGTCAGCGGCCTTTCGCAGGCAACAAACTTTTCCTGCAACTGACCATTCTCATCGACTGCAGTCACGGCAATGGTCAAAGGAACCTGGGTGTTGGTCTTGATCAATTGGGGTTTGGCATTGGTCATTATCGAATCTTCACTGAGAGCTTGAACCACAGCATAGCAATATTTATACCGACACAGGGTTCAGGCTGCTAAATGCGTGATCCGCAGCAAGCGCCGTCGGCGCACAGGTCATGAATGTCCCAGGGCAGATTGCATATTGGACAAAATGTCCTATTTTTAGCCTTAAATAGATGATTGAGTTCAAACTTATTTCTAATATCGTAACTGGCATCAAATTTGCAGATCACCTGAAACCTTACTTATGCCCGAAAATAATCCTATCGGGGGGAGTCAGTATGCAACATTCCGAAAGCGTATGGCCCATGTACGTTTCACTGAAAAAAGTGGAGAAACAGGTCGGTCGTTGGACATCCATCAGCTGGGAGTTGGATCAAGTCGTGCCCGCCACCCATGAGGCGCCGCCCGGAGCCAAATTGATACTGTTGGAGTTGTTTCGTGATGAGCGCGCCAGTTACCGTCTCAATCTGGATATGGACAATCCCATGCTTTACATCGTCTGCGATGAAGATGTCGAGGGTAACTGGATCCCGGCTGCCATCTCTGCCGACCAAAATGTCGCAGCCGGCTGTCTCGAAGGAGATACCCCGGTACTGAACATGCCGATGCCAGAGGCGATTGCCTGCTGGATCGAAGCCTTCATTACCCGCCATGGTGAAGTGGAAATCACCGCCCACAGACGCAAACATGTTAACCGCCGCAAGGAATTGGCCGAAGACAACATTCGGAGGCACTGATGGCCGAGAAGAGTGGATTCCTGAGCCGCTGGGCACTGCGTAAGCAGCAGGTGCAGGACGGGGAAACCCCAATCGATGAGCCGCTGGCAGAAGTCAGCCCTCAAGAAGACGCCGCCGCTGCGTCTGTGGCAGAAACTCAGGCCGCGCTCGACCCCCAACCAGAGGCCGAGCCGCAGGAAGAAAAACTGCTGACTGCCGAAGACTTGCCCGATCCCAAGGGTATTGAGGTTGGCGGCAGCTTCGCCAGCTTTATGGCCAAGAATGTCGACCCGGCAGTGAAGACCGCCGCGTTGCGCACCCTGTGGAAGCAACCCCATTTCAACGAAATCGACGGCTTGCTTGAGTACGCCCTCGATTACAGCAACCAGCCCAAGCTAAGCGCCGAAGCTTCGGCCGAATTGGCCAAGAAGGTGTTCCGTCACGTACTGGAAAAAGAGGAGCCGGAAGAGGCAGAAGACGCCCTGGCCGAAGCCGATGCTTCTCTGGTGGATGCCGAGGCCGATGCGCCACAGTTGGCCGAGCAATCTGCGCCACAGTCGCCAACGGACAATTTGGACGGGGAGATGCCTGCAGAGGTCCAAAATGCCACAGATACCGTGACTGAAACTCATAAGCCGGTTGTTTGACGTCAGTTTAACAGCCTTTAATGCCCATAAATTTGGTATGTGAATTGCTGTATTCAGGCTATAGCAAGCTGTAAATCAATAATAAAAGCAGCAAGATAAAGAATACGGCCACCGCCATAAACTGTTCAGGAACGCAAAGTGAACAATAGTGTGAGCAATAATTCCGCCCAGCAAGCGCTGCGGCAGGTGCGTCGAGAGGTCAGCCAGCAGACTCAGATTCTGCAAAACCTGATCCCGCCGACCGTAAGTTACACCACAGAGGGAAATGTCCTGGTGATAGGCCCCGAGGATCTGGCCCGGCTGGCGGCAGACAAACTGTCTGCCATGGCCGGTAGAGTGATCTTGGCCAATGAGCCGATCACCAGCCAGGAAGAGGCCCATCTAGAAGCCGTCATGGCTGCCGCCGAAGAGGTTGAGAGCTACTACAACAAGCTGATTGGTATCAAAGGCTTCCTCGGTCAATTCCAGGTGAGTGTCGAACACGACAACGGCGCTGCCGAGCTCAGTGTGGTTGCGCTGCGTAAGCCGCATTTTGACCTGATCCTCGACCTGAGCCGCGAGCCGCAAATTCAACTGGAAATGCTGCCACCCGGCTATTTCTATGTGGGGCAGGACCCGCAGAAACTGGCCGAAGCCTTGCAAGAGTTGCCTCAGATGATCGGCCAGTTCGACAAGCCACGCTATGTTAAGGTCAACGCCGATCTCTGTGCCCACAACCGCAACGGCAATAATGGTTGTAACCGCTGCCTCAACTTCTGTCCGGCCGATGCTATCAAGAGCGTGGCCAAGCAGATTGAGATAGACCCCTATCTGTGCCACGGCGCCGGCAGCTGTACCAATGCCTGCCCAACCGGGGCCATCGCCTACGACCAGCCAACCCCTCAGGCGCTGCATTCATACCTGAATAAGTTGATTTTCCGCTTCCGCGAGCAGGCCCAAACTGCGCCTGTGGTGCTGTTCCACGACATGGGACAGGGCGGCGCCTTGATCAATGATGAGCTGCCGGGCGAAGTTCTGCCGGTCGCGCTGGAAGAAGTCACTGTGGCCAGCATGGATCACTGGATGGCTTCTCTGGCCTGGGGCGCACGCCAGGTGTTGATCCTTAACACCAGCGCTACGGCACCGACCCTAACCCAGATGCTCAAGGGCGAACTGGGGTTGGCCAACGCCATTTTGGATGAGATGGGACAGCCTCAAAGGATTCGGGTTATCGACGAAGCCGAGCTTGCCAATCTCTGGCCTATACTGGATGTGAGCATGGACTGGCCTGTGATTGTGCCTGCGGCGCTCACTGAGGGGAACAAGCGCACCCAGCTGTATGCCGCTATCGACCATCTCAATGAGCAGGCAGCCAATGTAGATACCCAACTGGCCATGGGCAATATTCCCTATGGCCTGGTGAATATCAATGCCGACAAGTGCACCCTGTGTATGTCCTGTGTCGCGACCTGTCCTACCCAGGCGCTGACCGACGGTGGTGACACACCAGCACTGTATTTTGTCGAGCAGGATTGTGTGCAGTGTGGCCTGTGTGAGGCCGCCTGTCCGGAGAAGGTGATCAGCCTGACTCCTCAGGTCAATCTGGATAAGGCTGCACGGCAGCAGCGCCGGATCCTGAAAGAAGAAGCTCCGTTCGAATGTATTCGTTGTGGAGCACCGTTCGCGACCCAGTCTATGGTGCACCGGATGCTGGATATGGTCGGAAGCCACAGCGCCTTCAGCGCCAACATAGAGCGCTTGAAGATGTGTGGTGATTGTCGGGTGAAGGATATGTTTGAAGACATACTCCAGGATCCGGAAAAGCAACTGAGATAAGAGATCCGCTATGACCGAAACAGTAAGAGAAGTATCAGAAAACGATCAGCTTAGAGCAGATATCTATCAGCTGCTGGCGGCGCTGCTGAGGCGCCACCCCAGCCCGGAATTGCTGAGTTTTCTTGGCGACCTCGAAGTCGATGCCAATGACGACAGTGACATGACCAAGGCCTGGTTGGCGCTCAAGTTGGCGGCCGTCCAGTTCGACAGTAATCAGTTGGAAGATGAGTATTTCAACATCTTCCTCGGCGTGGGTTCGGGGGAAATCCTGCCCTATGGCAGCTGGTTTATGACAGGTTCGCTGATGGACAAGCCCTTGGCTTTGCTGCGTCAGGACCTGATGCAACTTGGCTTCGAGCGCGAAGAAAACGTCAAGGAGCCGGAAGATCATGTTGCCGCTCTGTGCGAGGTGATGAGCGTATTGCTGCTGGAGGCTCCGGCCCATCAGCAACTGGCCTTCTACCGCCGCCATATCGGCAGCTGGATCATACGTTTCTTCGATACCTTGTCCCGTTGTCCCTCCGCCGCGTTTTACGCCGTGGTGGCACAACTCGGCCGGGCCTTCTTTGAAACCGAAATCAATGAGTTTGAACAGCTGGTGCTGAGCACGCCCGTGGTGGAAACCCCGGCGGTACAGATCCAGCCCAAGGCCAGCGAGCTGGCCTGAGAATTTGCCCGTGGTAACACGGGCTAAAGCATGCGGGGGAGTTTCCCCCGTCTACCTTCAACACGAGGAGACACTATGAAGAAGCAAGCTTCCGACATGGGTCGTCGTCAACTGCTCAAGGCATTGGCGATCGGCAGTGCGGCAGGCGCGGTTGCGACTGTCAGTGGTCAAGCCTTGGCGGCCAAGCCTGAAGCACCAGAAGTGCCAAAGGGTGAGGGCTACCGTGAGACTGACCATGTGCGCAATTATTACGCCTCATTGCGTAACAAATAACGATAAGGAGAGTGTGTGATGCGATTAACCCGCAAAACAGACCAGGTCGCTGTGGCTGCAAAGCCCGCTCTGGGTCTGAATCGTCGTCAGTTCCTTAAGTCTGCCGGTTTGGCTACCGGTGGGATTGCCGCAGCGTCTATGCTGGGCGCAGGAATGATGCGTAAAGCCGAAGCCAAAGATGTTCCTCACGATGCACCCACTGAAGTGAAGCGTACTATCTGCTCTCACTGCTCAGTAGGTTGTGGTATCTACGCCGAAGTGCAAAACGGTGTTTGGACCGGGCAGGAGCCTGCCGTGGACCATCCATTCAACCGTGGTGGTCACTGTGCCAAGGGCGCGTCACTACGTGAGCACGGCCATGGTGAGAAACGTCTCAAGTATCCAATGAAACTCGAAGGCGGTAAGTGGAAGCGTCTCAGCTGGGAGCAGGCTATCAATGAAGTCGGCGACAAGATGCTGAAGATCCGCGAAGAATCCGGCCCTGACTCTGTGTACTTCATGGGTAGTGCCAAGTTCTCCAACGAGCAGTCTTACCTGTACCGCAAACTCGCAGCCATGTGGGGCACCAACAACGTCGACCACTCGGCGCGTATTTGTCACTCTACCACTGTAGCCGGTGTGGCCAACACCTGGGGCTATGGTGCGCAAACCAACTCCTTCAACGATATGCACAATGCCAAGTGCATGCTGTTTATCGGCTCTAACCCCAGTGAAGCTCACCCTGTGGCGATGCAACACATTCTGGTAGGTAAAGAGCGCGGTGCCAAAGTCATAGTGGTTGATCCACGTTTCACCCGTACTGCAGCCAAGTCTGACGAGTACGTGCATATCCGTCCCGGTACCGACATTCCTTTCATCTACGGCCTGCTGTGGCATATCTTCGAAAATGGCTGGGAAGATCAGAGCTTTATCGATCAGCGTGTCTACGGCATGGAACGTATCCGCGAAGAGGTGAAGAAGTACAACCCTGCCGAGGTTGAGCATGTTGCCGGTGTCGGTGAGGCTCAGATGCGCCGTGTCGCCAAGATGATGGCCGAGCACAAGCCTGGCACTATCGTTTGGTGTATGGGTGGTACTCAGCACCACGTAGGTAACGCCAATACCCGTGCTTACTGTATCCTGCAGTTGGCTCTGGGTAACATGGGTGTTTCCGGTGGCGGTACCAACATCTTCCGTGGTCACGACAACGTACAGGGCGCCACTGACTTTGGTCTGCTGTTCGATAACCTGCCTGGTTACTATGGTCTGACTTCCGGCGCCTGGGCGCACTGGTGCAATGTGTGGGATCTGGATCCTGCCTGGGTCAGCAGCCGTTTCGATCAAGGCGAGTATTTGGGCCAGAAGCCACAGACTTCAGCCGGTATCCCTTGTTCCCGCTGGCACGACGGTGTGTTGGAAGACAAGAACAAGATTGCCCAGAAAGATAATATCCGTCTGGCCTTCTTCTGGGGTCAGTCTGTCAACACCGAAACCCGTGGCCGTGAGGTGCGTGAAGCACTGAACAAGATGGACACTGTGGTCGTCGTTGACCCATTCCCAACCATGGCCGGTGTTATGCACCAGCGTAAGGATGGCGTCTACCTGCTGCCTGCCGCGACTCAGTTCGAAACCTATGGTTCTGTGTCAGCTTCCAACCGTTCACTGCAGTGGCGTTCTCAGGTCATTGACCCTCTGTTCGAGTCGCTGCCTGACCATGTGATCATGTACAAGTTGGCCAAGAAGTGGGGCGTTGAGAAAGAGTTCTGTAAGCACATCAAGGTCAACGGTGAAGAGCCGCTGGTTGAAGATGTCACCCGCGAGTTCAACCGCGGTATGTGGACCATAGGTTACACAGGTCAGAGCCCTGAGCGTCTGAAGATGCACCAAGAAAACTGGGGTACCTTCGACTTTGATACCCTCGAAGCACCCGGCGGCCCAGCCAAGGGTGAAACTTATGGTCTGCCATGGCCATGTTGGGGCACGCCTGAGATGAAACATCCAGGTACCCAAATCCTCTATCGTACCGACCGTGAAGTCCGCTACGGTGGTGGTAACTTCCGTGCCCGTTACGGTGTTGAGCACAATGGCAACAACATACTTGCCGAAGGTTCCTTCTCCAAAGGCAGTGAGATTCAGGATGGTTACCCTGAGTTTACCGACAAGATGCTCAAGCAGCTGGGTTGGTGGGATGACCTGACCGAAGAAGAGAAGAAACACGCCGAAGGCAAAAACTGGAAAACCGATATTTCCGGTGGTATTCAGCGCGTGGCCATAGCTCACGGCTGTATCCCTTATGGTAACGCCAAGGCCCGTTGTATCGTATGGAACTTCCCGGACGACATTCCGTTGCACCGTGAACCTCTATACACGCCTCGTCGTGACCTGGTCGCCAAGTACCCCACCTACGAAGACCGTATGGTGGCGCGTCTGCCGACCCTGTACAAGTCAATTCAGGACAAGGACTTCTCCAAAGACTTCCCGCTGGCACTGACCTCTGGTCGTCTGGTGGAATATGAAGGCGGTGGTGAAGAAACCCGTTCCAACCCTTGGTTGGCCGAGTTGCAGCAAGAGATGTTTATCGAGATCAGCCCAGGCGATGCTGCCGACCGCGGTCTACGCGATGGCGATGATGTTTGGGTACACAGCCCAGAAGGCGCCAAGATCAAGGTCAAGGCCATGGTTACGCCAAGGGTGATCAACGGTGAATGTTTCATGCCGTACCACTTCGCCGGTATCTTCGAAGGCGAGAGCCTGGTGAAGAACTATCCGGAAGGTACTGTACCTTACGTTCAGGGTGAATCGGCCAACACGGTTCTGACTTACGGCTATGATGTGGTGACACAGATGCAGGAAACCAAATCCAGCCTGTGCCAGATCACCAAAGCCTAACCGTACTTGATGAGGAGATAAGCCATTATGGCAGTCATGAAATTCTTATGTGACACCAAGCGCTGCATCGAGTGTAACGGTTGCGTCACAGCCTGTAAAAACGAAAACGACTCCGCGCTTGAGTGGGGTATCCAGCGTCGCCGCGTGGTAACCATCAATGATGGTCAGCCCGGTGAAGCGTCCATTTCAGTTGCCTGTATGCATTGTACCGACGCGCCTTGTATGGCGGTTTGTCCTGCAGACTGCTTCTACCGCACTGACGATGGCATAGTGCTACACAATAAAGATACCTGTATCGGTTGTGGCTACTGCTTCTATGCCTGTCCTTTCGGGGCGCCTCAGTTCCCGAAAAAGACCGCCTTCGGCAGTCGCGGCAAGATGGATAAGTGTACTTTCTGTGCCGGTGGTCCAGAGGAAAACTTCTCTGAAGCCGAGCGCAAGAAGTATGGTGCCAACCGTATCGCCGAAGGTAAGCTGCCTATGTGTGCCGAGCTTTGCTCCACCAAGGCGCTGCTGGCCGGTGACGCGGAAGTGGTATCCAATATCTATCGTGAGCGGATGGCCGCCCGGGGTAACCCTGATGTCATTTGGGGCTACAATCCCAAGACCGGTGAGATCAACTGAGACAGAGCGAGGGTGGGCTAAGGCCCACCCTGACGAGGAGTGACTATGTTAATCAAATCACTGCGCAGTCTGTTCGCTCTGCTGGTATTGGTTGCCGGGCTGGGGTTTGCTTCCACAGCCATGGCCGCCGATGAACAGTCGAGCCAGCAACAGGCGCAAACCAGTGAGGCCGATCTTTGGCGCGCGGTAAAATCCGGTGAATCCGGCTATACCACAGCCAAAGGGGTTGAAACCGGCGTGCTGATCAACGTGGCCGGCAACCAGGGCAAGGAGCTGCGCAATCAGTACCTGACACCCGTTATGGCAATAGCCGTAGTCGGCGTGTTTGGGGCGTTCGTGCTCTTTTACCTGGTGAATGGACCATCCAAACTGCACCATGGTTTTTCCGGCAAGTTGGTGTTCCGCTGGAGTAAGGCGGACCTGATCATCCACTGGGTAGTGGCGATCAGCTGTCTTATCCTGATCTTCACCGGCCTCAACATCATGTTGGGCAAGCATGTGCTGCAACCCTATGTCAGTGGCGATATTTGGGCGGCACTGATCTATGGCTCCAAGACGATCCACGATTGGGTCGGGCCGCTGTTTATCGTCTCCTGGGCGGTACTGGTGGTGAAATGGATGCCGGATCAGCTGTTCAAGAGCTATGACCTCAAGTGGTTCATGCTGGTGGGAGGCTACATCAACTTCGGTCCCTTCAAGGGTAAGCACCCGGATTCGGGTTTTGCCAACGCCGGTGAGAAGATGTGGTTCTGGACCCTGGCCATTTTCGGTCTGTTTATCAGCATTTCCGGCATCATGATGGTGTTGCCTAACCTGGATTTGCCCCGTGAAGCCTCGATGGCAGCGTTGTTGGTGCATGGTATCAGTGCAATTCTGATCATCGCCTTCACCATAGTGCATATCTGGATGGCAACCGTACTGTCTGAGGGCGGTATGGAGTGCATGAAGTCAGGTTACTGTGATGAAAACTGGGCGATGCAGCACCACAATGTCTGGTACGACGAAATCAAGGCCAACGGTACGCTCAAATATCGAGATAATTGAGCCCTTGAGCTGATTTAAGACTGCAAACACCCCGGCTTGCCGGGGTGTTTTTTTATGATCTGTTTTTTAACATTCTTTTCCTCGAAATGTCGTCAAGAGTGACATTTTTCAACTCCGCTTATCGCTGAAAGTTTGAAGCAGTTAACGCTTTGAACAGCCGTTCCCATGGGGCTTACATCCAAACTGTCCCAGATCAAAACCACCTTACTAACAAAGCCTTATATTGCTCATGCTGATAGAAGGATTCTATTCATATTTAACGGATTTTTTACCTTTTTTGCGCATGGGAATAACTTGGATTGTCTAAGGGCTCAAGTGCACGAAAGAGGGTTGTATCACCCGCAGCGTGGGTGAAAATTATCAGGAGCAAAAATGAAAGACCAGAAGCCAGATCTGAACCGCAGATCCCTGCTGAAGGCTATCACCATAGGCAGTGCCGCGGGTGCCGCGATTGCTGCCACCGGAGTGAGTGCCGCTCAGGCCAGTGAAACTGTTGAAGCGAAATCCGAGAACACGGGTTATCACGAAACAGCGCATATCCGCAGCTATTACAACAGTCTGCGTAGCTAATCCAGGAGATCTCAAGCGATGAAGTTAACTCGCACATCTAATGTCGCCCCCAAGGCCGATAAACCAAAACTGGGGATCAGCCGTCGTCAGTTTATGAAAAATGCCGGTATTACAGCCGGTGGTATTGCAGCTGCCTCTATGCTGGGCACTGGCATGATGCGTCGCGCCGAGGCCAAAGATGTTCCTTATGACGCGCCGATCGAAGTCAAGCGCACCATTTGTAGTGCCTGCGCCGTAGGTTGCGGTCTGTATGCCGAAGTACAAAATGGTGTTTGGACTGGTCAGGAGCCTGCCTTCGATCACCCATTCAACGCCGGTGGTCACTGTGCCAAAGGTGCTGCACTGCGCGAGCATGGCCATGGTGAGAAGCGTCTCAAGTACCCAATGAAGCTTGAAGGCGGTAAGTGGAAGCGTATCAGCTGGGATCAGGCCATCAACGAAGTTGGTGACAAGATGCTGAAGATCCGTCAGGAATCGGGTCCGGATTCTGTTTACTTTATGGGTAGCGCCAAGTTCTCCAACGAAGGCTGCTACATGTATCGTAAGCTGGCCGCCATGTGGGGTACCAACAACGTCGACCACTCTGCCCGTATTTGTCACTCTACCACTGTAGCCGGTGTGGCCAACACCTGGGGCTATGGTGCGCAAACCAACTCTTTCAACGATATTCAGAACACCAAGGCTATTTTCTTCATTGGTGCCAACCCTGCAGAAGCACACCCTGTTTCCATGCAGCACATTCTGATCGCCAAAGAGAAGAATAACGCCAAGCTGATCGTGGTCGATCCACGCTTCTCCCGTACCGCAGCTCATGCCGATCTGCACTGTGCCATCCGTCCGGGTACCGACATTCCGTTTATCTACGGTATGTTGTGGCATATCTTCGAAAACGGTTGGGAAGATAAGACTTTCATCAAAGAACGTGTGTTCGAGATGGAAACTATCCGTGAAGAAGCCAAGAAGTTCCCACCTAAAGAAGTGGCCAATATTACCGGCTGTAGCGAAGAGTATCTGTACCAGGCCGCCAAGATGATGGCCGATAACCGTCCAGGCACTGTGATTTGGTGTATGGGTGGTACTCAGCACCACGTAGGTAATGCGAACACCCGCGCATACTGTATCCTGCAGTTGGCTCTGGGTAACATGGGTGTTTCCGGTGGTGGTACCAACATCTTCCGTGGTCACGATAACGTACAGGGCGCTACCGACTTGGGTCTGCTGTTCGATAACCTGCCAGGTTACTACGGCCTGACCACTGCGGCATGGCAACACTGGACCCATGTATGGGATCTGGATATGGAGTGGATGAAGAGCCGCTTCGATCAGGGTACTTACCTGGGCCGCGAACCTATGACGACTCCGGGTATTCCTTGCTCCCGTTGGCACGACGGTGTACTGGAAGACAAGCAGAAGCTGGCACAGAAAGACAACGTGCGTCTGGCCTTCTTCTGGGGTCAGTCTGTCAACACTGAAACCCGTCAGCGCGACGTGCGTGATGCACTGGACAAGATGGATACAGTTGTTGTTGTTGACCCATTCCCAACTATGGCCGGTGTTATGCACCGTCGTAAGGATGGCGTCTACCTGTTGCCTGCAGCGACTCAGTTTGAGACCCGTGGTTCCATCTCCAACTCAGGCCGTTCTATCCAATGGCGTGAACAGGTTATCGAGCCGCTGTTCGAGTCCAAGACAGATATCGAAATCATGTATCGTCTGGCGCAGAAACTGGGCTTTGCCGAGCAGTACACCAAGCGCATCAAGAAAGAGAATGGTCTGCCTCTGATCGAAGACATCACTCGCGAAATCAACCGCGGTATGTGGACTATCGGTATGTCCGGCCAGAGCCCTGAGCGTATTAAGGCTCACACCATGAACTGGGGTACTTTCTCCAACAAGACTCTGGAAGCCGAAGGTGGCCCATGCAAGGGCGAAACCTATGGTCTGCCTTGGCCATGTTGGGGTACACCTGAGATGAAGCATCCAGGTACCCAGATCCTCTATAACACAAGCAAGCACGTCAAAGACGGCGGCGGTAACTTCCGTGCCCGTTACGGCGTGGAATATCAAGGCAAGAACCTGCTGGCCGAAGGCTCCTTCTCCAAGGGCGCCGAAATCCAGGACGGTTATCCTGAGTTCTCCGACAAGCTGCTCAAGCAATTGGGCTGGTGGGATGAGCTGACTGCCGAAGAGAAAGCTGAAGCCGAAGGCAAGAACTGGAAGACCGACCTTTCCGGCGGTATTGTCCGGGTTGCCATCAAGCACGGCTGTATCCCATTCGGTAACGCCAAGGCCCGTTGTATCGTGTGGACCTTCCCCGATCAGGTGCCTGTGCACCGTGAGCCACTGTACACCTCCCGTCGTGATCTGGTCGCTAAGTACCCGACTTACGACGATATGCAAGTACACCGTCTGCCGACTCTGTACAAGTCTATCCAGGAGAAGGATGTCAGCGGTAAGTATCCTCTGGTACTGACTTCTGGTCGTCTGGTGGAGTACGAGGGTGGTGGTGAAGAATCACGTGCCAACCCATGGCTGGCCGAACTGCAACAGGAGATGTTCGTTGAGATCAACCCTGGTGATGCTGCCGACCGCGGTATCCGCGACGGCGAGAAGGTATGGCTGGAAGGCGCCGAAGGTGGCCGGATACTGGTTCAGGCCATGGTGACCCCAAGGGTTCAACCTGGTGTGACCTGGATGCCTTATCACTTCGCCGGGATCATGCACGGCGAGAGCCTGGAGCCCAACTATCCGGAAGGCACTGTGCCTTACGTATTGGGTGAATCCTGTAACACTGCGCTGACCTACGGTTATGACCCAGTGACTCAGATGCAGGAAACCAAGGCGTCGCTTTGTCAGATCGTCAAAGCATAAGTGCAGCTTAAGCGAGGAGAATTGCCACTATGGCTACAATGAAATTTCTGTGTGATACCAAGCGCTGCATCGAATGTAATGGCTGTGTCACCGCCTGTAAAAACGAAAACGACTCCGCTCTCGAGTGGGGTATCCAACGTCGCCGCGTGGTGACCATCAAGGATGGTCAGCCCGGCGAGGCCTCTATCTCTGTGGCTTGTATGCATTGCAGCGACGCGCCTTGTATGGCCGTATGTCCTGCCAACTGCTTCTACCGCACCGACGATGGCATAGTGCTGCACAACAAAGATACCTGTATCGGTTGTGGTTACTGTCTCTATGCCTGCCCATTCGGCGCGCCTCAGTTCCCGAAAAAGGGTGCCTTCGGTTCCCGCGGCAAGATGGACAAGTGTACCTTCTGTGCCGGTGGTCCTGAAGAAAACCATTCGGAAGCCGAGCGTCAGAAATACGGTGCCAACCGTATTGCTGAAGGTAAGTTGCCTATGTGCGCCGAGCTCTGTGCAACCAAGGCCCTGCTGGCCGGTGATGCGGAAGTGGTTTCCGGCATCTACCGCGAGCGTGTGGCTTATCGCGGTGCCGAAAACGGCGCCTGGAAGTAACAGACGGCACGAATATCCGGCCCGGCTTAGCCGGGTCGGTGAGAGAGGTTAATATGAACAAATGGTTCAAACACATAGGCTTGGCTATTGCGCTCATGTTCAGCGCCGTATGCTTCGCCAATGGTGCCGATGCACCTGTGGAACCACAAGCGAGCGATGCCCAGATCTGGGCTCAGCTCAAGGATGGGGCAACGGGGTATACCACGTCTCACAGCCAGTTCCACAACCAGCCGATCAATACCTATGATCTGCGGGTACTGGAGCTGCGCAGCGACTGGCTGGCTCCGGGGTTGATGTTGGCCCTGTTTGGCATGATCATCATCTTTGCTCTGTTTATCATGGTTAACGGTATTTCCAAGTTGCACCATGGTTTCTCCGGCAAGATGGTATATCGCTGGTCCAAGTTTGACGTGAGCATTCACTGGCTGGGGGCGATCCCCTGCTTGCTGCTGATCCTCACCGGCTTGGTACTGCTGGCCGGGCGTTTCTTCTTCCAACCTTATTTGGGGGAAGGCTTCTGGGCTTCACTGGTCAATGGCGCCAAGCAAGTGCACGACGTGATGGCGATTCCCTTCATGTTCGGTTGGGCGCTGATGACGCTGTTGTGGGCCAAGAACCAGCTACCTAAGATGTACGACGTCAAGTGGTTCATGGTGGTGGGCGGTTACATCAACTTCGGTCCTTTCAAGGGCAAACACCCTGATGCCGGCTTTGCCAACGCCGGTGAGAAGATGTGGTTCTGGGCCTTTGCCTTCTTTGGACTGATCATCTCAGCCTCAGGCATGTTGCTGTTGTTCCCCAACCTGTTTGAACCCAGCCGTACCCTGAGCCTGATCGCTCTGGTATTGCACTCAATCAGCGCCATCATCATCTGTGCCTTCTCCATAGTGCATATCTTCATGGCGACAGTTATGTCTGAGGGTGGTATGGAGTGTATGGTTTCCGGTTACTGTGATGAAAACTGGGCGACTCAACACCATAACCTGTGGTATGACGAGATTAAGGCCAACGGTACTCTGAAATACAGAGACTGAGGTCCATTCTTCCGCTGAAAAGCCGTGTCAGTCGACACGGCTTTTTATCAATAATGAAAAATACCTAAATGATTTTTTTATTTTTGATATTTAAACCTGGATTGAGATTCATTAATCATAAATACGAGGTGTATTTATATAATTAACTGTTTTTTATGGCTAATTTAAATCATCCCCAGTCATGCCCTCCGTTTTTTCGTCTAAAAATGTAACAAAGTTACAAATTAACCCCTCTTCACGGTTAACTTTTTTATTTTCTGCTCGCAAACATGGACATAAAAATAAAACAGTACTATGTTTTTTTTATGGGATGCACAGAGTGTGTCTGCATTTGGAGTGGATTGATTATTTAATCGCCATTAAGTAAGATCATTCTACAAACGTAACAAAGTTACGCATCTTTCCTTCATTCAATCAGATACCATCATGATCAATAATACTCGAACCAGTGTGTTATCAATGCTGCCGTCTTTGCTATCCAGTGTGCTACTGATAGTGATCGGCATCTTTGCATACCGTGCATTTTTTCAGCTCAACGATGTCAGCGAACGTCTGGTAAACAATAACAATTTGTCAGAGACTTTCGCCGGTGTTCGTGAGGAGTTTTACCAACTGAGATTGGCGTCTTTGGTACACAATACCGAGGGTGTGCGTAGCCACCAAGCCAATGTACATGGTTTGATAGCCAACCTTGCCAATTTTGATACCGGCTTTATGAGCAATGCCGATTCACGGATTGCCAGCCTCAAGCCTGGGATCGATCGTTATACTCGGCTCTACTTTGATGAGTTGGCATTGGCTGAAAGAACCGGTACCGAGCCGGAGCTATCTCCTGAGCGCCGGGATCTGGGCCCTGAGGTCAGTAATGAGATCAACCAATTGGTTGCACAGATCACTGACCGCAACCAAGAGTTGGGCGAAAGAACCGTTGCCGAAGTCGATAAGGCCGAAGCCATTCTTTTAGGGTTGATTCTATTTGCGATAGTGACCTCCTTGGTGATGGCGCTGATGATGAGCCGTCATCTGGTGGCGATCATTACCCGTATTCAACAATCAGTTGCCAAACTGGCGGTCGGCGACTTGACCCACAAGATAGGGATCAAAGGTCAGAACGAACTTTGTACTCTGGCGGCCGATTTGGATCAGCTTAGCGACAGATTACAAGCCATGATCCGTGAAATTGCCCAAGCCTCTGAACATATGGCGCAGCAGGTGGGTGAACTCAATGTTCAATCTGAGGCCAACTCGGCCGCATTGCAGGCCCACGCTTTAGAAACCGACCAGGTCGTTACCGCAGTTGAAGAGATGAGCGCTACCGCTCAAGGGGTTGCCAACGATGCCGCCTCTGCTGCACAGCTGACAGACAAGGCCAGAAACCAAGGTGATGAATCCCGTCAGGCAGTTGAGCAAGCTTCCAACAATGTGATGGCACTGGTACATGAAGTCGACAGTGCCTCTCAAACCATTGCCGAGATGGATGAGAGCACCCGCAGAATTGCCGGTGTGCTGAATGTGATTGGTGAGATTGCCGAGCAAACTAACCTGTTGGCATTGAACGCCGCTATCGAGGCGGCCCGTGCCGGTGAACAGGGACGCGGCTTTGCCGTGGTGGCCGATGAAGTCAGGGCGTTGGCGGCACGTACTCAGGCCAGCACTTCAGAGATCAACAACATGTTGGAGCAACTGCGTCAAGGCGCCGATTCCGCGGTGAATGCCATGAATCGTACCCGCCAGAGCTGTCAGGCTACCGCCGATACCACGACTCTGGTGGCCGAAAGTCTGCAGGGGCTGACCGAGCATGTGTTTGATATCAATGGCCTCAGCACTCAGATAGCTACGGCTGCTGAAGAGCAGAGTTCGGTTTCTGAAGAGATTACCCGTAACCTCAGTGTTATTCGCGAAATGGTAGAAGAGTTGAATCAGAGCGGTAAGGCGACACTTGACAGTACCGAGGCGCTGGCCGCCGCTAAAGATCAGCTTGCAGCCGTGGTTAGACAATTTAAACTCAATTAAAATCAGGGGGCTACGGCCCCCTTTTCTATTATGAGCCCTCAACCCCTCTAAAGACGGATTTTCATCCGTCATCACTAAAACATGATCTGCTTAACAAAAAGATACAACCGATGCTGATAGGAATTGTTAACTTCTAGCCAGTTCACGGTTTAGCTACTCCACAGGAGGTAGTCTACCCACAGCTGGCAGTACCTTGGGATATCACTTAATGGACTGTGATTCTTAAGGATTAGCAAAACTAACAGGAAGCCTTATGTCATCTATAATTCAAACCCTCGATCGCCAACTGGCCACACCTTACCAAGCCAATATTACTGTACCCAACTGGATGTTGGGGGCCATGGAACGGGTGATGCAGTACTATGTTGACAAGAATCTGAGGCTGGACACTATTTCTGCTGATGTGATGCCGGCGCCGATAGAGGGCAAGAAGTACATGCTCTATGCCCATGTGCCTTTCTGTCATACGCTCTGTTCCTACTGCACCTTCCATCGTTTTCTGTTCAAGGAAGACAAGGCTCGCGCTTATTTTGTGGCGCTGCGCAAAGAGATGGATATGGTCAAGCAGTTGGGCTATGACTTCGAGTCCATGTATATAGGTGGCGGTACCACAACTGTGCTGGAAGATGAGCTGGCGCGTACCATAGAGTATGCCAAGACCCTGTTCCCTTCCATCAAGGAAGTTTCTTGTGAATCGGATCCCCAACACCTGGACAGTCCTGGCTTTAAACAGCTCAAGGGCTTGGTTGACCGCATGTCCATCGGGGTGCAGAGCTTCAATGATGACATCCTCAAGATGACAGACAGGTTGGAAAAGTTCGGTACTGGCCAGCAAACATTCGACAAGATCATGGCCGCCAAAGAGCTGTTTCCGATTATCAACGTCGATCTGATCTTCGGTTTCCGCGGTCAGACAGACGAAGTGATCCAACATGACTTGGATATGGCTTCCAAACTGGATCCGCGTCAGATCACCACTTATCCCTTGATGATCACTCACCAGACCCGTAAGAGTGTCAAAGGGAAACTGGCAGCACCGCAGGCCGATATGGCCAACCAGTACCGGATGATCCTCAATACTCTCAATGGTCAGTATAACCAGTTGTCGGCTTGGGCCTTTGGCAAGGCCAACGATGAAGGCTTTGACGAGTACGTGATCGACTACGACGAATACTTGGGCGTGGGCTCAGGTTCATTCAGTTTCCTCAACGATACCCTGCATGTGAATACTTTCTCGCTGCGCAAGTATCAGGAGCGGATCGCCAGCGGCAAGATGGGTGTTGAGCAGCAAAAGCAGTACAGCAAGAAAGATGTGATGCAGTATCGTTTCCTGCTAGGGATGTTCTCTGGCCGTCTGTCGCGCAAGTATTTCCGCGATACCTTTGGCGTTAATCTGGACACGGCCCTGTTCAAAGAGATGAGCTCGATGAAGTTGATTGGCGCTATCAAGAATGATCCTAAAAATCCGGATGAGCTGATCATTACAGACAACGGCAAGATGATGGGCCTGCTGATGATGAAAGAGTTCTATTCCGGTATGGATAATGTCCGGGCGCAGCTGCGTAAGCCACTGAAGCCTTGTGATATGTAAGCTTTGCCTCAATCAATGATAAAAAATCCGCCACAGAGCGGATTTTTTATTGCGCAATAAAGGTTCTGCCGACGGTTAGCCGCCTTGACTGCGATGACTGGGATAACGGGGGCAGTCGTCAGTAATCTGCAGCCAGGCGGGTTTGTCGGCGCAGTAGATATGATATCTGGGCACCACTCTGTCTGGGTCATCCAAAGAAGCAATGCTCAAGCTGATAAACTCGGGATGGTCGAGACTGCGATAACTCAGGCTGGTGCCACAGTTTGGGCAAAAGCCGCGGCGGATCTTGGCCGAAGAGGCATATTCCCGCACGGTCTCCCCCTGCCAGGTGAGTTGCTCCAGCCTGAAGTCCATCCAACTGCCCACCACAGCCCCTGTGCTCTTGCGGCATTGACTGCAGTAACAGTGGTCGGCATCGAACGGTTCACCCTCGAGGCGATAACGTATGGCGCCGCACAGGCAGCCTCCCTGTAACTCATTCTGCGGTTTCATCGCTCGACTCCTGGATAGCTTATCGTCAGGGCCTATCTGGCACGATAGACGGGATACGCCAGGTAAGCCTTGTCATAGTAAGGGCTGCGCTCGTAGAACCAACGCAACCTAGCCTTGGCATCGGCGGCAAAGGCCGGGTCTTTGAGCGCCTGGTCAAATTCGGCCTGAAGCGCTTTGGAGTTGGCCAGCATCTGTTGTGCCAAAGGCTCAACCGCATAGTCCTCAATATATTCGGTGCGGGTGAATATGGTGTTGAACAATCCCCACTGCAGCAGTGAGTCGGGCGATTGCGGCTCCAGCAGTATCATCGCCAGATCGCCGAGCGGCTGCTCAGTGCTTATCTTGACTGTGCCGACGGGCAAGGTGAGTTCAACCTTTTCCAGTTTGGCCTTGGCACTGACTCTCTGGCGGCCTTCATAGTCACTGGCGGCAAACTGGGGTTCGCTGAGGCGATACTGTTGCAGCTTCAGTGTTTGAGGTTGCTCCAGGCGAGTCATGCGAATGCCGTGCAGCGATAGCTTGGCAATCGCCTCTTGCCACTGGGGCGGAATATAGTAAGCGGCCGGGCGGCTGACCCGGATATCCGCCTCCGTGTTGCCTATTACCGGCAGGTTGGGATAAAGCTTGGGCTCGCCAGTCCAGCGTACCACTTGTTTGCCTGAAATGGGGCTCTGTTCCAATTGGTAGTCTATGCCTTTGAAATCCCAGCCCTGCTGCTTTTGTGACTTCCAGGTCAGGGTCACCAGCCGTGGGTAGCGGTACTTGTCTTTCTCTATCGCCGCGCGTAGCTTGGTCGCCTTGGCCCCCACCGTCTTGAGGGTTTGCTCCAGCATCACATAAGTGCCCAGTACCCTTTGCCGAAACGGCTTGAGGCTGTGGTTTTCAATCAATATGGTCGGCAGGTGTCTGGCATCGCCATAGCCGTTGGAATAACGGGCCGAAGCATTCCACAGTGACATGCCCTTGCTCAAGTCAGTATTGTCCAAGGCGAAGACCAGAGGTCCCGGGATATGACCTGCCTGGGTCAGCGCCTGTTCTATCGCCGGGCGATACTCCTGTTGCAGCCAGTTGTAGCCGGCGGGGCTCAGCCCCTGAGACAGGTTGTAACCAAAGGTCACATCATATTGGTAATCGATACCGTCGGTGACATGCACATCGATATACAGCTGTGGCTGCCAGTCGTTGATGGCGGTCAGCATGTGTTGCATCTCTATGCTGTCGGCCTTGGCGTAGTCACGATTGAGGTTGATGTTTTGGCTGGTGGTTCGCCAGCCCATGTTCAGTGGGCCGCGTTGATTAACCCGGTTGCTTTGGCTGGAGCGCTCGTGCGCATCGACACTGAAAATCGGTACAAACAGCAGGTTGACCTGTTCCAACAGCTCGGCCTTGTCGCCGACTATGATATCCCGCAATAACATCATGCCGGCATCTTTGCCGTCAATTTCACCCGAGTGGATCCCGGCTTGCACCAGAACATTGGGCTTATGGTTGCGTCTCAGCTGTGCCGGGGTGGCGGCACCTTCGGCGCTGGCCACTATCATCCAGATATCACGGCCCTGGGGGCTCTTGCCCAGGCTCACCTTGTTGAGCTTGTTGCTTTGGGTCATCAGCCTATCCAGCCAGGCAAAGGTCTGCTGATAGCTTGGGCTTTCAATACCGCCGGATTGTTCAAAAGGCGTGGCCCAGCCGTCGTCGGCTGGACGCATTAAGGCCTCGCTGGCACCACTCCAGGGTTTGAGCGGCGGCAAAATGGCATCATTGATATAGGTGTTGGCTTGGATGGCTGGTTCGGCAAGTGCGGCGCCGGGTAACGTCGCGACAGCGAGCCAGAGCAGGGACAGCATGCGCATGAAAGGCTCCGGGGTACAGGATATTGTTATTGTGTAAACGCTCTATCTTTCACCAATTTACTGAACCCTGCAAGTCACTCAAGGTGACTGATTCAACTTAATTAGGGTTAAGCAAGATGGCTGCAGAACCCTGCCTAATTTCAGCTACGTCAAATTAGTGTCAAAAAATATCTTGGATGGCCGAAAATTTATATATTTGCAATCTATTCGAAATAACCACAAATGGGCTCTTTTTAAGTTATTTTCATTGTTGTAATTTCTTGTTCGAATTAATTGAGATGACGTTTGTTTTTATTTTTTGAATATAAATATTAAATATCTTATATCAGTAAAGTAGAGGCTTGATGTGGCTGCCTTCCATTTGTCGATTTTTGTATGTGGCAATCACATTAATAGATCCTGATTAAGTAAGATTTTGGAGAAATGTCGATGAAAGGCATATCAAATATATTGATAGTATCTGCAATGGTTTTACCGCTTGGATGCGCTTCGGCTGCAGAGGTAATTACCCTGGATGGTCAGTCACTCCAGATTGAACAGCTGTTGCAATTGAAAGAAAAGAATGTCCAAGTTGCTTTGACCAAAGAGGCTAAGCAAGTCATCAATGCCAGTCACGAATTACTCATTGATTCTGCTCGTCAAGGCACGCCGGTATACGGGCTCACCGTTGGGGTAGGCAAGAACAAGGATACCCCGGTATTCGGTAAAGACGGTTCCCTGAGCGCCGAAGCCCGTAAGCTATCGGAAGACTTTAATCGTGACATGCTGTTCACTCACTCGGCAGCCAGCGGTCAACCCATAGCGCCGGAAACCGTGAAAATGGCGATGGCGATTCGGTTGAATCAGATAGCCACTGGGCATGTTGGTGTGCAGCCAGATGTGGCCCGCATCTACCAAGAGTTTATCAACGAAGATATTATTCCCGTTGTGCCGGAAGATGGCTCTGTGGGGTTGAGTGACATCCTGTTGGCCTCACACATAGGCGCCGCCATGATGGGTGAGTGGGATGTGTTCTACAAAGGCCAGCGGATGTCGGCGGCCAAGGCGATGAAGCAAGCCGGGATCAAGCCGCTGGTACCTTTCGGGAAGGATTCACTCTCTATTCTGTCCAACAACGCACTGGCAACGGCACAGGTAATCAATGCTATTGGTGATGCCCGTCAGATCATCCAATTCTCTCCCCGACTCATTGCCGCGGCTCTTGAAGGGATCAACGGTAATATCAGCCCCTTGTTGCCTCATACTCTGGCAGCCAGACCTATGCCAAATATCGAGAAGGTAGGTCAGGAGATTCTGGCCAATCTGGAGGGAGGATATCTATTCCAACGCGATGAGAAACGGCCGTTGCAGGATGCGCTCTCCTATCGTGGTGCTCACTGGCCTGTGGCCCATGCCATGTCGCAGTTGCAGCAGTTGGAAACCTTGGTGAATATTCAGATCAACAGCTCTGATGATAACCCTACGGTTTACATCAATGCCAACCCCGGACGTTACGCCGATGCTCCTCAAGTGGCGCAATATTTTACCAAGGGTGGGGTCTCAGGAGCGGTTAACTCCTCGGCCAACTTCGATACCATCCAATTGGCGTCCCAGACCGAGGCCTTTATCAATGCCATGGCGCAGTTGGGCAAATACTCCAGCAACCGTCAGATCAAGTTGATTGATCCCTACTTCACCGGTTTGCCAAGAGCCTTGGTCGACCCTGATGATGCCAATGGTCAGGCCTTCTATACCCTGCAAAATGGTTTCACCGCGCTGTTTGCTGAGATTGCCCATGCTGCCAATCCAGTGTCTTTCTATGGTATTGCCAACCAAGGGGGTATCGAGGATAACTTCAGCAACTACTTCCAGGCCGGTAAGAACCTCACCAAGGTCGTCGATGGCGTGGCACGCATCTATGGCTTTGAGCTGATGCAGGTGGCCCAGGCGATGGACCTACAGAAAAAGGTTAACCACAAACAGCTTTCTCCTCAAAATGAACAGTTGTTGAAAGCGCTGCGTAAGCAGGTGGCATACTACGATAAAGATAGAGTGTTCACGCCTGACATTGAGGCATCTACTCAGTTCTTGATGAAGTTCTAACGGC
The DNA here is from genome assembly GCF_002777975.1 of Shewanella carassii. Classification (GTDB taxonomy): domain Bacteria; phylum Pseudomonadota; class Gammaproteobacteria; order Enterobacterales; family Shewanellaceae; genus Shewanella; species Shewanella carassii. The sequence continues at coordinate 126,404 of NZ_NGVS01000014.1, forward strand.
ATCTTATTGCATTGACGCAAGCCCCGACCGGATTCGCTCCCGTCGGGGTTTTTTATTGCAAAAGAACCCGCAAGGACTAATACGACTGTTTCCGCCAGATAAGCTTATTGATTTAATGTGTAATCATCTGATTTTAATGGTTATTAGTCTTTTTTTTGCGGTTTTTCTTATTATCGATTTTGAACTAACGCCACTAAGCAACGATATAAGCAAAGATACAATTGATGGGAGCTTTGGGGGACGATTCTCTGGAGAAGGAAGCTTGGGAAACTGTAGGTTTAATCAAAATAAACCTGTTACAGGCCCGAAAGCATAACCAAAATTATGTGAAAATATCGTCAAAAACCGCGCCTGACTTTACATGAGTTACATTTTTGCAGCCCAATCTAAATATCTGTTTCAGTTGACTTTGTTCAATTCATAACCTGAGTTATGTTGGCTTCGATTCTTATTCTTGAGGAGCGCCGCATGAGTACAGTGATCGACAAGGTTACATTTGCTGAAACCAACAGCAGTCCCTTAGAGGTTCTGCAAACCGTCAGTCCTTTGATTGCCAGATTGGGATTTAAGGGGTTTTGGTTTCGGGGATTACCTTGTCACGCCAAGGAGTCTTTGGAGCAACCTGAAAGTCAGGAGTTATTTGCCCCTGTATGGCTACGTAAGCCGATAGCCTCTCTGGCATCCACGAGCAGGATAGCGGCGTTGCAGCAGTTCTATTTGGAACACTTTGCCCGTAGTGACAGTAATTTTGTCGAGTCGTTGAGCGCCGACAAGGCCTGGCGTTATCGCTGGCAAGAGGGGGATCCGGTAAAAAAACTATTCACCAAGCATGGTTATGATACCGTGCTTAGCTTCCCCGTGCCCAGTTACGCTAATCCGACCTGGTTTGGCCGTTTTATGCTGTTGGGTTCAGGTCATCCGGATCCGGAACCTGAGCGTTTGCAGCAGACCCTGATCTTGGCTCAGAGTCTATTGTTTGAACACGATAGACAGAGGTTCAACCCGTTTTTACAGAGCCGGATCTTCAAGGCTAATGCCAGAAAAGTGCTGAGAATGGCGGCAACCGGGTTACAGAATCACGAAATCTCTGATCGGCTGCACATTAGTGTCCGCGGGGTTGAATACCATATGGAATCAATGCGTAAAAAACTGGGCGCCAGTAACAGGGCAAACCTGATCCATCTGGCCCATCAATTTGAGTTGATCTGATATGTTAATACTGCTGGTCGAAGATAACCGTCTGTTGGCAAACAATATTATTCAGTACCTGGCGATTAAGGGCATTGAGTGTGACTATGCAGAAACCTTGGCCCAGGCCAACGGGCTGCTGAGGCAACAGCATTTCGATGTAATAGTGTTGGATCTCAACTTGCCGGATGGTGACGGTATCACTGCCTGCACGGGATGGAAGGCAGAGTGTATCGCGACTCCAGTGATTATGCTTACCGCTCGCAGTGGCCTGGATGACAGGTTGCATGGCTTTGATGCCGGCGCCGATGATTATCTGATCAAGCCGTTTGCCATGGAAGAACTGGTCGCTCGTCTCAAGGTGGTGGCACAGCGCCGCCCGGCACCGCCAAAACTACAATTGGGTGAGTTGGAGATGGACTTTGGCAAGCACGAAGCCTATCGCCAGGGACAGTTGTTGTCTTTGAGTCGCACCGGCTGGCAGATACTGGCTTTATTGGCGCGCCGCAGTCCGGAAACCGTGGAGCGGGAAGAGATAGAGCGCATGCTCTGGCCCGATTGTCCGCCAGATAGTGATAGCCTGCGCAGCCATTTGCATCTGCTGCGACGAGTGGTGGATAAGCCGTTCGACAGCCAGTTGATCCACACCATTCGCGGGGTTGGACTCTGCCTGAGGAGTGACTGAGATGATGCCCAAGTTCAGTCTCAAACGCAGTTACCAGATTTACGGTTTGGTATTTTTGGCGGTGACCTTGGCCATCAACAGTATCATTCCCCTTTGCATGATGTGCACCGGCATGTTTTCCATGCATGAGATCACCCTGCATAATGCGGGTCAAGCGGCCGAAGCCGTATTTCGACAAGGCAGTACTGAACTGGATACCGATAATATCAGTGTGTTTGCCGACTGGCAGCGGGTACCTGATAAGATCAAGGCTATCAATGATTTTCAGCCTCCAACCGAAGAAACCGGCATTCGCTATCAGCATCTAGATGGTCCCTATATCGATGCCTTGAGCGTGCATTACACTGCTTCAGGGCAGCCGCTGTATCTGTGGCTGCACTATGATGCCACCCATGATCTTGTCTTTGCGCCGAAGAACATGACCGCTATCTTGTTGTTGATCGTCATGACCTTTGGGGTGGTCGCCAGTCTGGCGTTTCATATGCAAAAACAGGTGATCACTCCGGTACATAAAATAAGCCAAGCGATCAAGCAACACGACTGGCAAAGCATGAATGGCTTCAGCTTTCCCAAGCAAGGTTATGCCGAGCTGCAATCGATAGTGGATGCCCTTAACACCTCACTGCAACAACTGCAAAACGCCCAGCAGAGGGAGCTTAACTTTCTGCGTTTTGCCAGTCATGAACTGCGTACTCCTGTAGCTATCTGTCAGTCATCTTTTGAACTACTGACCCTGCAATGGGGTAAACTGACCGGACCGGTGCTGGCCGCCAGCCAAGCAACGGCGCAGATGAAATCCATCATAGAAACCTTGTTATGGCTCACCAATAAGAGCAGTACCAAGCTGGAAAAACAGCCATTGGTGCCGGCGAAGTTGTTGCAGCAGTTGGCTGCTGAGCAGGAACACGCTCAAGGTAAACCCGGTTTGATTCAACTTGACTGCGACGATACCCAATTACTGGTGTTGAAAGAACCCTTGTCCATCATGCTCAACAATCTGCTGCGTAATGCGCTCGAACACGGTTCTGGCTGGGTGCAGGTTGAACAACGTGGTAATCGTATTCGGGTCAGTAATTCCACGCTCCAAGATGGTTTGGGTGGGTTTGGTTTGGGGTTGATGTTGGTCAAACGGTTGGCCAGACAATTGGGTTGGCAATTTAAAGAATATCGGCCGCCCCAGATGTTTATTGCCGAGATAGAAATTACAGATTAGAGGAAAGTGTGAGTTAAATCCTATATTTAAAGTATGGCTGTTATTATTTTGGCGAGAGACGGCATTAGCCGTCTCTTCTTATTATATTTGACGGAATTTTCACTTAATTTATGTTCTTTTATTATCTACTTCCTTAAACCACAGAGTTTATATTTTTAAGGATTGTAATCGACCAAGATCACAGCCGTTGTAGGCTGAGTTTAATTACTATTTTCTTGTCCAATTCATGTGTTTAAAGTTTTCAACTACTTGGCATTTAATTTGTCTGAGGAAATATTATGAACTCAAAATGGTTGTTGAGTGGAGTGGCGCTGGCGATGGCGTTTGCTGCCAATGTGCAAGCCGATGTGACCAAAACCAGTCTGGATCTTGGTTATAAATTTTATACCAGTGATACCGAGGATGATAACCCTGGCGTCTTTAACCAGCCTTTTCTGAAGCTAAGCCATTTAGGTCTGGCTGATTGGGGCAGCTATTTCGCCAATATCAAGCTTGAAAACCCGGGTGAAGTTGCGGAAAACCAGAAGAATCAAGATGGTAAAACCACTATAAAATCCTTGGCGATCATCGAGCATAAGCTGGGTGAGAGCGGATTCAACTTTTGGGCGCAAAACTTCGTTTCTTCCAGTCAAACCCTGATGGAAGACAATCTGTATCTGGGGGTTACTCATAACAGCAAGCTTGGCGATTTGGCACTGAACTACGGGGTCGGCTTCAACTATACCTTTGGTCATTTTTCACCAACAGATGAGAATTTTAATGACATCTCGGGTTATGCCCTGGTGCTAAATGCCAAGTATCCGCTGAGTTTTGCCGGATTAAAGCACAGACTCTCCGTCAATTATGAGGCGCAGATAGATAGGGATGAAGAGCACCAGAAGCTGTTCAGTTATGACAGTTATGGGCACCAGATCATTTTGGGTTGGCAGACCAACTTTACCGATGCCTTCTACGGCAAGCTGCATTTGACTCAGTACGAAAGCTGGGGTGCGCAGTACAACGATGGTATCGAGTATGGGTTGGCATTGGGATACCAGTTTTAACAATGGAGCCAAGCTCCCTTTTTTAATCGACAGGAACTGAATATGCAGTTGAACAAATCCGTTTTGGGCGTGGCCATATCCACTGCCGTGGTGATTACCGGCTGTCAGGTGACCCATGAGATCATCAAGAGTCAGGGGACTGCCCAGGGCAAGCATGGTGAAATCCTGGTAGAAACCAGCATCCAGGATGGCCGTATCGTGGCTATCGATGTACTGAAGCAGAAAGAAAACCCGGTATTGGCTGCCGCCGCATTCAAAGATGTGAAGCAGGCGATCATAGATAACAACTCTGTAGATGTTGACGGGGTTTCCGGTGCGACCGTGACCTCTAATGCTCTCAAGCAGGCCGTGGCGGCCAGTATTGAAGCCGCGGGTGTGACCCTGGTTGCAGCCAGCGCTACCGCCAAGCATGGTGAAGCCCTGACACCGGCCGAATACACCTACGATGTGGTGGTGATAGGCTCTGGTGGTGCCGGTTTCAGTGCCGGTCTGGAAGCCATGGAAGCCGGCGCTTCTGCCGTTATCATTGAAAAGATGCCCATCATCGGCGGTAACTCGCTGATCTCCGGCGCCGAGATGAACGTGGCCGGTAGCTGGGTACAAAAGAACATGGGGATTACCGACTCCAAAGAGCTGTTTATGCAAGACACGCTAAAAGGAGGCGACTTCAAGGGTGATCCTGAGATGGTTAAGGTATTGGTAGACAATGCCGTTGATGCTGCCGAATGGCTGCGTGACTACGTCAAGGTCGAATACTATCCTAACCAGTTGTTCCAGTTCGGTGGTCACAGCGTCAAGCGCGCCTTGATCCCTAAAGGCCACACGGGCGCCGAAGTGATCGGCAAGTTTGCCAAGAAAGCCGAAGAAGTCGGTCTGCCTATTCACACTAACACTACCGCCGAGCGTCTGTTGATGGACAATAATGGTCGGGTTGTCGGTGTTGAAGCGACTAAAAATGGCAAGAAGATCACTTATCATGCCAAGCGCGGTGTTGTGGTAGCTACCGGTGGCTTCTCTGCCAACGTGGCTATGCGTAAGCAATACAATCCAGAGCTGGACGAGCGTTATGGTACGACAGGTATCTCAGGTGGTACAGGTGACGGTATTGTCATGGGTGAGAAGATCCACGCCGATACCCGTAACTTGGGTTATATCCAAACTTATCCAATCTGTAACCCAGAGACTGGCGCTATTGCCCTGATCGCCGACTCTCGCTTCTTCGGCGCGATTCTGGTCAACCAAAACGGTGAGCGTTTTGTGGAAGAGCTGGAACGTCGTGACGTGATCTCCCATGCGATTCTGGAACAGCCTGGTCGTTACACCTATGTACTGTGGAACAAGGACATCGACGATGTAGCCGGCACTATTGCGATGCACCAAGGCGAGTACAAAGACTTTACCAGCCGTGGCCTGATGTATGAAGTCGACAGCATTGAAGAAGCCGCCAAGGTGTTCAACATTCCGCTGGAAAACCTCAAGAAGACTATCAAGGATGTGAACCACTACGCGAAAATTGGTAAGGATGAAGCCTTCAATCACAGAGCCGGTCTGGTGGATTTGAGCAAGGGCCCATACTGGATCCTGAAAGCCACACCATCTGTACACCACACCATGGGTGGTCTGGTAACCGATACCAAGACCCACGTGTTGAACGAGCAAGGTAAGGTGATCCCAGGTCTGTTTGCTGCCGGTGAGGTAACTGGTCTGACTCACGGTACTAACCGTCTGGGTGGTAACGCCTATACTGACATCATCGTATTTGGCCGTATTGCGGGTCAGCAGGCCGCTGCTAACTGAGCTTCATTGACCGTTTCGAATAGGAGCTGACTCATACAGTTGAGAAGGGAAAGCTCCTGTCAGGAAAGGCATTTAAAACAACAAGGGGAGCCAATGGCTCCCCTTTTATCTACTTATCATTAATGCATTATCAGTCGATCTTCAGCTCGGAGAAGCTCTTCACTTGACGGAAATCGCCGGTGCGTTGTCCCGCTTCACGTGTCATCTGACAAGTGATCATCCCCGCCGCCGCTGCGGCCTTGAGTTCTTCCAGAACGTCAGAGACAAACAGTATCTGCTTTGGACTTAGACTGATGGTGTTGATGATGTTGCTGTAGGCTTGTTTATCCAGCTTGCCGCCAGTACGGGTATCGAAATGCCCATTGAACAGCTCGGTCAGATCGCCGCCATCACTGTGACTGAACAGCAACTTCTGGGCTTCTACAGAGGCGGAGGAGAAACTGTACACTCTCAGCCCTTGAGCTCTGTATTCCTTGATAGCCTCAATGAAGTCAGGGTAGATATGGCCGGTAAACTCATTCTTGGCATAGCCCTGTTTCCAGATCAGCCCCTGCAGCGTTTTCAGCGGTGTGGCCTTGCGGTCTTCGGCTACCCACTGCTGGAGTATTTCCGTTACTCGCGGCAGATCGGCATCTGGCTCCAGCGCCATCTCCTTGGTGTCACTGATGCAGTTTTCTACCAGAATATTATCCTGATAGCGCTCCAAAAATTCCGGCAATGCCTCGGCCGAATAGGGGAAAAGCACATCCTGAATAAAGTTAAGATCTGTCGTAGTGCCGGCGGTGTCGACGACTATGGCTCTGATACCCATAAGGTGAATTACTCCAAAAAGTGCTGTTTTCTGTGCAGATCCTAAGCTTTATTAGCGCGCTTGACCAGCTTCTTTAACCCTTTGTTGCCTACCCATATTCCAATTTGAAGTATTTGTACCTGCAACAAAAAGCCCGGCATATCAGCCGGGCTTTATGGTGATTACTGAATTACTCAGCCTGTTTTCGTAGTTTGCGTTCTTCACGCTCTCGCTTACTGAATAGGCGCTCTACCACCACGAAGAAGAGTGGGATAAAGAAGATACCCAGGAAGGTTGAGCTGATCATACCGCCCAGCACCCCAGTACCGATGGCGTTTTGACTGCCTGAGCCTACGCCCGTACTGACTGCCAGTGGCACAACCCCGAGGCCGAATGCCAGTGAGGTCATCAGAATCGGCCGCAGACGCACCCGCACCGCATGCAGGGTCGCATCGACAAGCTTGGAACCTTGTTCATAGTATTCCTTGGCGAATTCCACGATCAGAATGGCGTTCTTAGTTGCCAGACCCACAGTGGTCAACAGACCTACCTGGAAGAACACGTCATTTGGCAAGCCACGGCCATTCATGGCGATCAGGGCACCGATAATACCTAGAGGTACCACCAGAATTACCGCGAAAGGTACAGACCAGCTTTCATACAGAGCCGCCAATACCAGGAATACTACCAGAATTGACAGCGCGTAGAGCGCAGGCGCCTGGTTGCCTGACAAACGTTCCTCGTAGGAGAGGCCGTTCCATTCGATACCAAAACCGGGTGGCAGCTGCTTGACCATGTCTTCCATGATGTTCATCGCCTCACCTGTACTGAAGCCAGGAACCGTTGCCCCCTGGATGTTCATCGCCGGTAGACCATTGAAGCGTTCCAGACGCGGTGAGCCATACTCCCAGCTACCGGTAGCAAAGGCAGAAAAGGGCACCATGTCTCCCTTGGCGTTGCGTACATACCAGGAGTCCAGATCTTCAGGCTGCATTCGGTATTTGGCTTCAGCCTGAACATAAACTTTCTTCACCCGGCCACGGTCAACGAAGTCGTTGACATAGGAACCACCCCAAGCGGCAGAGAGCACATTGTTGACATCACCTATGTTGACGCCCAGCGCTCGCAGCTTGGCATGATCTATATGCAGCTGATACATGGGTGCATCTTCCTGACCATTGGGGCGTACGCCCACCAGGTTGGGATTCTGAGCCGCCATACCCAGCAGTTGGTTACGAGCTTGAACCAGCTTTTCGTGTCCTTGGCCGTTTTTGTCTTGTAGGAAGAGGTCAAAACCGTTGGCCGTACCCAGCTCGATTACCGCTGGTGGCACGAAGGCAAACACAAAGGCTTCCTTCATCTGGCTGAACACCGCCATGGCACGGCCTGCGACAGACTGAACATCACTGCCGGGAGCAGTACGTTCTGACCAGTCTTTCAGCCCAACGAAGGCGATACCCATGTTCTGACCCTGACCGGCGAAACTGAAGCCCGCCACACTCAGAACCGACTTAACGTTATCATCTGCCAGGAACTGATCTGAAACCTTTTCCAGCACCTTCAAGGTGCTTTCCTGAGTGGAGTTGGTTGGCAGAATCGCTTGGGCAAAAAGAATGCCCTGATCTTCGTCCGGCAAGAAGGCGGTTGGCATGCGGATAAAGATCCAGCCGACGGCTACCACCAGTGCCAAGTAAACTGCGCTCATGCGGACAGAGCGTTTTATGATACCGGCAACAGTGCCTTCATATTTGCCCGTCATGCGATCGAAGCTGCGGTTAAACCAGCCGAAGAAACCGGTTTCGGCGTGGGTATGTCCTTTCTTCAGCGGTTTGAGCATAGTGGCGCAGAGTGCCGGCGTCAGCACGATTGCTACCAATACCGACAGTGCCATCGCCGATACGATAGTGATGGAGAACTGACGATAAATCACCCCGGTGGAACCCGACATGAAGGCCATAGGAACAAATACTGCCGACAACGTCAGACCAATACCCACCAAGGCGCCGGTGATTTGTCCCATGGACTTCTTGGTCGCTTCTTTGGGACTGAGGCCCTCTTCGGACATTACCCGTTCAACGTTTTCCACCACCACGATGGCGTCATCCACCAAGAGGCCGATGGCCAATACCATGGCGAACATGGTCAGGGTGTTAATCGAGAATCCGGTGAAAGACAGGATGGCGAAGGTACCCAGCAATACTACCGGCACCGCAATCGTTGGGATCAAGGTAGCGCGGAAGTTTTGCAGGAACAGATACATGATGACGAACACCAGCACCACGGCTTCCAGCAGGGTATGAACCACACCTTCGATAGAGTTTTTCACGAATGGAGTAGTGTCATAGGGATACACAACCTGCATGCCGGCTGGGAAGAAGGGTTTCATCTCTTCCACTTTGGCGCGCACGGCTTCGGCGGTATCCAGCGCGTTGGCGCCAGTGGCCAGTTTGATCGCCAGACCCGTGGCAGGGCGTCCATTATAGAGTGATTCGATAGAATAACTCTCTGAGCCCAGTTCGACCTTGGCAACATCGCCTAGATAGACGTTGGCACCAGAGGTACTCGATTTGAGGATGATGTTGCGGAATTCCTCAGGCGTTTGCAAACGGCTCTGAGCCGAAATAGTCGCATTCAGTTCCTGACCTTGCACCGCTGGAGCGCCACCCAATTGACCGGCAGAAACCTGAGCGTTCTGCTCCCGGATCGCGGCGATCACATCCAGAGTCGTCAGGTTATAGTTGGTCAGTTTCAGTGGGTCGACCCAGATACGCATTGAGTATTGGGCACCGAACAGGGTAGTTTCACCTACACCAGGCACACGGCTCATAGGATCCTGAACGTTTGAGCCCACGTAGTCGGCGAGGTCGGCCTTGGTCATGGAGCCATCTTCGGAAATAAAGGCGACCACCATCAGGAAGCCCGAACCGGACTTGTTAACCCTGATACCTTGAGCCGTTACTTCCTGAGGCAGTAAGGCCATGGCGGCCTGCAGCTTATTCTGTACCTGAACCTGGGCGATGTCGGGGTCCGCCTCGGCGTTAAAGGTCAGAGTGATTTCGGCGTTACCGAAGCTGTCACTGGTGGACTTGATATAGCGCAGATGGTCGAGACCTGTCATGCGTTGTTCAATCACCTGAGTGACAGAATCTTCCACCGTCTTGGCCGATGCACCTGGATAGTTGGCGGCAACCACAATGGTTGGCGGCGCAATGTCCGGGTACTGGGAAACCGGCAGGCCCTTAATAGCCAGGACACCTGCCAGCATGATAATAATGGCGATCACCCATGCGAAGATGGGGCGATCGATAAAGAAACGTGCCATAACTTCCGCCCTGTTATTGCTGGTTTGCTGTCATGGGTTTAGCCGTCACAGGCATGCCGGGACGGATTTTCTGCAGCCCTTCGACAATCAGCTTGTCACCTGGCTTGAGGCCATCGGTAACTCGCCATTGATTATTGATGACATTGGCTGTTTTGATGACGCGAGCTTCAACCTTGTTTTCGGCGTTAACCAACATGGCCACTGCTTCACCCTTAGGATTACGGCTAATCGCTTTTTGTGGCACCAGAATCGCTTGAGGATCGATGCCGGTATTGAGGTTAGCACGTACATACATGCCTGGCAGCAGGGTGTGATCCGGGTTCGGGAACTCGGCTCTCAGAGTCACAGACCCCGTATTCTCATCGACACTGACTTCGGCAAACTGTAAGCGCCCCTTGTGATCATAGACAGAGCCATCTTCCAGCAGCAGAGTGACTTCGGCATCTTTGGCCGCTTCCAGCTTACCGGCTTTCAGCAGACTCTTGAGGCGCAACATCTGGGTGCTGGACTGAACGATATCCACATTGATGGGATCCAGCTGTTGGATGGTCGCCAAGGCTTGAGCCTGGTTGGCGGTCACCAGAGCACCGGCGGTAACGCTGGACTTACCGATTCGGCCCGAAATAGGCGCCTGAACTTCGGTATAGTTGACGTTAATGGTTGCAGTATTGATGGCTGCCTTGGCCACTTCTACCGCCGCCAGCGCTTCTTTATAGGAAGCATCTGCCTTGTCGTACTCTTCTTTACTTATGTATTTGGTCTTGAGCAGTTCCTGGTAGCGAATATGAGTCGACTTGGCTGAAGCCAATGCCGCTTCGGCGCGGGCCAGCTCAGCCTTGGCGCTCTGCAGAGACGCTTTATAAGTAGAAGGATCGATCTGATACAGGGACTCGCCCTGCTTTACATCTCCGCCTTCGGTGAAACTACGTTTTAAAATGATGCCATTGACTTGAGGCCGTACTTCGGCTTCAAGATAAGCTATGCTGCGCCCTGGCAACTGCACTTGCAGCGCCTGCGGAGCCGACTTGACTTCGAGGACACTGACTTCCATAGCGGGGGCCGCCTGATTGCTTTTGGCTTGTTCAGCTTCCGACCCACAGGCCGTCATCCATAACGCCATACTTACAACTGAGGCAACTTTTAATACATGCCGCATGATAACTCCTAATCAGTATCTGCTTGCCGGGAAGGGAATAATGTCTCGCGTGACAGCTTTCCTGGCGCAGTTAGTCAGCAAAAATGTCGAACCTATATTTATCGCACAAGCATTCTGTCTCAACAAGCTACAGGATAAGCGAAAAGTGTAAATGATTGAAAACTTTTTAATCAATAAACGACACTATTGCCATTTATTTACATTTAGTTGTGATATTTATGATTTCAACAACTTATGTTTCCAGTTTCGGTGTTTCCTTAACTAGGTCTGCATCCATTTTTTTGTCTGGGGACACCTTGCTCTTCCCGGTTACAGCAAGTGTTTTGAGGAGGGCGTGAACAAGGCTGAAATGAGAGAAATATCTCTGTTTCATGCTGGATCCCCCTCCGAGAGGCGAGTATTCTACTACTGTCACTATTATTTTATTAGTCACATAGAAATAAACCCACTGTCCCACAGGTGCAACAATAAATGGATCTAAACAGGGTACAAATATTTGCTCAAGTTGTTGAGCAGGGTAGCTTTACCGGTGCCGCCAAGGCGTTGGGGCTCACCAAGACCACCGTCAGCCGTAAAGTCGCCGAACTGGAAAAGGCGACCGGTGTTCAACTACTGTTCAGAACCACCCGGGCACTGAGATTAACCGAAGCCGGCTCTGAGTATTACAATAAGATCACCAAGATTCTGGTAGACCTGGAAAATGCCGAAGCCCAACTCAGTGCCAACCAGCAACGGGTCAAGGGTAATTTGAGGGTAGTCTGTCCGATTGAGATGGGGCAGTTGTTTCTCGGTCCGGTATTTGCCCGTTTTCTCGAGGCCTATCCGGATATCACCATAGAGGCTGAGCTGACCAACCGTAAGGTGGATATGGTTGAAGAGGGGATAGACATACTCTTCCACCTTTGTGGCATCGAAGATTCACGCCTGCAGCATTACCAACTGGTGAAGACCAGTACTACCCTGATGGCCAGCCCGGATTACCTCAAACGCCATGGTACTCCGCAGACTCCGGATGATCTCTGGCATCACAAGGGTATAGAGCAGGGCGGGATCCAGCTTATCAATGATGGCTGTTGGAAAATTTTCGATGGCAAGCAATGGCAGGTGATCACTCCTGAGGTGCAGCTCAAGGTCAATAATATTACTCTGGCTCGGGAAGCGGCCATCGCTGGCCTGGGGATCACTTGTCTGCCGCCGATGATCGCCGATGAAGCCTTGCAAAAAGGGACTCTGGTTACTGTGCTCGAAGATTTCCCCATGGAACACAACACCTTGCTGCTGTCTTATCCCAAACGAGCCTATTTGCCACGTAAATACATTATTTTTATAGATTTTATCTATCAGGCCTTGTTCGGTTACTGGGGTAACATGCTGCTGGAGATCCCCGAGTATGTGAAGCGCCCCGAAGGCTTCGAATAAGCCAGAATGACTGCGACGTTGCCGCAGTCATTCATAATTATTCACATTCATTCCTCCATGGTTCATTCAGCTAGATAACCTTGTTCACAACTTCTTCTTACTATCCAGGCTAACAACACTCAAGCTCTGGTGGATAAAGATGAACCCAACTCATAAGCTGTTTTTATCAGGTTTGCTGCTGTGCAGCAGTTCTATGGCACTGGCAGACGAAGCTCCCCGTTTCGCCGGTGGCAGTTTTGCCGGCAATCTGACCTTTGCCTCTGACTATGTGTTCCGTGGCGAGTCGGAAACTCTGGATGGCGATGTGCCAGTCGTTCAGGGGACTTTTAGCTGGAACCATGACGCCGGCTGGTATGCCGGGGTATTTGCCTCCAACATTAAGTTTGCCGACCCCAACCTCGAAATCGTTACAGCACCTTTCATCGGCAAGAGCGGTGAGTTGGGTGATTCAGGCTTCACCTATGATGTCATGCTGTTCTCTTACCTCTATCCGGGCGCGTCCTACTCCAACTACACAGAACTGTGGTTGAAACTCGGCAAGTCTTTCGGTCGAGCCCATCTGCAACTGGAAGTAACGCCGACTGTGGATGATTGGTTTGGTGTTGATGGCTGGCATGGTGTCAACTATGCCCTGCATCCAAGCTATAGCTTCGAGAACGGTATCAAGGTTTCCGGCTCAGTAGGTTATCAGGACCTGAGCGGTAATGGCGCCGAGGGATGGGGACACTGGAACCTGGGGGTAAGCAAGGAGTTCTATGGTTTCAACCTGGACTTACGTTACCACGGCAGTACGGTTGAATCAGACCACAAAGTTTATGGTACCCAGACAGAAATCTTCGATGACAGGTTAGTAATAGGTATCAGCAAAGCGTTTTAATGACTGCTTCCCTGCAGTTTTTAAGAGTACGCCATTTGGCGTACTCTTTTTTTTAGGGAAAGTGCGAACAAGTTCCATCTGTGCTCTGCGTCGTTAACAGGCTTAGATGCAAGGCGTGGTTCGTAGTAGCAAGACGTTCTTAGCACATGCTCTTTTCAAGATAGAGGCGGTTGTCGGCAACATGCCCGGGTTCGGCGCGGAAGTCCACCACCTGATACTGATGGCTGATCAGCATATTCAACATAGAGCGGAACTGGTTGCGGGTCTTAACCTGGATCTGTTTATACCCGGCCTGAGTGGCCCAACGTTCCTGAGCTTCCAGCATGCTACGCGCCAGCCCCAGACTGCGATAATCGGGTAACACACCGCCCAGCCAACTGTAAAAACACTGTTCGTCCAGCGCATAACCCAGTTTGAATCCAGCCAGCTCACCTTCCACAAAGGCCAACAACAATAAACAGGTGTTGCCTGTCAGTCGGCGTTCAAATTCTTGCTGTTGGTAGCCGGAATCAAACTCGGGGATCTGAGCACTCAAGGCCATGATCTCATTGATCTGTTGCTGATCAATCTCAGTAATAGCTTTGATTTCAATGGAGTACATCATTATTCTCTCAACGGGCCGCAAGTCTCACTGGTTGCGGGATAAAAACTGGCCAAAATTATAACAGGTCTGGCCAGTTGAATGCATCAGGAGAATTGCTGCTGGTTTTCCGTCTGTAAGATCTTATCTTGCAGCAGTCGCAGCAACACGCCATAGGCCGGCAGGAACAGTCCCAGACTGACCAACAACTTAAAGCTGTAGTCCACTGCGGCGATTTCCGGCCAGTTGGCGGCCATGAAGGGGTCACTGGAGGCGAAGAAGGCGATACTGAAGAACACCAGAGTATCCACCAGGTTGCCTATCAGGGTTGAGGCCGCCGGAGCGACCCACCAGGCACACTGGCGGCGAATTCGGGCAAACACCGCGATATCCATCAGTTGGCCCACTAGATAGGCGGCAAAACTGGCAAAGGCGATGCGGAATACAAAGGTGTTGAAGTCCGATAGTGCACCTAGCCCCTGAAAATTGCCCTGATGAAACAGTACGCCCATGGCGTAGGAGATCAGCAAAGCCGGTAGCATGGCCTTGAAGATGATCTGCCGGGCGGCGGCTTGGCCGAATATCCGTACCGTCAAGTCGGTTGCCAGATAGACGAAAGGAAAGCTGAAGGCGCCCCAGGTTGTGTGGAAGCCGAATAGCTGAAATGGTAGCTGCACCAGATAGTTACTGGCACTGATAATCAGAATGTGAAAACTGACCAAGAGGATCAGCGCGCGTTTGAGCTGCGCATTGGTTAACATTAACATATTGTGACCTTTTTAGTTGGTTGGGCGGGGTGAGGGAACCCGCATCTTCGGTTTTACCGAAAGGGCGCACATTATAGTGCCCAGAATCAGGCTGACAAGAGGGGAGCGTAAAAAATGTCCAGTCCATCTCAAGCTACTCTACACTGAAAAGGAAGACAGGAGAGTAAAATGAATCGAATCTGCTGCCTGTTGTTGGCCTTGCTAGTTTTTGCCAGGCCTGCGATTGCCGAACCGACCAAGATCCAGGTCGCCACCGCCAGTTGGGGCGGTTATACCGAAACCAATGGCGAAGGTTATTATTTTGAGTTGTTGCGACGGGCTTTCCCCGCGCCGGAATGGCAACTGGAAATTCAGTTTGTGCCCTTTCCCCGTTCCCTGTATATGCTGGAGCGTGAACAGGTGGACATGGTGTTGGGGCTTTATCTGGGAGATATTTCCAAGGGGGTCTACAGTGCTCAAAAGGTCGAAACCGAGGTGATAGATGCCGCAGTGACCCCCGAGCTGGCCAGTGTTTGGCAAGGGATAGACTCTCTGACTTCTCGCCGGGTTCAAGCCCTGATCGCCTATCGTTTTTTTACCCTGACTCAGGTCCCCATGTACTATCAGGAAACCAGCAGCCTGCTGGAGATGTTACGGCAGGTCAATGTCGGCAAAATCGATGCGGTGCTCGACTATAAACCGGATATGCTGCCGTTATTGCAGCAACTCGATCAACCTAGGAGATTGGTTATTATAGAGGACGTGTTGCGGGCCGATGTCTACTTTGCCTTTGCCAAAAACCCTAAAGGGCTCAAGTTAAAACAGATATTTGACCAGCAGTTTGCCGAACTGGAGCAGTCGGGTGAGCTGGAGGCTATCAAGCAGAGATGTATGGAGCAATTGCAATTGCGGATGCAGGAGCCACCCCCACCTTAAAAATCCAACAGAATCGACATTATGGTGGCGAGCTTATTCTCTAACTCTTGCCATTCGGCTTGTGGATCTGAGCCTGCGACTATACCGGCACCGGCAAACAGATTGATGCAGCCGGGTTCCAACAGGGCACAACGAATGGCTACCGCAAACTCACTCTCATATTTATTCAGATAACCGCAGGCTCCGGCGTACCAGCCGCGCATATAACCTTCCCGTTGGCGCAGAAAACTGATGGCCGACTCCCGCGGCAGGCCGCCGACGGCCGGGGTTGGGTGCAAGGCTTGCAGCAGTTGAAAATCTTTTACTCCGTGTCGCAGCTCGGCGCGAATCGATCTGTGTAAGTGTTGAATATGGTTGAGTTTAAAGATGGTTGGCGTCTCATCGGCGCCGACATAACGGCTCAGCGGGGTCAGCGCCTTGACAATATGCTCCCTGACCAACTGATTTTCATGGCTATTCTTGCTGTCATCCAACAGTTGTTGCGCCAGACGCTCATCTTCTTCCGGTGTTAGGCCGCGAATGGTGGTGCCGGCCAGGGCTTCGGTATACAGCTCTTGCTGCTGGCGGCGATAGAGACGCTCGGGCGAACAGGAGATAAAGCTGCGCAGTGGGCTGAATTCGAAACCAAACTGAAAACTATTGGGGTTGCGCCCCTGCCAGCTGGCCAATACTTGCCAGGGATCCGGCGTGTCTTTCACCTGCAGCTGAGTCAGGCGCGACAGCACCACTTTGGGCGTGTTCTGGTTGAATCTGGGGGCGGTAACCTGTTCCACCAGTGTCTTCCAGCGCGGGTAGTCAGGTCTGTCATTGCGTGACAACTGTTCTGTCTTGGTCGGTGGTGTCATGGGCCGGGCTGGCATTAAAGCATCCAGCGCGGCTTGTGCCAGGGTTATTTCCGCTTGCTTGTCAGGCTGGCCCAAATTCAGGTTAACCAAGAGGCGGAAATGGTCCGAACTACGTCTCAGCTCGATTCTGGGTAACAGGAATCTGGCGCGACCAAACTCGGGCCAAGAGGCGATTTCGCGATCGAAGGCGACACCGCCATAGTAACGGATCTCCTGATTACTGGAGTAGGCGCGCTGCTTTTCATAGACTTCGGCCAAGGCCTCGTCTGTGACTTCATCCTCGAAGCGAAAATCCAGGCAGCAGCCGATGGCAGCCACTTCTTCGAGTCGGTCCCTTCCTTGCCAGTAGACCCTCGGATAGCTGGGCTGGGAGGCCAGCCAGGAGATCAGCGGAATCGCCTGTACCTCAGCAGCCAATTGGACAATAGGCTCTGCTGGCGTCAGTTTGGCCAGTTGACACAGTTTGTCTTTGAGTGACGAAATGGCCTGAGGCAGGGTAAGTGCTGACAAAGGGGGGGACTCCGAACAATCCGAACAAAGGGATCCGGAAGCAGAAAGCGTCCGGCTAACAGTATCTTTAACACAAACTAAAGTTCCACACTCCGAGTGTCAAGCCATCGAAGGGGCCTGTGTGACGTGTAGCATGATCCCATTAATCAGTTTAAGTTAATGTGATGTAAGTGGACATTTTTGCTCGGCAAATTGTCTGGGTGGGACAATCTGTCTTATCGGCATTCGGTTTCGTACTCCCTACGAACTAATATCTCGATCTATATTGGTTTTTGCTGTTATTCAGCTTGTGGCTTTTTTGGGCGGCGCCAGAATAGCCCGGATAATTCCAACCTGAAATGACAGAAGAGCCTTATGTCCCATATACCGGTAAAACTCTCTGCCCTCGCACTGGCGTTGGGCTGTGCCATGCAGGCCAATGCGGCCCCTATTGAACGTGATCCTTTGGTGGATAACGCAATGGATGTGATAGTGGTGCACGGTGAGCGTGCCAACGCTACCGAAGTTGCTACTACCAGTTGGAGCATTTCCGAAGAGGAAATCCAGGCACTGGGAGCCCAGAGCCTGGATGAAGTGTTGAAGAATGTCCCCGGCGTTTACGTGCGTTACGGCGGCGAGGGCACTCCAAGAGTGGATATCCGCGGTTTCAAGACCCGCCATGTGACCCTGTTGATCAATGGTGTACCGGCCAATAGCGCCGATGATGGTCAGTTTGATCCCAGCGTGATCCCAACTAGTCAGATTGCCAGGGTTGAAGTCTCCGTTGGCCCAACTTCAGTACTCTATGGCCCAGGCGGCGCCGGTGGTGTTATCAACATCATCACCAAACGAGGAAGCAGCGCTCCTGCGTTATCCGGCAACCTGGAACTGGCCAAGGATGACACCTTCAAGGGTGATATCAGTGCCGCCGGTTCGGGCGACAACTGGCAGGGGCTTATCAGTGCTGGTTATCAGCACACAGATGGTTTTCCTATGTCATCTGACTATCAAGTCACTGAGTATCAAGATAAATATCTACGAAACAATGCAGATAAAGAACTGACTAACCTGTACGCTCAAGGCAGCTACTGGCTCAGTGACAACACTCAACTGATTGCTAATATGGCACTGCGCTCAGGCGAGTGGGGCAAGCCACCAAGAGATGGCAGCGGTAGCGGTCGGGTCAAGTTTGAACGGGTCGATGACTATGATTCACAGACTTTCCAACTGGGTCTGGCACACAAGTTCAATGATACTTTCACTTTCCGTGGCTTTGGTTATCACAACCAGAGCGACACCTATGAAACCGTTTACGGCGATGACAGCTACGCCTCGTTGACCGAATCCCAGGACGGCCGCTCTACAGTGCAAGGCGCCAATCTACAGCTGATCACCGACTTCGACACCGCAGGCATGCTGACGACTTCAGTGATTGCTGAAAAGCAGAGCTGGGAAGCGGTAGCTGAAAGCCTGGGCTCCTCCAAGTCAGGCAGCCGCAAGGCCTCTGGTGGCGGTAAGGGATCCGGTGGTGGTTCTGGCGGTGGTTCGGGCTCCGGCGGTGGTAATGGTTCTGGTGGTGGCAGCGGCTCTGGTGGTGGTAGCAGTGCTAGCACTGAATTATTCGATGATTCGGCCTGGGTTTATACTGCGGCGGCCGAGTATCAGTTCCAATCAGAAGGCGATTGGGGCTTTACTCTGGGTGGTGCTTACCACGATATGGACAAGACCGAAGGCAACGAGAACGATTACTCGGCGCTGGCTTCAGGTTTCTGGCAAGCGGCCGATGAGACTCGTCTGAGCCTGAGTGCGGCTCGTAAGGTACGTTTCCCCTCGATGCGTAACCTTTATTCCCTATCTTCCGGTAACCAGGAGCTGGAAACGGAAATCTCCAAGCATGTTGAGCTGGGGCTGGAGCAGGGGCTGGGAATGAATACCGAGCTGCAGTTATACCTCTATCACACTGATGCCGATGATTACATTGCCAAAGATGTCAATGGCATGTACCAGAACATAGGCAACTATCGCTTCCAGGGTTTGGATACCGTGCTGTCCAACAACAGCATAGAGAATCTGGATCTGAGCTTGAGCTACAGCTATCTGAACGCCGAAGACAGAGACAGCAGCACAGGGTTTGATGGTCTGGACTATCGTCCCAAGCATCAACTGCGCTTCCAGTTGGGCTACAAGCTGCCGACCGAGACTCGTATCCACCTGAACGTAGAACGCATCATGGACCAGAACTACTACGATCAGGAGAAGATCGGCGGTCAAAAGGTGTGGCAGGAGAAATCCCTGGAGGATTACACCCTGGTGGACATCAATCTGGTACAGCCTTTGCTTAAAGACAACTTGGAACTCTACTTGCGAGCCACTAACCTGCTGGACGAGAATTACTATCAGAGCGATTCTCTGCCTCAGGCCGGTAGACAAGTCTTTGTTGGGATTAACTGGCAGATCTGATAATGCGCTTACTCGAACTCGAAGGGATCAATTTCAATTACGGCTGTTTGCAGCCTTTGATTTTGAGGGATCTGGATTTGAAAATAGAATCCGGCTCCTGCCACTGCATCAGTGGCCCCACGGGTTCGGGTAAGTCCAGTCTGCTGGCTCTGCTTGCCGGGCTGCAACATCGCCCCTGTGAAGGCGGTATTTTTAAGCGTCAGGGGCTGTTGGTGGGCCTAGTGATGCAAGACCCTCAAGTACAAATATTGCGCCAGACAGTTGGAGCTGAGGTGGCCTTTGCCCTGGAAAATCTCGGTGTACCCAGCGACCAGATGATCTCCCGGGTGCAGCATGCACTGCGCCGGGTGGGCTTGTTTGTTTCGCTGGAAACCCCAATTAGCAAGTTGTCTCTTGGACAGAAGTATCGCCTGATGATAGCCGCTCAGTTGGTGAGTGAACCGGCGGTTCTGCTGTTGGATGAACCTTGGGCGCAGCTGGATAATGCCGGTGTCGATGAGCTGCTGGCAGTGATCCGTAATCTGCTGGCTGAAGGGATGGCCGTTGTCTTGGTGGAACACAACGCGCAGGCTTTTGCCTCGGTTGTTGAACACTTCTGGCACTTGCACCAAGGTCGCCTGCTGCCCGGCAGTTATCGGGTCGAACCCGGCAGCCATTTGCAACGGCTGGAGCCGGATCGGAGCAGGGAACTGGTCAGTGCCACTTCATTTGAATTTCGTTATCAGGGGCATACGCCCCTGTTTGTGTGTCAACAGGGTCTGTCTTTGGGCGCCGGTGAGCTGGTGACCCTGACGGGTAACAACGGTTCGGGCAAGAGCAGTTTACTGAAGGCGATAGCCGGTATTCAACCCGCGGTAGCGTCACTGCCGTTGCGGGTCTTCGGTCGTAAGCCCAAACCAGGCATCTTTGGTTCTATGCTGGGGCTGTTGATGCAGCGTCCCAACCGTCAGTTGTTTGAGGCCACAGTGATCGAGGAGATGCAGTTTGGTCTGCGCCGCTTCGACCTGCCGCTTTCCCGGGCCGAAAACCTACTTGAGCAGCTCGACCTGCTGCATCTCGCCCAAAGCTCGCCCCATACACTGTCCTATGGTCAGCAGCATTTGATTGCCTTGGCCTCCATCGCCTGTGTGACCCCTAGCTTGATGCTGTTGGATGACCCCTTGGCTGGATTGGATGGCGAATATCTGGGGCGATTGTGGCAGATCCTCAACTACCTGCGTGAACAGGGGAGCAGCATAGTGATAGCCAGCCACAGACCCTTGCCGAACTTGCCATCCAGCCAAGTTTGGCGGTTACAACAAGGACAGCTGGAGATAGAGGTTACTCCGGAGGAGGTTGCCTGTGTGGGTTAAAGGACGGCGCCACGGCCGTACTTCTCCTAAGGGGTTGGATTTAGGCATGTGGGGCAGCGCCACCGCTCTGTTATTGGTAGTGACCTTGTCATCGGCGGCGTTTCTTCTACCTCAGGCGCAGCTTCCCTGGTTAGCCGCCATCAATTTGATCTTGGTGGTTCATGGCATGCTGCAGCGCGGCGCCATTGGCGGGGTGATCCGCTTTGTCTTGCTGCAACTCGGTTTTACTTTGGGGTTGTATGCACTGATGCACGGCGGCGAGCAGCTGGGCCAAGGCACCTTGGCCGTGGCCCGCATCACTCTAGCGCTGCTGCCGGGATGGTGGCTGTCGGTTTCCGTACGCCCGGAACGAATAGGCGAGGTGTTATGCTTGGTCATGCCGGCCAAATGGGCCTTTGTGGTGGCTGCCTCCATAGGCCTGCTGCCCTTTATGACCCAGGAGATCGCCGAGATCTATCAACTGCAGCGGCTGCGGGGGGCGCGAATTGCCCCCAAGCAACTGCTCAACCCCCGCAATTGGCCGGAGCTGGCCTACTGTGTGCTATTTCCCCTCTTGATCCAACTGCTTAAATTGGCCAAACAGATGGCGCTGGCCGCCAAGAGCCGCCACTTTGGCCACACTTCCAAGCCTACCCATTGGCGGGACAACCGGAGCGAACATGGCAACAAATAAAACTAAAGGATTTCAACTGCAGGATGCGCTCTTTATCGGCTTTTGCGCCACCTTGCTGGTGGCGGTCAAGAGCATGCTCAGATTAAAGCTCGGCCTGTCGGGACATTCTATGTTGCTGATGAGCTTTTTCTATCTCACCTGTTACGGCATTGTCGGACGCATGGGGGCCATGACAGCCTGCGGTGCCTTGGCCGGAGTGGTTGCCATGACCTTGGGGGTGGGCAAGGGCGGCCCGCTGATCTTGCTTAAGTTCGTGATCCCGGCCGTGTCGATGGACCTGGCGCTGCTGCTGTTGGCCAATGCGTTTAACTTGCGCTGGCGTTTCATCGCCTTGGCCTTGGTGGGTTGTATCGCCTGGGCCGCTAAAGGGCTGGTAGAGGATCTGCTGGTGGGCATGAGTGAGCAGGTGGCCTTGGTGCGTTTTGGTCTCAAGTGTTTACAAGGTGGGGCCTTTGCCATAGTCGGGGCGCTGCTGGTGCCCCCTGTTTTGAGACGCCTCAAGGCCCACGATCTTCTCCACAAAGATATTCAGACAGATTGATTAAGGTTGATTGATGAAAGATTGGCTGATTTGTATAGACGATACCGATGATATCGGCACTAAAGGCACGGGTGAGATAGCTTCTGAGATTGCTGAGTTGTTGACTCAACAAGGCGGGCAAACCTCCCTGGTGACCCGGCATCAGCTCTATGTGCACCCGGATATTCCTTACACTTCCCACAATAGTGCCATGTGCTTTGGTTATCGTGGCGAGCTTACCTTAGCGGCTATACGTGAAGTGGCCATAGCTCATCTGCTCAGGGAATCGGCCAGCGCCGCCGATCCTGGGTTGGCACTCTTGTCTCTAGCCGATTTCAGCGGCCAGGAAGCACTGATGGCTTTTGGCCGTGAGGCCAAGCAAGAGGTCAAGACCAAGGAGCAAGCCTACGGCTTGGCCGAACACTTGGGTATCAGTCTCAGCGAGCACGGCGGCACAGGGCAGGGTGTTATCGGCGCGCTTGCCGGCCTCGGGCTCAGGCTCACGGGTAATGATGGCCGGGTGAAAGGCCAGCTGAAATTAGGTCAGACAGATGACGCGGCGCCCTTCAGCGTTGCCGACATACTAAAGCGCTCTGAGCTCGATGGCGTATTGACCACAGATGGTGAGTGGTTGCCCGAAACCGACACTGTCTGGCTTAGCGGCAAGGTCAAAGCCGTGTGGGCCGAGCATAAGTTTGCCCTCCTGGTCAGCAAACGTGGCGCCGAGTGGCACAATGCCGGTAAACAACAGCTGAAGGAGTTCTGAATGCAGCAATGGTTTGAACTCAGGCAGGGTAAGCGATTGTTTCTCGGCGGCAACAGCAATCTACAGGCTGCCCGCGAGGTGGCTGTTCAATGTGCTTGTTTTACAGAGGATGACGAAGACGAGCAGATAGATGATGTGACCCGCTCCTGTTACAACTGCCAGTATCGCCGCTGGTTGAGTGAAGGGTTTCAGTGTCTTGGTCCGCTCTCTGAATGAGATTAGCCTCATAAAGCGACATTTTACCTCGATAGGTGCATAGGCAATTGGGGATTTGGCTTCTAAAATGAAGCCAAATCCGGGTGACCATATGGTTGGTAACGTCTCTTCTACCATTCTTCATCGGTGTTGACTCCTTCAGTGATAGGAAAAATCGGCTCACAACGAGAATCATGAAAGGTTTATCGGGATAAACTGACATGCTCTGTGTTGCGTTGGCCGTTTTTCTGCTTTTTTTTGAGGAACTGGCAACTAAAGGATTACCGTTGCTGTTTGTCTTGTTATAGCGAGTGACTCTGTTTGGGTATAGTCTGGTTATATCATGGCAAGTAAGCCGGTATTCTGATGGTTGTATGCTCCGGTTGGCGTAAACATCCATGGGAATCGGTATTAACCCGGAATAAACGTCTTTTGGTCTGTTACCAAGAGCCATTGCCGGAGTGAAAGAATGATAGATGCGGTACCGACAGCAGCTCTTTTGAAGTTGCCTGTCACTCAATTGGGGATAGGCATGTATGTGTCGGCCATTGAAAATAATGGCCAGCTGACTATCGCCAATGCCGGCCAGATCAAGAGCCGTCAGGCGATCACTAAGCTCAGTAACAGCGGCATTCGTTTTGTCTGGGTTGATGTTGAGCGTTCCAGCGAAAGCTGCGGTCTGAAAAAGCAACGCCCCGGCCTCAATAGCAATCCACGCAAAACCTCGATTAACCACGAATTGGCAATGGGGCAGGCCAAACAGCTGCTCACTGAAGCCAAGAGCTTGGTGCGCAAAGTCCTCAGTGAAACCTTCGAAGGAAAGGCGATAGAAGTCGAGCCGTTTGCGGCGCTGGCGGACAATATGATCGAGTCGGTGATGCTCGACTCGGATGCGATGAAATGCATATCGGCGCTGAGATCCAAAGATGCCTACTTACTGGAACATTCGGTCAATGTCGCTTTCCTGCTGATCACCTTTGGTAAATATCTCAAGCTGGAACGCGAGATGCTCAGACAGCTGGCTATCGGCGGTGTTCTCCATGATATCGGTAAGATCAAGGTGAATAACAAGATACTGCACAAGCCGGGCAAGCTGACGCCGGAAGAATTTGAGCATATGAAGTTGCACCAGACCTATGCCATCGAGATCATGGAACAGGCCAAGGGCTTGTCTCAAGTGAGCAAGGATGTGTGCCTGATGCACCACGAAAAACTCGATGGCAGTGGTTACCCAAGGGGTCTGAAAGGGGATGAGTTGACGCTGCATGGGCGTATGAGCTGTATTGTGGATATCTATGATGCCCTTACCGCCACCCGCTGTTATAAAGAGGCGATGAGTCCGGCTGCCGCCTTCAAAATTCTGCTCAGTCTGACCCCCTTCCATCTGGATGAGAGTCTGGTGTACGAATTCATTCGCTGTATCGGTGTCTATCCGGTCGGTTCTTTGGTGCAACTGTCCGATGGTCGGGTGGGCATAGTCTGGGAGTCCAAGAATAGAGATGCATTACATCCAGTAGTTAAGTGTTTCTATTCATTGAAATTTAAACGGTATACTGAAGTGACCATGGTGGATCTTTTAAAGTCGGATCTCAACATAGACAGAGGTGTGTCGCCCAGTTCATTGGATGTTGATCCCAAGCCTTTCTATTGATCTGGCTGCAAACTGGGTAAACTGATGGGCCCGCCGAGTGGTGGGCCTTTTTGTTGAGTTTGTGGAGTGACCCCGATGCGCCGAATTTTACCTATTATGACCCTGTTATTGTCGCTGGCCTTGCTGATCCCCGGGGTGACTCAACCTATTTTGACTGTCAGCGGCACGGTGGAAAAGGCCGAGCTGACCGAAGCCGGGTTGGACATGATTGCCGAAGCCGTCAGTGATGATTCCGGGCGCGACAGTGCCAGGGGAATGCTGGCGATGATCAGCGGTATGTTGGGGCTGAACAACCTTCAAGGTGAAATGGAGGTGTTCAACAAGACCCGCAGTATCTGGGGCACAGTGACCGAGCTGCATCAACACGGCAATACCCTGGTGGCGGCGCTGGTGATGCTGTTTTCCGTGATAGTGCCGACCTGCAAGCTGGGGTTGATGCTGCTGGCTCAGGCGCCGCTGTCCAGTAAGGTGCGGCAGATCATCGACAGTATTACCGCGGCCATTGCCAAATGGTCCATGGCCGACGTATTTGTGGTGGCGCTTATCATCACCTATATGGCCGGTAACGCCTCGGCCGGCATGGGGGATTTGGTTCACACCCACGCCAGCCTGGAGTCGGGCTTTTGGTTCTTCCTCGGCTATTGCCTATTGGCCATCGCCGGCCAGTATTGGCTCAAACCTCGTCAGTCCTGACCCAGCACGCCGTCTGTCGCTATCGGTACTATCCAATAGCGGCAGGGGTTGTGGCGGCAGACCTCCGCCAGGGTTTGCAGCAGCGCCTGCTGTGACTCTTGCGGGTGCATCACCTCAAACTTGTAGAATTCCCGATAACCTTCCACCTGTTCCTTGAGATTGAAGTGGCTGTGCTCGCGGCTGAAGCCACAGATATTGATCAGGCTGAAGCCGGAGAGGTAGTCCAGCGACATCAGAGTGTCGACCACATCGTCTTTTAGATTGTGCTGCACTATCAGCACCAAGAGTTGTTTCATTGACGTTTCTCCAGGGTTTGATACAGCAGTGGCAACAAATAGAGGGTGGTGATAGTGGAGGTGATCAGCCCGCCTATGACCACGATTGCCAGCGGCCTTTGGATTTCGGCGCCGGGCCCGGTGGCAAAGGCCAGCGGGATCAGGCCGAACATGGCGGTGGTGGCCGTCATCAGAATCGGCCGCAGTCGGCGGGCGGCCCCCTGTTCGACCCGCTCACTGAGGCTGGCAAACAGATGCCGCGACTGTTCATAGTAACTGACCATCACCACGCCGTTGAGCACGGCTACTCCCAGCAGGGCGATAAAGCCCACTGAGGCAGGCACCGACAGGTATTCGCCCGAGATAAACAGGCTGAAGATACCACCCATCATGGCAAAGGGGACGTTGGCCAGGATCAGCAAGGCCTTGGAGATATTGCCGAAGGTGGTGAACAGGATCAGGTTGATCAGCATCAGCGCCACGGGCACCACCAGCAACAGGTTACGGGTTGCCCGTTGCTGGTTCTCGAACTCGCCACCGAAATTCAGGCTGTAACCGCTGGGCAGAGACAGTTCAGCGGCCAGCTTGCCCTGTAGTTCTTCGACAAAGCCGACGATATCGCGGCCGCTGACATTGGTGGTGACCACGGCAAAACGGTTGCCTTGCTCGCGCTCAATCAGTATCGGCCCTTCGCGATAGCTTATTTGCGCCAGTTCGCCAAGGGGCCTGAGGCTGGCATCCGGCATCACCAATAGCCTTTGCTCCAGTTGCGGCAGGCTGTTGATGCCATCTGCTGCCTGGGCGATCAGCACGGGAGTTCGCTTCTTGCCCTGGATTATCTCGGTTATGGCCAGGCCTTCCAGTTGGCTCTTGAGATAGCGGCCAAACTCATCGGCACTCATGTTGTAACTGCGGGCCAAACCCTCCTTGAGACGGAGGTTGATAAAGGGGCTGCCTTCGGTCATGGCGGTTTTGACATCCTGACTGCCGCGAGTGGCGCTGGTCAGGTGTGCCGTCTCGCTGGCCAATCTTGAAAGCGTCTCAAGATCTTCACCGAAAATTTTAATCGCCACATCGCCTATGCTGCCGGTAAGCATCTCGGAGACCCGCATCTGGATAGGTTGGGTGAAGTTGAAATTGATCCCCGGAAACTTGAGCACTTCGGTGCGTATGGCATCAATAAGCTCCTCCTTGCTGGCAAAGCGCCACTCCTCCACGGGTTTAAGTTCCATGAAAACATCGGTTTCATTCAGCCCCATGGGATCCAGCCCCAGCTCATCGGCGCCGGTGCGGGCGACCAACTGGCGTATCTCGGGCACAGTGGCCAGCAGGTGCTGCTCTATCTGAGTATCCAGTGCCAGCGAGGCCTGCAGCGAAATCGATGGGGACTTCTCCAACTGCAGAATAATGTCACCCTCATCCAGGGTCGGCATAAAGGTTTTACCCACCTGAGTAAACAGCCCCAAGCTCAGTACCAGTGCCACCAGTGCCGTGGCGCAAAAAGCCTTACTGTGCTGTAACACCCACTGCAGAGTGAGCAGGTAGCGCGCCTTGAGCCAGCCAATGGCCTTGGGTTCGTTGGCCGCTTTTTCATTGACCAGATAGGAGGCCAGCACGGGGATCACCGTCAGCGACAGTGCCAGTGCCGACAGCATGGCAAACACTATGGTGATAGCCACTGGGGTGAACAGCTTGCCTTCGAGGCCGCTGAGAGTCAGTAGCGGTGAGAAGACTATGATCACTATCAGGGTGCCGGACACCACAGGCACGGCCACATCTTTGGTGGCGCGGTAGATGAGGTGCAGCCTGGGCAGGCGTTTGCCGCCGGCAATTTGGTTGACCATGTTCTCCACCACCACCACGGAGGAGTCCACTAACATGCCGATGGCGATCACCAGGCCGCCGAGACTCATCAGGTTGGCCGACAGATTGAAGTAACGCATCAGCATAAAGGTGGCCAGCGCCGCCAGCGGCAGCGACAGTGATACCACCAATGCAGCGCGCAAATTGCCGAGAAACAGCGCTAGCAGCAGAATAACCAATACCACGGCCTGAAACAGGGCATCTGAAATGGTGCCTATGGCTGTATCTATCAGGTTGGCCCTGTCGTAGAACACATTCAGCTGGCTGCCGGGAGGCAGAGTTTTTTCTATCTGGGCCAGCTTTTCCCGTACCAGTTTGATGACCTGATCGGTATTGGCATCCTTGAGGCCGACGATCAAGGCCTCTGTGGTTTCTTCACCATTACGGGTCACGGCGCCGTAGCGGCTGAGATGACCTATTTCGACTTTTGCAAGGTCTTGCAGGCGATAGCTGCCGCCCTGATTGGTGGCAATCACCAGTTGTTGCAGGGCCTCCAGCGAGTCGATGCGCCCTTCGGTGCGAACCGTCAGGTTATCTGTCCCGAGCGTGATGCGTCCGGCACCCGTGTTGCTGTTGTTGCTCTCAATACGGGCTATCAACTCTTCCTGGCTGATACCGGCCTGAGCCAGAGCGACGGGATCCGGGGTGATCTGCAGTGTCTTGGCAAAACCGCCGAGAATGTTGACATCGGCGACTCCGGGCACGGTACGCAGCAGCGGCCTGACTTCCCATTCCAGCAACTGACGGCGCTCCAGTAGCGACAGCGAGGGATTCTCCAGCGAAAACATAAAGATTTCACTGAGCGGGGTGCTCATGGGGGCAACGCCGCCTTCCAGATCGGCGGGCAACTTGTCCCATACCGCCGCCAAGCGTTCACTCACCTGTTGTCTGGCCCAGTAAATATCTGTGCCTTCGTTGAAGTCCAGGGTGATATCGGTAATTGCATACTTGCTGGTGGAACGCAGTATCGCCTGCTTGGGGATCCCCAGTAGCTCAGTCTCAACAGGTACTGTCACCTGGGCTTCTATCTCTTCGGCTGTCATGCCGGGAGCCTTGAGGATGATTTTCACCTGGGTCGGCGAGATATCCGGGAAGGCGTCCAGCGGCAGCCCCAACCAGGAATAGGCGCCGGCACCACAGAGCAGCAGCGCTGTTATCAGGGTAAACAGCCTTTGAGTCAGGGAGAAACGGATAATGGCACTGAGCATGCTATTCGCCCCCCAAACCCAGGAGTATGCCTTTGACGGCCGCCACTGAGTCGCTCAGCACCTCGGCACCGACCAGAGTTTCATTGGGTGCCAGAAAGTAGCTGTCGGCGCTGGCACCTATAACCTGCACGTCGGTTGGTCGCAGTTTATTTTGGCTGTGACTCAGCACCTGGCTGCCAGTGCCCCAGGAATAGAGACTCTGCTTGGGCACCACCAGGGCATTGATGGCCTGCAGCGGAATAACCTGCAACTGCTGCCCGGGTTGCAGGCCGCAGCTTGGGGGAACGGCCTGGCTCCAGGCATCGACAAAGCCCTGTTTGGCCAACTGGTCCTTGCGGCTTATCTGCAGTTGGCACTCTCCGGCCATCACGGCATTGACACTGTCTTTCTGGGCCAGGGGTAAACGCAGCTTAAGCCTGAGTTCGTCGGCGGGCAGTATCCCCAGCAGTGGGGCGCCGCTCATCAGTGGCTCACTGCTATCGCCGTATTGCAGCAGTCCGGTCATGGGCGCGTGCAATATCAGAGTCTCGGGATTGTCCCCCGGCTTAAGCAATTCACTGAAGTGCTGCAGGTGTTCATATTGCAGCAAAGCGTCGAAATACTGCCGGCTTATCTGCGACCAGGTTTCGGCACCTATGGCGCCGTTGGCCCGCAGCTTTTGGTTGCGATCATAGCGTTGCTTAGCGAGCTTGAATGCCGCTTCGGCGGCGGCAAATTGCAGTTGAAAGTGGGCAATTTCGGCGCCCTTAAGTTGCACCAGCGCTTGGCCTTCATCGACCCATTCTCCTTCGGCCACCAACCAGCGTCGCTGTTGGATGGTTTCCGGTGCTGTGAGATAGAAGCTGCTGCCGGGCTGAGCCGCCAATATTGCCGGTACAGGGGCGGCCTCTATCTGTTGCACCTGGTCCACTGAGGTGAAGCTGAGTGTCAGCTTGCCTAGGTCAGCAACCGAGATTTCCTGCGCCCACAGCGGGGAGAAGAACAGTGTCGACACCAGTGTGCCAACCAGGGTTTTAGCGGTCATAGGGTAACTCCGAGCGCTTGCAGTTGTTGGGAATGCAGCTGGGCTTGTGCCAGATGGTTGAGTGACAGCCTGGCTTGGGTATCCAGGGCCTCAAGATGGCGCCGCAGCCAGGACTCATACTGGGCTGGGCCTTGTTCGGCGGTGGTCAGCAGGGTTTGGCTGAGCTGTTTGCTCAGCTGCAAGGCTTGTTCCAGCCCTTGCTGCTCTTGTTGTAGCTGAACTTGACGACGTTTGAGTTGCTGCAACTGCAGTTGGCTCTGCAGTAACTGCTGTTGTTGTTGTTGCTCCAGTTGCAGCCTTTGTTGCTGCAGTTCGCCAAGCTGTTGCTGGTTCAGGCCGTTGCCAACAGGCAAGGGGATCTCCAGTGCCAGACCCAGAGACTGTTCATCCTGTCCCAGAGTTGCAGTGTTTTTGGCCGTGACAGACACCAGCCAAGGAGTGTCATCTCCTTCGAGTTGGGCGTTTGTGGTGAGCTGCTGACGTTGCTGCTGCAGCGCCAGCAATTGCCACATGGGATGCCCGGCTCCTGCATCATCCGGCAGGGGGGTGTCACTTTCATCCAGCGATGGCAGCTGTTGCAGCCCGGTCAGGCGTATGAGTGCCTCATTGGCTTCTTGTTGTTGTTGCTCCAGTGGGAGTTTAGTGAGCGACAGCTCCAGCAGTTCTCGTTTTAGCAGCAGTACCGCAGTTGCCGGCATTTCACCACTTCGGCTCAGGGCCTGTTGCCGCTGCAGCAGTTGCTGCAGTACCTGTTGCTTGTGGCGCAGTTGCGCCAGCTCCTGTTCGGCTTGTGCCTGTTGCCACCAATACTGACGCAACAGGCCTGAGAGATAGAGGCGCTGCAGTTGGCTCTGCAATTCCAGCATGCGTTCGTTAATGGGCTTGAGCTTGGCATTCTGGCGCTGCATGGCCGGCGACTGAAAAGGCAGGTTGAGCGAGAGCTCCTGCTCATAGCTGTTGTGGCTTTCCAGGCTGCCAAGATGGCTCAAACTGATGCTTGGCAAGCCTGTCAGCCAGTCCGAGCTGTGATATATTGGAGCCAATTGTGCCGAAGATGTGTGCAGCCTGTTTTGACTCAGGGACAAAAGGGCGTCTCTGTCTGTTTCCGGGGCCGCTCTAAGCTGAAACACCATTAACAGCAGGCTACAACCCAGATAGAGGGGGCGGATTTTCATGGGAGTGTCTCTTGGGGAAATATCAGCCGCCAGCCTGGCACTGATTTGGCCTGTCGTCTTCGGCAACCTGTATCATATTTGCGCTTATGGGACATATGTACCATAAGTTAACCACATGTTTTTGAAGATTATTAATCGGGAGTCGTGCCAATGAAGGATCTGGTGATGATAGTGCTGCTCAGCGTGATCATGACGCTGAATCTGCTGGATGTGTTGTCAGACATGCAGCTCGGAGTGCCGGTTTATCACTTGGTCGTCGAAGGTATTTTGGTGGCGCTTTCCGCCTGTGGCGCCCTGTATATCAGTTTTGATCTGCTCCGCCGCAGCCGTGAGATGCAGCTACTTAAGTCAAAGTTGGCCAATGCCGATGCCAGGATCTGCAATATCTCCAGTCGAATGCAAGCCGCCCGCCAGGAATACACCCAGGCGGTACAGCAACAATTTGAGCTCTGGTCGCTGACCCGCAGTGAGCAGGAAGTGGCTTTATTACTGTTGAAAGGCTTGAGTTTCAAAGAGATTGCCAGTGTTCGCAGCACCAAGGAGAAGACGGTGCGGCAGCAGGCCTCGGCAATTTACGCCAAGGCGGATGTCGATGGCCGCCATACCTTCTGTGCCTGGTTTATGGAAGACTTTATTCAACCCGTTGCTAGCGCCGATACTTCACAGGCGGCCTAAGATGCGGGTGGCATCTGTCGTTTTGGAGCGACTTTACACGAGTTTCTTGAAGCCAATCCTGCGGCGGCTGAGCAAGTAGGATTAGGCATTTCCCCGGCAACTTTCCTTCTTGCTAGCAGGCTATCCCCGTCTCAGAGAGCGGGTTTCCTGCCAGTTAATGTATATAAAAAGGAATAAAAAATTTTTTCTTAGTGCTTTGGGTTCTTTATTATTGAGAATCGATATTGGCACCCAGGCTCCACAGACACCAATAATAGCGGCATTATTTAACTGTGGAGGTGGCGGTGAAGCCTGGCTATATCCTGCTGTTTCTTTTGCTGGTGGTACTGGCATCGACTCAGACCCAAGGCTTGTTGCGGGCTCTGATAGAACTCAGTGCCTTCGTAGGCTTTTGTTACCTGTTTTCAACCCTGCCAGAGAATATAGCCAAGAGACGAGCTGCCGATAAGCAGCCAGAGGATCACGCCGAGAAGTAAGGGCTTACTACCGCTCTGTTGTAGTTTCCTGAAGGTGATACCACAGCCAATCAGGAACAAACACACTACCAGGGTGCGCTTCGCCAGCTCAAATAGCTCCTGATAGATAAATTGACCCTGAGGAAACAAACTGGTGATAACGATAGCCAGGCAGTAAAACAGAATAAATCCGGGAATATTGAGTTTCCCCTTGCCACCAAATAACAAGGCGCTGATTGCCGCCAGAGGCACTATCCACAAGGCACGTGCCAGTTTGATGGTGGTCGCTGTCTTAAGTGCTTCTTCACCGTAGGTGGATGCGGCGCCCACCACGGACGAGGTGTCATGAATGGCGATGGCGCTCCAAACTCCGAAGTCATGTTGGCTTAATTGCAGCAGATGACCTATCACGGGAAAAACGAACAGGGCAACCGAGTTGAGTACAAAGACGCAGGCCAGGGCAATGGCGGTTTGTTCGTTGCGGGCATTGATAGCCGGTGCCACCGCGGCGATGGCGCTGCCACCACAGATGGCGGTGCCACTGGCAATCAAGTGACCGACTCGCCTATCCAACCCCAAAACCCGAGTCAACGCCGTGCCCGCCAGCAGTGTCAGCAATATTGATCCCAGGATTAACGGCAAATTGCCTACAGAGGCGTCGATCGCCTGTTGCAGCGGAATACCAAAACCCAGGCCGACAATGGAGATGGCCAGCAGTTTTTTGGTCAGTTTCCCCAGATCCCAGTCCGATGGCAACCAGCCGAGATTAGCCAGCACAAATCCCACTAAGAGTGCCAGAGGTGAGGAGATTGAGGGGTGTAGGCAGGCGATGGCAAGCAGGCAAAACAGCCACTTTTTCTGCAGTTGGCTCATGGACAAGAGATAGCAAGATTCCGGGAGCGTTAGTATAAGTGAGGCAAAATGCTAGGAAAACTAAAATTAACTTAATATCCAGCGTAAGTTTTACTGAATCTCTGACTAAGACAACAGGATCAGGGAAGCCAGTTCCCCGATCCTGAGTCGATGTCACGTCTGGCACAAGTTTGCTGTGCCTTTTGCTGTGTCTAATAAGGCCAAGTGCCTATGACGCTCTGTTGCGATTAGACCCGTGAAGACAACTGATATTCATGGCCATCTTTAGTGGTAAAGCGTTTGCAACTCTTGTTGCTGCGTGGTTGACCGCCATCATTATGCAACAGGCTAATCCACTCACGCTTGAGGCTGTTGTCCTGACAGCGGCCATCGATGAGACAGCGTTCCAGCTGAATGTCTTCAATGGCGGCACAGTCGCGGCTGCCGATGCAGCCCTGACGATCGAAGCTCAGTTCCAGGTGACAGCCGCAATCATCCTTGAGCAGTATGGCTTCTGGCTCGCTGCGGTGGCCGCTCAGGGCGACAAACTGTTGTGGCTGTTTGAGGCCACACTGGCTGCCATCGGCAAAGCAGGCCAAGAGATGCTGATAGTAAACCACATAGCAAACCACCTCGGCATGTGAGCCGTTTGCCAGTGGGAACAGCCGGTCAAGCAGTTGCTTGGCATTGGCCATCTTGTCGGCGATATGGCGTTCACCGAGTGCTTCCACGGCAAAGACGGCTTCGGCGATGAAAGGGTTGTGCTCTTGATTGATTTTTTGCTGCATAGTGGAGATGTTCATCGTCTCGCCCTCGTGTTTTGCTTTCCTTGACCTGATGGCACTGTCGCCTCATGGCCGGACAATTCCTGTAAATTGCTTAATTTGTAGGCTAGCGTTTTTTTGATTACAATTTCACAATAAAAATTTTACAGTGTGAATTTTACAAAATGCGCCAAGACCAAAGCCTGATCCGTAAGTCACATTTTCTGGGTACTAAAATAAGAAACCTCAGAAAGCGCAATCACTTAACTATGGAAGACTTGTCGGCACGCTGTGTCAGGGTCGATCCTGAGTCGGCGCCGTCTGTGTCATACCTGTCGATGATCGAAAGGGGCAAGCGTGTTCCCAGCGCTGGTATGCTGGCGGTCATAGCCGCAGTTTTTCAGAAAGAGGTGAGTTGGTTTCTGGACGATGCGCCTGAGGAGCAGGCAATCACCCCGGACAAGGGGCGACGCGGCGGGGTCATTGGTATGCCGCTGGAGCCGGGCTTCCTGTTTTCCAATGATATCCTGCAGATAGCCATTCCCGAGATGCTGTCACAAACGGGGATCAGCGGCCGCCAGTTTGCCCACCTGTTGATCCGCGCCCATCAGGAACACCATCAAAACCATTTCCCCGATCTGGAAAGGGCCGCCGAAGAGGTGGGTAAGAAGCGCCTGCCCTTGTCGGTAGAAGAGATGCTGGATCTTGCCGCGGCGCAGGGACTGAAGATCCAATGGTTCGCCCGGCCGGCAAAACTGCTGACGGATGCCCAGGGGATCAGTGCCGGGGAGTTGGTGACTTCCTACATGGAGCCGCCGGGAACGCTATTTCTCAACGAGATCCTCAAGTCTCAACCTACTAGGCTCAAGTACGATTTGGCGGTGCATATAGGTCACTGTGTGCTGCACAATCGCGATGGGCTGAGCAATGTGTTGACCGTGGGCCGCAGTGGTTTCAGTGAAACCGATCCCCAGATCCAGAGTTCGTCTCTCAATGCCCAGGATATACTCCAGGCTTGGCGTGGTTTTGAGGCCAGTTTCTTTGCCGGGGCCTTGCTCTGCCCCAAGGTGGCATTCAGGCAACTGCTGGACAGGTACGGCTACGAGATAGATGCTCACCGATTGGCTGGGGTTTCTCCTTCGGTAGCGATGCGGCGTATGACAGTGGTTTCACCTTATCCTCACTGGCATTACTTCGATGCCTATGCGCCGGGCAAGCTAAAAGCTGTATATCGCGGCAATGGTATTCCGCTGCCCTGGGGCAATATGCGGGCGGTGGCCGATCCTTGTCAGCACTGGGCGGTATTTCGGATGATCACCGAGCCCAAGGAAGGCAGTTCGGCGCAGATATCCATTCTGGATGTGGAGCAACAACCCAGGATCTATTGCTGTGAATCGGTCAAGGTCAAAGACTTGGCCGGCAATCATCATGTGCTCTGTGC
This sequence comes from Shewanella carassii, assembly GCF_002777975.1. GTDB lineage: Bacteria > Pseudomonadota > Gammaproteobacteria > Enterobacterales > Shewanellaceae > Shewanella > Shewanella carassii. The sequence goes on from NZ_NGVS01000014.1 coordinate 161,532, forward strand.
CGGAATAGATCTCAATCCTGCCATTGAGGCCCAGGGGGAGGATGCCTTGTCATTGGCGCAAGATCTTAAACAGGCTTGTGTCGAGCAGGGGGGAGAAGGCGCCATTCCCAGAAAGATAAAACAGCAACTGCTGACTGTAGCGCGGATCCTCAATATCAATTGGGTCGAGCGTGGTATCGCCGGTGATGCCAGATTGATCTGCTCCAGAGGTGCGGTTTGCCCAAGACGCCCCACCTGTTATGGCGAGCAGCCAGAGGTGAGCTTTCCCTGGCCCAAACAATAACCTTGGAACACTAGCACAACCTTGGGTTGGCAAACACAGACTATAGATAACTTATATTCATCCATGGTGTGTTTTGAATGGCGCAGTTATTAACGGGTTTTAGCTTACTCCAATATGGCCATTACAAAGCCTATGGTTAACAGAATGGCCATGATCAGTCTAAGGTTGCTCTGTTGTTTCTGATAGCGAATAATCACAGGATCTTGGCTGTTGGCCAGAGTGCCAGACTCCAGCGACTGTTTGACTCTTATCGCTATATTGGATGAATCATTTTCATCTGTATGAGTAAGTTCAGGATACTGAACCCGTATATGTTTCAATAGTTGCTGCCAACGCCAAAGCTGCAAGACAAAGAAGAGTCCTGCCAGAATAAACATCAGCCAGGCGATATGTGACAGCGCCCATTCTATCTGTGGTTCCATGAATACTCTTTTATTAGCCGAAAGATAGTTGCGGCTATGTTATACCAATCAGTAGTAAGATTCAGAAGTGGCATGTGTACTCAAGGCGTTGCGGGAATGAGGTTCAGTATTCCCAACGGCAGTGGCAAGGCTGCCGTTGGGGAACCTGAGGTTAAACCTTGAAGCGGGCGACTAAAGTATCCAGCCTGCGGGCCAGATTGTTGAGTGCATCGCTGGCTGCTGCTGCGGCTTCAGCTGTTTGGGCAGTGCGCTGAGTTATCTCATTGATCTCACTGACGTTACGATTGACTTCCTCCACAACGGTGGATTGCTCCTCTGTGGCTGCCGCGACTTGGATGTTCATATCGCTTATCTGGGCAATTTGTCCCGAGATACCACTGAGCGCCTGACTGGCTTCATCCACGGCCTGCACCCCTTCATGGGAGCGATTGCGACTCAGCTCCATGGCACTGACGGCTCTGGCGGCTTCGGCCTGCAACTTATCTATCATCACCTGCACTTCATCGGTTGAGGCGGCGGTGCGGGAAGCCAGGTTGCGAACTTCATCGGCCACAACCGCAAAGCCACGGCCGGCCTCACCGGCTCTTGCCGCCTCAATGGCGGCGTTCAATGCAAGTAGATTGGTTTGCTCCGAGATGGCACGGATCACATCCAGAATGCCGCCGATGGACTTGGTGTGGGTCGCCAGCGACTCGATCACTTCGCCGACCTGAGCCACATCCTGCGATAATTGATTAATGGTATCCCTGGCATGGGTTACTACCTGTTGGCCCATTGCCGATTCGCTGTCGGCCTCTTTGGCTGTCAGCGCCGCCTGCTCGGCGTTGGCGGCAATCTCGTTAACGGTTGCCCCCATTTCGTTGATGGCGGTTACCACCATCATGGTACGTTCCTTCTGATCCTGGCTGTCGTTCATGGTCTGCTGGGCCTGCGCCGAGACATCCTTGGCGGATAGCCCTAACTGTTCGCTGGTAGCGGCCACTTCAATGACAGATTCCTGGATCTTGGAGATAAAGCTGTTGAAGCCTTTAGCGAGTTGGGCGATTTCATCCTCGCCGTCTACCGGCAAGCGTTGGCGTAAGTCGCCTTCACCTTCACCTATGTCGCGGAACATTTCGGCGATATTACTGATGGGGCGGCTAACAGAGCCGGCTACTAGCACGGCCAAGAAGATGAAGCCAGCGGCAATCAATACTGTCCATAACAGAATTTGATAGGCGGCCTCTTGCAACAGGGCAAAGATCTCTTCTTGCGGAACCTGAGCCACCACATACCAATCCATGGAGGGGATATAGCTGCTGGCAACCAGCATGTCGGTACCATCGACTTCGGTTTCGAGTAATTGGAAGTCACCCTTATTCAACAGCTTGCTGGTGCTGCCCGGGTAGAGATCCTGTAGATTTTTGTTATTCATCAAGCTCTTGTCAGGATGAAGTTGGATCTTGCCCTGATTGTCGGTGAGGAACACATAACCGCTTTGCTCTATCTTAAAGGAGTTGAGCAGGCGCACCATATCATCGAGAGACTTGGCCAGTCCCACCAAACCTCGGCCATCTGGCTGCTGATAGTTGATGAAAAGCTTCACTTCACCGTTGGCCTCGGTGAACACATTCATCATACGTTCCCGACGACTGTCTCTATAGACGAAGAACCAGCCATCCTGTTGTGGATTGAGGATCCGCAGGAAGCCGTCTTGGGTATAGTAGGCTCCGGTTTCTCGGTCGGCATAGGCGGCTTGAACCAGATGATATTGGCGAATCAGTCCCTGTAGTTGTGAAATGACCAGAGGCTCTTCAGCTTCCGGGCGTCCCTGCTCCAGCCAGTGGGTGAGTAATGGGCTGTGGGCCAGTTGTTCTGCGGCATGCATTGAGGGGCTGATCTCCAGATCCAATTTGTTGCGGATCTGCAGCATTAAGCTGGGCAGTTCTGAGCCTAGCATGCGTTGTTCGACGACTTCGCGGGCGCTACGTTGGCTGAGAATGCCAACTAAAATAGTCGACATCAGCACGGCCAGAGTCACCGTCAGTAAAATCTTTTGTTTGATGGTAAGCATGAGTTTCATAACGATCGCCTGTTCCATAACTGTTATTGCGTGGAAAACGGCGCCAACTTCGAGTCTGGTCGGCCTGAATGCCACTTGGCAGGGACTTCCCCTTAAGTCTTTGTAGAGTATAGGTGGGTCAGTTGTTTTATGGAGCTGGATCTTATTATGTGGGGATGAATTATGGACAAAAAAAACTCTTGTATCAATAGGGACTAATGTTGCCGGGGGTAAATAAAAAACGCGCCTTAAAAGGCGCGTTTTTGTGGTTTACAGTCATCAATTACATATTGGGGTAGTTAGGGCCACCACCACCTTCTGGCGTTACCCAGGTGATGTTCTGGCTGGGGTCCTTGATGTCACAGGTCTTGCAGTGAATGCAGTTCTGGCTGTTGATCACAAACTTGGGTTGTCCCTCGTCTTCAACCACCTCATAGACCCCCGCAGGGCAGTAACGCTGCGCCGGCTCATCGTATTTCACTAGGTTGACCGCAATAGGGATGTTGGCGTCTTTCAAACGCAGATGGCAGGGCTGATCTTCCTCGTGGAAGGTATTGGACAGATACACGGAAGAGAGCTTGTCGAAGCTAAGCTTGCCGTCCGGCTTGGGGTAGTCAATCTTGCTGTAGGCGCTGGCCTCACCCATCTGGGCATAGTCGGGATGCTCGTCCCTCAGGGTGACAGGGAACTTACCGCCAAACCAGTTTTGATCGATATAGTTAAAGGCGCCCCCCATGAAGGTGCCGAACTTGTGCATGGCCGGGCCGAAGTTACGCGAGCGGTAAAGCTCATCAAAGAGCCAGCTCTGCTCCAGCCGCTCCTGGAAGCAGTCAAGATCTTTACCGCCTTCAACCCCGGCGATAAGGCCTTCGGCCAGAGTCTCGGCCGCCAACATACCGCTCTTGATGGCGGTGTGGGTGCCCTTGATCTTGGCGAAGTTGAGTGTCCCGGCATCACAACCTATGACCAGACCGCCGGGGAAGCTCATCTTGGGTAGAGAGTTGAGGCCCCCCTTGGTAATGGCGCGGGCACCATAGCTCAAACGCTCGCCGCCGCTTAAGGTCTTGGCGATGACAGGGTGGGTCTTGTAACGCTGAAATTCATCGAAAGGGCTCAGATGCGGGTTCTTGTAGTTGAGGTCGATGATCAGTCCCACGGCAACCTGGTTGTCTTCCATATGGTAGAGGAAACCGCCGCCGCTGGCACCTTCCTGCAGTGGCCAGCCGCCACTGTGAACCACTTTACCCTGTTGGTGTTGTTCGGCCGGGATCTTCCAAATCTCTTTGAAGCCTATACCGTAATGTTGTGGTGTCTTGCCGTTATCCAGGTGGAATTTTTCTATCAGTTGCTTGCCCAGATGGCCACGGCAGCCTTCGGCAAACACAGTATATTTGGCGTGCAACTCCATGCCCGGCATATAGCTGTCTTTGGGCTGGCCATCGGCGCCTATGCCCATGTCGCCAATCAGTATTCCCTTGACGCTGCCGTCTTCATTGAGCAGCAATTCGCTGGCGGCAAAACCGGGGAATATCTCCACTCCCAGGCCTTCGGCTTGCTCGGCCATCCAACGGCAGAGATTACCGACGCTGATAATATAGTTGCCATGGTTGTGCATGGTCTTGGGTACTAGGCTGTTGGGCAGATGTTTGCCATCTTCGGCCGACTTGAGCAGATAGATCTCATCTTCTGTAACCTGGGTATGCAGGGGGGCTCCCAGTTCTTTCCAGTCACCGAAGAGTTCTTCCAATACGCTGGGTTCAAAGACGGCACCGGAGAGAATATGCGCGCCAACTTCAGAGCCTTTTTCGACCACACAGACACTGATCTCTTTGCCGCTGTCTTTGGAGATCTGCATCAAACGGCAAGCCGCAGCCAGTCCGGCTGGGCCTGCACCGACGATAACAACATCGAATTCCATTGATTCGCGTTCCATCATGTCACCTCTATCCTTCAAAGTCCCCCGATGTAAACGGGTGTTTTATTTTTATCCAGCTCCAACCTTACCTGAAAATCTATTCAGGGCACAGTATTTGATCGGAAAGCAGACGTTAGTTTTGATGAAATTTCTGAGTGAAGCTTGTCACAAAAAGTCCACGCAGATTTGAACCAGATCGGGAAATACATTTTTAGGGGTATGGTTCACCCCCCTTTTCGTCCTATAATTGGCGCAGACGGTTCTCCGAGCTTTTGGTCCTACGTCAGTGAAGATATGGTCCTTTAGCCGTGGCAATTTTGCCACCGGGGTGAGCAAAGAAATGCCCTCACCTCCCTGACTTGGAAAGGTGATCATGTCCCAATTACAAGACAATTTTGGTCGAAGATTTCACTATTTGCGGATGTCAGTCACTGACGTCTGTAACTTCAAATGCAGTTATTGCCTGCCGGATGGTTATCGCCCGGAGGGCAAGCCCTCTTTTATGACGCTCAGCGAGATTGAGAATCTGGTTGCCGCCTTCGCCAAAGTAGGTACCCGCAAGGTACGGATCACAGGTGGCGAGCCTACGCTGCGCAAAGACTTTACCGATATCATCCGCGCCGTTGCCGACAACAGCGAAATTCACACTATCGCCACTACCACCAATGGTTATAGGCTCGAGAAGCACGCCAAAGAGTGGTATGACGCCGGGCTGAGGCGGATCAACGTGTCTGTGGACAGCCTAGACCCCAGGATGTTTTATCAGATCACCGGCGAGAACAAGTTCGATGAGGTCATGCGTGGTATAAATGCGGCGCTGGAAGCCGGCTTTGAGCGGGTCAAGATCAACGCCGTGCTGCTCAAGGATCTCAACGACAAGGATCTGCCGCGTTTCCTGCATTGGATCAAACATACCCCCATAGATCTGCGTTTCATCGAGCTGATGGAAACCGGTTTGGGTCACGACTACTTCAAGGCGCATCACTTGGCTGGAGCCGATATTAAGGCCAGACTCGAGGCCGAAGGTTGGCAGTATGATCAGCCCGCGGCCGAAGATGGTCCGGCGCAAAACTTCAGCCATCCTGATTATCGTGGCCGTATTGGGCTCATCATGCCTTATGCCAAAAACTTCTGCGCCAGCTGTAACAGGTTGCGGGTTTCTGCCAAGGGTAAGCTGCACCTGTGTCTGTTCACCGAACATGGTGTCGATCTTCGGGATCTGCTTCAGAGTCCTGAACAGCAGGATGAGTTGATTGCCCGTTTGCATCAGCAGTTGCAACAGAAGAAAGAGACTCACTATCTGCACCAAGGCATTACCGGTGTGACCCAACATCTGGCCTCTATCGGCGGTTGAGGGGGGGCGCTCGTCTGGGCGCCCGATACCTATCATCGCCATCTCGGTAGCATTCAGCAGCAGGAACTGACATGGGACATTGCATTCATACCCATTTTGAGCCCTTGAATATCGCCATTCTTACCCTTTCAGATAGCCGGGATCTGCAGACGGATACCTCGGGGCGTTTTCTGGTACAGGCACTGCAGGAGGCTGGGCATAACTTGGTCGAGCGTAAGCTCTGCCCGGATGATAAATACCAGATGCGCGCCATCGTCAGCCAATGGATAGCCGCGGCTAATGTTCAGGTGATCATCACCACCGGCGGCACCGGCTTTAGCGGCAGAGACAACACCCCGGAGGCGCTGCGGCCGCTGTTTGATGCTGAAATAGAAGGCTTTGGTGAACTCTTTCGCCACATCACTTACACTGAGCTGGGCACTTCTACTGTGCAGTCGCGGGCATTGGCCGGTATCGCCAATCAAACGGCACTGTTTTGTCTGCCCGGTTCCACCGGCGCATGTCGTACGGCCTGGAACAAGATCCTCAAAGAGCAGCTGGATGCCCGGCACCGGCCCTGTAACTTCGTATCCCATTTGAAAAAGGTTGCTATAGATGACTAATGCCTTTACCCATATCAATGCCGACGGCAACGCCCATATGGTGGATGTGACCGAAAAGTCGATCACCGAGCGCGAAGCCCGTGCCGAGGCTTATATTGAGATGTCAGCCGAGACGCTGCAGATGATCATGAGTGGCAGCCACCATAAGGGCGATGTGTTCGCCACTGCCAGAATCGCCGGCATTATGGCCGCGAAGAAAACCTCAGAGCTGATCCCTCTGTGCCACCCCTTGATGTTGACCAAGGTCGAGGTGGATCTGCAGGCCGAGCCGGAGCAAAACCGGGTTAGGATCACCAGCCTGTGTAAGCTGGCTGGCAAAACCGGGGTTGAAATGGAAGCCCTGACGGCGGCCTCGGTTGCGGCGCTGACTATTTACGATATGTGTAAAGCGGTGCAGAAAGATATGGTGATTACCCAGGTAAGACTGCTGGAGAAACGCGGCGGTAAATCCGGTCATTTTAAGGTGTAACGATATGATTAAAGTGCTGTTTTTTGCTCAAGTACGCGAATTATTGGGAACGGCTGCCATTGAAGTCGAGAGCCAGCCGGGTTTGACGGCCGAGGCGCTGCGTGCCCAACTGGCGGCCACAGACGACAAGTGGGCCAGAGTGATGGCGTCCGACAAGCTGTTGGTAGCCGTCAACCAAACTCTCAGCCCTTGGCATACAGAGATCAAAGCGGGTGACGAGGTGGCCTTCTTCCCACCGGTAACCGGAGGTTGAGATGCAAAGCGATCGTATTTTGGTACAAACCGCCGACTTTGATGTCCCGGCCGAATATGCCCGCATCGCCGCCGACAACAGCGATGGCGCCGTGGTGACCTTTGTTGGCAAGGTGCGCGACTTCAACGATGGCAGCACGGTTACCGACCTGACGCTGGAACACTATCCCGGGATGACAGAAGCCGTTTTGGGGCAAATCGCCACTCAAGCCCGTGAGCGCTGGCCGCTGAATCAGCTGACCATCATTCACCGGGTTGGCACTATGCATCTTGGCGAGCAGATAGTGTTTATCGGTGTCAGCAGTGCCCACCGCAAGGCGGCGTTTGCGGCTTGTGAGTTTCTCATCGATTTCCTCAAGACCAAGGCACCATTCTGGAAGCTGGAGGCCGGTGACAGTGGCCAACACTGGGTTGAGGCCCGCGATGCCGACGAGCAGGCCGCCAAGGCCTGGGAAAAGTAACCGGAGCGTGTGATGGTGCTATTGGAGCGATTGCTGAATTTGACGACCAAGGCCGTGCTGACCGCGCTGGCACTGCTTGGTCTGTGTCTGCCGGCTGCGGCGGCGCAAAGCGTTCATGTGGCTGCGGCGGCCAATATCAAGTTTGCCCTGGATGATATCGCCGAGCGCTATCAGCAACAGACAGGACGCCAACTCAAGATCTCCTACGGTTCTTCCGGTAACTTTGTAGCGCAGATAAAACATGGTGCGCCGTTTGAGCTGTTTCTCTCGGCCGACGAGCGTTATGTCGAGGCGCTGGCTGACGCCGGCATCACCCGTGACAAGGGTGTGGTCTACGCTTACGGGCGCTTGGCACTGGTGGCTCCCAAGAATTCGCCACTGAAACTGGATCAAGAATTACTGGGGCTGCAACAAGCACTGGCCGCCGGGCAGATCAAGCGCTTTGCCATCGCCAACCCGGATCATGCTCCCTATGGCGAGCGCGCCCGTGCGTTGCTCAAGCAAAAGGGTTTGTGGCAGGAGTTGCAGGCCAACCTCATCTATGGCGAAAACGTTTCCCAGGCGGCGCAGTTTGCCTTGAGTGGCTCGACTCAAGGCGGCATAGTTGCCTTGTCGCTGGCGGTAGCACCGCAGTTTCAGGCGAGAGGTCGCTATCTGGCGTTGCCGGTAGATTCCCATGCCCCGCTGACCCAGCGGATGGTGCTGCTTGAGAAAGCCGGCGACGATGCCAAAGCCTTTTACGACTATCTGCAGGGGCCGGAAGCGCGACAAGTGTTCAGCGCCTATGGCTTTGCCCTGCCCGAGGGAAGCTGAATGGATTGGCAGTCGCTATGGCTCTCGGTCAAACTGGCTGCTATCAGTGTCTTGGTGCTCTTGCCGCTTGCCATCTTGTTGAGCCGCTTGCTGGCCTACCGTGAGTTTCGCGGTAAGTCCTGGATAGAAGCGCTGATCATGGTGCCCCTAGTGTTGCCACCTACGGTGATCGGTTATTACCTTTTGGTAGGGCTTGGCAGTGAAAGCTGGCTGGGTCTATGGCTACAGCAAACCTTGGGAGTGCAGCTGGTATTTCATTTCTCCGGCCTGGTGGTCGCCTCGGTACTGGTCAATATTCCCTTTGCGGTGCAGCCGATTCAAAGAGCCTTTGAAGCTATTCCACAGGATGTGCGTGATGCCTGCGCCTGTTGCGGCATGAGTCGCACTAAGCAGCTATTCAAGGTGGAGTTGCCCTTGGTGTGGCCGGGGATTTTGACGGCCCTGGTGCTGTGTTTCTCCCATGTGCTCGGCGAGTTTGGTGTCGTCTTGATGATGGGGGGCTCCATCGCGGGAGAGACCAAGACGATTTCCATCGCCATCTATGACAGTGTCCAGGCATTTGACTTCGCCTCGGCCGGTACTATGTCGCTGGTACTCTTGCTGTTTGCCATCACCACATTGGCATTGACCACAGGGCTGTCGCGGCGGCTCGGGAGATTGAAATGACCCCGACAGATTTGCATGTCAGCGTTCATCAAACCAAGGGGATCCCACTGCAGGCCGACTTTGTTTGCCGTGCCGGTGAAGTCCTGGCCGTGGTGGGGCCCTCCGGTGGCGGCAAGACCACGCTGCTGAGGATGATTGCCGGGCTCAATAAGCCGCAATCCGGCAGTATCCGCTATGGTGATAGACCCTGGTTTTCCGAGACGGTGAACCTGAGCCCACAGCAGCGCCATCTGGGGTTTGTGCCGCAGCACTTTGGCCTGTTTCCCAATCTGAGTGCGGTCGACAATGTTATCGCCGGGCTGGATCATCTGCCCAAAGCCGAACGCCGGGCCAGAGCGCTTGATTGGCTGGAGCGGGTCAATCTGCACGGTTTGCCGGATCGTTTGCCGGAGCAGTTGTCCGGTGGCCAGAGACAAAGGGTGGCACTGGCCAGAGCGTTGGCGCGTGAGCCGTCGGTATTGCTGCTGGATGAACCTTTTTCTGCGGTCGATCGCGAAACCCGTGAGCGCCTGTATCTGGAGCTGGCTCGGCTCAAGTCACAGCTGCATATTCCGGTGATCATGGTGACCCATGACCTCAACGAAGCCTTGTTGCTGGCCGACCGCATGGTGCTTATCAGCCAAGGGCAGTTGCTGCAACAGGGTGTGCCCCATGAAGTGCTGGCTAAACCCCGCAACGAGGCGGTTGCCCGGCAGATGGGTCTTAGAAACCTGTTTGACTCAGAAGTGGTGGCCCTGGAGCAGGAGCGGCAACTCACCTGGCTCAAGTTTGGCGAGCAACTGATTGCCTGTGACTATGATGCGCGCCTGAATCCGGGAGACAGGGTGCGTTGGGTAGTGCCCAATCAAGGCGTCAGATTCAACTCCATCAGCCGTGGCCGCCTGTGCCGCAGCTTCAATAAACTCAATGTCAGGCTCGAATCCCTACTGGTGATGGGCGAGTCTGTGCGCCTGCTGGCGGCAATCGAAGGCGTGGATCAGAATCTCAGCGCCGAAGTGCCGTTACATCTGGCGCGCAAGCTGGGGCTGGTTGCCGGCATGCAGACCGAAGTCGCGCTCAAATCCGAACAAATTCATATCCTTGAGTCTTAAGGCATACAGTTTTTCACGACTGTTGTTGATTAGATGATCAAAACTTAATTTAGCTTCCATCCTGGGTTCAAATGCTGAAATTTATACTACAGCCATTGAAACAACCACAAGGGTGAAACAAGATGCAAAAGTTAGCTTATTTATTGGTATTATCATCATTTTGCAGTGCCGCGGCTCTGGCTGCTTATACAGGGCCTGGAGCTGAAAACCGGGTCAATAGTGCGTCTCAGGTCGAGCAGGCCAATGACGACTCTAAAGTTGAACTGACTGGATACCTGGTGAAGAGCCTGGGCGATGAAACCTATCTGTTCCGTGATGACTCGGGTGAAGTGAAAGTCGAAATCGATCATGACCTGTGGCGCAATATTAACGCCGATGTGAAAGAAAGCACTCTGGTTAAATTGATTGGTGAGGTCGACAAGGAATGGAACGGCAAGGAAGTGGAAATTGAAAGTATCACCCTAATTGGTGACACTGCAAAGTGACCCATGGCTTGTATGAGTGGCTGGCCTTCAGTGCCAGCGCTCGGATGGAGGCAAAATGAGACGTTTATTGGCGGGGTTGGTGCTGCTTTCATCGGCGGCAGTCGCGTCCCCCACACTGTTGGAACTGTTAAACGATAATGACCGTATCCAACCGATAGAGCTGATGCAGCGTATTGAGTCCCAGTTTCCTGGGGTGATTGTCGAGTTTGAAACCGATGTGGAAAACGGGGCCTTGGTCTATGAAATCGACCTGATTAACCCGGATGATCGTACTACCACAGAGTTGGATTTGCTTGCCAGCAATGGTGAGATCCTCAAGCGTAAGGTAGAGCGTCTGGAGGCCGATGATATGGCTGAACTGGCTGTGGTCAAACTGCTGGTGCAGAAGCAGCTCAGTTTTTCCCAGTTAGTGGAAATGGCAGTACAAAACAGCAAGGCTCACCTGCTGGAGGCTCAACTGGATAAAGATCTGGGGATTGCCTACCTTGAGCTGAAAGTAATGGATGAACGTGGTAAGCATAAGCTGGCATTCGATATTGAAAAACAGCGGCCATTGCCTCTACTGAAATGGGACTGACAATGAAGATATTACTGGTCGAAGATGATGCAACTACTCGGGACTATATCGTCAAGGGATTCCTGGAGCAGGGGCACAACATTGAAACTGCAGTCGATGGCCATCAAGGGTTGCTGCTGGCGACCAGTAGTCAGTATGACTTGGTGATCCTGGATCGTATGTTACCCGGGCTCGATGGCCTCAAGGTATTGGCGGCGCTTCGGGCCACTGGCAATCAAACCTCGGTGTTGATCCTCTCGGCGCTCAGCCATGTCGATGAGAGGGTCAAGGGGCTGCGCGCCGGTGGTGATGATTATATGACCAAGCCGTTTGCCTTCTCCGAGCTGCTGGTACGGGCCGAGAAACTGATGTTGCGTGGTCAGTCACAACCGGCCAAGACAGATCTCAAGGTGGGTCTGTTGGAGATGGAGCTGCTGACCCGTAAAGTGACCCTGGACGGCACCGAACTGATGCTGCAACCCAAGGAGTTCCAGCTGCTCAAGTACCTGATGGAGCATGCCAATCAGGTGATCAGCCGTACCCTGTTGTTTGAAGCCGTATGGGACTACCATTTCGATCCCAGAACCAATGTTATCGATGTGCATATCGCCAAGCTAAGACGCAAGTTTGAAGAGCTGGGCCATGGTGAACTGATTGAAACCATAAGAGGGGCTGGTTATCGTCTCCGCCAAAGCCATTAAGCCTTACCAGAGCAGCGTATGGCGCATCACTATTTTCTTTTCTATGCTGGTGACGCTGATCATCGGCGCCTTGCTGTTCGCCCTCTATCAACAGTTGGTCACTGAGCAGCAGTCTCAGGTTGAGAAACACTTGGCCTCGGAGGCGCAGCGCTATCAACAGTTGGCCTTGAGTGTCGATCAGCGAGGCTTTGCGGCTCAGATACGCGCCGCGGATCCGCAAACTGCGCTGATCGCCTGGCAGGGTAGCCCGGATATGGTGGGGGCGTTGACCTTTATGCCGGATGATATGCCGCTGTTGCCAAAAACCCGCGATTTCCCGATTCTTACCGGCGGCCCGGATAAACTGCATATTCTCACCGGCGGTGTGGTCACCACCCGCTATGGCCCTGTACTCATTGCCACCCGTACCGACCACCTGGCGACCCTGATCGAGAAGTTTCTCAGCGCCGCAGTTACCGCCGTGATGCTGACAGTGGTATTGACACTGGCTATGGGTTACCTGTTCTCCAAGGCACTGCTCAGGCGTCTGGTGCAATACAACCGCTTGAGTGAACGCATAGAGCGAGGCTACTACAACACCCGTCTGCCGGTGAGTCGCAATAGTGATGAATTCGATATGCTGGCGCGTCAGTTCAACCGGGTGCTGGATACGCTGGAACGTAACCTGACTGCGGTGCGCGGGGTGACAGACAATATCGCCCATGACCTGCGTACGCCTCTTTCACACTTGAGGATCGGGTTGGAACAGCTGCCGCAATACCCGGCGGAGGAACTCCCTGAACGCAGCGCCATCTTGATCGAAAAGCTGGATCACTGTCTGGCGACCTTCAACGCCATGCTGTCGCTGACCCGTATCGAAGAAGGGCAGCAAAAACTGGAGCTGGAGAGCTTCAGCTTGCAGCAGATGTGCACCGATCTGCTAGATATGGCCGATGTGTTGGCCGAGGCGGAAGGTCAGCAGCTCAAACTGGAAACTAATGAGGATTGCCGTATCACAGGCGATAAACACCTTGTATTCCAGGCACTGTTCAACCTGGTCGACAACGCCATTCGCTATGCGGGCGAGGGTGCCTGTATTACCATCTCGCAGCAAGCTAACCAGGTCATCATCAGCGACAATGGCCCTGGGATCCCTGAGGCGGAGCGTGAGCGGGTCTTCGAACGCCTGGTGCGGCTGGATCCCAGTCGTCATAAACAGGGCACCGGCCTGGGACTCTCCATGGTCAAGGCGATCCTTTCGCGGCACAACGCCAGTATTTCGCTACAGGATAACCACCCCGGCCTTAGGGTCATAGTCACATTTCAGGTTTAACCCATGTATTCAGTGATAGCCACAGAACCCGACTTTATCCTGCTGGATAAGCGTCCTGGGGTTCATTTTCACAGCCAACACGGCGATGCTGGCTTAGTGGCCAGCGCCGAGCAGGAACTGGGCTATAAGCTCTATCCCGTACACAGGCTCGATACCTTGACCTCTGGCCTGTTGCTGCTGGCCCGTTCATCCGCGGCGGCGGCCGAATTTACCCGTATGTTCAGTGAACACAAGGTGCAGAAATATTATTTGGCGTTGGCCAAGGGTAAACCGGGTAAGAAACAGGGTTGGATCATAGGTGATATGGCTAAGTCCCGCCGTAGCCAGTACAAGCTGTTGCGTTCCACCGACAACCCGGCCGTTACTCAGTTCTTTTCTTGGTCGGTCGCCGAAGGGCTGCGACTGTACCTGCTTAAACCCCACAGCGGCAAGACTCATCAGCTGAGGGTAGCACTTTCCAGCCTGGGAGTGCCGATTCTGGGGGATACTCTCTATGGCGGCAGCGCTGTTGAGGCTGATCGTGGCTACCTGCACGCCTATGCTTTGGAGTTTGAATGGCGCGGGCAAGTGCTTCGATACCTGAGTTTACCATCGCAAGGCGAAGTTTTTATGCAGCCGGGCGTTTTGAGTCAGTTGCAAACGCTTAAGCAACCCTGGGATTTGGATTGGCCCAAGCGCAAATGAATCTTGGGGCCGACCTTGCGGCTCACTCTCAGGGAAGGGAAAAAGGTTGCAAGCTGGGTGTCATGCTGCCAAGTTAAACGGGTTGTCCCTTTAATTCCTTGCCAGGAGTCATACCATGGATACCAACAAACTCTTGCTCGTCATTATCGCCATTTTGTTGCCACCGGTGGCGGTATTCCTCAAAGCCGGTGCCGGTAAAGACCTGCTGATCAATATCATTCTCTGCCTGTTCTTCTGGTTCCCCGGGCTGCTGCATGCACTCTGGGTGGTGACCAAGGACTGAGAACAAAAGCTGAGACAGCGGCATTGGCCGGTCTTTGTTCGCGGCCAATCCGGGCTTTGGTTTCTCAAACGCAGAGGTTTGATTATTAAATTTTTTGGGCCAGTTCCCTCAGTGAGGCGCTGGCCGCTTCGATGGAAGCCTGATGGCGCTCGTCGGCAAACTCCTGGTATTCACTGCGCACTTCATAAAACTGCTCCACCCCCAGATAGTGGCTCAGGGTCTTGATGTGGGGACCCAGGTGATTCATTCCGGCGCGAATGCCTTCGTCGCCAAAGCCAAACTCGCCGCAGGAGTAAACCAACACTAGTTTCTTGCCGCTGAGTATCGGCCGCAGCGGAAAATCGCCACGCTTTAAGTCGAAGCTGAATGTGCGGTTGATGCGGATGACCTGATCAAACCAGGCCTTGAGTGCTGCCGGCATGCCGTAGTTGTACATGGGCGTTGAGATCAGAATGATATCGGCCTGCTGCAGTTCGTCGATAAGGCGGTCAGACAGTGCCAGCAGCCGTTGCTGCTCTGTGCTTTGCTGTTCCTCAGGGGTAAATACAGCGGCAATCCAATCTTGGGTGATGGTCGGCGGCGCTTGGTCACCCAAATCGTTATAGATGAATTCTGCTCCTTCATTTATTGTCAGCCAGTGATCGCAAAATTGCTGCGCCAACGACTTGGAAATCGAATTATAGCTGGGCTTGTCATTGTCGGTTCTTCTGGCGCTGGCATCTATTCTTAAAAGAGTTTTCATCACTTTCTCCGTTTGTTTGCTCAGAGCATAACTATCTGGAATACCGCTCGAGTTGACAAAGGGTCATTTCTCACTTATAGATGAGTAAAATTCACTTATTTGATCGTAATGTTTGCCCATTTACCCACACTGAATAACTTGAGAGTGTTCGAAGCCGCCGCCAGGCATCTGAGCTTCAAGCTGGCTGCGGAGGAGTTGAGTCTGACTCCGACTGCCGTTTCCCATCAGATAAGAAATCTCGAGACTCAGCTGGACACCCGCCTTTTTATCCGTCAGACCCGGGCGGTATCACTGACGCCGGCCGGAGCCGAGTTGGCAGAATCCTGTCGCCAGGCCTTGCTCGGCATAGCCCAGGGGATTGAACGTTTGGGCGTGGCGCCGAACCAGCTGAGAGTTTCCACCACCCATGGCTTTGCCGCCCTATGGCTGGCGCAGCGATTGCCGGACTTTCAGCAGCATTTCCCCGATATTCGGGTGTCGGTCAGCAGCAATGAAGGGCTGCAACCGAGCGACCCTCTGGGTGAGACAGATCTCTGCATACGCTACGGCAAAGCGGCAGAAGGCGAAGAGGTGCTGTTCAGTGAGACCTTCGGCATTTACGCCAGTCCCGGTTATCTCAAGAGCAAGCAACCTCAGGTGACGCTGTTGCAGACCCGTTGGCAGAATCCGGCTCTCGACGGGCTCGATTGGCTGCAATGGCAACAGACCTATCACGAGTTCAAAGGTGCCAGATTGCTGGAGTTTACCCAAGAGGATCACCTGGTACAGGCCGCTCTGGCCGGTGAAGGCCTGGCACTTGCCAGTTCTGTGCTGGTGGCCTCTTTGGTGGAGCGGGGATGGTTGAAACCTTGCTTGCCGGGCAAGGTGTTGCCTGGGCTCAGTTATCGGCTGCTGCCGGCTCCCGGCCGCGAGCAGAGCCACAGAGTCAGGGTGTTTCTCGAATGGCTCAGGCAGCAGGCACTCAGCGGGGCGCCAGATAGGTCACAGGATTGAGATAAAACGCCTTCTTGTATCCCTGGGGCGCATCATCCATCAACCAAGGCATGGGCATCAGGCTGACTATGCTGTAGTGCAGATGGGGCGGCTTGCCTTTGGCATTGCCCGAGTCGCCGACCGTGCCCAGTCTGCTGCCTTGAGGTAGATAAAAACTGTTCGGCTCCAGGCTGTCCAGATGGGCGAAATAATGCAACTTCCAGCCTGGCCCCAAGGCTAGCACTACCTTGCCGCCGAGACGCCACTCCCCTTGATAGAGGCGCAGCATGGGCGTCGGGGCCTGCACTTGAGTGCCGCGGGCGGCGAAGATATCTATGCCCTTGTGTACCCCTGAGGCGCCCCAGGGGTAATACCAGAAACTGTCTTTATGCCAGTCTTTGGCGCTGGCCTGGTGAACCGGCACCTGTGGGTTTTCCGGGATCAGGGCACCGGCAAAGATCAGCAGTAGCAGCAGGATAAAGCCATAACGTTTTTTCATTGCCGACACCTTCCTTAGCTTCAAAATTAACAGCAGATCGCTATTCGTGCTATCGAGCTTTAGTTCATCACGAGCCTATCAAGATAGCGCTTGGATACAAAACCTATCCTGGTTCTGGAGCTTTACACTTGGCTTGCGTCCGGTAGTGCTATCACCGCTCTGCGCCAGAAAGAGTTTCCGAGGACACCCGCCTGCGACATCAAGGTATTGGGATCTCGGGTTATTCAGCAGCATCTCTGTAATCGAACATCCCATAATGCTTCAGTGGATTGGGACAAACAGTTCGTCTGTGATGGTCAGTTTATCTTGCTGCAAGCGGTAGACTGAGTCGAGCATGAAAGCCGCACTGCCTTGCCAGCAGAATCCGCCACTTCCTGAAATGCGTAATTGCTTATTGCGGCCCAGAGCCAGAGTAGAGAAGCCGCAAAAATCGCCACTGCCAAGCTTGCCGTCGGCAAAGGCCAGTTTGTGGCGCTCGGTGGCGGTTATCAGTTCGACATAAGGCGGTATCTGATCGCCGGCATCAAACTCGGTTTCCGCTTGCCCCGGAAACAGCCGCAAACAGGCCTGGCCCAACTGCCAGCTTGAGGGAATCGCCAGCGCATCCGCAGCACCTGCGATTGGGCAAGTTGGTTGACTGAAACTGCCGAGCTTTTGCTCTCTGTTGCTCTTACAGTTGGCGGCGTTGTATTGCAGGGCCGCCAGCACGGATTCACCCCCGAGGCGATAAAAGTGGCTACCCCAATTGAGCTCTTCATACTCGGCCAGGGCTATGCATTCGTTGAGCTGTCCGCTGCGCGACAGACCCAGCAAGAGATCGCTTATCAGCCAGTAGTAGCGGCGAACATCTTCGATGGCTGGCTCGGTCGCGCCTTTGATTTTGGGGAACAACTCATAGCCACATTCTTGATGAAAGGCGGCGAGTGCCGCCGTTGCCTGTTGATACTCGCCTTTGGCATAACCTTGCTGGAAATCACTCCTGGCCTTGGCCAGAGCCTGAGTGCTGCACTCGGCAGCGCTCAGAGAGGAAAAAGCCATAGAGAGCAGCAACAGCAAGAGTAAACGCATGGGTTAATTCCTTCTTCCCAGAATGCTCAAAATGCGCAGGAATAGGTTGATGATATCCATATAAAGCGCAGCGGCGCTGTCGATGGCGTTGTCGACCGTTTTTTCCTTGGCGTTGGCCTGGCCCCAGTCATAGCCAATGTAGCCGCAGAAGATTAGCACCACTATCCAGTCGATAATGCCGTGATGGGTCTTGAAGATAAATAGCTCTACCAGTTCGACAATGATCACCAACAGCAAGGCTATCTTCAGGGCGCTGGCTATGCGGGCAAAGAAGGCGGGAAACAGGGTACCCAATATCATCATTGCCAGGGTGACAATAGTGGTTATTCGCAGCGCCTCCAATACCAGAGTCGAATCATAGCTGCTGACCACCAGGTTAACTATCAGGCCGAAGGGAATAACGACTAGGTTGTAACCGAGAAAGCTTATCGCGGGCTGGGCTGAGCGTTCAAATAGATAGATGCCCGCCATACAACAGCCGAAGTAGCCGATAAAGAACAGCCAGGTTGGAATGGTAAGAATGATTTCGGGATTGATATTCAACACCATCAGGTAGTTGATCACAAAACCCCAGATCAGGGTCAGACCAACGACCAGGTTATATTTACCGGCACTGATCTGGCCCTTGTCGGTACCATAGTTGCGTCGCAGGCTATTGTCCATAGCGAGAAGTTTCCTAGTTGTAGATTTCAGGCAAAATGAAAGCGCCACACGATATAGAAAAATACCAGGCTCAACAAGGCGCTATCGCCCAAAAGCTTGTGCGATATCTTCCTGCTTAGCAGAGACTATAGGCATAATCATGCTATAGAGATAAACCGTGGCTGACATTGTTGTGGGATGGGGTTTATTCGACGCGGGCCGAGGCTTTAACTGGCTTGTTCCGGGCATTATCAAAGGAAGAGGCTGCCCAGGCAGCCTCTTATTATTGCAGCCTCAACCGCAGACGGGGCAGTTGGCGATTTGCGGCAGCTTCATCTCGCGAAACTCCATGGTCATGGCATCGACCATCAGTAAACGACCGTAGAGCGGCTTACCGATCCCGCTGATGACCTTGATGGCTTCCACAGCTTGCAGGCAGCCCATCATACCGACGACCGGCGCCAAAATGCCCGACTCGACACAGCTGAGTTGCTGCTCGCCGAACAAGCTGCTGAAGCAGTGGTAACAAGGCATCTGCTGCTGATAACCGAAGACGGCGATCATCCCTTCCATCCGGATAGCGGCGGCGGACACCAAGGGTACTTTATGCCGAAAACAGCTGCGATTGAGCTGTTCGCGCACCGCAACATTATCGGTGCAGTCCAGCACCAGATGGTGCTCGGCAACCAGTTGATCCAATTCAGGATCATCCAATACCCCATTGATGGCTTCTATCTGCACATGGGGATTGAGTGCACTCAGGCTCTCTTTGGCCGATTCCACTTTGGGTTGGCCAATATTGCCATCTTGGTGCAATACCTGGCGCTGTAGGTTGGACAGTTCGACAGTGTCGAAGTCCACTAGGGTCAACTTACCGACCCCGGCAACCGTCAGATACTGACCTGCAGCGCAGCCTAGGCCACCGGCACCTATCATTAGCACCTTGGCCTGTTTGAGCTTCTCCTGGCCTTCAATGTCCATCGCCTTGATGGAGATCTGCCGACTGTAGCGCAACATCTCGGCATCTGTGAGTATCTCGTCGGTCATATCGGCCTCAGCACAGCACGCTGTTAAAGGGTTCTACTGTGACTCTGGTACCTGCAGGTGTGTCACCCTGCATCTGCTCCAGAATAATAAAACAGTTGGCCAGGCTCATGGAGGTTAGCATGCCGGAACCCTGAGAGCCGGTTACCGCCACTTCCAGTTCTCCATCCTGGTTGCGGCTTAAAATACCGCGCTGGTATTCCACTCGGCCGGGTTGTTTGCGGATAGGCGCAGTCAATTTGGCGTCCAGTAGTAACGGTTTATTTTGTGGCAGTCCCTGAAGTTTGTTCAACAGGGGCCAAACCAACTTGTAGAAGGTCACCATGGATGAAACCGGATTGCCTGGTAGGCCGCAGAATATCGCCTTGCCTATATGACCGAGGGCAAAGGGTTTGCCCGGCTTGATCGCCAGTTTCCAGAAGCTTATTTTGCCTTCCTCATCGAGGATCTGCTTGGTGAAGTCGGCATCACCAACTGAGACACCGCCTGAAGTGATCACCATATCGGCGCTGGCCGAGGCGTTGCGAAACGCTTGGCGGATAGCCTCAGGATCATCCGCAATAACCCCGAGATCCTGCCACTCGACACCGGCGCGGCTGAGCAGGCCCTGAATCGAGTAACGGTTGGAGTCGTAGATCTGACCGGGCGCCAACTCTGAACCCACAGGGCGCAATTCATCACCGGTGGAGAAGAAAGCGATTTTGGCCTTGCGGATCACTCTCAGACTGTTGATGCCTATGGTGGCCATCACTCCCATTTCGGCGGCGCCGATCAAGGTCCCCGCCTTGAGGACCTTGGTACCGGCTCGCAACTCTTCGCCGCGGCCACGGACATTATCTCCGGCCTGTTTGCAGGGCTCTATGGTGATCTGCTCGCCATTGGCCTCGGTTTTCTCCTGCATTTGCACTGTGTCGAACCCTACCGGCACTGAGGCGCCCGTCATGATGCGGACACAGCCGCCAGGCTGATACTCGCCTTCAAAGGGATGGCCAGCAAAAGAGCTGCCTAATAGTGTCAGGTTGCCCTTTTCGGGCAGATCGGTATAACGATAGGCGTAACCATCCATCGCCGAGTTATCGAATGGGGGCAAGTCTATGCTGCTGGCCAAGTCTTCTGCCAGCACTCGTCCCAGAGAATCCGACAGTTGCACGGTTTCGGTATCTTCCAACGGGGTGACTTGCTCGAGCAGCAGGGGCAGAGCGAGATCCGGGTGCATCAGCCCTGGATGGGCACAGACGTCTTGCGGCTTGGACATAGAGCAACCTTATTTGAGCTATTACTGAACCTGGTTGGCTATTATGCCATGCTGAAAGCGGATGACTATGATCTGCATGCCAGTTTTCGAGCCCTGGAGCCCGGCTTTTCCTTTTACTGTCAGCAGATTGCAACAAATGGCAAATGATAACTCAAGTTAAATGAAAAGTGTTTTCATTATAAATCATTGCCTTAGGTAAAGATTCTTGCATTTGTTGTGCCCCTTGATAACAATAGCGCCCATGAAACAGATACCCGAAATGAGAGGCAAGGATATGTTGGCACAAGCCATGATTGATAAGTTGAATGAGCAGATCAATATGGAGTTTTTCTCCTCTAACCTGTATCTGCAGATGAGCGCCTGGTGTGAAGACAAGGGCTTTGAAGGCGCGGCCAAGTTCCTGCGTGATCACGCCGATGAAGAGATGCAGCATATGCGTCGTCTGTTCACTTATGTGAGTGAAACCGGTGGTATGCCTCTGCTGGGCGCCATTGAAGCTCCCAAGGCTGACTTTGAATCCCTGCTGTCCCTGTTCGAGTACACCTATGAGCACGAACAGCTGATAACCAGCAAAATCAATGCCTTGGCACATACCGCCTTCACGACTCAAGACTATTCTACCTTCAACTTCTTGCAGTGGTATGTGGCCGAGCAGCACGAAGAAGAGAAGCTGTTCAAGTCGATAGTCGATAAGATCCGTCTGGTGGGCGAAGATGGCAAGGCGCTGTTCTTGATCGACAAAGATCTGATGCAATTGGCCAGCGAAGCCGGCGCAACCGTGATGAATGCACAAGTGTGATCCGTTGGCTTGTTCGCGTTAGTCAGGCATAAGGTGAAGGCCTATGCCTGACCTCAACGTTTTTAAGAGCCTGAATGTTAATTGGGCTCTTCGCCGATAGGCATCAGACGTTTACTAAAGATGTCTCCTTCGAGTAGCAATTGAGTCAAGGCATCGAAGGGCAGTGGTCGGGACATGAAATACCCCTGGCCATAATCGCAGCCCATGGATTTCAAGAGTAACCATTGGGCCTGTGTTTCAATACCTTCGGCCACCAGCTGGAGTTCCAAGCTCTTGCCCATCATGACTATTGCTCGCACCAGATTGGCATCGGCCTCATTATTCAAGGCGTTATCGACAAAACTCTTGTCGATCTTGATGACTGAAATGGGGAACTTGCGCAGATAGCTCAAGGAGGAGAAGCCGGTCCCGAAATCGTCCATGTAAATAGTGATCCCCTGGCTGCGGATGCTACTGAGGATTTCCAGGGAGTTGGGGTTGTCATCCAACAACATGGACTCAGTGATTTCTATGTGCAATTTTTCAGGCTCGATACCATGCCGCTTGATCGCTTCGGCAACCAGAATGTCGAAACTTTCACCTCGGGCATTGATGCACTGACGACTGGAAACATTGATAGCAACTTCAAGGCGGATCCCTTTTGCCTGCCAGCGATTGAGATCTGTCAGTGCCTGTTCCAGCACCCACTCGCCAATGGGTTCTATCAAGCCTGTGCTTTCCGCTATCGGGATAAAGCGTTCAGGACTAATCCAACCATAATCGGGATCATGCCAACGCAGTAAGGCTTCTACCGAAGTGATCTTACCTGTTTCCATTGAAACTATGGGTTGGTAATGCAATTTGAATTCCTGACGCTGTACTGCCTGACGTAAGCGCTGTTCCAACTGCAGACGCTCCAACATGCTGGCATTCATGGCCGGGGTAAAGTATTTGTAGTTATCGCGTCCATCATCTTTGGCGCTATACATGGCGGTTTCGGTATTACGAGCCAAAGCATCAATATCCTCACCATCCTCCGGGTACACTCCGATACCAAAACTGACCGAGATCAGTGTCTCTTTACCATCGAGATCGAAGGCGCCGTTAAACAGAGCCTTGACCCGGTCGGCAATGGCCGACAGATCGATATCATTCTTGCAGTGTGGCAGTATGACGGCGAACTCATCACCGCCGATGCGGGCGATAAATAGTTGTTTGTCTGGCAATGACTCTAAGCGTCGAGCCACTTGTTGCAACAATAAGTCACCATGTTTGTGCCCCAACGCATCATTGATGTATTTAAAGCGGTCCAGATCTATCAGTAGGGTCGCTACCTTGTGGCCATGCAGCCTGGCTTGCAATAGCTCGTGGTGCAGACGTTCGTTGAACATCTTACGGTTCGGCAGGCGGGTTAAAGCATCAAAGTGGGACTGATACCAAATATCTTGCTCATATTTTTTGCGGTGGCTGATATCAACAAATAAACCTATGTGTTTGAGTATGTTGTTGTTATCGTCGCGAACCAGTGTAATGGCCAGGAATTCCGGATAGATCTCGCCGTTTTTGCGTTTGTTCCAGATCTCACCTTCCCATTTGTTATGGGTTAATAGGGTATCCCACATACTGGTGAAGAAGGCCTTATCATGGCGATGGGAATTGAGCACCGATGGGTTGCGCCCTTGCACTTCTTCCAAGCGATAGCCGGTAATACGAGTGAACGCAGGGTTGATCAGTTCAATATGGTTATCGGCATCGGTAATCACTATCCCTTCACCTGAATAGTCAAAGACGGCGGCCGCTTGTTTGAGCTGTTGATGGGACTTTTGCCGTTCATTGAGCATTTGCGACAAGGCCTGAGCCATGTCGGCCAATTCATCTTTGCCTTCAACATGGATAGCTAAATTCAGATTAGGATCTTTAGCCATCAAGTGCATATTGTCGCGGATAGCATAAATCCGCTTGAGCAGGTTTTGGCTCAGGGCTTGGCCAATCCACATCAAGATCACTACAGTGATGATCGAGCAAACCAGATACAGGCCGATTAGTTTCAGTGAGTGGTCTAATTGCTGGCTGGACATGGCCAGAATATCATCGGTGATATTGTCGGCCATGGCGTCCATTTGCTGAATTCGTTTGCTTGCCAGACGCCACCAGACTTCCGCGGGTACCGGGGGGCTGGGTTCACTCAAGGTCCTCAGGGCTGTGTGGATAGCTTCATCAGAGAGTTGTACTTGTTGATCTATGGTGCTGACTTTTACACCGCTGGCCCGCAGTTCGGTAACCAGCAGCATTTTTTGCGCATACTCTTTTAATTTATTATCGAGCGTATCTATGGCCTGTTGCTGTGTACTGTTTAAAAACGGCATTTGTTGCAGTTTGGCCAAGATCTGCTTAAGGGGAGTGAGCTTGTCGTAAAAGTCTATCCGATAGTGTTCATCTCCACGATACAAGAAATTTTTGAATTCATGTTGTAAGCCATCGTAGCCAATTAAGGCACTGAAGTGTTCGACTTCGCGACTGATGAGATCCTGACGCCGTAATTGTTCACGGATCTTCGAGAGCTCTTGGCTTTCTTCATTGTCCAGCAGCTTTTCCAGGCTGAGTTTGTGGTTTTCCAGGGCTATGGATTGATAGAGCTCCAGGCTCTGGGCTTGTTCTGTCAGCAGGATTGCCAGTTGTTCATAGTTTTGAGTGCTAAATCGGCGTTGAGTCAAGAGTCGGTTGGCCAGCTCCCTTTCCCTCACAGCCAGCTCCTGCAGTCGCAGTAGGGCGGTCAAATCAGCATAGGCCATGGCTTGTTGCACATCGCCGGCCAAGGATTGCAGGTTGACTATACCCAGTAATAGTTCATCGTTGAATTCAGAGTAGAAGTTAAGCGAAATACTCTGCGCCTGGCTCAGCAGGCAGTTACGATTGAGTTCCAGCTGTTCGGTACGCTCATCGAGCATATCCAACTCTTTGAGCAGCTTTTGAATGGCATCAGGGTCGTGACTTAATTTTTCTGCCAACTGGCTGATATAAGGGGACTGATTGAGCTCACTAATCAGGGCCGATACTTTATGCTGTTGCTTGGTCAGCTCCTCGTTGAAACAGCTCCCGCGGCAGCTGATATAGGCAGAAGTGAGGCCTCTCTCCTGTTGTACTTCATAGAGTAAATTTGAAAGGCTTCTAGATATTTCAACCGCATAGCGGCTTTTCGTGGCTAGCTGGTAGTTCTGATACAGCTCAAGGATACGAATACAGCCCAACAGACAAAGTACCAGAATGGGTACCAAGGCGTACAAGAGCAATTTGTGCTTCAGGCTGAATTTGCTGAACACAGACAAGGTCTCCAGGGGGACTTATGAATAAAGAATGAGCTATGACCAATGCTTGGTTAATAAGCCGTGCGACCTCACATTGTTAGCACAGATAACGGAGGGCGGCGAACCCTTACTGAAGGATTTCTTAAGCTGGTCACGAAATTATTTGTATAGCGACCTTTGTTTGTAAATAAGTGTTTTATTTGATAAAAAACTGTTTCGCCATCTAGGGTCCACAGGGCAACTCCCCGTGGACCAATAGCGGGAACTTAGCCGGCGTTGGCCAGCAGAGATTCACGATAGCTGACAATATCCTCGATGGAGAGAACCGGCAGGTCGTGTTGGGCACCAAAGGCGATGATTTGTGGCAGCTTGGCCATGGTGCCATCCGGATTGGTCACTTCGCACAGCACTCCGGCGGGTTTTAGGCCTGCCAGTTGCATCAAGTCCACAGTGCCCTCTGTGTGACCGCGGCGGGTCATCACACCACCGGGCTGAGCCCGCAGCGGATAGACGTGCCCAGGGCGGGCCAGGTCTTCCGGTTTGGCGTTGTCGGCAATGGCGGTCTTGATAGTCGTCACCCGGTCGGCAGCGGAAACCCCGGTCGTGACTCCGACTTTGGCCTCAATGCTTACGGTAAAGGCAGTGCCGAATTGGCTAGAGTTGTTTTCCACCATGGGCGGCAACTGCAGGGCCTTGATTTTCTCGTCGGTAAGGCAGAGACAGACAATGCCGCTGCATTCGCGGATCAGCATCGCCATCTGGGCGTTGGTCAGGCTCTCGGCGGCGAAGATAAGGTCGCCTTCGTTTTCTCTGTCTTCATCGTCGACCACCAAAACACCGCGGCCTTGACGCAATGCTTTGAGGGCGGTTTCGACTCTTTCAATCGGGGTGCCAAAAGGCGCTAATAATGACTGATTCATGGTAAAAATCCTTAAATTACGGCTTGGGTTTTCCAGAATCAGGGCAAAGAAAGGAATAGTGGGCCTCTCTGCCGCTGGCAGAGACGTATCACTAAACGGATCGCCTCGCGGCAATCTGATTCTCTTTCATCCGGACTGAGCCATCTAAATGGCAACACCGTCGGCTCTGGAATAGTCACGCTAGGTCGTGATGACACCAGATCTGCTGACCCCGCCAAAGTCTGGCGGGCGCTCGCGGGCTTTCATGTCGCTGACACGATTTACCGCCGGTGGGGAATTTCACCCCGCCCTGAGAATTGACCTGTCACTTGTATGTGGCAGGCGGCACCAGCATGCGCCTGTTACATACAAATGACAAGCGGACAGGGTCACATTTTCTGCGGGTGAAGGGGAGCCTTAGAGATCCGGACTCGGGCGCCAGGGCTTGCCGTTGGCGCCGGTCGGCGTCACTATATGCAGACGGCCTGTAGTCGAGGGAGTAGGCCGTTGATATTAACGCTTCTCAGGCTAAGGAAGAGTGATGAGTCGAGCAGGATCCCTGATGTTGGTTTTAGGCACAGCCTTGTGGCTGTGCGGATGCAGTGGAATGAATTCAGAAAATAAGCTGGTGGCACCGGTTGCCGAAAAACGTCCCCACACCATGAGTCTTCACGGTGTAACCAGGACAGACGACTATTATTGGTTGCGTGACGATGAGCGCAAGGCCCCGGACGTTATCGACTATCTGGAGCGGGAAAACGCCTATACCGCCGCGCGTCTTAAGCCTTGGGAACCGCTGAAACAGAAACTGTTTAAAGAGCTGACCTCCAGGCTGGAGCAGGATGAAAGCAGCGTGCCATATCGCTGGCATAACCATTGGTATTATCGCCGTTTCGAGGCCGGGCTGGAGTATCCGGTGATCGCCAGAAGCCGTGAGCTCAATGGTGAAGAGCAGTTGCTGCTAGATGTTAACCGGCGCGCCGAGGGGCAGGAGTTTTACGCCCTGGGCGGAGTGTCTGTCAGCCCGGATGAGCAGATACTGGCCTTTGCCGAGGATACCCTCAGCCGCCGTATTTACAGCGTCTATTTTAAAGATCTTGCCTCCGGGGAACTGCTTGCCGACAAGCTGACGGGCGTCGATGGACGGGTGGTCTGGAGCAATGACAACCGTTATGTGTTCTATATCGCTAAAGACCCACAGACCCTGCTGGGATACCAGGTTTTCCGGCACAAGCTGGGAAGCCCCCAGAGTGAGGATCTGCTGGTTTATGAAGAGCAGGACGATACCTTCTATATCTCCCTCGGCAAGAGTCTGGATGAATCCCTGATTGTATTGCACCACGAGAGCACCACGACCAGTGAAGTTTCCCTGCTCGATGCCAACGCCCCGCTCGGCGAATTCCGGGCGTTTCTGCCACGGGAAGAGGGCCACGAATACAGCATCGCCAAGCGTGGTGATGAATTCTTCATCCTCAGCAACTGGCAGGCGACCAATTTCAGGCTGATGAAAACCACGGCTGCCGATGCCGGCGACAAGCGCAAGTGGCAGCAGGTACTGGCCCATGATCCCGAGGTGCGCCTCGAAGATCTGTTATTGCTGGACGATTATCTGATAGTACAGAGCCGCAGCCAGGGGCTGAGCCAGATCAAGGTCTATCCCCATACCGATCTCAGCCGGGGCTATGAATTGACCTTTGATGATCCGGCCTATGTGGTTGGTCTGGATATCAATCCCAGCCAGCACAGTCGCGAACTGAGGTTATATTACTCGAGCCCGACTACCCCCGAGAGTATTTACAGTTATCAACTGGATAAGCCGGGCGAGCGTAAACTGCTCAAACAGGAAAAGGTGTTGGGGGACTTCGAGCCCGGCAACTATCAGGCCGAGCGCTTGTTGATCCCGGCCCGTGATGGTGCCCAGGTGCCCGTGACTCTGGTGTATCGCAAGGATAAGTTCCGTAAAGACGGCAGCAACCCGCTGTATCAGTACGGTTATGGTGCCTACGGCCATATCATAGAGCCGGACTTCGACGCCTCTGTTCTAAGCCTGCTGGATCGCGGCGTGGTCTATGCCATTGCCCATGTCCGGGGCGGAGAGATGCTCGGCAGGCCTTGGTACGATGATGGCAGGCTGTTTAATAAACGAAACAGTTTCAATGACTTTGAAGACACTACCCGAGCACTTTTGGATCTGGGTTATGCCGCACCCGGCAAAGTGGTTGCCGCCGGAGGCAGTGCCGGTGGTTTATTGATGGGTGCCGTGGTCAATCAGGCTCCGGATCTTTACCTGGCGGTGGCCGCCCATGTGCCCTTTGTGGATATAGTCACCACAATGCTCGATGAGTCGATTCCGCTGACGACCAATGAATATGATGAGTGGGGCAACCCCAATGACAAGCCCTACTTTGACTATATGCTGAGCTACTCGCCTTATGACAACATTCGCCATCAGGCCTACCCGCATCTGTTGGTGACCACAGGGCTGCACGACTCTCAGGTGCAGTATTTTGAGCCGGCCAAGTGGGTGGCCAAACTCAGGGATTATAAGACGGACGACAATCTGCTGCTGTTACAGACGGATATGGAGGCCGGCCATGGCGGCAAGAGCGGACGTTTCCGGCAATTTGAAGATACCGCGCTGGAATATGCCTTCTTCCTCGGCCTGTTGGGACTGGAATGAGTGGTGATAACTGGCAGCTGTATATCCTGCGCTGCGCCGGGGGCGAACTGTACACAGGGATCACCAAGGATGTGACCCGGCGCCTGCAGGAGCATCAGAGTGGCGGCCCCAAAGCCGCCAAATATCTGCGTGGTCGCGGGCCTTTGCAACTCGTTTATCGTGAAGAGATTGGCAGCCACGGTGATGCCTTACGGCGGGAAATGGCGGTAAAAAAGCTGAGCAAGCGCGCCAAACTGAGTTTGATTGCGAAGTCCGCAGCTATGCCGGGGTGAGTGACCTTAAAAAAGAAAAAGGAGCAGGAGCGCCAATGGCCGGGCCATTACAGCGGGCGCTTCCTGCGGTCGGGAAGAGGGTCCCCAAGGAGGGGGTGATGGCTCATCGGCGATGGCCCATCAGCAAGATAGTGACAAAGAGCCGCGGCCGGCGAGTTTCACAACGCCAGTCGACGACTGTTTCTCTTATCAGCTAAAGCAGAAAATATGCCAAAATATAACACATTGTTTATATTTGTTATTTTTGCGGCCACCTTGCAGCAAGTGTCCGCACTAGTGTCCTCTTTCCTTAAAAAGTGACCGATTTGGCTATATCGGGTGTCCGCCGGACACTCGGCTCAATCAGGGACTGAGCCTCAGTTTGTAAGCGCCCGGAGATCGCCGGCGAATAAACCAATGTCAGGCAGAAAATCTGGAGATGAGATAGATGAAAGGGATAGATCATCAGAAAGAGTACCAAAGGCTGAATCAGCTGGCCTGGAATGAGCGTACCAAGTTACATCTGCAGTCAGAGTTTTATGACGTTAAGGGTTTTCTCAGTGGTCGCAGTTCGTTGCGGGAAATAGAGCTGGCGGAACTATCGGTAAAGGGCAAGTCCTTGCTGCATCTCCAGTGTCACTTTGGTCTAGATACCCTCTCCTGGGCCAGGGAAGGTGCCGCCAGTGTCGCAGGTCTGGATTTGTCTGACGAGGCCATTACCAGCGCCCGCCAACTGGCGGAGCAAGCCGCTATCGACGCCGAGTTTGTTTGTGGCGACCTCTATCAGGCGCCGGCTTTGCTGCAGCGCCAATTCGATCTCGTGTATGTCTCTTATGGCGCGCTGGTTTGGTTGCCGGATCTACATCGCTGGGCAGAAACTGTGAGTGCTTGCCTTAAGCCGGGCGGTGAACTCTACCTGGCCGAGTTCCATCCATTGCAGGCATTGTTTGACGGTTATGACTACTTCCACACAGGTAAGGCCGATGTAGAGTTGGAGGGCAGCTATACCGAGAATGCTCAGGAAGCACAGCATACCACGGTTTGTTGGTCACACGCCCTGAGTGATGTCATCAGCGCCTTGTTGGCCAATGGTTTGCAGTTGCGGGCTTTTCGCGAGTATGACTTCAGTCCCTATGACTGTTTCGAGGGCTTGCAGGAGGATACGCCGGGGCGTTTCAGGTTATATCATCAAGGCAAGGCCATTCCCTTGGTCTACAGTTTGAGAGCGGTCAAGGAAGACTAAAGAAACAGGGCCTAAAGGCCCTGTTTAAACTGTATTTTATCTCAGGCGTGAGAATCGTTTGGTTTGCTGAACTTACCAGGCCAGCTCAAGGATTTCACGGCTGCTGTCCAGACCAAGATCGCCGGTTTCAGATAAGGCGGTCATGCCGTGGGCTTCCAGTGCGGCAACGACATCGGCGATACGTTCTTGCGGCACATCATAGTCGCGCAGACGAGTCTTGAGGCCGACCTGTTCAAAGAAGGCCTGAGTGGCTGCAATGGCTTGCTCGATACGGCTGTCTTCATCACCCGAAGTGATATCCCAAACCCGCTCGGCATATTGCAGCAGTTTGGCGCGTTTCTGTTCCTTGCGCACCCGCCATACAGAGGGCAGGACTACGGCCAGCGTTTGCGCATGATCTATGCCGAACATGGCGGTCAGTTCGTGGCCTATCATATGAGTGGTCCAGTCTGCCGGTACGCCGCTGCCTATCATGCCGTTGAGCGCCGAGGTGGCACTCCACACCAGGTTGGCGCGGGCATCATAGTTTTCCGGCTCGGCCACGGTGACAGGGCCCACTTCAATCAGGGTCTTCAGTATGCCTTCGGCCATTCTATCCTGAACTCTGGCATCCACGGGGAAGGTGACGTATTGCTCGACCACGTGTACGAAAGAGTCGACTACGCCGTTGGCGACCTGGATCTTCGGCAAACTGAAAGTCAGGCTGGGATCCAGCACGGAGAATACCGGGAAGCTCTGTGGATGAGTCACGGGGAACTTGCCACCCTGATGGCTAATCACGGCAAAGGCATTCATTTCTGAGCCTGTGGCCGGCAGTGTCGCTACCGTACCGACGGGCAGTACCTCTGTCACAGGAACCGGGTTGAAACCGTGATGCAGCAAGCTGCTGCTGTCGCCATCGAATTTTGCCGCCAGGGCAATAAACTTGGTGCCGTCCATCACTGAACCGCCACCGACGGCCAACAGAAAGTCGATGGATTCGCGCCGCGCCAGCTCGGCAGCTCTGGCCAGGGTGTCATATTTGGGGTTGGCCTCAATGCCACCGAACTCAAACACAACGCGGTCGCCCAGCGCGGTTATGACCTTATCCAGGGTGCCGAAGCGTTTGACACTGCCACCGCCGTAAGTCACCAGCACTCTGGCATTCGTCGGTACCAGTTGATCCAGTTCTGCCAGTCTGTCTTTACCAAATACTATGTGGGTAGGATTGCGATAGTCGAAATTGAGCATGATATTTCTCTCTTCTACAGCCGAAAAACTATGCTGTCATCTTAGTCCCCTCAGCTTGGATTGAAATACACATTGCTGGAGCATTTATGCCTATTCCTGCCTAAATTGGTTAATAGGGGCTTGAATATGGCTATTTTGATGCTTTTTTCTGTAATAGTGCTAGCATCCAACCCATTGAAGGTTGGAGAGTGTTATGAGTGATATTGCAGCCTTAATGGCGGCCCTGGCGGTGGATGAAGGGGTCAACAGCACCAGCCTGCCAGGGGTGCATCTGTTTCGCAGTTCGGCCTATGGTAGCCGTGGCCCCATGTGTTATTCCCAAGGGATCATGATAGTCGGCCAGGGGCGTAAGCGTGTCTATCTCGAAGATAAGATCTATGACTATGACCCGCAGAACACCTTGGTGATGACAGTGCCTATGCCTGTGGAGTGTGAAACCTTTGCTTCCGAGGAAGAGCCGGTATTGGTACTCATGGTGGATATAGATCTGCAGCAACTGAACCAGTTGATCCGCATGATGGATCAACACCACAAGGTGCCCAAGGATCTCGATGATGCTCGTCAGAGCGGCTTCTTTGTTGCCGCCAACAGCGAAGACATGCTCTGCTGTGTCGAGCGTTTGCTGCTGGCTCTGCAGTCGCCGTTGGAAGCCGAGGTCTTGGGTCAGGCCATGGTGCAGGAGTTGCTGTTTCGGGTATTGGCTTCCGACAATGCGGCGCCTTTATATGCGCTGGCGCTCAGTCATACCCGTTTATCCCGGATAGAGAAGGCACTCAAATATCTGCATCAGAACTATCGTGAAAGTGTGGAGGTAGAGCAGCTGGCCGAGTTGGTCAACATGAGCCCCTCGGCATTTCATCGCTGTTTCAAGGAGGTCACGGCCTCATCGCCCATTCAGTACTTGAAGAAGATCCGCCTCAATAAGGCCAAAGAGCTGCTGCAAAGACAGCGCCTCAAGGTGAAGGAAGCGGCACTGGAAGTGGGCTATGAGAGCCCGGCCCAATTCAGCCGGGAGTTCAAGCGTTACTTCGACCAGAGTCCGGTAGAGGTTGCCCGTTTGTAGTTGTCAGGGGCGAGGGGTCCAGTGGGTCTTCCTTACTGTTACTTCTCCCGTATCTGGTTGATATTCCATGATCAGTGTCTCTTCATTTCGCTGAATAAAGTACACGGAACGATAGGTGCAGATATTGGGGTCCTGACTATAGGTGTAAGCAATATCGACATTGGCTTTGGGCAGATCGACATCTTCCACATAGGCAATGCTGAGGTCGGTATCTGTGAGGCCATGCCATAACTGTTCGCAGGCGTTGAAAATATGGGTATCTTTGCCTGTGGTGGCATAGGGCCAGCCATTGGCACTGGAATCGACGCTGCCGTCACCAAAGCTGGCGAGATTGTCGATGGCGCCCTGATATCCCTTGGCCAGATAGCCGCTGTGATAGAGTTTTACCGCAGATTCAAAGGCGGCATATTGGCCTTTAAGCACCTGTTCTGTGGCATCGTTGCGCAAGTTGATGAATTTAGGTGCTGCAACAACAGCTAGGATCCCGAGAATGATAATGACGACTATCAGTTCAATCAGGGTAAATCCCTGATATCGAGTTACTTTCATGTTGGTGCCTTTTGAGAATGAACTTGAAATCCATTCAGACTCCTTATGAGCTGAATGTGCGGCAGTCTAGCCAAGCAGAAATCTTCTGACAAGCGGAGAATATTCTGGATGGCTGCAGCTCCGGAATGGCGTTTTACCACAAATAAAGAGGCCAAACCTTGCGCAGACTAAAGTATTGTTTTCCTCGAAACCATAGTCAGGTTCACATTCTGGTGGGCCTGTCATTAAAAGAATTTTGTTGCTGACCCTATTGGGGAGATAACGGGCTAATATTGATACAGAAACTATCAGGGAGGAAAACAGATGAAATGGATTGGGATCTTGTGTGGCTTGTTGGTGTCACTGCCGGTAGCCGCCGAAGGGGAATACTTCTCTGAGGAGATAGTTCAGCAAGGGACCTTGGCCAACGAAACCCTGCTCAAGGATACTATGCCAGGCGTGGCCGCCGAAGTGGCTCGTCGCGGCTGTGAGGTGCCGGAACAGTTTTTCGCCTTTGTGCTGGCGATGCCCAAGGGCAAAGTCGGTGAGCGCTACTGGCATGAACGCTGGATAGTCGAGGGTTGTGAGCGTGAGTACCCGGTGGATATCGAATTTCGCGAAGATGGTGTCAACGCCGCCTACTGGACCATTAAGAGACCAGGCTGAACCACTGGGTTAGTGGTTCTGGCAATACTCTCAGAAAAGACAGACCCAGGCCTTGGCCGGGGTTTGTCTTCAAAGGTTTAACACAGCTCAGGCGGCCTCGGGGTTATTTTGCGGTAACTGAGCCCGAACCTCTTCGAGACGCTGCTCATACCAGGCGGTTTCGGCCTCGGTAAAGCTCTGCAGCAGCTCCTGTTGCTGAAGCCCCAGATCCCCCCCCGGTAAACTGATCCGGTTACGGTCTTCCAGTTCCAGCTGCAGCCATACGGCGGCGTCTACCCGTTGGTTCAGCTCTAGGTAGGTTTCATACAACTCTTCATAGGCCGTAGTTTCTCCGCCGAAGGCGGCCTTTTCCAGCCAGGGCAGTGCTTGTTGGAGATAGTTGCGTGCTTGTTCATCCGCATACAGTAAAGCCTGCCCCTTGAGCAGATCCAATCGGGCCTGCGCTAGGCCATCTATGGGGTGTAGTGCCAGATATTCTTGCCTGAGTGCTTCGGCCTGTTGTTTTTCCGATTGGCTCATACGTGCGGCCAGCGCCTCTCTCGACGCGATATATTCGGCTTCGTCACCCATGGAAGCAAACTCGAAGTGCATCAATGCCCGTGGTAGCTGACGAATGACCCCCAGCCCCAGTTCATATATTTGGCCGAGATGAAAATGGGCGTCAAGATCCCAAGCCTGTGCCAGGGGCTCTAATATTGCTTTGGCACGCAGATGATCCTGACTGTCGTGGGAGTACGCGATTAGGAAATCGGCCAATTCCATCGCGGCTTCATAATCATCATCGTCTTCGCTGGCGGCAGCTTTTTCCAACCATGTTCTGGCCTTGTGCAGATCTTGGGGTAACTCTTCACCATCCAGATAACGTTGTCCCAGCTTTAGTTGAAAATAACTACTGTCCTGGGCCAGCTCAATCAATAGCTGTTCGGCCTGGCGTTTGTCCACCGGGCCGCCTAGGCCTTGCAACATCATTTCTGTCAGCTGGATTGCGCACCCTGTTTGGCCGAGCTGGTATGCCTTGGTGAGCCAGAACCTTGCCCGCTGCAAATCGGCTTCGCCTTGCCTTGGCTCAAGTAGCATTTCCCCCAGATTCATACAGGCTTCGGGATCATCTTTGGCGGCGGCCAATTCGAGCCATTTCATCGCCTTGCAGCCGTTTTCATCGAGTGTCGGATTACGGGAATAGATTCGTCCCAGTTGGCTCTGGCTCTTGATATCACCGGCTTCGGCTCTGGGTAATAAGTTTTGTTCCAGTAGTTGGAGATTGTCACCCAAAGCAGGGTGCTTGTTTAACTCCAATTGGAAGTTAAACATATGGGCAAAATTATCATCCAGAGCGGAGGCCTTGATGGCCCAATATTTTGCCTTGTCGGCATCGTTGGCCACCATCTCCAGCTCGGGACGGGTATAGAACTTATAGAGCAGCATCGCAGCGATATGATTATCTTTATTGGCGGCTTGCTCCAGCTTCTCGATGCCTTCAGCGACTCTATTGTGGTTAATGAGTCTTATGCCCTCATTGACCATGGCACTCGGCTCGTTGCTCTGTAGTGCGAGTGCTCGCCGCTGGTCTTTCACGAATATAAAAAAGGCTATAAACATAATAAAAAAGGTCATAAACGCGATAGCGTACAGTACTAGTTCCATTGTTTTCCTTAACCTTTAAGCTAGTGACAGCGATTGAAGAAACACTTTTCCAATCCTGTGAGCCATTTTCCTGAGTACTGAGACCTTGGCTTATGGGGTGAATGTCCCCTAAACAGCGATCCCGGCAGGTACCATTATTTCTCCTTGGCTTTCAGGCTAACTTATCATTTGGTATTAGGCCATCGGTCAATTCGGTCATTTGCATCAACAAATTTTTGCATCACTTGATGCCAGAGATGATCTATGAGGAGTGAATCGGGATGAATGCTGCCAACCATCTTGGTGATTAGAGGTTGCACCGCTCTGTCGACAAAGAGCTCCGGATGGGCCGTCAGAAAAAACAGACGCCGGCCTTGGCTGGGGGCTTGATCTTCAGGGGTTAACATAAACTGGCGTTAGGCGGCCTCGGGGTTATTTTGCGGCAACTGTGCCCGAACCTCTTCGAGACGCTGTTCATACCAGGCGGTTTCGGCCTCGGTAAAGCTTTGCAGCAGTTCCTGTTGCTGCAGCACCAGATTACCCAACAAACCAAACTGGTTATGTTCTTCCAGTTCCAGCTGCAGCCATACGGCGGCGTCCACCCTTTGGTCCAGCTCGAGGTAGGTTTCGTACAGCTCTTCATAGGCCAGAGTTTCTCCGCCGAAGGCGGCTTTTTCCAGCCAGGGCAGCGCTTGTTGCAGTTCCTTGTATTCTCGCTCATCCGCATACAGCAGAGCCTGGCCCTTGAGGAGATCCAATCTGGCCTGGGCCAGGCTGTCTATGGGGTGTAGCGCCAGATATTCCTGCTTGAGTGCTTCGGCCTGCTGTTTTTCTGATTGGCTCAGGCGCGCCGCCAGTGACTCTTTGGCCGCGATATACTCAGCTTCCTCGCCCATGGCGGCAAACTCGAAATGCATCAGTGCCAGCGGCAACTGGCGGTTGACGCCCAGCCCTTGTTCATAGAGTTTACCGAGATGAAAATGGGCACTAAGATCCCAAGCCTGTGCCAGGGGTTCAAGTATTGCCTTGGCACGCAGATGATCCTGACTGTCGCGGGAGTGTTCGAGCAGGAAACCGGCCAACACTGGACCTGCCAGGCTATCATCTTCATCGGCCGCGGCCTTTTCCAACCATTCTCTGGCCTTGTGCAGATCTTGAGGTAATTGGTCACCGCGCAGGTAGCGCTGTCCCAGCATCAACTGAAAGTAACTGCTGTCCTGGGCCTGCTCTATCAACAGCTGCTCGGCCTGGCGTTTATCCACCGGGCCGCCTAGGCCTTGCAACATCATTTCCGCCAGATGACCGGCGCTAGCCGCTTCACCCAGCTGGTGTGCCTTGGTGAGCCAGAATCTTGCCTGCTGCAAATCGGCTTCACCTTGTCTGGGTTCCTGCAGCAATATCCCCAGATGAAAGCAGGCTTCGGGATCATCTTTGGCGGCGGCCAACTCGAGCCATTTCATCGCCTTGCTGCCGTCCTTATCGAGTATCGGGTTACGGGAATAGACCCGTCCCAGTTGGCTCTGGCTCTCCGTATCACCGGCTTCGGCTCTGGGGAGTAAGTTTTGCTCCAGCAGCTGAATATTGTCACCAAAAGCAGGGTGTTGGCGCAGCTCCAACATCAGGTCATGGAGCTTGGCAAATTCATTGTCCAATGACGAGGCCTTGGCGGCCCAATGCATCGCCTTGTCGGCATCGTTGGCCACCATCTCCAGCTCGGGACGGGTATAGAACTCATAGAGCATTTGGGCAGCGGCGGGATGATCTTTATTGGCGGCCTGTTCCAGCAGTGCTATGCCATCATCGACGCTATTTCTGCCAATCAGTCTCAGGCCTTCGTTGGCCATGGCATCCGGGTCGCCGCTTTTTACCGCCTGGGCTCGTTGCCACTTTTTAAGGGCGATAAAGAAGGCCACAAACGCGATAATGATCAGTATCAGTTTCATTGTTTTCCTTAACCTTGGGGAAGTTGGCGCGGACACAGTAAACGCTGATATGGACCTATGGCAATAGTTGTTCGTAGCCGATCGAGATGCATTCGAGCGCGATAGGCCCAAATGGGGGAGAAATGCCCATAGTGGTGACTTGTTACACGGAGTGCCAGTAATTATTTACCAACGGTTGTCATTCTCACAGGGGTGGCCATCATTGTCGCCATCCATCTTGGTGTTGGGGCAATAACGGTTGAAATATTCTGCCTCGGCTCTGGAGGTCATCTGACTGCAGTACTGGCGTCCATCGCAGTGAAAATTGGCATTAATATCCACGGGTTTAGAGGCATAGCGGGGCGCGGTTTGGGCGGCTTCGCGGATGCTATTGCTTATGGTGTCTTGGTGAATGTCGGTCAGCTGTTGCGGTTCATTGCCGCTGAGCTTTCCCCAACTCAGATAGCAGGCGTAACCAAAAATAAAATAGAAAACAAAACGCTTCATCTTTTTCCCTTTAGTGTGTCGGCATCCTTGGCCAATTGGAGCTGGTCTTGCCTCTTTGGGCAGACGGGTTGTTCTGGGTGACATTAAGTGCAGCTATTGCAGCTTGTTTTGGGGAGAAATTCAACTTAAATTTGATCTAGATCACCCTGCACCAGGGTACAATACCCATCACTCTTTCGTTAGCGCTTGCAGCCGATTAATTTCATCTTCTACCTGTTGCACGTATTGGTCCCGATAGCCTAACTTTTGAAATTCTTCCAGGCAGCGGCGGTAGAGTATGAGCTTGTGCTTGTGCTTGTTGGCCAACTGCGGCAGTAAACAAATATCCCTTTGGTTAATGACATCCATTCCTAAACTCCTATCGAGCGAAAGCTGGTGGCTTCCAGCCACTACAGATAAGTTACTTTTTAATACTTTACTTGGTCTTCCAGATTTATTTGGGCCAGATAGTCTTTTGCCTTGGCCAAGTGAACTCAAATCCAATGCCGGTGGGATTAAGTCGGCATTAAGCAAGAATTAATTTGCATGGTTTTGGCGGATCGCTTGGCTATAAATCAGCTATGGCTTAAGTATTTGGTGGTAAATCTCTTACTGCTAAAGTACGGGTGTTTCAAGAGCAGCTTTCCTTGTGGGGCATGCTTGGCTATGCTGCGCTATTGGCTGTATTGGGGGAATCATAATGGTCAAAGAGTTTACGCAACTGCAAGGTACGGCTTTGGTACTGGAGGGCGGCGGCCTGCGCGCCATTTATACCGCCGGGGTGCTGGATGCTTTCCTGGAGGCCGGGGTCATGTTTGCTTATCAGGTAGGGGTTTCCGCTGGCGCCATCTATCCGGCTTCGTACCTTTCCAGACAGAAAGGGCGTAACCTGTTAATTCAGCAGCGTTATCTTGCAGATAAACGCTACATGGGCATGATGCACCTGTTGAAGACGGGCAACTATGTCAACACTGATTTCACCTACAGACGTATGGCTCATGAGTTGTTGCCGTTCGATTTTGAGACTTTCCTGTCTTCGGGAGCCGAATTCAAAATAGGCGCCTTCAACTGCCTTTCCGGTGAAACCGACTTCTTTGGCATGAGTGATTTTGGTGGCCACGACCAGTTGTTGCAGATACTGATCGCCTCAAGCAGCCTGCCTTTTATCTCCAAACCCGTCGCCATCAATGGGGTGCCTTATCTTGATGGTGGCATTGCGGCTCCTATCCCACTGCAGCAAGCCAGAGCCGACGGCTATCAGAAACAACTGGTTATCCTGACTCAGGCCGCGGATTACAGTAAGTCAGCCTTTAAGTTTAAATGGTTGGCACAAAAGGCTTATCGGCGTTACCCCAAGGTTGCCGAGGCTTTGTTGAGGCGTCATCAGGTGTATAACCAGGCACAACAGCAATTACAACAGGCGGTGGCACTAGGGAGTGCCATGGTGATCCAACCCAAGATGGCGCTGGACTTGTCGAGGCTGGAGCGCGACATCAACAAGGTAGAGGCTGTGTATCATTTAGGACTGGCCGATGGCCGTGAGGCGTTGCCTACCGTGCTGGAGTTCAGTTGTTATGGTGACAAGCCAAGGGATGTTCACAGAGCGTAAATGACTCAGAAGTTCTGAGGGGCATTCCAAGTGAGTGTCAGCCCGAATGGCTGACACTCAGCTCGGGGAGGGAGATCATGGGCGCAGTGCCGGCATCCGGCCACGGGTTGGTCGCACACTGGACAACAACATATAGATACAAGTTGTGGTCAGACACAAGCCCAAATACATGAGCAGGCCCTGCTGTTGCTGGAAGCTGTTGGCTACCAGAGGCCCGATAACCGAACCCACAGAGTAGCTGAGCAGCATAAGTTCGGTTGCCGCTACTATCTTACTGCTATCGAGGCGATCACAAGCCAAAGTGATGGCTATCGGGTACAAAGCGAAGGCGGCAGCCCCCAGCAGCAATAGGTTAAGGCCCATCATCAAAGTGCTGTGACTCAGCAGCATGCCCGCCACCCCGGCGGCGCCCAATAAACAGAAAAACGCCATCAAGAGAGTCTTGCTGAATCTGGGAGACAACCAACTAACCAGGGGTTGCACCAACATGGCTCCGAGGATCACTATGGCCATCAGTTTGCCCGTCAGTTGATGGTCACCTGTCTGCTCGCTGAGAAAAACAGGCATCAGGCCATAGATGGGCCCCAATACCAAACCTGCAACCAAGCAGCCCATGATGGCAGGGCGGCTCACATGTCTGACTTCTTTGAAGCTGATCTTCTGATGCTGTATTTTTTGTGGTTGGCAACGTTTGGCCAGCAGCGGTGGCAATACGGCCAACACCAATACTATAGCCACCAAAATATGCGGCATGGCGCCATCGACACCCAATTGCCCCACACCCAGTTGTCCCAGGGCGTTACCGCCATAGAGTGAGCCTGTATAGAAGCCCAAACGTTTGGCTCTCTGCTTGGCGGTGTCGGCGATCAACAACCAGGATTCCACCACCACGAAGATGCCGGCCACGGCAATCCCGGCAATAAAGCGTGCCGCCAACCAAAATTGGCCATTAACCACCAAGGGCATGCCAGCCACTGTCGCCGCCAGCAGCAATAGAAACAGGATGAAGGCGCCCCTGTGTCCCAGGCGTGCCACTACCGGTGAAATACAAGTTGCCCCGAGCAGCAAGCCGAAATAAAAAATACTCGCCAGCCAAGCCGCCAGATCTGTCGCTAAGCCGAAACCGTCCAATGCCAGCGGCAGCAGACTCATATGATAGCCGGAAGCCAGAGCAAACAGGGTTAAACCCGCAACAGGTACCCAGGCACTGTTGTTGTGAGCGGTGGCGTGAGGTTGGGACAACTCAGACTCCAAATAGAAAAACGACCTTTTAAACGAGGAAATGTTTAAAAAGTCTGAATGGTGAAATTTTCCGCGAATATAGGAGTCTGCAGCGCTGGGGTAAAGTGAGTTTATTTTGTTGTCTTGGAAAGAAAATTTCACCGAAGTCTGGATGGTTAATAGTCTGTTTTAACTTTAAATAAATGTAAATAAAAACTCGTTTAAACAGTACTTTTTCATGAGTTAAAATGGTGTTTTTAGCCGTTTGGCAATGTCACCTCTTGGGGCCTTTGTTGTTGGCTGCGCTGCATTTAGTGTTGGCCCTGGGGTAAGATGGGGCATTCGTTTCTGCGGAATACTTCTATGGCCAAGATTTTGCTCGTTGCCAATCTTAACTGTGACCGAATCTTATTGCTGGATAAACCCTTGCGCACCGGAGGCCGATTCCATTATCAGGATGGTGGCCAACGTTTGGGGGGCGGTGGCGCCAATACCGGCATAGGACTGGAGTGGGCCGGTCATAATGTGGCTCTGGTCAGTCAGGTTGGGCGCGACGAGATGGGCGATTGGCTGCTGGCCGAAGCCAGTACCCAAGGGCTGGATTGTCGCAGGGTGCAGCGGCGAGCAGGCAATACCTGTGAAATGCTGTTGGTGATGACCCCGGATGGCGAGCGCACCATTATCCGGCCGCAGCGACCGATATTTGAACTGCCGGCGCCGCCCAAGTGGTCGCAGTGGGATGCGCTATATATCAACTCCTCTGCCGAAGGGGCGGTCAGTTGGGCGCGAACCGCGCTGGAACACACTCTGGTGGTGGCACAATTGGCCAAAGATGACAGGCCAAGACCCTGTCATGTATTGCTGTCTTCGGTAACCGATATGCAAGGGCGCAGTGAGCTCAGTCCTTGGCAGTTTGGGCGTCAGATAGCCGGTGATGCACTTAAATACTTTATTGTGACTCAAGGCGAGCAGGGCGCAGTGTTATACCAGGAGAGTGGTGAGACGCTGATAGCGGCGGTTCCTGAGAAAGTGGTGGATACCACGGGTGCCGGTGATGCCTTTGCCGCCGGGCTTATCCATGGCTTGGTATCGGGAATGGCAGTGGAACAGGCCATGACGGAAGCCGCTCAATGGGCGGCTTTCGCGGTTGCCTCGGAAACCTCGATCCCGGGAGATGCCTTGCGTCAATACCTGCAAGCACAGCAGGATTGAGCGTGTCATAAAAATCCCGCCTTAATGTCATGCCTCTGTCATCAGCTGGGCTTAATCTTGCTGACGATCTTTGGATAGAGCCCAAGGGCTCTGCGGTTTTCTCCCTTCTTGTTTATTTATGTGCTAACTGGCTTGCCCTGCTCTTTGAGCGGGGCTTTTTTTGTTTACGTCCAAATATCTTCGCCATCGTCCCCTATATAGGGTTCATACCATCGCTGCAGTTGGTATGGAAATGTCCGTGATCTGTCCCGTAAGCTTGGAGTATGATTTGGCTTTGGCACTCGAAGGGAGACGTAACGTGACCAAGTGTTTGATTGACAAGATTTCTGGGCTGTATGCCGGTGATAAACTGACATTCAGGGACAAGCTGGCAAGCGGGATAGATAACAAGTCTCGGATGGAGACGCTGGAGGTCTTTGGCGACAGGGTTGCGGGTGATGCCCAGGCGGATCCCAAACATCATGGTGGCCCGGATAGGGTACTGCATCATTTCCCTCGCGAGCACTATGGCCACTACCGGCGCATGGGGCTGATAACCGCGGGGCAGGATGCACCTGCCATGGGAGAAAACATCAGCAGTGTTGGCTTAACAGAGGAGGATATTCATATCGGCGATATCCTCAGCTTTGGCGAAGTCGAGCTGCAGGTCACCCAACCGCGTTCCCCCTGTTTTAAGCTCAATCACCAATATAGTCAGCGGGACTTTGCCCTTGCCATGCAGCAAACGGGTATGTCAGGCTGGTTCTATCGAGTGCTTAAGCCTGGCATCATAAGCTGTCAGGATGCTCTGATACTGAAACAAAGGCGTACCGATATCAGTGTTGCCGAGGCGATGAAGCTGTATTTTCGCCCCGAATTTGATGCGGCCGCCTATTATAGGCTGCTCAGTTGTGAAGGTTTGGCGGCCAGCTGGGTAGGCAGCTTGCAGCGCCGACTGGAGCGGGGCAGCATAGAAGACTGGCAGATGCGCCTCTATGGCCCGGATAGTTTGGCTTTGAACTGAAAAAAGTTAGGAAACAACATGGAAAAGCAGGAAAGAGACATGGGAATGTTGGTGCACCTGGCGAGTTTTGCCGGTTACCTGATCCCTTTGGGCACTATCTTGGGGCCGTTGATCGTTTGGTTGATGAAACGGGAAGAGTTTGAATTTGTCGATGTTTGCGGCCGTAATTGCCTGAACTTCAAAATCAGTATGATCATTTACACCATCATCAGCCTGATCCTGATCTTTGTTGGCATAGGTTTGGTGCTGGTGGCTGTACTGGCGATTTTCGATGTGGTGGTGACCATAGTCGCAGCGGTCAAGGCCAGTGAGGGGGTGGAATACAAGTACCCATTGGCAATCAAATTCCTGTGATCCAGGGCCATCCATTGGATGGCCTTGTTGCCGACAGCGGAGGAGCAATGCGAGCCTTTTTATCCGGTATCAATAACTTTTGGGTCGGTCTGGTGTTCGGGTTGTCACTGCCGCTGTTGTTAGTTGTGCTGACGCTGAGCGTGACGCTTTATCAACTCACTGATTTTGCCAATGAGGTTGCCATAACTCCTCTGTATCAGCGTGGGGAGCAGACTTTGGCGCGGGTCGACCAACTGCTGGTGACTTTGGATCAACGATTCAGTGATGACGACCCAGGTTTATTGGCACCATTGAAGCAAATAGAGTTGTTGCCTGAGCTCAAGTTGTTGGCTCTCAGCGTTGCCAAGTTACAGGTTGAAGAGAACCAACCGGCCCTCTCTGCTGTGAAGGCTGAGCTGGCGACTCAACTCGATGCATCCCTCAAGCAAAGGTTTGCGGCAGCCGAGGCTGAAGCTTTGAGCCAGCATTTACAGCAAATGTTGGAAATACTGGCCAAGGGTAAAGAGGCGCCTTTGCCGCCTCAATCCTGAGTGTTTGCCGAGGTTTCTGCAGCCAGTTTACTCAGCGCTCGTTGGCGGTAATCCAGCAAGGCAAACACCCCGAATAGAAAGGCGTTGAGATAGTCTTTGGCCTTGAGCGGCAACAACTGACAAAATATCGTGTGAAATATCAATACCTGCAGCCCATGCATCATTGCAGTTACCCCGAGAAGTATGGTGAGTATCACGCCGATATTGCCTTCAAACGGGCTGAATAGATTGAAAAACATCAACACCCAGGCCAATAGGGTCGCCAGTTTTCCCAACACTAATACGGCTTTCATGACTCTACTCCTCCCGGGAAGCGATACAGGCGGTAGCTGACCTGGCCGGCCTGCTTCTCTTTCAATGCCTCCCAGTCAGCGGGTATCGGCAACTGCTGCAATTCAGATTCCACTTCGAGATAGATAAGGGCGCCAGGGTTGAGCCATTGATGCCGGGCCAGCAGGGTTAGGGTTTGCTCGGCCAGTCCCTTGCGAAAAGGGGGATCGATAAACACGATATCGAAACGGCGATCGGCAGGGCGCGCCAAACCGGCCAATACATCGCCGTTAATGACCTCGGCACTGTCGCATTTTAGGGTTTGCAGATTCTGCTGCAGTTGCTGAGCGGCGGTTTTTTGCAGCTCATAGACTCTGGCAAACGCGGCATAGCGGGATAGGGCTTCCAATGCCAGGGCGCCACTGCCACCGAAACAGTCCAACACCGAGCTGCCACTGAGTTCACCTGCCAGCCAGTTAAATAGTGTTTCCCGCACTCTGTCTGTGGTTGGCCTCAGGCCTTCCAGATCCTGGATGGGTAATTTTCTCGAGCGCCATTGGCCTGCGATAATACGAACTTGACCGCTGCCCGGTCTATTTTTGGCCATCTTGCCCCCGTGATTTTGCCTGAAGAAAGAAAGTGGTAGACTATGCCACCTTAAAAGCGTCGCTATTTTATAACAAACTCAGCCGAAAAGGTGAGATGAAGCTAAAGCCCTTTATCGCTCGGGAATGCCAGTAACAGGCCCCGCTGCTCCAGGGAAATAGTTGCGACCTCAAGCGGGAGCCCGGCTCCTGAAGATCCCCCACGATGTTGAGCACTGGTAGCACTGATGGCAAAGAAAGGTTTTTTTTCCTGGTTTCGTAAAGACAAACGCAACGACGAAGCCGAACAGGCGGCCAAACTCGCCGAACAACAGGCTGCAGAAGCCGCGGCCGAGGCCGAACGTTTAGCTGCTGAAAAGGCCCAGACCGAACAAGCCGAAGCTGAGCGTCTGGCGGCTGAAAAAGCGCAGGCCGAGCAAGCTGAAGCCGAGCGTCTGGCGGCTGAAAAGGCCCAGGCCGAACAAGCAGAAGCCGAGCGTATTGCTGCTGAAAAGGCACAAGCCGAGCAAGCCGAAGCCGAGCGTATTGCTGCTGAAAAAGCGCAGGCAGAACAAGCCGAAGCTGAGCGTATTGCTGCTGAAAAGGCACAAGCCGAGCAAGCTGAAGCCGAGCGTCTGGCGGCTGAAAAGGCCCAGGCAGAGCAAGCAGAAGCCGAACGT
Organism: Shewanella carassii; assembly: GCF_002777975.1. GTDB lineage: Bacteria > Pseudomonadota > Gammaproteobacteria > Enterobacterales > Shewanellaceae > Shewanella > Shewanella carassii. Next base: position 206,281 of record NZ_NGVS01000014.1, read on the forward strand.
CTGGCCGCTGAAAAGGCCCAGGCCGAGCAGGCCGAAGCCGAGCGTATTGCTGCTGAAAAGGCGCAGGCAGAGCAAGCCGAAGCCGAGCGTCTGGCGGCTGAAAAGGCCCAGGCCGAACAAGCAGAAGCCGAGCGTCTGGCGGCTGAAAAGGCCCAGGCCGAGCAGGCAGAAGCCGAACGTCTGGCCGCTGAAAAGGCCCAGGCCGAGCAGGCAGAAGCCGAGCGTATAGCCGCTGAAAAGGCCCAGGTCGAGCAAGCCGAAGCCGAGCGTATTGCTGCTGAAAAGGCGCAGGCAGAGCATGCCGAAGCCGAGCGTATTGCTGCTGAAAAAGCGCAGGCCGAGCAAGCCGAAGCTGAACGTCTGGCCGCTGAAAAAGCCCAGGCCGAACAGGTTGCCGAGGAACAAGCTCAACCTGAGCCACAGGCAAAACCTGCTAAAGAGGGCTTCTTTGCCCGCCTCAAGCGGGGGCTGATGCGCACCAGCGAAAATATCGGTAGCGGTTTTATCGGGCTGTTTCGTGGTAAAAAGATTGATGATGACCTGTTTGAAGAGCTCGAAGAGCAACTGCTTATTGCCGACGTTGGGGTAGAAACCACCAGTCGGTTGATCTCCAGCCTGACAGATCATGCTTCACGCAAGCAGCTCAAGGATGCCGAAGCCTTATATGAATTGCTGCAGCAGGAGATGCTGGCGACGCTGGAGCCTGTGAGTGCGCCTCTGGTGCCGGACAATGCCGCCGGGCCTTTCGTTATTTTAATGGTGGGTGTCAACGGCGTTGGCAAGACCACCACCATAGGCAAGTTGGCCAAACAGTATCAGCGCGAAGGCAAGTCTGTCATGCTGGCAGCCGGTGATACCTTCCGCGCGGCTGCGGTTGAGCAGCTGCAGGTTTGGGGCCAGCGCAACGATATTCCTGTGATTGCCCAGCATACCGGTGCCGACAGCGCCTCTGTGCTGTTTGATGCCCTGCAGGCTGCCAAGGCCAGAAATGTTGATGTGTTGATTGCCGATACCGCAGGTCGCTTGCAGAACAAGAGCCATCTGATGGAAGAGCTGAAGAAAGTGGTTCGGGTGATGAAGAAACTGGATCCGGACGCTCCCCATGAAGTGATGCTGACCCTGGATGCCTGTACGGGTCAGAATGCCATCAGTCAGGCGCAACTGTTCCAGGAAGCCGTCGGGGTTACCGGTATCAGTATCAGCAAGCTGGATGGCACCGCCAAAGGCGGAGTTATCTTTGCCATTGCCGATAAATTTGGTATTCCTATTCGTTACATAGGCGTGGGAGAGCAGATAGACGATCTGCGTACCTTCAATGCCAAAGACTTTATCGAAGCCCTGTTCAGTCAGGAGAAGGCGGATAACTGATATATGATTCGATTTGAGCAGGTCAGCAAAATTTACGCCGGGGGCCAAAAGGCACTGTCTGATGTGAGTTTTCATCTTCAGCGGGGCGAAATGGCCTTTCTTACCGGACATTCCGGAGCCGGTAAGAGTACCTTGCTCAAATTGATCACTGTTATCGAGCGCGCCAGTGCCGGCCGGGTATGGATCAACGGTCATGATATCGCCGGTATCAAGCGCGGCCACGTGCCTTATCTGCGCCGCGATATCGGGATGATTTTCCAAAGCCACCATCTATTGATGGACCGCAGCGTGTTTGACAATGTGGCGCTGCCCTTGGTTATCGAAGGTTTTACCCTGGGGGAGATCCGCAAGCGGGTAGCCGGTGCTCTGGATATGGTGGGGCTCTATGGTAAAGAGCGCCATAATCCCATCATGCTTTCGGGCGGTGAGCAGCAGCGGGTAGGCATTGCCAGGGCGATAGTCAACAAACCCCCTCTATTGCTGGCCGATGAACCGACCGGTAACCTGGATCCCAAGCTGTCCATGGATATTCTCAGGCTGTTTGAAACCTTCAACGATGCGGGCACCAGCGTGCTGATTGCCACCCATGATCTCGGTCTTATCGCCAGAATGAAATACCGCACCCTGACCCTGAAGCAGGGGCGGATGATAGGTGGTGAAGAACTGGGGACTAGCCCCATGAGCGCTAAGGAATAAGCTATGTCTGCTCAGCCTTCATTGACCCGCAGTAAACTCCCGCTCTCCGGCCGGATAGTGATGTTCTTTATCCGCCATATACAGCATGCCATGGCCAGCATGGGTGAGTTGTGGCGCAACCCTATCTCATCGCTGATGACCATGGCTGTGCTGGGGGTCAGCCTGAGTTTGCCGGCCGCCTTGCAGGTGCTGGTAAAAAATGCCGAGACCATTACCCAATCCTGGAACAGTGCGGCGCAGATCTCCTTGTTTATTGAGGGGAACCGCTCAGAGCAGAGTATTCAGAGCCTGCTGGCGCGGATTAAGGTCTACCCGGAAATCGACGAGGTCGACTATATCAATCGTGACGAGGCATTGGCGGAGTTCCAACAGCTGTCTGGTTTCGGCGAGGCGCTCTCCTATCTGGAAAGCAACCCTTTGCCGGCGGTGATCAGCGTGATCCCCACTGAAAAGTATTCCAGCCCCGCAGGCGCCCGAGAGCTTTTGACCAAGCTGGAGCGTGAGCCTGAGGTGAGCTTTGGCCGTCTGGATATCGAGTGGCTGGAGCGCTTACAGGCGCTGGTGCGCTTGCTGGAACGTACCGTGCTGGCGTTGGCGGCACTGCTGATCCTGGCTGTGGTGCTGGTCATAGGCAACACGATTCGCCTGGCTATCATGAATCGGCGCAGTGAAATTGAGGTCATGAAGCTGGTCGGGGCCACAGAAGCCTTTATTCAGCGGCCCTTTCTCTATACCGGCATCTGGTATGGTGTTATCGGCGGTATACTCGCCTGGGTGATAATCAACCTCTTGGTCTGGTACCTGGATGGGGCGTTGGCCTCGCTTTTGGGCCTGTATGGCAGCCAACTCGAGATGCAGTCTCTGACCTTTGTCGAGCTGCTGCAGATGATGGCACTGGCGTCATTTTTGGGTTGGTTGGGGTCTTTCCTGTCGGTGCGCCAACACCTGCGAGCCATAGAGCCTCACTGATGTAAAAATGAACTTACCTTCACTTGCATTGTCTTATCTTCGGGGTAAAAATAACCCAGGATGTTAGACGCGGCGTTGACAATATATGTCAATTGACCGATAGTGCATCGGCTCATCAATGTTTTTTAGACTCGAAATGAGCATCAAAGCAGTAAGAAACAGGAGCGTGAATGACTGATCAAACGCAATCAATGGCACTGATGGTTCCCCAAGGGAGCAGCAGTCTCGAGGCCTATATCCATTCGGTAAACAGCATGACCATGCTGGACGCCGAGCAGGAGTATGAGCTGGCGAAGCGTTTGCAGGAAACCGGTGATCTGCAGGCGGCTAAGCAACTGATTATGTCGCACTTACGTTTTGTGGTGCATATTGCCCGCGGCTATGCGGGTTATGGTCTGCCACAGGCAGACCTGATCCAGGAAGGCAACATAGGCCTGATGAAGGCGGTCAAGCGTTTCGACCCTGATGTGGGTGTGCGTTTGGTGTCTTTTGCTGTGCACTGGATCAAGGCAGAAATTCATGAATATGTGCTGAAGAACTGGCGCATAGTTAAAGTCGCCACCACCAAGGCACAACGTAAGTTGTTCTTCAACTTGCGTAAGGCCAAGAAACGTCTGGGTTGGTTCAGCGATGAAGAGGTCACTATGGTGGCGGAGAATCTTGGCGTATCCAAACAGGATGTGACCGAGATGGAGTCGCGAATGGCGGCGCAGGATCCGGCCTTCGACCTGACCAATGATCACGATGATGATCATGACTTTGCCCCGGCGCTTTATCTGGAAGATCACTCTTCCGACTTGGCGGCCCAGGTAGAAAATGACAACTGGGAATCCAATGCCCAGAACAAGCTGTTGTCGGCGATCAAGACCTTGGATGAGCGCAGCCAGCATATTCTGCGGGCCCGTTGGTTGGACGATGAAAAGACCACACTGCAGGAATTGGCCGATACCTATCAAGTGTCTGCCGAGCGGATCCGTCAGTTGGAGAAAAACGCCATGAACAAGCTCAAGGCTTGTATGGACGTATAACGCAGTCAGCGAACTATTTTGCAAAACCCGCCATCTGGCGGGTTTTTTGTTGCCTTAGCTAAACAACAGCCAAAGATGTAGGTTTTAGTCAGAGGAGTCGCTAGCCGCTGAGTTCAATCCGGGGAGGGAGAGATACGGTGTAAACCCTATCTCTCTGCTCCTTGAGCGGCCTCTGCCTGGTTGCAAAAAAGAATATTCCCCTGTCACTGGTGAATTTGCGAAGTTTGTCCGGCAAAAAGGTTAACGCCCGTGGAATAGCTGCAGAATTATGACTTCTGATTTGGCATAATGTGGCGCTAATTTTTAAGCGTTCTTCTTCAAGGAATGAAATGAAGCAGTATCTTTCCCTCTTCGGGCTGTTATGGCTCTTATCCGCGTGCTCCCCCAATTCCCATGTTGAGTTTGACCCTAAAAAAGGCGATCGAGTCGATTACTGGGTGCAGACAAAAGCCAGCATAGATATTGGCGGACGGGTATTTACTCAGCACAGCAACTCTCTGATGCACTATGAGGTGATTGAGACCTCGCCTGCACTAAAGTTGGAACTGGTGCCCAGGTTTATGACTATGTCCGGTGGCGGCAATAGTTTTAGTAGTTTTACCGCTGCAAACGATGAGCCCGAGTTGCAACAGATGTTTTCCAGCGGCTTTGAAATCACCCTGGATAAAGACTCCGGCAAATTGCTGGCATTTAAGGGCAAGGATGAAGAGAGTTGGCAAAAGATGTTGGCACGCTCGGGCCCTGAGTTAATCGAACATTTGACTCAGGGGATGGAGACTCCCGGTGTGTTGCAAAAGATCCCCGCCAAAGAGGGCAGTAAGCTGATACTCGAGGGGTTCAATGGTCAGCAAACGGAACTATTGGTCACTAAGGTGACCCCGGAGATAGTGGACGCAGAGTTGACCGCCGAAAGCGGCGATAGTCGCCTGTATGGTCATATGCGCCTGGCACGTGAGAGTGGCTGGTTGCAGAAAATGGTGTTGGTGCTGGAGAGCAAGATTGACGCCATGGGTCAACAAGGCAACAACCATATACAGATAGTGATGTCGCGCAAGGATCTGCTCGAACAGGTGGGCGATCTGAGGCAACAAATCGCCTTCGATGATATGGACAACTGGAACCCCATTATGGCATCGCCCCCTAAGCCAGCCGATGGGCTTGAGCTCAGTGCCGAAAGCTTATTCCAATATGGCAAGGGCACATTTCGTGGCGAGTCTGAACATCTGCAACTGGAACTCTTGCTTACCAAAGGCGATAGAGAAGTTTTGGGTGAGATCCGCTACCGAGATCTGCAGGCGCTGGATGCCGAAGATAAACCCATTGCACTGGAGTGGAGCATACTCAGCCAGTTGGGCCCCTATCAGGAGAGTGGTGCGCTAGTCACCAGTACCGCGATTGTGCCCCTGGGATGGGATCAGCGAAACCAGTTTGAAAAAATATCCTCCTTCAGTGCCGTGGCAGACTATAGGCCACTCGAGCTGGTATCGGTTTCCAGCCAATGGCAGTCGGGGCAGGAGCAGCAGTTGGCGTTGGCCGGTGGCACACTCACTATTACCCCGGTAGCGCAGCAAGAGGGCGAGTATCTGCTGCATTTCAGCGGCGCCGATGGTTATCTGGTACCGTTTTTCGATGGGCTTGAAGGCGAGTTCCGCTATCAGACACCGCAAGGTGGCCCCGAGTGGCTCAATAGCATGGATCGCAGTTTGCTGTTTAGCGGCCAACAACTCTTTCGGGTGAAATTGACCAAGCCAGCAGCAGAGGTAACCTTTCATGCCATCTTGGATCAGCAACAAGCCGGTTTCAGCCGCGAGGTGCGCTGGGTGAACCGTGAGGCCTTTGCCGCCGATTACACCCTGCCTCCCATGGGCAAGCATTACCTTTATTACAATGATACCGGCGAAGAGGCGGTCGATTTTGATCCGGCCACCTTTGCGACTCAGGCCGATACGCCGCAGGGTGCCAAGCTGACTCTGCCGCAGGACTGGGCCGGGGTCTGCCAGCTGCAAATTGAAGGCGATTTTAAACAAGGGCCATCGGCTTTGGTCTGGAAAGCAAAGCCTAACGAACGTATGACGACTCAAGTCGAGTATCAACTGAGTACCGAGGATGGCATTCGCCGTTATTTCTATGGTCTGGAAATACCCAGTCATCTGCACTGTGATGGTCGCCCGGTATGGCACTCTGTCGACTATACCCCGGGTGAACGTGCCTGGTTGGTGCCCCTTGAAGTGTTTGGCGAGCTGGATCTGCAGCAATCTGTGCAGCAATTCCTACAGAGTTACCATCTCTACAGTGCCGATGACGTGCAACTGCCGTTGCTGGACAAGCAGGCGCGCTACCTGAGTTCAGAGGATATCCCGCTGAGCGAAGCCGTCATGGAAGACAAATACCTAAGGGTTGCCGATAGCGTGGAGCGTATCGGCAAACTCGAGTACCAGGGCGAGCCCCTGGATATCCGCTGGGTCAACAGTTTCCCGCCACTGCCTTAAGGACAAGAAAATGCGTGTATTGATATTACTTTGTGGCCTGATGAGCTGGATGGCCAGCGCCGAGACAGTGTGGCTGAATGAAGATTGGCAAGTGGTCGACAGTGAGCGCCAGGCCAGCTTTTATGTTAAAGAGCCACAAACCCAGGATCAGCATGGTTGGCAGACCACCATCTATTATGTCGGCTCGGATACCCCCAGATTCAAGGGCAGCTTTGCCAAGCCGGGTATCTTCCAAAATGCCCTAGGTAGCTACCAGTTCTTTCACAATAACGGCAAGCTGTCTTCCGATGGCCGTTATAACGATAACAGCGAGATGGAAGGCCCGATCCGTTTCTATGATGAAGACGGCATCTTGACCATGGAGGCCGGTTTTGTTGATGGTGAACAAAGAGGCACTCAAAAAAACTTCTACAGTAACGGTCAGTTAGAGGAGGTTTTTCAGCAGTTGGGCGACAAACGCGTCGGTAAAGACAGCCACTATTACCAGGATGGCAGTCTGCAGGCGCAGCACTCGCTGGTCAATGGTCTGCCGGAAGGGGAGCAACTGGAATACTACCCGGGTGGGCAACTGCGTGAGCGCAGTCTGTATCTGGCGGGTAAACCGACGGGTGAACGCAAACGTTATCACCGCAATGGTGAGTTGTCCTCCATTGACACCTTTGGCCCTAAAGGTCAGCAGGGAAAAGCCTATGAATACTGGGATACAGGCGTCCAAGAGGCCGAGTATGTTTATGTGGATGGCCAGCGGCAGGGACCGGCCAAACGCTGGCATGAGAATGGCCAGCTCAGTTGGGAAACCCATTTCCAGCAGGATCGAGAGCATGGGGAAAGCCGCCAGTATGATGCCAAGGGACAGCTGACTCGAATCGAACATTATCAGCAGGGCAAAAAGGTGGGCGAGCAGCAAAGCTTTTATACCAATAGCTCGCAGCTGCAGCAGTTACAGCGCTTTGACGATCAAAGCCGCTTGGTCTTTGAACAAGAGTTTGCCGAAGACGGCAGCAAGACCATGGAGTTCAACGCCCGTTTTGTCAAAGATAAACAGATCCTCGACAGACAATACTTCAAAGACGGCAAGCTCAGCTCAAGAATGCAGCAGGATATGACCCGGGTGTGGACGCTATATCAGAAGTTTGATGCCAATGGCGTTGTCATCGAACGAGAGGAGGAACTCAATGGCAAACGCGAGGGGCTGGCCGTGCAAATGTATCAGGGGCTCTGGGACGATGAGCCCAATATAGAGACCAGCCATTACAAAGAAGGTCAGCTCCACGGCGCTTATGAAAAGAAACTAGTCAGCGGCAAGCTGCTGGAGCAAGGCGAATATGCCCATTACAAAAAGGTGGGGATCTGGACTTATCAGGATGCCCGTAACCGCCGCACAGAACAGCGTGACAGTCAGGGGCAGCTGCACGGTGAAGTGAAAGAAATCCAGATACACGATGGCCAATTGTTGCAGCTGGCGCATTACCGGCACGGGCAGCTTGAGGGGGAATACCGAACCTACAGCGAAAAAGGCGAGCTGCAAGCCAAGGGGAATTATAGCCAGGACAAACGGCATGGCCAGTGGCAGTACCAGGATCCCTATGAAACCCAAGTGTCCCTCTGGCAAGGGGATTATCATCACGGCAAAAAAGTCGGCACTTGGTTGGCGTACTCTGCAGCAGGTTATGAACTGGGGCGGGAGCAATATGACGCCAAAGGACAGGAACAAGGCAGCTTTTACTATTTTACCGAAGACGGTTTATTGAACAAGGTTGCCCGTTATCAGGATGGTAAGGAGCATGGCGAAACCGTGTCTTACATCCAGGGCAGAGCTTACTATATTCAGATGTTTGAACATGGTGAGTTCTTGGGCAGCCGTGATGTCGATGACGATGAGCCTAAGGCCGAGAGCGACTGCGATAGCTCTGCCTCATCGCTGCTGTTTGGCTGTTGAGGCTTTATCTATGGCTTAGCCCTGTGGGCTGAACGAGTTGCCGCAATAAGCTGTTTGCGCTGCACCTTTAGCCCCTCGGCAACCTGTTGTGGCCAGGGATAATAGTGCCTCGGGCGTTTAAAGCGGGCCAGCTTGTCTGCCAGGAAGGCGGTCAACTCGGCTTCGCTCGGTATTTCTATGCTTCGATATCGCAAAATGGCGGCCGGCAGTAAACCAAACTCGGGGTTATCTTCACCAAAGACGATGGCATCCAGGATGGCTGGGTGCCGTTTCAGCGCCGCTTCCACCTCTTCCGGTTGAATATTCTCGCCGCCGCAGATAAACATATTGTCGACCCGCCCCTGAATATGCAGTAGCCCATCCTGGCTCCAAAAGCCTTTGTCCTTGGTGCAGAACCAACCGTCTTGGGTCTCTTTAACTATGCTGCCATCCGGCTGCAAGTAACCCATAAACAGGGTCTCGCCCCTGACCCAGATAACTCCTTGTTCTATTTTGAGTTCGCGCCCGGGTAATAGGCGGCCACTACTGCCATCGCTGCGGGCGATTCCCGTGGTGATCTGCGAGCCCATCTCTGTCATGCCGTAACTGGTGAAGGCTTTCACCTTCAAGGGGGATAGCCTGTCCAGCAGGCCTTGGCCTATGGCGCCGCCCCCGAGTAGCAGGCACTTCACTCCTATAAGGCTTTCGGGGCTGTCGTCCAACAGGCGTTGTAACTGGGTGGCCACCAATGAGAGATGAGTGATGGCATCACGCTTTAACTGCGCCGCCATAGTTAGCTTATTGTCCGGCAGCACCACGGCCGCCGCAGCCAGGGCGCAGCGATTGAGGATTGCCAGACCACCGATATGGAACAGCGGCAACGAGAGTAACCAGGCATCACCACTCGTCAAAGGGATCAACTGCCGACTGCCATTGGCGTTGGCGATATGGTTATTAAGGCAGTGGATTGCGGCCTTGGGGCTGCCACTGGAGCCCGAGGTAAGAATGATATTGAGCGGCGTATCGGCCGAGACAGTGGCTATCTCGGCTGGGATACCATTCGATTCGATAATGGCAAAATCCGCCTGCACTCGGGTGATATCCCGCGTTTGCCAAAGCTTATTCCGGGCGTTATCCGGACACCAGATAAAGCGAATATGTAAACGCTCAAGCAGCTCCTGAAGCTGACTATCCGGAAACTTGGGTGACAGTGGGCAAAAGAGCAGCCCCAGATCCAGACAAGCCCAATACAGCAACATCAGCTCGCGGCAGTTGGCGGCCACACAGGCCAGTTTATCCCCGCGCTGCAACCCCAAGGCTCGAAGCTCGGCGCCGAGCGCCAACACCTGCCGGCTTACTGCCTGATAACTATGGCTGATACCGCCCTCTACCAAGGCGATGGCATCTGGGGTCTGTTGGCCACTGAGGTGAAGGGGCGAGTAGGTCATGTGCTCTCCTGTTACTGAAATTGGAGGTTGCAGAGGCTGTCAGAGCTTGGCGGTTACAGACAGGGCCACTGACCCAAGAGTTCCAGCTCGGCAAAGTCCAGACAGGGTTTGTGGCCTTGGCCGACAATAATATCGCGTCCGAAAGGCGCCAGAGTATCCAGTCCGGGGGCTTCGTTGGGGGTCAAGAGGGCACTGACAGCCTCCAGATCGGCAATTCCCAAAGAAGATTCCAGGCTGGAACTCAATAGGGCGCGCACGCCGGCCGCTTCGGCCTGTTCGATCAGGGTTTGCAGTCTGGTTAAGCTGCCGAGCAACATGGGTTTAAGCACCAGCGCCGTGAGACCGCTCGCGAAGTCATTGCAGTCAGGTACAAACTCACTTTGCAGCAGACTTTCATCCAGGGCATAGCGGATCCCTGTGGCCTTGAATAGGGCCGGGTTATCGTCGGCGCGGCGGCAGGGTTCCTCAATATATTCAATGCTGGCCTTGGGCAGACAAGCGCAAAAATCCACTGCTTGCTGATACTCAAAGCCCTGATTGGCATCCAGCCTGAGTTTAAGATGAGGTTTGGCGGCCAATACAGCATGGATCAGTCTGAGCTCTTGCTCCATGCTGGTCTGGGCGACTTTGATCTTGGCTCTGAGAACCGTATCGGGAAGCGCCGCCAGCCTTTGTTGCAGTAGCGCCAGTGGCTCTTCTTCCCTGTGATAGATGAGCGGGATGGTTTCAAAGGCCGGCCAGCGCTGTGGAAGTTGTCCTTTGAGTTTGGTATCGAGCAGACTTAGCCCCCAAGCGAGCGAGGGATACTGACAGGCATCGGCCGCCTGACTCAACTCCTGCTCTTTGGCTGCCAGTGCTTGCATCAGCGCCAAGGCTGCTTCTGTCACCTCCGCCAGCGATTCACGGCTGAACCCCTGCAGTGGCTCGCCGTTGGCATCCAGGCCGCTCAGAGGAGCGACTTCTACAAAATGTTCTTCATTGCCGTAACAGGCCTTGATAACCAGCCCGGCTCTCTGTTCGATTCTTTGCTTGCCCACAGGTAGTGAGGTTTCCAGTGGTAGCCTATAGCGGGCCAGTGACAGTGAGTCTGGATGCATCATTCACCCCTTGAAATCGCGTTCAGGGCGCCTTTGAGCGCCGTGGCAAAAGCGCCGGGTTGGGCCTGATGGCTATTATGGCCCGCATCGGCAATGGTATGCAGCTTGAATCCGGCTTGTGGCTGCCAGGCCTTGGCGAGAGCGTTAAACTTGGCATCCTGTTCCCCGAGGTAGTAGTGGCTTGGGCAGGCAAGCTTGGCCGGCACCAGGCGCAGATCCTGTTGTAGTGCCAGTGAGGTGGCCTGGTAACAGTTGATTAGGCCAAGCGGCTGCTGATGGCGGCGTTTTTCGATTAAACCTTCTCGCTCGGCGCTTGATAGGTCTGCAAACACCCCCTGCTGATACCAGAGGGCCAGCACTTGTTCAATCGGCATAGTGTTAAAACGTTCGGCCCACAGCTTATCGGCCATCGCCCTCTGCCGGCGTTCATCAGGGGATAACAGGCCCGGGTGACAGGACTCAAGATGTAGGCTCAGCAGCGCCTCGGGCCAGGTTTGAGCCAGATGCAGCGCGATACGGCCACCAAGCGAGTATCCCAACAAGTGAAAGCGTGGGATGCCAGCCTTGAGCAGTGTATGACGCAGCAAGGCAACACAGTCATTGAAGCCTGGACTGTCGATTTGGATATCACAGCTGCGGCCATGTCCCGGGAGATCGACCGCAATACAGTAGTAGTCCTGACTCAGGAGCGGCAGCAACTCGCGCCAATCATGGCTGCTGCCGAGAAAACCGTGCAGTAGCACTAAAGGCGGCTGGGTTGCTGACCCTTGAGTCGTTATGGCTAACATCAGCTTTGTTTTACCCATTGGCCTATGCTGGCTATCTGGTCGCTGGCCTGGGTTTGGCTGACGCAAACCTCGATGACCGAGGCGCCGTTATAGTTGAGCGCTTCACTGTAGGCATCCATAAAGCCCTGGAAGTCTTCCACCCTATTGTAGGGCAGGCCAAACATGGCCGCGCCATAGCCAAACTCCAGCCCGTGGCTTAATCGGTAATAGTGAGCCCTTACTTGCTCATCCGGTACTGGCAGAATATTGAAGATATTGCCGCCATCATTGTTGAGTATCACTATCACCAATGGCCCCTGAGCCTGGCGTGCCAGTGCCAGAGAGTTGAGGTCGTGCAGCGCCGATAGATCGCCGAGCACCAAGGTGGTGGCCTGGCCCTTGTGGTTGGCGACGCCGCAGGCACTGGCCAGCAGGCCATCTATCCCCGAAGCGCCGCGGTTGGTATAGGTGATGGCGGCGCAGCAACTGATGGGCGCGAACATATCATAAAGTCGCACCGGCAAACTGTTACCGATAAAAAGCTGCTGCTCGCCGGTTCGGATTGCCGCTATGGCCCTGATCACCTGGGCCTCACCGAATTCGCCGTTATCGATTTGGCGTACAAAGAGCTCATTGAGCGCCTCATTCTGGGCGGTGAGCTCCAGTGCCCAATTGGCGGAGGACGAGCGCGGCCACTCAAGCGCGGCTATCTGCTGTAGCTCTGCCAGCCAGATCTGCTTGGGTTTATGGCTGGGATCCAGGCGCATCTGCTGCGGCAATACTTGCCAATATTGGTGCCAGTTCTGCTGTTCCAGATAACTTATCAGGCGTTTCGACAGCAGGCGTCCACCAAACACCAGTGCCCGGTCGGCCTGTTGCAGCAGGGCTCGGCCCTTGGGGTTGAGCAGCAGTTGGTCGACATTGCCTATTGCGGCAGGATGTTGACGCAGCTGAGACTGGGCATCTGTCAGCAGCGGCCAACCGAGTTTGCTGGCCAGTTCGACCAACTTTTGTGGATTATCGGCACTATCCAGGGTGCCGGCGATGATAACACCCTTGCCGTGAACAAAACGCGCCATGGTATCCCAACTGGGGACTTGTCCCATGCCTTTATTGGCATATTGGTTATAGGGCGTGCTTGCCTGTTGCCAGCTCGTCAGAGGTTGCAGGTAATGCTCTATGGCTTGACTTCTGGGGGCATCCAGGCTGCTTGGGTACAGTGGCTCACGATACATGCAATTGATGTGGACCGGCATGCTTTGGTTGGCCACGGCTTCATCAATCTGAGTCAGCAGTGCCTGAGGGGCTATGGCCAGATCCGGTGTTGGCAGGTTCAACTGCTTGGCATATTGGCCGAAAATCGCCGGTTGGAGTATGGCTTGGTTGGCGCCGCAAGCTATCAGCTCCGGCGGTCTGTCGCCGGAAAGCACGACCAAGGGGACTTGAGTCAACCAGGCCTCAACGATGGCCGGATACAGGTTGGCAACGGCCGTACCCGAGGTGGTGATAATGGCGACCGGGGCCCGACTGGCCTTGGCGAGCCCGAGTGCCATAAAGCCCAGTCCACGCTCATCGAAGTGTAGGTGTTGTTTTAGTTTGTCCTGGCGGGCAGCAGCCAGCGTCAGGGGCGTGGAGCGCGAGCCTGGCGCCATGCACACATGCTGAGCCCCAAGGCGTGCCAGCTCTTCAAGTATGAGGGAACCCCAAAGGAGATTGAGTTCGGCGTGAGAATTGATTTGCATAAACAGCTTACCCAGTATCGAATGCTCAGTAGTGTACCGCTTTTGACACCACTGTTGTATGAACTCTTGGGTAAAACTGCTTGTGCACCTCAAGGCAAAAGAACAGCCTGACTACCAGGCTGAGGTCTTTATCGCGACTCCAACCCAATTACAGTAAGTTACCACTCACAAGACGCAGTTGTGAGCGAATCCACTCCAGCTCTATGTCTTGTTGGCCGACACTGCTGAGCAAGGTGAGCGTCAGCGGCTCTGTAACGTTGAACAATCGCGTCGTTTCCATCTCTGACAGTTTGCACAGGTGTAGTTGAGGCTCTTCCCCCAAGAGATCGAATACCGCCTTATAGGGCACCAAAGCCACCGCCTGCGAGGCCTCCAGATAGGCGCTCAGCGAGGAGATGCCGGTGATAGTCATCTCGACATTTAAATCGAGATGATTGATTCGACAATAATCCTCGAACGGACTCTGACTGTTGGGTATCAGACCTAGATCGGTATTGATATAAGGATACTCGGCTATGGCTTCCAGGGTGAGATCGCGTGAAAGCAACGGGTGATTCTTGTTACAGATGAGGTAGAGGCTATCGAGTTTTCTGAGTGCCTCTATCTGCAGCTTGCCGCCGAGAGAGAGCAGTTCGTCTGGGTAGCGACAACTGCAAAGTCCGGCGCTGATGTTGCCATCTATGAGCCCTTGCAATGAACTGCAGCTCCAGGAGTTTAAGTTAATATGCAGTTGCTTGCCTTGCTGTTTTATCGCAGACATCAAGGCTTTGGGATAGGCATAAGAAATCAGTCCTGGAGTAACTAATTCGAAATTTTTATTGCCTGCCAGTGCGGGGTTCCCTAAGTGACTGAAGCCTTTGGAACAGTCGACAATTTCTTTGGCAATAGGATAAACCTTAGCCGCAAATTCATTGGGAATAAGACCATACTTTTTTCTTAGAAATAGTTCGTTACCAAAAATAGATCTGGCTGTTTTTAAACAACGGCTTATTTTGGGTGCAGGCACATTCAGAATTTTGGAAACATGTGTTGCAGACTTGTTTTCGTATAGGCTAACAAGGATGGAAAGGCTTAAAATATCCAGCTTTTCAAAGTCGATGTGGCTCACCTGCAATACTCCTTTAGTGGTATACCCAATTTCTATGTTAACCACTTTTTTCAAAAAAAATAATTTTATTTGCAGCTATTTTTGATTCTGTATTCCAGATCACTAAATGCTGGCATTGAAGTTGTTTTTAGTCTGTTGCTTATGCGCTAGTCCGTCAAGAATATATTTTTCAATTACTGAAATAATCCATTTTCAAATATTAAATTTTGTAAAATCGTTTTCTTGGTTTTAGTAGTTTGATTTCTAAAAAGTGTCAATGCTATCAGTGTCTTATGTTTTGTTCTTGCAGTCTTTTACCCGGTGGTTATTTGATGGCGATCAATTTTTCAATTGTCATTGATAGTAATAATTCGACTGCGCAGTAAGCGCGACTAAAAAACTAAAATGATGTTTTGGAGGGTTATATGGATACTTCAGTTATTCTGAGTTACGCCTTTGTCTATTTCGTTCTTTTTATTGCGGTGCCATTCGTGCTGGTGGTATTTGTGATGACTTGTATCAAGTTCTTTAAGACGGAAGAGACACATGATAATGAAGTGGTAAAACTTAAAAGTCGATTCTTTGATAACAAGAGTTTAGACTTTTTTAAATCTCTGAAATCTTTAACCAGTGGTCGATATGAAGTTTGCAGTAATGTCACCTTGGGTTCAGTGGTAGATATAGACTCACATGCCGCAGAAAGCCATGTCCGCCTGGATTATGTGCTGATAGATCAGAATTCTTCAGAAATCAAAATGGTGATTTCAGATTTCAGCGATGCTGAAAGTGCCAGCTCAAAGAGCCTGCTCGAAAAACTTAATATTCGCCTCATTGATATGAAGCGCTCCAATCCTCTGGACGCACAGCATCTTCAACAGGTGCTTGCGGCTTAAACCTGTAATAGAGGGTGGCGGCGTGAGCTGCCACCCTTGAGTCCCTGTAATATCCAAATTGAAATGTGAGGACCCGAGATGTCCAGTATTCGATGGCGTGCAATATTAGGCGCGGCCTCTTTGACCTGTTTGTTGGGGGTGAGCGGTATCGCCTCTGCCGAGACCGCGTTAAAAATCAATAGTGATCCCTGTGTGAAGTGCCATAAACGCAATGGTTTGATGCAGGGACATCATGGCCAGGATCAGCTCAATATGAGCTGTAGTACCTGTCATGGTGAAAAGGGTAAACATCCAAGAAAACCGAACGACCTGAGAGTTTTTACTCCCCATGAAGGGATCTCACCTGCGACCCAGAACGAGACCTGTCTCAAGTGTCACCAGCCACAGAAATTGGCTGAGAAAGAGTGGACCCACAACGTCCATGCCGACAAGTTGAGTTGTGCCGCCTGCCACAAGCTGCATCCATTGGACGATCCAATGAAACAAGCAACAGGCAAACAGCACAGCAAGTTGTGCCTCGATTGTCACAAGGTCAACTAAGAGGGGAGAGTAATGGAAAATTCCAGAAGACGTTTTTTAAAAGGGGGCTGTGCCCTGATGGCCGGAGCCTCTCTTTATCCATTGAGTGGCAATGAGGCGGTTGCCAGCGCCGATCATGATTCAGGCGTTAACTATGCCTTGCTGCATGATGAAACCAAGTGTATCGGCTGTAACGCTTGTAGTGATGCCTGCCGGGAAGTTAACCAGGTTCCCGAAGGGGTCTCGCGGTTAGAGATTATTCGCACTGGTCCTTATGGCGAGTACCCGAACCAGTTTTATCACTTCAGCCGCAAGTCTTGTCAGCACTGTGAAGATGCGCCTTGTGTCAATGTCTGCCCAACCGGTGCGGCGTTCAAGGACAAGAAGACCGGCATTGTGACTGTGGATGCCTGGAAGTGTGTCGGTTGTCAGTACTGTATTGCCGCTTGCCCTTATCAGGTGCGCTTTATTAACCCTGTTACCAAAGCAGCCGATAAGTGCGATTTCTGCCGTGAGACTCAACTCAAGCAGGGCAAACAGCCGGCCTGTGTGGAAGCCTGTCCGACTAAGGCCTTGGTGTTCGGTAATCTGAAAGATCCAAGTTCAGAAGTGGTACAGATGATCCGGGCCAACCCAACCCAGAGATCCAAAGTCGATCTCGGTACCCGACCCAAGATGTTCCGAATAGTGGCCAAGCAGGGGGAGATTAAACTATGAGCCCTTTTCACTTTGATACTTTGGTATGGCACTGGCCCATTGCGTTCTATCTGTTTTTCGCCGGGGTTTCGGCGGGCGCCATGTTCTTTGCCGTATTGTTGAAAAATTTGTGCTTGAAACAGGATGCCTGGCGTTCAGGTTTTGTCCAGGCCGCTTGTTTGGTGGCGCCGCTGACCGTGATGGCGGGGCTGGGGATCTTGGTTATCGACCTGACCAAACCATTCCATTTCTGGAAGATTCTGGTGTTCTATAACCCCACTTCGGTGATGTCTGTCGGGGTGATGATCCTCATGGTTTACATGGTGTTCATGTTCGCCTGGATCGCCATGGTATTCCGTCAGGTCATTGATAACTGGTGTGAGCAGCGTTTCCCAGTGGTGCTTAAAGTGACCGGCTTTTTGGCCAAGCATGAACCCAGCTTAACAGGTTTATTGGTGATCTTCTCTTTAGCGCTGGGCGCTTATACCGGCTTCCTGCTGTCGGCTCTGCCTGGTTATCCCATGCTGAAGAATCCGGTATTGCCGTTGCTGTTCCTAGTCTCTGGCCTGTCTTCCGGTGCGGCGGCGTCTCTGCTCGGTGGTGTACTGCTCAAGGGTAACCCTGACGGTAAGGAAGTGCACTTTATTCACAAGATAGAGATCCCACTGATCCTGGTGGAAATTGCAGTGATCTTCACCTTCTTTATTGGTTTGGTACTGACTGGAGGTCAAAGTAAGGTTGCGGCGTTCAATGCTATAGGTGAAGGTTTCTGGGGCTGGGTATTCTGGCTCGGTATCTTGGGTTGTGGCCTCTCTATTCCATTAGCCATGAACCTGTTTATGACCGCCACGGCCAAGCGTAAATGGTCTTATGTGGCTGCGACAGCAACCCTGAGTCTGTTGGGGGTCATTTTGCTGCGCCACTTCATCCTGTACACAGGACAAATGACGATTGCTTAATCCCCATAAAAGGAAAAATGTGATGTTGAAAAAAATGATTCTGATGATGGCTCTGGGTTTTTCAGGTTCACTGCTGGCTGCCCCAATTGCCGATACCCACACCGACATGTCTGGTTGTGAATCTTGCCACCAAGATGGCACGCCTTCTGCCGACTATGCTTTTGAAAACGAGCAATGTGCTTCCTGTCATGGTGACATGAAGTCACTGGAAGGCGATTCACACAAGAAGCATGATGGTGTGCTCACTTGTACTGACTGTCATACAGCCCACGAAGAGAAAGATCCTGCCGCTGGCTGTAAAGATTGTCACTAATAAGAAGTTAAGGATACGGCGGCCTTGGTGTTAATAAAAAGTTCCGTCGTATCCTGAAGCAACGTTGCTACGTTGCTGACAAGGAAGTGATTGGGCAGGAAGCCATCTTGTTATTGCGCTGTTGACGCATTTCCCGATCCTCCACGGGACTCGCCACCTATTGAGCACGCGGGTGGCTTTTCTTGGTTTTAGTTCACTGATTATTAATCCACTCGCTCATCACCACATGGGTCTTGATCTTCACTATCTCGGTATGAGTGTCTATATATTCACGGATCTCGTGCAATCGCCGCATCGAGGGCGTTTTGACGAATACCAGCAGGTCCATGTCGCCGGAGATCCCGTGACAGGTGACGACCTCCGGAATTGCATGAAACACATGTACCACATCGCTGCAGCGGGGACATTTGTGCTGAATTTCGAAGTAAGCACTCACGGCTTCTTTCTGCGATTCGCTGAGCAGCAACTGGTAACCCCGGATCACCCCGTTTTGTTCGAGTTTCTTGATCCTGTCCGAGACGGCGCTGCGGGAAAGCGATACCTCGGTCGCCACATCTGAAATACTTCTGCGGGCATTTTTCTTTAGCGCATTGATGATTGCTTTATCGAACTTATCCATGATTCCTGACGTTTTGCGTGTTTTTTATTGATTTGCCGTCATTTTGTCGGTTTAAAGCAGTATTTGACGGAAACGAATGACAGAAAGTCTGTCGGAGAACGACTATACTGGCGCCATTCAAGATACTGATAATTTAACAGATGAATCAAGTTACAGGAACAATCGGACGCTGGCAGGGTGCTGGCTTAATGGCCACCACATTGTTGGGTACCGGGGTGTTTATTTTGCCGCAGATGACGGTCGACAAGGCAGGTAGTGGCGCCTTGCTGGCTTGGGCCCTGTTGACCCTGGCCATTATTCCGGTGACCCTGGTGTTTGCCCGTCTGGCTAGCCGCTTTCCTCACGCCGCCGGTCCCGCCTATTTTGTCGAACGAGCCTTTGGCCGCACCCTGGGCCGCACCATAGGCCTGAGCTTTTTGATGGCTGTGCCTATCGGCGCGCCTGCCGCTATTTTGATGACTTTCCAATTCGTTAACGCGCTGGTTCCCGTGTCCGGCTGGGTTCAGGTGGGCTGTGAACTCTTGGTTCTACTCGGGCTTTGGCTATTGAATCTCAGGGGTATTCAAGTGTCGGCCAAGGCGCAATTTGCCCTGACGCTGGGGATTGTGGCCGTGGTGGTGATGATGTTCGGCGCCGGTGGTGCCAAGGCCGGTGAATTAGTGTCCTTGACCGCTCATTCCACTCCCGACTATGACGGCGTGATGCTGGCGATAGGCATCGCCTTTTGGAGTTTCCTCGGTGTGGAGGCCATGACCCACTTGGCCAACGATTTCCGGCGCCCGGATCGAGACTTGATCCCCGCCATGGTGATAGGGGTGATTTTGGTCGGCGCGGTTTATCTGGCTTGTACCTTGCTGCTATTGCTGGTGGAAGTGGACACCAAGGTCGCCATGATAGGCGCATTCGATACTCTGCTCGGTGGGTACGGGGCTCAGGTGATAGGTGTGCTGGGGATCGCCAGTGGTTTGGCGGCGGTTAACGTCTATGCCGCCAGTGTATCGCGGCTGCTTTGGAGCTTCAGTACCGAGGGAATATTGCCGGCCTGGTTCCGTGAGCGCAATAGTCACCAAGTGCCGGTCAGAGCCTTGTCGGCCGTGTTGGGTACCATGGCGGTGGTGATAGTGCTGACCTATGTTTCCGGCCAACAGCTTGAGCAGCTGATTGCCTGGAGTAACGGAGTATTTGTGGTGATCTATTTGTTGTCTATGTTGGCGGCCATCCGTTTACTGAGCAAACGCTACCTGCCTTTGGTACTGCTCAGCTGTGGGCTCTGTGTGTTGCTGGCATTTGCACTCGGCAGCGCCATGGCCTACGCCTTGGGTTTGCTGTGTGTGCTGGCCGTATTGCTAACGTTGCAGCAGCAGTGGCAGAAACGCCAATTACCGCCGGTGATCCCGATGCAATAGCGGATAGAGCTTAGCCGACTCTGCCAGCCATGGCCTGGTTGCGTAGTTGGATCAGCTCTGAGTGTTTGAGATACAGCAGATCGGCGCAGCGGCGAATAATCTGGTCTTCGTAGCGGCACAGTTCGCCATCGGCGTAGGCCACGCGCCACATCGCCAGGATCAGTTGCTGCTTCTGCTCCAGCGTAAAGCTATCGTTGATGGCCGAGGTGAATTCAAACAGTGAGGTGGCATCGTGTCGGCTCTGTTTGGCTTCGACTATCAACTCTGCAGCCGCTTCGGCGGCTATGCCCAGCGTCTGTTCCAGGAGTTCGGGTAACAATTGGGATTCTGTGCCGGACATCTCCTCATCGGCATAAACCACTTCCAACAACATGCTGGCGGCCGCCAGTTCCAGTTGTTTCTGCTGTTCCTGCGGGGATTTGCTCTGTTGATGGGCATTCAAAAACTGTTTGAGTTTGGCGATCATAAGTGTCTCTTGTCAGTTGATTCGGCGAGGCGAACGGCATCTGGCCACATATCAGCAGGCCCTGAATCGAGCTTACAGACCTAGGCAGCCATGCTTTTTTAGACTCTATCAGTGGCAGCGGGTTCCCACTGCCGTAGGGATCGCTTTACAGCAAAGAACCCAACCCCTTCATCAACAGGTCGGCAGTGCCTTCGCCACCGCTGCTTTGTAGGTAGTTTTTGACTATGTCTATCATGGGCGCTGCCAGCTCTTTGGAGATCCCCAGTTTGGCGAAGGCATCATAGACCATGGCGCTGTCCTGCAACGAGTTACCCAAAGATCCGGCCTTTGACAATAGACCCGTCATCCCTGAGTTACTATCCAACTTGGGCGCTGCGGCGAGCAAGCCGTCAATACCGGGAATACTGGCGGCAATGGGAGAGAAAGACTCTTGTCCCAGAGAGGTCTTGGCCAAACCGAGCAGGCTGCCAAGCCCTCCCTCGGCCTGGGTCTGGGTTAGCCCCAGCTGTGACATCACAGAACCAACCAACTCGCTGTTTTGAGTGGCGCTCTGGCTATGGGTGACCGTTTCGGCTTGTGCCTGGGTGTCGCTGGTGAGTTTGTCGAACCAACCGGCCTGCGCCGGGGAGCTCAGGAGTGGGCAGAGCATTAGGGTTGCGGCTATATAGGCTTTCATTGTTGTTTTCCTGGATATATTCAAGATCGTCAGGAGCGTATTTTAGCTTTATCTGTAACAACTGATCATCGCTTTTACGTGATTGGCCGGGGTTTTGCCATATTTCATTTGTGCATTGAGGTGGGAATTTGGGTATCCTTGGCGTCTATCCAGGTCCTTTAATTACAACTTTTTTGGGAAAGCTGCATGTCTCTGTCTGCCATCCTGACCGAAGCTTATAACTTCTTTCGTAATCATATCGTTCAGCTGGCGATGCTGACCGGCCCACTGCTGTTGCTGCAGGTGGGTATTCAAATTTGGCTTGGGGCCGAAATCCAAGGCGCCGACCCCCAGAATCCACAATTCGGTACGCCACACATGTTGGCGGTGATTGCCCTGATGGTGATCTTCTCTGTGCTGATTGCCGCGTTGACACTATTTATGGAGCTGCGCACCGAAGGGATGCAGCCCAGCACGGGGCAAGTGCTGAAAGCCAGTCTGGTCTTTGTGCCTGGGCTGATGCTGGCCGGAGTGTTTTCTGGCATGGCGATAGTTGCACCGACTATGATCCTCGCCGCCATAGGGCCGGTATGGATCCTGGGGCTGGGGATCAGCCTCTACCTGTTTGCCCGTTTGGCTTTTGTTAACTTTATGGTGGTGGCCGAGCGGTTGACGCCATTGCAAGCGATCAAGGCCAGTTTCGAGTTCAGTCGTGGTCTTACCGGTAAGACAATGTTGGTACTCTTGAGCTATTTCCCACTATTGATCATGGGGAGTGTGCTGTCGCAATTGGGGCAGGCCGGTGGTATGCCGCTGCAGTTGTTGGTAGATACCTTCGTGGCTTTCATTGGTTTGTTTGTCAATGTGGCCTTATTCCGTCTCTATCGGGTTGCCCGCAAGGGCAGAACCTGAACTCGATGTCTGTGAGGTCAGCCTGTGCTGGATGATGTTGCCTTTATAGCCAGTGTGTCGGAAGACTTGGCCCGGGAGTACCGCACAGCCAAGCGCTACGTGCAGGATGTGCCAACCCAGGCACTTCTGCATGTTCGCAGTTTCGCCCATAGACTGACCGAGCTTCTGGCCGCCCCGGCCAGGCTCAGTTTTGATAGCCCCAACCTTTACGATAGGATCGAACAGCTCAATCGTCAGCGGTTGATCGATGTGCGCATCACCCGTGCATTGCACCGCCTGCGGGCCGATGGTAACCGCGGCGCCCATCCGGAAAAATTTCACCTCACCGAAACTCAATTGCTGCAACTGGCTAAAAAAGCCATCGGCGATCTGCTGAAATTGATGGAGCTGGCTTACCCTAAACTGAAGGGCCGGGAAGCGCCTGAATATCACTTCGATGACTTTGATCTGCAGGCCGGACGTGAACTCTGCTACCGAGCCGTAATGGAGGATGATGCCGAGGCGCAATATCTGTTGGGGATGGCGCTCAAGAATCGGGCGCTGATCGCTCGTGGTCAGGAGCAGGCGCTGCAGGATAAGGCTGACGAGTCGCTCGCGGGTGACTCGGCGCGAATGCTGGCCAAGGCGGCATATTGGTTTGCTGAAGCATCAGCGAGCGAGCCCAAGGCACTATTCGAACAGGGGGTTGCCCTGATCCACGGTTACAGTGGCGAAATAGATATTGCCGCCGGGCAGCGGGCGATTCGTCAAGCCGCCGAGGCTGGCGTGACCGATGCCATGGCGCTCATGGGTTACTTCTATCTGGTCGGCAGTGGTGAGCTGGCTAAAGATGAGACCGAGGCTGAGCGTTTCCTCAGTGCTGCTGCCGCCAATGAACAATCTGAGGCGATGGCCAATCTCGGGGTGCTTTGTTATCAACGCGGTCAGCTGCAACAAGCCTTTGAACACATAACCCGGGCGGCCAGAGCCGGGGATCCCCACGCTCAGTATCACCTTGCCTTGATGTTGGCCCGAGGCGAAGGCTGTGAAGCCGACCCAGGCGCCAGTGAACAATGGCTCGCCGAGGCGGCGGAGCAGGGACAGCTCGATGCCATGTTGGCGCGAGCGCAGCATATGCTCAACGATGACACCGCCTTTGGCTCAGATCTGTCCCAGGCAGAGCGTTATTTACGGCAGGTTATCCGCTACGGTCACAGTGTGACTGCCATGATTGAACTGGCGATAGCTCTGACCGATGGTTGCCTTGGCCGCATAGACGTAGTGGAGGCTGTTGCTTGGTTGCGTCTGGCGCGGGATCGCGCCGATGAACGTGAGTTGGAAGTGATAAGGCTCTTGTGGCAGTCACTGCAACAACAGGTTGAGAGTGTACTTCGACTGAGCCAGTCGGCAGAAGAGCGGCGTGCCCTGAAGCGGGCACAGGAGCTACTGGCCGATTAGTCCGGCTCGTGTTCTATGATGCGCCCTCTGGCCGCCATTCCAGATTCCCGGTACAGATTGGGCTCCAGATCGTAGAGATCCCTTTGCCTTTCTTTATAGCGGTACTGATTAATGCTAGTTAACTGTCGCTTCAGATAACTGCGACCAAACAGAGCCAGACACAGCAGCGTAGTTGCCGCTAGGATCAACACCAATGGCACAAGCAAGAGTGCCAGACTAAAGGCACTGAGACTCAGCAGTGCTCCCATCAAGGTTCTGGGATTGAGTGGCTGAATCTGCGCAAACTGTCGGTACATTTTTCTTCCTCCGGGCTTGGCCTGGGCCTTAGTGTGACCTCGTCCTGAGCTCAGGTCACGTTAAATCTGCTTCATTATTCATCATGTTTAATACGTCTTTATTAAGAAAGCGTTAAGAGGCTGGCGTTTATCGCATGATTTTTAATCATTTAGCTGGATTTAAAACCCAAACTAGGTTTTTTTGTTGAAAAACCGACCTGTTTCACAACTAATTGTGAACTAACACTCAGCCAAATCAGCAGAATATGCGATTATTCCGCCACCCCCAAGGGGAGCTCCCCAAAAGAGAGTTGGCCTTTTCTACAAAATCGGATCCCGCTGAAAATGAAATTCCGTTCATTGAAACACAAGTTGCTGGTGTGTGTGGTACTGGCATTGACTCTGGTTGTGGCAGCACTTTCCTGGCAAAGTTACAGCAGTCAAAAAACACAACTGTTGCAAACCGGCCAACAGGAGTTAAAGCGTATTGGTGATATGCAGGCGCAGCGTATTACCGAATGGTTGGCGATTCGCACCAATGTGGTTTCGACCTTGAAGGACTATATCAGCGATGACTTTGTGCCAGCGCTGCAACAGGCGAGGGCGGCCGGTAAACTGGAATCGGTTTACTTCGGTGGCAACGATGGACGAATGCAAGATGCCGACCCCAGTGTGGACAACAGTCATTACGACCCCCGCAGTCGCCCTTGGTACCGAGATGCTATGGCTAAAGGTCGAGCCATTATTACCAAACCCTATATTGATGCCGGTTACGGGACTCTGGTTGTGTCTTTGGCACAGCCGACCGCTAAAGGGGTGATAGGGGGGGATTTGGCGATCGATACCCTGGTGACAGAAGTGAAGCGCATGGCCATCCCGGCTGAAGGCTTCGCCATCATGATGCATAACGATGGTACTGTGATAGCTTACAAGGATAACGGCAAGGCGATGCGTCCGGTCGTTGAGATCGATAATGACTTAGGCGCAGGCATTCTGGCCAATATTCAAAAAACGGCGCAGCTACAATCCCTGTATTTTGACGCCGATGGTCGGGAAAAACTGGTGTGGGCAACAGCCATCCCGGATACCGATTGGCAACTCTTGCTACTACTGGATAAGGCAACGCTTGAAGCCCCTCTTGGCAAACTGCTTTGGACCCAGGTCGGCCTGGCGGTGCTGGTGCTCTTGGTCAGTATTGCAATTATCTCCTGGTTTATCGGGTTATTACTGGCGCCGCTTGGGCGAGTATCCCAGGCTTTGGCGAGGATTGCCGATGGTAATGGCGATCTGACTCAGAGGATCACAGTCGACAGCAATGATGAAGTGGCCGAGCTGGCCGACAACTTCAACCGTTTTGTCTCGGCGCAGCATCAGCTGATTAGCCATATACGTCAGTTGGCGGCCGAACTGGATCTGGATGCCGAGCGGGGATTGAACACCACTCAAAGCACGGTGACTGAGCTGCAGAGGCAGCAGCAGGAAGTCGCTATGGTGGCAACCGCCGTCACCGAGATGGCCAGTGCCACTCAAGAGATTGCGACCAACGCCGAGCTGACTGCTACCGCGGCGCAGCAATCCTCATGCAGCTCGCAGCAGGGCAAGAGTCTGGTGCTGCAGACCCGTGACTCGATCCACTCCTTGGCCGAAGAAGTGGGGCAAACTACCGAAGTGATCAACGAACTCAATCGTCATGCCTTGGCCATCAGCGGTATTCTTACCGCGATTCAGGGAGTGGCCGAACAGACCAATCTATTGGCGTTGAATGCTGCGATTGAGGCCGCTCGTGCCGGCGAACAGGGTCGCGGCTTTGCCGTAGTGGCCGATGAGGTGAGAGTCTTGTCTCAACGAACCCAAGATTCGACGGCTGAAATTCACGCGACTATCGAAGCATTGCAGCAAACCACGGCCAGAGCAGTGGCCTCTATGGAAAATAGTCGCCAGATGGCGGGACGCAGTGTCGGTGATGCCGAAGAGGCCAGTAAGGCGCTGGAAGAGATTGCCATTGCGGTGGCACAGATTTCGGATATGGCCGGGCAGATAGCCACGGCGGCAGAGGAACAGACTCAGGTAACAGGGGAGATCACCCAAAACACCACGGCCATCAAGGATGTTACCGATGAGATCACCGCTATCGCCATGGACGATCTCGAGCACGCCAAGGCGCTCAAGGTGTGCGCGACCGATCTCAATGCCAAGGTTGCGACCTTCATTCTATAATCACACCGAGCAAAAGGCCGCCACTCAGGCGGTCTTTTTATCGCTCATGCTGTCACCAATTAACTGCCGCATCCAGCGGTGGCCTGGGTCATTGTTATTGCGCTCATGCCACAGCAACACATAAGCCATGGGCAGAAAGTCTATCGGCAGCGGCAATTGTTGCAACGAGTAGAGCTTGCAGGCGTGCAAGGCAAAGCTTGAGGGCAGGGTAAACACCAAGTCACTGTGGGCACAAATACTGGCGGCACCATAAAAGTCGGGTACTGTGGCGCTCAGGCGGCGATGATGACCAAGCTCCGCCAGAAAATAGTCCAGCGCCCACCAATCGTTGCCTTCACATCGCACCTGTACATGGGGCAGTGCCAGATAAGCCGCTAGATCCCAGACCTGATTCTTCTCGGCCTGCAAGGCCGGATGCCCTTGGCGTACTAGGCATACCTGATGATCCTGGAATAGGGTTTGGTACAGGATCCCCTCCGGCAACTGGTTGAAGTGAAAACTGGAGTTGGGCTGCAGATCCCGTCCCGAAATTCCCAAGTCTATCTGTCCCTGTTGCAGTGCCTGCATCGATTTCTCGGTCCAGACGTAGGAGTCGAGCCTGAGATTGGGCGCATTGTTGAGTAAGCGACCGATAAAACTGGGTAACAAGGTTTCATAGGCACTTTCTACCATGGCGAGCGAGAATTGCCGGTTGCTGCTGGCCGGGGTGAATACCGGTGGTTGAGTCAGTTGATGCAAACTCTGTAAGGCGATAGGCAGATGTTGTGCTAACTGTTCGGCGTGAGCCGTTGGTTTGAGGCCGTGGGCGGTACGTTGGAACAGGGGATCGCCCAGCATCTCGCGCAGGCGGTTGAGGCTCTTGCTCAATGCCGACTGACTCAAATGTAACCTATTGGCGGCGCGGGTCACGCTGCGCTCTTCAAGCAATATCTGCAGTATGACCAGCAGATTAAGGTCGATACGAGCCAGATTATCCAGATTCACTATGATATTCCCCAAGGGAAATTACATTGTGAGATTATATCATTTCTTTTCATACCAGTGGCTCATTAAAATGTGCCCCATCTTAGTTTTCACTCAGGATTGAACGACAACCTATGGCAAAAAACCTCCTGCCTATGCTGATGGCCATGGTGCTGCTAAGCCCCCTGGCTATCGATATCTATCTCCCCTCCTTGCCGACCATGGCGAGTGAATATGGCGTCAGTGCGGGTGACGTCCAGTCTACGCTGGTGCTTTTCCTATTCGCTATGGGGCTGGGGCAGATCCTCATAGGTCCTTTGGCCGACCGATTTGGTCGTCGGCCTGTGGCATTGGGAGGAATAACTTTCTATGTACTCAGTGCGCTATTGGCTGTGGTAGCCATGGAGTTCGAATGGTTACAGATTGCCAGGGTATTGCAGGGGTTGGCCGCTTGTTCCACTTCGATAGTGGTGTTCAGTGCGGTGCGTGATTGTTATAAACCGGCCGAAAGTGCTCGCATCTACAGCTATCTCAATGGCGCGATCTGTGTGATCCCGGCATTGGCGCCGACACTGGGTGGGGTAATGGCATTGCATTTCGGTTGGCGTTCCACCTTTATGTTGATGGCGCTATACGGCTTGGTAATGTTGTTGCTGGTGGGGATGCGTTTTCCTGAAACTCGCCCCGAGAATACTATCAGTAGCGGTCCACTGTACCGTTGGGGTCGTTATCAGCCGGTGTTGGCCGAGCGGCACTTCTTGTTTTATGCCTTCTGCTGCATGGCGGGAATGGCGTCAATATTGAGCTATGTGTCTTATGCCCCTGTGTGGCTGATTGGTCATTTGCAGATGTCAGAGTTGGCATTCAGCGGTCTGTTTGGCCTCAATGCCTTGGTCAATATCATCGCCTGTTTTGCCGCGCCAGTGGTCACCAAACGTCTTGGAAATCGCGCGACTGTGGTGTTTTCTCTCTGGTTGCTGTTGGCCTCGGCCGCGATACAACCGGCGTTGCAGCTCTACGGTCC
This sequence comes from Shewanella carassii, assembly GCF_002777975.1. Taxonomy (GTDB): domain Bacteria; phylum Pseudomonadota; class Gammaproteobacteria; order Enterobacterales; family Shewanellaceae; genus Shewanella; species Shewanella carassii. The sequence goes on from NZ_NGVS01000014.1 coordinate 234,244, forward strand.
TCAGCAAGGCATGGCTGCTGCCATGAGTTTTATGTTGCCCATGATGTTGCTGTGTGTCGGTTTCGCCTTCCTGTTGGGGCCAGCCACCAGCATGGCGTTGGCGGCCTTCGGTGAGCGCGCCGGTACAGCGGCGGCCTTGCTCGGTTTCATTCAGATGAGTGGCGCCTCCTTACTGGCTGGCCTGGTACAACAAACCGACCTCAGCGCGCCCTTTGCCGTGACACTGGTGATGGGCAGCCTATCTATGGTTTTGCTGCTGATCATGGCCCAGAGTCGTTTCAACGCCTGGCATCAAGAACAGTTGGTGCATCACTGAGTTTCAACAGATTTAAGCATCACCCTTGGCCCGTTGCAGTTGACCGCTGCTGCGGGCATTTTTTTGTTTTAAGGGCAGCATAGATGACAGTCTGCAGTGGCGGTTGAGTCATGAGGCTTGTGTTACCATTGCGGCCTCCGTATTGTGGTCATCTCACGCCTGATGCCGTCTGGAAACTATTGGCCTTGAGAGAGGAATCATGACTCGTGCTTACTGTGAACAATGTGGTTATCCGCAAACCGCCTGCGTTTGTGGTGCCGTAGCAGCCATTTTTCCCCGCAGCCAACTGTGGATATTGCAGCATCCTTCTGAGGTGGATCACGCCAAAAACAGTGTGCGCCTGTTGCAGTTGGCTGTGCCGGATGCCCGGGTGATAGTGGGCGAAACCGAGGCGGATTTTGCTGCGCTGAGAGCCGAATTGACCGGGGATAGCCTGCCGACTTTCTTACTCTATCCCTCTGATGAGAGTCTGCCACTGCCAGCTACCGTTGCATCTGAAACGGTGCGGCTAATTTTGCTGGATGGCACCTGGCGCAAAACCTTGAAGATGTTTCGGCTTAATCCTTGGCTACAGGCGTTGCCCCAAAGACATCTGCCGCTGGCGGCGCCGACAGCGTATCGCATACGCAAGGCCAGCCGCAGCGATAGTTTATCGACGCTTGAGGCCGCGGCGGTGGCATTGTCTCAGCTGGAACCCGGGCTGGATGTGACCCCGATGCACGACTTACTGGCGGAGTTGGTTGAGCAGAGATTGCGGCGGATGCCACCCAAGGTAAGGGAAAGATATTCCAGATAGATGATTGATCTCTAAGGAAATGAAATAAAACTGCGGCCTATGATGAAAACTCTGTATAGATCACGACATTTATAGGCCGTTATGGTTTTAATTAACCCACATCATCATCCCTGATGATGGAGTGGGACTGTCGGCGAATCGCTTTTTGCAGGGGAGTGGTTGCAGAAGATTTCTGTTGCCGACAGTCCTGTTTCTCTCTGGTTTACCCGGAATTATTACAGTTGAAAATGGGCCAGGGTGAATTGCTCAGGATGCAAGGGGTAACCGAAAAAGAATCCCTGCGCCAGCCCATCGCCCATCTGCCTTACCAGATCATTTTGATGCGCCGTTTCTATCCCCTCGGCAACAAAGTTAAGCTCCAGCGCCTGAGACAGCTGCACTATGGCCTGACACAGACGTTTACCCTTGGGGTGCTGTAGTTGTTCGGCAAATTCACCGGCTATTTTTAGGCCATCCAGGGGCAGGCTGCCCAGACGACTCAATGATGACAGCCCGGTTCCGAAATCATCGAGGACAATTCTAACGCCCAGTGCTCTGAGCTGTTTGAGGGTTTGTTTTGCCTGGTGTGGATGACCCAGCAGAGCCGATTCGGTGATCTCTAAAATCAGTGCATCGCTGGGTAGTCGGTGGCGTTGCAGCGCCGACTTTACCTGCTGATAAAAGTCCAAGTGTTCCAATTGTAGCGGCGAGATATTGACCGAGATAACAAAGTCGCTGTCATGTTGCCGCCACAGCGCCAGTTGCCGACAGGCTTGCTCGACCACCCAGTTACCGATAGAGACTATCAGCCCAGTTTCCTCCAACAGGGGGACAAAGTCGGCGGCCTCCAATAATTCATGTTTATTTTTTTGCCAGCGCAGCAGGGCTTCCGCTCCCGCCATACTATGGTCTTTGAGCCTGACTATGGGCTGGTAAAAGAGGCATAGTTGCCCCAATCCCAGGGCATGACGCAGATCGCCGAGCAGTTTGAGCTTATGTTCGGCGGCTTCACTCATGGAGCTGTCGTAGAAATTGATATGGCTGGCACTGCGCTTGGCACTGTACATGGCCGTATCGGCTTGACTCAACAGCTCGGATGATTCTATCTCGTGTTCCCCAAAGATACTGATACCTATGCTGGTACCCAGGTAGAACTTTTGTCCTTCCAGTTCGAACGGTGTTTCGAACAGCGCCAGTATCTGTTGGGCAAAATGATAGATCTCCTCCCGATTCTGGCAGTTTTGCAATATCAGGGTGAACTCATCGCCTCCCATGCGGGCAATATCTGCCCGCTCCAGGCAACCGGCTTCCAGCCTGGCCGCAACCAGTTGCAGAATTCTGTCGCCCATGGAATGGCCAAAACTGTCGTTGACGTGTTTAAAGCCGTTGAGGTCGAGAAACATCAGGGCGCCGATGTTGCGATTGCCTAGCTCTAGACTATGACTGATGGCGCTGCGTAATTTACGCTTCAAATGGCGGCGATTGGGGAGTCCGGTCAGCATATCGAACATGGCCTGTTCTGTTAGGCGCGACTCCAGTTGTTTACGCTCGCTGATATCATTGAAGATGGTGACCAGATAACTGCCAGAATCGGTCTGCAACTTGCGGCTGCTCTGCCAAGCCGGGAAATGACTGCCATCCGCGCGGGTGTGACGGACCTCTCCTTGCCAGAAGTCCCTTTGAGCCAGCGCCATGCGGCACTCTCTCTGTTTGGGATCATTCTCGGTTTCAATGACTTGTAAACTTTTCCCTATTAAGTGTGTCTGGCTGAAGCCACAGAGGCGGCACAGCGCCCGATTGACCGCAAGAATTTTCCCGGCGGTATCACTGATGACAACGGCTTCGGCACTTTCTTCAAGGATCCCGGACAAGACGCTGCGAGGCAGTAATCCGAAAATGTCTTGGTTTTCCCTCTTGGTATTATCGTGAGACGCCAGGGATTCGAAACGCACCAGAATCATCTTGTGACTATCTATTCTGACCGGCTCCAGATAGAGGCGGGTGGGCAGCTCTTTGCCGTGGCGATTGAGATGCAACCAATCCCAAGTTTGCGATTGTTCCGTGGCGGCCTGCAGTAGTTTTCGGGCCAGCTCTATGCTGCATTGCCCATCAAGTTGCAGTCTGGGAGCAAAGTCATAGAGAGTCGCATCGAGAATTTCCTGATCCACACAGGCGAAATAATTCAAGGCTGCCTGATTGGCGGCGAAAACTTTGCTCCCCTTGAACAGTGCCAGAGGTGTCGCGTGTGGGTCGCTATGCCAGAGTTGCAGTTGGGGGGCGAGTTTTGCATCGGCCACCAGCATCTGCAGCAGTTGTGTCCATCGGATCATCCGGGATACTCCCTTGTCATTCTCTGCTGAGAATCCTTTCCTTTTGAAGTTGTTATTCCATTCCTTTGGTTTTAACACTTAACAGCTTTACTTTGTGGCTCAATCAAACAATCAAAATGTCGTTTTGTTGCTAAAAGTGTCTATTATCAGTCAAACTGGTGAAAAAATGTGTGATAGTCCTAGAAAGATGGATTTTTGTACTCTCTAAGTTGAGGGATTTTATGAAGAGGTTACTGCTGTTATTGGGAATGGGGTTTGCCTTTGGTACGACGGCCACCGATTTGACGCAGCTGAGTGAAAAGGCCAGTGAAGATGCCCGGCGCCTGGAACAGGAACAGTTGGAAAAGGCCAGAGCCGCTACCAAGGAAACTGCCGAGCGGGAGCAAAAGGTGCTCAAGCGCCAGCAATCCGGTGATTGGCAGGAGGAGCAGAGGCTGAAGGCCAGTCAACAGTTTGATGAGAGGGCGCAGCGGGAACAGAAATACCTGCAGGAAGCCAAAGAGGCGGCGGCCAAAGAACGTCAAATTGAACCGCCTAAGATGAAGAAGCTGAAACAAAAACAGATAGAGCCCTAAGTGAAAGCCGTTCACACCTTTACTTACAAAATATGCTAAGTCAGTGACACTTGTTACTTGATTTGCAGTGCTTTTTTACCCGATATTGGATCTTTTGAAATCAGCAATCAGCCAAGGAGCGACCCAATGAAGCGTACGCTGACCGCCCTGCTGATGTCAGCCAGCCTTCTTGGGGCGGCGACAACACAGGCGACCACGGCCGAAGATATTCAGAGTTTTACCCTGAATAACGGCATGAAAATCATGGTGTTGGAGGATTCGTCCATTCCCAATGCCAACATGTATCTGTTTTGGAAGGTGGGCTCACGCAACGAGGTGCCCGGGATCACAGGGATCTCTCACTTCTTCGAGCATATGATGTTCAATGGCTCCAAGAAATACGGCCCCAAGATGTTTGACCGCACCATGGAAGCGGCCGGTGGCGCCAACAACGCCTACACTACTGAAAACGTGACCGTTTATACCGACTGGTTCCCTTCCAATGCTCTGGAAACCATTTTTGATCTGGAAGCCGATCGGATTGCGGCGCTGGATATCAATGCCGAGATGGTAGAGAGTGAGCGCGGCGTAGTTGCCTCCGAGCGTACCACAGGGCTGGAAAACTCCAACTGGCGTACCCTGCAGGAAGAGGTAAAAGGTGTGGCCTTCAGGGCGCATCCCTATAGCTGGTCTGTGATTGGCCATGAATCTGATATTGCAGCCTGGACCTTGGAAGATCTGGTGCAGTATCACAAGACCTACTATGCCCCCAACAATGCGGTGGTGGTGATTGCCGGTGACGTTAAGCTGGCCGAGGTCAAGCGTCTGGCCCAGCGTTACTTTGGCCCTATCCCGGCGCAAGAGCCACCCAAGGCGGTGAAGACAGTCGAGCCGTTGCAAAAAGGGGAACGACGGGTCTTCGTCAAGAAAGAGTCTGTCAGCACGCCCAATATCATGCTGGCCTATCACGTACCGGCCACCACCAATAAAGACTATTATGCGCTGGATCTGCTGACCTCGATTCTGAGTGAAGGCAACAGCTCGCGCCTCTACAAGGCTTTGGTGGACAAGCAGTTGGCGATTGCCGCCGAGACTTATATGCCTATGTCTTTTGACCCCAACCTGTTGTACATCCTTGGGGTGGCGGCCCCAGGTGTCAGCGCCACCACTCTGGAGCAGGCATTGATCGAAGAGGTCAACCGTATTGCCCGTGACGGCGTTAAGGCTGAAGAGTTGGCAAAAGCCAAAAATATCAAGCTGATGGATTTCTATCGCAGTATGGAAACCATCAATGGCAAGGCCAATACCCTGGGCACCTACGAACTTTATTTCGGTAGCTTCGACAAGCTGTTCCAGGCACCGGATGCCTATAACCAGGTCACAGTGGCCGACATTCAAAGGGTGGCAGAAACATACCTGCGCCGGGCCAACCGCACTGTGGGGGTACTGGCTGCACAAGAGGAGGCGGATCAATGAGCAAGGTTTTTTCTCTCAAGGCCTCTCTGGGCGCCGTGGCCATTGCCGCAGCCTTGATGGTTTCAGGTTGTCAGTCTACCCAGGTGAAGGTGAGCCAGGATACCGGCCACTTTGTACTGCCAACATATGAAAGAGTCACTCTGGATAACGGCCTGACGCTGATGCTGATGCCGCAGAAAGAGGTGCCGTTGATCACCCTGAACGCCGTGGTGAAAGTCGGCAGCGTCAATGACACCACAGCCGGTGTGGCAGAGGTGACGGCTCAGGGCTTGTTGCTCGGCGCCGCCGGTCGCACCAAGGCCAGCATAGAGCAGGAGGTGGACTTTCTCGGTGCCAGTCTGAATGCCGATGCCGGCCGTGAGGGCAGTTACCTCAGTGCCGATTTTATGGCCAAAGATGTCGATACCATGCTGGGATTGTTTGCCGATGTGCTGACCCGTCCCGACTTTGATGCCACCGAGTTTGATAAACTCAAGAGCCGCAGAGTCGCCGAGCTGGCGCAGGAGAAAGAGAGTCCCAAGTCCGTGATTGGGCGCTACTTCAACAAGTTGGTCTTCGGTCAGCATCCTTATGGCAATGCCACTTCGGGAACCAGCGAGTCTGTGTCCCAGTTGACAGTCAACCAGCTGAGAGCCTTCCACAAGGGCTACTATCAACCGGCCAATACCGCTATCAGCGTGGTGGGCGATTTCGACCCGGCGCAGATGAAGGCCAAGCTGCAGGCGGCATTCGGTCAATGGAACAACAGTGAATCGCTGCGTGCCGTCGACCTCAAGCAGGGGCTGCCGACTCTGTCTGCTAGCCGAGTCTTGCTGGTGGATAAGTCGGACGCGATAGAGACCACCTTCACCATAGGTGGCCTGGGTGTGACTCAGGATAACCCTGACTATGTGGGCCTGACTGTGGTCAACACCATACTCGGTGGCCGTTTTACCTCCTGGCTTAACGATGAGCTGAGGGTGAATGCCGGTTTAACCTATGGCGCGCGCTCGGGTTTCGTCCCCTATCGTGACTCAGGGGTGTTTATGATCAGTACTTTCACCAAGTCGGCTACGACAGAGGAAGCCATTGACTTGGCACTCAAGACCTACAGTCGCCTGTGGCAGAAAGGGATAGATCAGCAGACTCTGGATTCGGCCAAGGCCTACGTCAAAGGCCAGTTCCCGCCCAAGTTTGAAACCAGTGGCCAGTTGGCTGGTCTGCTGTCAGACATGTACTTGTACGGTTTTGATGAGTCCTATATCAATCAATTCCAGCAACGGGTGGATGGACTGACTCTGGCGCAGACCAAGCAGTTGGTCGACAACTACTTCCCCAAGGATAAGTTGCAGATGGTGCTGATTGGCAGCGGCGACAAGATAGCCCCGATAGCAGCCAAGTATGGCGAAGTGACCCGGGTCGATATCAAGGATGTCGGTTTCGGCGGTTAACCCGGGCAACCGGATCATAAAGCCACCTCAATTGAGGTGGCTTTTTTTATATCATTCTGCATCCGCGCTTTTACTTTGGGGCTTGAACCTCACACAAGTTCAGTCTGCGTTTGTCGTGAACGACAAACAGCCTGTCATCCATAAAGCTGACCTGAGCCTTGGCCGGTTTGATGTCACCGAGACTTTGAACCTGGGTTAGTGCCAGTTCAAAGGCGCTTTGCTCCTCGGTCAGTGAATGGCACTCGAAGCGATTGTTGCCCTTGGTTCTTAACCACAGCTGTGGCCCACAATGGCTGAAGCGGGCGCTGCCGGGCGCCAGAAGGCGAGACGATTGCAAGAGCAGATCTTTTTCCTGACCACTGCCGAGCATTTTGGAAAGCTTGCCAAAGAGGCTGTCCGGCAGGCCATATCTGTACTCTGCCAATATCGTCTCTTGACTGTCCGCTGCAGACTGCCCCTGACAGAGGCAGAAAATCTGCCTGTCACAGACCTGGATCTCTTCAAGCCAGTGTGGGCTGCCTGGCTTGAAGGCGGTGAGCTCAGGTTCGTCCGGCTCCTTGTATCTGTTGACCAAGTGACACTGATCATCCTTGATAAATAACCAGGAAATGGCTCGGCCCTTACGGGTATTGGGGGAACTCATTCGTAGCAGCAGTTGATTGTCATCCAGCGGGCAAAGCTGCAATGGCAGAAAGTGGAAGTGTTGCTGTTCCACAGTCATGGAAAGCACATCCGGATTGGCAAAGGGATAGTGCTGCGCCTGATCTTCTGCCAGCGACTGCCAGATCCAGAGCCCGGTTTCATCCACCAAGGTGAGTTGTTGACGCCAGAAGCAGACCTGGGGATGCCCCTTAAATTGAGTGAGATCCAGCAGCAAGCTGGGGGAGTCCGCCTCGGTAGGCCAAATGGCCAGCAGCGGCTTACGCTCTGACTCGTCCCACAGCGTCAGCGCCAATAGCTGCGGTGCCAGGAAGCGTGCGGCCTCCAGCAACCAGCCTTTGTGGTTGAAATCCCACTCTCTGATGATACGGCTCTTGAGTCTGTGCATGAGATCTCCGGCAATAACAGCATTGGCATTGATTGTCGCAGAAACTGTGCAATAGATCTGCTACGAAAACAGAAATTTATCGGCTTGTTTATCGGGAAACTTTGTTCTGTTCCAGGTGCGGTTCGACTGTGGGATTTGGCGGAGTTCAAAAGCTCCTGGGTACTAACGCCCCGGGCACTAACACATAGTCACGATATCGGGTTGCCGTTTGCCGACCGCGCCAGGTAAGAGGCAAAAGGCGTTTTATGTCCTAAACTTCTTTATGCCTGCCACTCAGCCACAGAGATCCCCATGACAGATAACAAGCCGCTCGAAACGCCCACGACTCTGGATTCACTCGATTCGGCCCAATGGCTGCATATCTCGGAAACGGTAAAACTCCTGTTGTTGTCGATAGCCCAGATAGAGTTGACCCTGACTGACGGTGAACACAATGTCACCGGTCTAGGGAGCCTGTTTACCGACATGGCGGAGCAATTGCGTGAGGTGAATGCTTGGTTGGAAACTCAGGAGAATACTCCGGCCGAGATCCGCGATCATGGCCGCCATCTGGCCGGTAAGGTTAATGAAGGCATCATAGCTTTTCAGTTCTATGATCGTCTGTCACAAAGGCTCAACCATGTGGTGACCGGGCTGGCGCTGACTGAAGAAGTTTTGCGTGATGAGCATGGCCGCACCTCGGAACATGCCTGGAAAATGTTACAGCGTACGATTAAGTCGACATACTCGCTGGACTGTGAACGCAAAATGTTTGATCTTGTGCTGCAGGGAATGCCACTACACGAGGCTTTGAGCCAGTATCAAGATGAACATCTCAAGCACAACAGCAACCATATCGAACTCTTCTGATTTTCTACGCCTGTTTATTATTTCCCTGGCCTTGGCCTGGCAACCCGCCTGGGCCGGCAAGGCCTCCTTTAGCCAATTCTGTGAAGCGCTCAATGGCCATTGGCAGGGGGATGGCGCCCAAAGCGGACAAACACCGAAGGAGCTCAGCCTGGATGCCATCTGCAGTAAAGACAAGCGTCAGTTGTTACTCAGCGTCAGTGAAGGGGCACGCCATCCCCTGAGTGAAACCTGGTGGTTCAGAGACCAAGACCCCAGCGTGGGGCTCTGGTACTTTGACGGTGTGACCGAAGAACGCTTTCAATCCTTCACTCTTTACCATCAGGGCAGCGGATTTTCCCTGCTGGGTGAAGGGCAGTCCGGCGGACGCCCGGCGCTGATCCAACTGCTATTCGAAGCCGATAATGACGGCTGGCTCTGGCGCCAGAACTTGCATTATCTGGATGAGGACTCGGATAGCTATCAAACCTACAGAGCCATCTCATTGCAACCTCTCTGATTTATTTAGCGCCGCTGAAACCCTGTTGACGCCATGCTTCATAGCTGATGATAGCCACTGCATTGGAAAGGTTCAGGCTGCGGCTGGAGGGCACCATAGGGATCCTCAATCTGTGCTCTGCAGCAATGCTCTGCAATATTTCCTGAGGCAGGCCGCGAGTCTCGGGGCCAAACAAGAGCACATCCCCTTGCCGATACTCGAGTTCAGAATGTGGTCGGCTGCCCTTGGTGGTGCAAGCCAAAATGCGTTTGCCCGCCATGGCCGCGAGAAAATGCGGGAAATCCGGGTAACGGTTTACTCGGGTCAGATCGCCATAATCCAGCCCGGCCCGGCGCAGTTTTTTCTCTTCCAGATCAAAACCCAAAGGTTCTATCAGGTGTAGCTCGCAGCCGTTGTTGGCGCAGAGACGGATAATGTTGCCGGTATTGGGGGCGATTTCGGGTTCATAGAGGGCGATGTGGAACACGGGTTGACCTTATTGCATGCAGATTGGGACATTATACCATTCCGCAACGGAGTGTTCCCCTCTCAGTGAGAATGCAAAGTCGCTAGAAAGTAAAAAAGCCCCTTAAGGGGCTTTTTCGGATGAGAGATGCTTACATCTCGTATTTGACAGTCAGGTAATAGAAGCGGCCTATGTTGTCATAGCTGGCACTGCCTGCACCTGTACCAGTAGTGCTGCCTGGCAGATCACGGTCGAATGCGTTGTCTATCCCGAGACCGAACTCCAGACCATTGTCCATGGTATAGGTGGCATACAGGTCTGTAACACTGTATGAACCATAGCTCATGACATTGGAGTAAGGCACGTCATAGTTGGCGCGGAACTGTGGTGTATACAGATCTACCGAGTCCAGATAGCGTGTCTTCCAGTTCAGGTTCCAAGCATCATAACTGTAGTTCAGCACCAACTGACCTTGCCACTGTGCTTCACCCAGAGTGCCGGCATACTCTTCATAATTGGTCGCATCATCCTGGAAGGGATATTCGTTGCGTTCAATCAGATAGGTACCCAGCAGGTTGGTGCGCAGGTCGCCGCCAAATAGTGGGAAGTCATAGCCGACTTCAAAGTCGACCCCTGAGGCTTCCTGCTTGGCTACGTTCTGCACAATCTGAGTGATGTTAGTGATCTCGTGTGAGGTGGCATCCCGGGTGATCAAGTCACAGTATTGGTTGTTGATACCTGTGGGTGAATCCACGCAGCGATCGATAATATTCTGTGCAGAGATATTGGCGATAGCATCTGTGATTTCAATGTTCCAGTAATCCACTGTCATCACCAGACCTTCAACGAATGAAGGCTGATAAACCAGACCGACTGTGTAGCTGTCAGACTCTTCAGGCTCCAACTGGTCATTACCACCGGAAACCCCTTCGAGGGTGGCGCTGTCATAGTTGGAATCGAAATCAGCCGGAATACCGAGAGCGGCACAGTTGGCTGCACGAATCGCCTGCTGATCCGGGCTCAGACCCGACAGCTCACTGGCTTTACAGCTATCGTCAACACTGAAGAAGTTCTGGCCTTGGGCACCATAGTATTCACCAATGTTAGGGGCACGCAGAGCGGTAGATAGAGTCGAGCGTAAACGCAGTGAATCTATGATGGTCCAGTCCAGACCCAACTTCCAGCTGGTGGCATCGCCAATAGTGGAGTAGTCGGCGTAGCGGACCGCACCATCAACTGTCAGGTTCTGGATACCAGGCAGGTCTTCCAGCAGTGGTACAGAGATCTCGGCATAGATTTCTTTGACATCGAAATCACCGCCTTCACTCTGCAGGGCGTTGAAGAAGGTGGCACCGGTGGCGGCAAATGGATCTTCTTTACTCTTACTCTTTTCCTTGCGGTATTCGATACCGGAAGCGAAACCAACCATACCGGCAGGCAGTTCAAACAAAGCAGAGTTGGACATAGAGCCACCGATTACATACTGCTCAATCTTAGCAGTACCTTCAGTGGTAGTGCTGAACCAGTCGGCAGCTTCGCGGGTTACTGCACCATCGCCAAACAGATTGACGGGCACACAACCTGCGGCCTGGGCATCTGCGTCACGACAGACGATTTCGCCGCTGACAGGATCGCGGATGGCATCGACTGACTGCTGGAAATTTTTATAGATCAAGTTGTTGTAGTTGGTACGGGTCTGCTCTGTCTGACCATAGATGGCATAGGCTTCCATCTCCCAGTCTTCCAGTACAACGCCGTTTAGACCGATCACATACCTTTGGGTGGTACGCTCATCATCTTCGGTGCGGGGACCCAGATCCGACATAAAGCGGTTAACCACGACATAACCTTCTCCGGCCTGGTCCATCAAAGCACCCAATTCATCAGAGATGTAGGGGTTATCACGGGTAACCAGAGTGTTGTCCGGATCGAAGAAGAAGAACGCCGGCTGCCCTGAAGTAGTGGCATTGGTTCGGCTCCACTTGGCTTCAAAATAACCGTTCAGGTTATCGGTAAAGTCATAGTTAGTCTTAAAGTTGATGGTGGTACGATCAAACTCTGGCTGCAGTTCTTCCCACTGACGCAGGTTGATATAGTCACAGCCCTCACCGGCACAGAGTACACCGTTAGTGAACTCACCTGTTCCTACTTCGACCGGCGTGCCATCTGGCTTGAAGGTATAAAAACCTGGGGTGCCACCATAGAAGCCAACGGTACCTGCATTACTGATACCCCAGTAACCGGCATTCTGGTAGAGGGTCTTATAAGTGTCACTACCGGGTGGGTTGGTCAGTGAAGACCATGAGATAGCGGTCTGGTCGCGATCAAGCATTTCTAGGCGGTCTTGCTGAGCGTATTCGACCGAAATGGCGGCGTTACCGCGATCGTTATCAAAGTTGGAGCCATAGGCCAGGCTAAAGCGCTGGTTATTATAGTCGCTGTCATCGGCAATACCGGCGGCGGCTGAGGCTGTCAGTCCTTCGATCTTTTTCTTCATCTTGAAGTTAACAACACCGGTAACTGCATCGGCACCATAAATGGCCGAAGCACCCCCCGTGATGATTTCAACACTCTCAACCCACTCGGTTGGAATGGTGTTGACGTCAATAGAAGAAGTACCTGGGCTACTGGCCACATGACGCTTGCCATCGACCAGTACCAGAGTCCTGGAAGCGCCCATGCCACGCATATCCAACAAGTTCAGACCGGCAGTACCGATAGAACTTCCCGAGTTGGCCAGTGAGTAAGTGTTTGCCAGAGCTGGCAGTTCGTTGAGTGCTTCACCTATGTTGACGGCCCCGGTTTTAATCAGAGACTCGCCCGAAATTACGGTAACCGGGCTTGGTGCTATCGCGCCCTCACGCAGAATACGTGAGCCTGTTACCTGGATTTTTTCAATCTGCTGCTCATTTTGTTCCTCCGCCATGGCCGGAGAGGCCACTGCCAGAGAAGCAAAACCCGTTGCTGCAAAAAGTGAAAAGCGAATGGCGTTCGCTAACAATTTCTCTTTTAACATACCAACTCCCTATGAATTTGTTTCTATCTTGTTATTTATGTTTCTTGTTGTAGCTAATCAATACTAATGTTTGTAAAAAACTCTTTCAATAGTTGATTTTATGGTGTGTCTTGTATTAGTGGGTGTTAATTAAATGCGCTGACTTTATATGGTGGCAAGCCCAACAGAAGCCGGGCTTGTTTTTACTGTGTTTGATTTAGAAGAAGCCCAAGGGACTGGTGGAGTAACTCACCAGCAGATTCTTGGTATTTTGGTAGTGAGACAGCATCATTTTGTGGGTCTCCCGGCCGATACCTGACTTCTTGTATCCTCCGAAAGCGGCATGTGCCGGATAGGCATGATAACAGTTGATCCAGACTCGTCCTGCTTGGATCCCCCGCCCCATACGCTGTGCCCGATTCATATCCCGGGTCCAGACGCCGGCCCCCAAACCATACTGAGTGTCGTTGGCAATGCTGAGTGCTTCTGTTTCATCTTTGAAGGTGGTTACAGCAACGACAGGGCCAAAGATCTCCTCCTGAAATACCCGCATCCGGTTATGGCCGCTGAGTATTGTCGGGGTAACATAATAGCCCTGACTCTGGGAGCCAGGCAGGCTGTTGGCCTGACCGCCAAGCAGTACCTTGGCGCCTTCATTGCGGCCAATTTCCAGATAGCTGAGTATTTTATCAAATTGCTCCTGTGACGCTTGAGCGCCGACCTGAGTGTCGGTATCCAGCGGATCGCCCTGTTTGATACTCTGGGCTCTGGCGATGACCCGCTCGATAAACTTGTCGTAGATGGACTCCTGGATCAGTACCCGGCTGGGACAGGTGCAGACTTCACCCTGGTTGAAAAAGGCCAGCAACATGCCTTCGACCGCCTTATCCAGATAATCGTCTTCCTGTTCCAGGACATCTGCGAAATAGATGTTGGGGGATTTGCCGCCCAGCTCCACGGTCGAGGGGATTAGTGACTCGGCGGCGCACTTGAGTATGTGGTAACCCACTTCGGTTGATCCCGTGAAAGCCAACTTGGCGATGCGTTTGCTGGTGGCCAGCGCTTGACCCGCCTCGGCGCCAAAGCCGTTGACGACATTAAGCACCCCGGCAGGCAGCAAATCTTGAATCTGCTCCAGCAGTACCATGATGGAAACCGGTGTCTGCTCCGCTGGCTTGAGTACGATACAGTTGCCGGCCGCCAGTGCCGGAGCTATCTTCCAGGCCGCCATCAAGAGTGGAAAGTTCCAGGGAATGATCTGCCCAACCACGCCCAAAGGTTCGGGAAAGTGATAGCTGACCGTGGTGGCATCAATATCGGCAGCGCTGCCTTCCTGCGCGCGAATACAGCCGGCAAAGTAACGGAAGTGGTCCACCAACAGGGGTAAGTCGGCATTGAGGGTTTCCCTGACCGCCTTACCGTTTTCCCAGGTTTCGGCCACTGCCAGCATCTCCAACCTCTGCTCTACTCGATCGGCAATGCGCAGTAACAGATTGGCCCGTTCGGTGACTGAAGTCTTACCCCAACTCTCTTTGGCGGCATGGGCCGCATCCAACGCCAACTCGATATCCCGGGCATCAGAGCGGGCGGCCTGACAGAAGACTTCGCCGGTGACCGGGGTACGGTTATCAAAGTATTGTCCGCCAACCGGCGCGAGCCACTTTCCACCAATAAAATTGTCGTACTTATCCTTGAACTGCAGCAGGGCACCCTGAGTGCCGGGTTGGGCATAAATCATGGTGAGTTTCCTCGTCTTGTTGAAAGGTTTTTCTTGTATTTATCTGTTCGGCCACAGCGGCCTTGGCTCAGGTAAACGCAAAGGCCGGGCCAGTGTGAGCCTGCTTGTTCATTTATTGTGCTAACAGTATGATGAAAAACTAAATTTGCGATTGCTGTATCTTGGCGTGGTGCCGGGTACTCGAGTTGTCTATCGCGCAAACTGTGGCAAAAAGGTACACACAGGTGTGCCAGAATGGAGCAGGGCTATGACACTCAAGACCCATTCCCAATCCTGGTTATCGGCTTCCTGGCAACGTTGCCAGGGGGCCGGGCTCAATCCCGCCGCCATACCCGATGAACTCAGGCTCAATACTGCTGCTCTTGATGAGCGGCGCCAGCGCCATGGCCGGCTGCTGCAAGCCGTGGAGCACAGTGCACTGCCACTGTTCAATCAACTTATGGGGCGAACCCAGAGCCGGCTCATCCTCTCGGATCCTCAAGGTTTTGTGCTGCATCACTGGGGCGTGAGCCGCTACTCACAAAAGCTTGCCAATATTGCCCTGGATACCGGGGTCAACTGGCTGGAGCAATACAAGGGAACCAATGCCATAGCCGCGGCACTCAGCGAACGCCAGTGTGTTTCGGTTATCGGTGAGCAGCACTTTATCAAGAGCCACAGATTTATGAGTTGCACCGCCAGCCCGCTGTTTTCCCCGGACGGTGAGTTGCTGGGAGCCTTGGATATCACCAGTGAGCAGCAAATCCATACCCCAAAGACAGCCATTTTGGTGTCCAGTTTGGCGCAGCAGTTGGAGCTGGCCTTATTGTGCCGACTCCCCGGCGCTGCTGTTCGATTGGATCTGGCGCCGCAGCAGGCCCTGTTGCATTCTGGTTGGCAAGGCGTATTGGTGCTCGACCTTGGTGGGCGGGTGCTGGGCGCAAACCCTATGGCAAGGCAACTACTCAAAGGCATCAACCTGGGCCAAATTCACCAGGCCTTGTCCCCTCAGGTATTGAGCCGGGGCAGCGGCCGCTTGCAGCAGGGATTGGTGTTCAGAACCCAGGCGTTGGAGCAGCCTCAACATACCAAGCCTGTGGTTCGAGCGAGCCAGAGCCGAGAAAGCCAGAGCAGAGAAAGCAGCGCTGCTTTTAAAGAACCCAGGTTGGATCAAGCCTGGCAGCAGGCGCGTAAGGTGTTGGCACGAAATATCCCTTTGCTGATCCTCGGGGAAACCGGAGTGGGCAAGGAGCAGTTTGTCAAACAGCTGCATGTGCAAAGTGCCAGGCATCAGCAGCCTTTTGTGGCGGTCAACTGCGCCGCGATCCCGGCGGAGCTGGTGGAATCAGAGCTGTTTGGTTATCAGGCGGGTGCCTTTACCGGAGCTTCTAGGCAGGGATATGTCGGTAAAATACGTCAGGCGCACCAGGGATCCCTGTTTCTGGATGAAATAGGCGAGATGCCCCTGGCGGCCCAGAGCCGTTTGCTTAGGGTGTTGCAGGAGCGCGAGGTGGTGCCCATTGGCAGTAATCAGGCACACAGCGTCGACATTCAGGTGATTGCCGCCACTCATATGGACTTACCAGCATTGGTGCAGCAGGGGGCCTTTCGCGCCGATCTCTATTACCGGCTCAATGGCTTGCAGGTCACACTGCCTGCATTGCGCCAGCGAAGCGACCTACGGCGTCTGATCCACAAATTGCACCAGCGCTATCGAGTTCGGCCCCAGAGCCTGTGTCCTGTGCTGGAGCAGCGATTACTGCAATATCATTGGCCGGGAAACCTACGGGAGCTGGATAACCTGATGCAGGTAGCTTGTTTGATGGCCGAAGAGTTCCCTGAACTCAACTGGCAAACGCTGCCTGAGAGTCTGCAGCAAACCTTGGTGGCCACAGAAGAGACTGTGACCGGTTTGGTACCCGCGCCGGGCAACAATCTGCACCGCCAAATGCAGACGCAAATTCGCGATACCTGGCTGGCCTGCAATGGTAACGTCAGTGAAGCGGCACGCCGTTTGGGGATTAGCCGCAACACCCTATACCGTAAGCTTAAGGCGTTGGCGCTGAAGTAGTTTTAGATGTTGGTATTTTGTTAGTAAGCTCGCAGTGGTACCGTCAATGATTGAGGCCAGTGCAACAGATTGGAATTATTGAATGTGAACCAGGCCGCGAAATGGCCCATGAGTTGCACGCCTCGACACTCTGTCAATGATCCTGTGTTCCGTCGCGGTTTTTTCCACTAGTCTTGAATTTGTATTTTTAACAGCAGGAGCGGTAATCATGTTCAAGGCACTGGTATTGACCCAAAACGATAAACAGACCCTGGCCCAAGTCACTCAGTTGCAAGACGGCGATCTGCCCGAGGGGGATGTCCTGGTCGACGTTGCCTACAGCTCGCTGAATTACAAAGACGGCCTGGCGGTGACCGGGCTTGGCAAGATTATTCGTCAGTTTCCCATGGTGCCGGGTATCGACTTTGCCGGTGTGGTGCGAGAGTCGGCCCATCCTGACTATCAGCCAGGCGATGAGGTGATCCTCACCGGCTGGGGCGTTGGTGAAAACCATTGGGGTGGCATGGCCGAGCGTGCCAGAGTCAAGGGTGATTGGCTGGTGCCTATGCCGAGTGGCTGCAACGCTGCCAAGGCGATGATGATAGGTACCGCCGGCCTTACGGCCATGCTGTGTGTACAAGCGCTGCAACAGGCGGGGATCAAACCGGAAGATGGTGAGGTGCTGGTAACAGGTGCCAGTGGTGGGGTCGGCTCGGTGGCCGTAACGCTGCTGGCCAAACTCGGCTTTAAGGTTGTCGCCAGCACAGGGCGCCTGGAGCAGAACGCGACCTGGCTTCAGCAGTTAGGTGCCAGTGATGTAATTGAGCGCAGTGAGCTTGAGCAGGATGCCAGACCACTGGATAAACAGCGCTGGGCCGCCGTAGTGGATACCGTAGGGAACAAGGTGCTGGCCAGCGCCTTGTCACAGCTGAATTATGCTGGGGTCGCCGCGATTTGTGGCCTGGCGGGGGGCTTTGCCCTGCCAACCACGGTAATGCCCTTTATTCTTCGAGGGGTCAGTCTGCTGGGAATCGACTCGGTGCAGTGCCCGGCCGCCAAGCGCCGCGCTGCCTGGGAGCAGGTAGTGGCTCTGTTGCCTGAGAGTTACTATCAAGAGGCTTGCCATGAAATTACTCTGGAGCAGGTTCCCGAGGCCGCAGCGCAAATCGTTAAAGGTGAAATCAGCGGCCGCACTCTGATTAAAGTTTGCTGATCTTTGCCTAAATGGCAGTATGAGGGGGCATGAATGTGCCCCCAGAAGCCCTTTGGGGACATTACAGGCCCAACGTTCCAACCTATTTATCCTTTCCTGTTTACATTTTTCGAATTGAGTTTTGCTCTGAGCAACTCGAACGCTGATTTTAGCTCTGGAGTCAGCTCATAGCACATTGATGTTTAAGTTCCGCCATATTATCCAGATTATTCAATTGCTTTTTGATTTAAAGCTGTCATTGGAAACCGTTCCAAAAAATGTCGCACGTTCAGTTTTAGGGGCAAAATCCAGGTCAGATGTCACTTTTGCATGTTGGAGTTTTGTTTAAAACGCAACTGACGCTTAACTCCCGTTTTGGAATTGATTCCATTCCTAAGATGTCATTGTCGATGGAAACAAAAAAGGTGATGACAGATGAGCAAAGTAGATCTGCTGGGACGCCGTAATTTTATCAAAGGCGTCGGGGCTGCTGCCGGTGTTGCTGTGGCCGCTCCCGTGTTGGCTGTTTCGGAAAAAGCCGCGGATGTGAACTGGGATAAAGAAGTCGAAGTGTTGATTATCGGTTCGGGGTTTGCCGGTTTGGCTGCGGCGATTGAAGCGACCCGCAAGGGCGCCAAAGATGTGCATATCTTTGAGAAAATGCCCTATTTCGGTGGCAACTCGGCCATTAATGGCGGCTTGTTTGCGGCGCCCGGCTCGCCGATGCAGCAACAGGAAGGTGTCAAGGATTCAGTAGAACAGATGGTTGCCGATCAGTTGAAGTCTGGCCGGGGGATCGCCGATGAAGAGTTGCTGCGTCATGTGGCCTCTCATGCGGTGGAAGCTTTGCAGATGACGTTGGATGCCGGTGCCGAATACCATCCTTACCTGCAACAACTGGGGGGACACTCGGTTGCCCGTACCTATCAGACAACGGTCAGTTGCGGCGCGGGCATTACTCAGCCTCTGTATCAAGAGTGTCAGCGGCTTGGGGTCAAGACCCATAATCGTGCCAAGTTTGAGGGCTTTGTCCTCGGCAAGGATGGTCGCGTCGAAGGGGTGAAGATGCGTCAGGGGTATTACTTCGGTGAAGAGGACTCTGGCAAGCTGGTTTACATCAAGTCTAAGCGTGGTGTCTTGGTGGCCACCGGTGGCTTTGCCCAGAATATCGGCCTGCGAATGGCGCAGGATCCCACTCTGACCCATGAAGTGGGTTGTACCAACACTCCCGGCGCCACAGGTGAAGGCATGTTGGAGATGTTTCGTCTCGGCGCGGTGCCTGTGCACCTGGCACATATTCAGTCTGGGCCTTGGGCCTCTCCCGATGAGGGTGGTTTTGGCTATGTTTCTAACTATTCCATCTTCAACTTCCCTCATTCAATAGCGATTAACCGTATGACGGGTAAGCGTTTTATGAATGAAATTGCCGACCGCAAGACCCGCGCCGATGCCGAGTTGGCCTGCCGCGACGCCAAGGGGGAGCCACTGCCGCCTATCTTGATCACCAGTTATAAGGATTCCAAACAGCATCCCAATACCGCCAAGGTGCTGAAATACAATGTGGGTTGGAAGTTTGATTCGCTGGAGGCGCTGGCCAAGCATTTTGATGTGCCATTGGAACCGCTCAAGGCACAAATCGAAGAGTACAACGGCTATGTCAAGAGTGGTGAAGACAAGCAGTTTGGCAAGAACATGACCAAGGCAAAAGACAAGTATATTGAAGCACCTTTCACTGTGGTGCGCTTATGGCCAAAAGTTCACTATTGTCAGGGCGGGGTGCAGGTCAATACCAAGGCTGAAGTCAAAGATAGCCTCACTGGTAAGCCGATACCCGGACTCTATGCCGCGGGTGAAGTGTGTGGCGGCATTCATGGCGTCAGCCGTCTGGGTAGTTGTTCTATTCCCGAATGTATGGTGATGGGGATGACTGCGGTACGTAGCATGATGCAGGCCTGAATTGGACGGTGAGAGAGGAACAAATGATGAAGAAAGCAAACTTAGTGTGGGCACTGCTGCTGGCAGGATTAACTTCGGTATCGGTTCATGCCGTTCAACAGCGCGATTATCACAAGGCGGTGATAGGTAACGATTGTGAAGTGTGTCACGACCAGGGGGTAGATCAATACCCATCTGATAAGACTTGTTTACAATGTCATGATGTCGATGAGCTAGCGAAAGAAACCGCCCGTAGCGGCGAGGACAGATGGCAAAATCCCCATGATAATTTGCACTATGGAAAAGACCTTCCCTGTGTTGAATGTCATGGTGAACATCATCCGAAAAAGCCTTTGTGTAACAGTTGCCATACCTTTAAATACGACAAACATCAGGAGTAACAGCTAATATTTGATGCTGTTTTATTTTCCTCCACAGACAGTACGAATTATGAGTTTTATTGAATGAAAAAATAGTTCCCTGCAAGTGACTGTTTTAATTCAATACCAGGCCCTTTTCATCATAAAAAGGGCCTTTTTTTGTTCGATGTGTTACAGCGATTTTTCATTCTATTATCTTATTTTGGCTATTGTGTTCTGACAGTATTTTTGGAAAAAGTTCCAAAGATATGCTTTCACTCTACTTACTTTGGGTGTGAAATTAGGTGTAGGGTAATGAATAAAAAGCTGATATTTATTTCACTGTTATTATCTAATACAGTAATGGCGGAAAAACTTCCCGATTTTTTAGCGTTGACCGATATTGAAAATGCAACTTTTGTTTGTTTAGGAGAAACACCAGAGTATTCTAAGCAAGATCAAAAGTATGTCGATATTCTTTGGGATGAAACCTTACGTTATTTAAATGGTTTTGCCCAGGCGCTTACTCATGGCGAACAAGCAAATTGCCTGAATTCGGATGAGGCTATTTACGACACCAGTGCCGGCGGACAAAAGTTCTGTGTAATGAATCGCCGCGATATGCAGTTGATGGTGAAAAATATCTATCAGGTATTACACAATCCCCAAAGTGCCAAACGTTGTTTCGGGGCTCGCCGTGACGTTAATTGGATCTACAGACCGGGTGGGGAGCTGGAGCAAAAATCCCCGGTGGCCCAGTGGGCGAAACGCATGAGCTTCAGTGAGTTCTTCGAGCAGAAGGTCAGCAACAAACAGGTGCAAAAACAGGGTAAAAGTTTTACCGATAATTTCTATAGAATGGTCACAGGGGATGAGGTGAAGATGCCATCGACTTTTCCCTATGACATCAGCGCCAACGCCTTGCCCAATTTGTGGGCCGCTGCTGGCTGGTTCCCCATGTATGCCGAAGAAAGCCAGCGCAATGACAAGAACTTCAATAATGTTCGTGGCGGTTATGCTTATGCAGAGATCTTAGGTCACTGGGGCCTGTTGAGAATTGACAGCATCAATGGTGAGAAAGTCGGCGCCGAAGTAGGTATGACAGTACAGGCGGTGGATACTCTTTACCCGTTTCACAACCATGCTATTTCTGAGATGTATTACAACATGCGCTTGCCAGCCTGCACCAATCAGTTCAAGAGCCTGGCGATTAAAGCGGACTCCCCTCTGTTGAAAACCGTAAAAGAGGATGCCAAGATGCGCCGGGTTCGTTTCGATGCCGGGCAACCCAGTGTCGATGCCATGTGGCTTTCCGGCAGTAGCGAACGCGATCCTCTGTTGTATTTTCACCAGAACACGATTCACGCCTTCGATGTCGATGGGCGCTGCGAAGCCAAGCCGGAAGAGCGAGCTCTGGTCTCGGTATGGGCCAGAAGTAATGCCCACAATAAGCACAATGACTATGGTACAACCTTGCTTTGTGAATCGGCCAAACAGCCGGGCACGCCGGCCAGAAAAGGCGAAGTCATTCAGTGCGATCTCACTAAACTCAAGTGGTAGTGGGTGGTAATACAGAGTGAGAACCCGGTCTTTGCCGGGTTCGATTATCGTCAACATTTTTCATTGAAGCAGCGGTTTATTTTTTGTCTAAATCAGTAGTCACTTTCAATAATTAATTCAATACCTTGAGGTTGGCCTTAAGCAAGGTGATCAATTGTTCACAGGCTTCCGTCTGGCTGTCTGGATTGAGATAAAGCGATTCATTGAATACCGGTAACGATGGTAGATCGTGTGCTATGGGATCGAGAATTTGCATTCTGTCATTGATCCTGAATTCGGCAATCGGGGCTATGGCTAAATCATTTTCAACCGCCATGCACAGCGCTTGAGGCGATGGTGTGGATAGCAGCACATTGATGGGGCGCATCGACAGCTGATGGTTGGCAAATACCTGGGCGCGTATTGGGCAGTTCTCTGGGTAAAGCGCCATGGGAATCGTCTCCCGCTTATGGGCACTGCCATGTTTGGCGGCCACCCATTGGAAGCGGCGTTCGAACAGGAGTTCACCTTGAACCGGCGGTTGCCAATGGGTCGCTACTATCAGGTCGAACTCCCCCTGATGCAACCGCTTATACAGATTACCGCTGACATCTGTGTCTATCACCAGTTCAATACAGGTAAATTCACGCACAAATTCCAACAGTCCATTATCCAGGTAATAGGTAATGTAATCAGTGGGAACCCCGAGGCGAATGACTTCACGATTTTGACAATCTTTCAATTCATCAAGCGCTTGGGTGTTGAGTTGGATCATCTTATAGGCGTAGTTGAGCAGAGTCTTTCCTGATTCAGTTAATACTACTCCACGATTATCGCGTAGTAATAAAGGCTGGCCAACACTCTCTTCAAGCTTCTTGATTTGCAAACTTAATGCCGAGGGGGTGCGACAAACTTTTTCTGCGGCCTTAGACATATTTCCACATTCGGCCACAGCAATAAAACTCTCGAGCAATTCTATTTTTAACATTGGCTATTGAGATGATTCATAATGCTATCAGTATTACTCAATGCCAGATTAACAAAAAGCCTGTTACTATTTTATTGTGAAGTTGGGAGTTAAACTTTGCTCAGGAGTAGTATATGGGAAAGTGGGAACGCCGAGGTAAATATCTGGTTGAGGTGGCGCAACGTTGTTTAAAAGGACAGAAGACTTTCAGTTTATGCCGTTCGCATTTAGTGGATGCCAGTCAAATATCCAAAGGTACTGTATATAATCATTTTATGACGGAAGCCGATCTTATGGTGGCCGTTGCCAGTAGTGAATATGAGTATTGGCTACAACAGGCAAAGCAGGATGAAATACAATATAAAGACCCTCTGGAAAGGTTTTTATTTCATCATTGTCAGCGGCTCTATGATGTCTTATCGACAAAAAAATTCGTGATAGAGCGGATAATGCCTAACCAAGCTTTACTATTGTCGGCAACTGAATTTTATCGTCACAGGTGTGAAAGGCACTTCGATGAATACATGCAATGGAATGCTAAAACTATTTCGGAAATCGGAGATGTGCCGGGGTTTGATCGGGTCGAGTTGGTGATGAGTTATTTGCGCGGTGCCATGATCAATACCGATGATGCTTGTAAGGCTCATGATGATCCTCAGCTCTATTATCAATTCAGCTATGCACTGGTTCACTTGATGGGGCACTCAGATAAGCGCCATCCATTCAAGCGAGTGTTTACCTGCTGGTTGAAGCAGCGACCATGCCTTGAGGGGGAGTATTGCTTTACAACCAATATCAGTCGAGTGGTAAACGGATAATGACTTCCAGCCCCCCTTGTGGGCGATTACTTGCAAGGATATTGCCACCGTGGGCTTGTACTGCGGCATGGGCGATGGCCAGTCCCAGTCCCCAGCCACCGCTCTCTCTGTCCCTGGCCGAATGGGGTCGATAGAAGGGTTTGAAAATGGCTTCCAACTCTTCCGGGGCTATGCCGGGACCATCGTCGGCAATGGTGATGTCGACACACTTGTCAGTTTGCTCTGCCTGGATGCTGACCCGGGTTTGGCAGTAACGAATGGCATTGCGCAACAGGTTTTCAATCGCTCTGGATAAGGGTTTGGGATAGATGGGTAACTCCAACTCTTCCGGTATCTGAATCTTGAGCCCCTTGTGCTGCTGTTCGGCTTCAAACTCGGCATCGTCCAGGACTTGGCTCAGTGATTCAGCCAATCCAACGGTTAATTTGTTGTCTTTGGTTTTTAGCTTCACTCTGGAGAGTTCCAGCAGCTCGGCAATCATTTTTTCCAGCTGGTCGGCCTCATAAGCGATGCGTTCGGCTTCTTCACCGGCCATCCCCTTCTTGCGCGCCAGTGCCAGTGCCAGCTGTAGCCTGGTCAACGGGGTACGTAGTTCATGAGAAATATCGCTTATCAGCCGTTGTTGGTTGTTGACCATGGTTTCGATGGCGGCTGCCATGCTGTTGAAGGCCTGGGCCAGTTCCCCCATCTCATCGTGACGTCCAGCCGTGGCGTCATCGACTCGATTGCTCAGTTGTCCCTGAGCCAGGGCATTGGCACTCTGTTTCAATGAACGCAATGGTTTGCCTAGGTGCCAGGCCAGTAAGCCGCAGAGTAACCCTGACAGCAAAATAGCCAGCGATACTGTCAATAACTTGTGTTCGATGAAGAAAAAGAACCAAGGCATGGGGTGATGATCCGGAAGACGGCCATAGAGGCCGTAGTTCTTGCCTTCGACTTCAAAGTTGAACGGGCCGAAGATCAGTTCATCGCGAAACTGGTGTGAAATGGGAGTCGTGGCCTCATCCGCCATCAACATAAAACGGCGCATTCCTCGAGAGACTCTGCGGGTGTTGATTATCTGTCCCTGATCATTGACCAGGTAGATGCGAATTGGCTTGCCTTCCATGCTGCGTCTGCGTTCCCAATGATGCAGAAAATGGCCGTTTAGCTTGCTGGGCTGTTGTTTGAGTTCATCGGCAACCTCAGATAGCACCTGCCGCAGATGGGGCGGCATGGGGGCTCTATCATGGTTTTGTTGTAGCAGTGGCAGCATGCCCACGGCGACAATGATCAAACTGCTGCAGAGCCAGAACCCAAGCAGGAGTTTGATAAATAATCGGTTAGGCAATAGGAATGATTTCATCAAGGGATCCAGATATAACCTTTACCGCGAATGGTTTTGACTCTGGGACGGCCATCATTTCGCTCTGGCAATTTTTTGCGCAGATTGGACAGGTGCATATCCAGACTGCGATCAAAGGGCATCAGCTTCTTGCCCAGCACGGTTTCGCTCAGCTCATCTTTGCTGATCAGCTCACCGGCTTGATTGGCCAGGGTGTAGAGTAGGCTGAATTCAGTGCCGGTCAGCAGCAGCAACTGCTCGTTGCAATAGGCCTCCTGGCGAGCAGGATCCAGGCTGAGGTCGCCTATGGTTTGAATGCCGCTCTGGGGAGTATCCTGAGGGGTGATATTGGCGCGGCGTATGATGGCGCGGATCCTAGCGACCAGCTCTCTGTCGTTGAAGGGTTTGGGCAGATAGTCATCAGCACCTATCTCCAGGCCAATCACTCTGTCTATTTCATCACCGCGGGCGGTAAGCATCAGCACTGGAGTCTGCTTTTTATTACGTAACTCTCTGAGTACTTCAAAGCCGTTGAGCTTGGGCAACATCACATCCAACAGGATCAAATCGTAATCATGGCTAACGGCCAGTTCCAGACCGCTCTGGCCATCATGAGCCAGTGTCAGCTCAAAGCCTTCCAGCTCCAGCAGTTGTCCCAAGAGTTCAGCTAGGCCCAGGTCATCGTCTATCAATAAAATCCGGCTCATTTATACGCCTCACACAATTTCTCTCTGCCGAGTATACCCGCTTTTAGGTCAACTGCGGTTTAGCTGTGTAAGTCTGGGTAAAGATTGGGATATTTAATGCTTATGACCAATATTTACAGTGCTTTACTCAGCATGAACCCTCACTTACACATGGAAGATTAGACTGTATTACATCAAGTTCTTCCCGATCCGAAACGAGGATACTCTTATGAATATTTCAATCAAAGCAAGTTTGTTGGCACTGATTGCCGGAACCGCTTTAATGACAGGTGTCGCTCAAGCCGCCAATGGTTACGGTGATTGTTATCATCGCGGTGATTATGCCGGTTATCACCATATGAATGGCGATCGTGGCTATCGTTGTGATGGTCCTGCTCGTGGTTATCACCATATGAATGGCGATCGCGGCTATCGTTGCGATGGCAATGGCTACCATCGTATGCATGGTGATAGAGGCTATCGTTGTGACGCTAGTGCTCGTGGGGGCTATTACGGTATGTTCGGTCTGAGGGGGCTGGGGCTGACCGAGGCTCAGTGGACAAAGATTGATGCCTTGATGGAGCAGCACAGAAGCAGCATGGTTCGTCCGGATGCCGCGACTCGCGATGCTCGCCGCGCCGAAATGCATGCATTGGTTACAGAGGCTCGCTTCGATGAAGCCAAGGCCAAGAAATTGATTGAACAGCGCCAACAAGTACGTGAACAGCATATGTTGGAACGCATGAAGTTACACAATCAAATTTATAATTTGCTGACACCTGAACAGCAAGCGAAATTCAAAGAAGGTCCTTACCGTTGTGGTGATTGTTTCGGGCCAGCAGCAAATTAAATCTGCTACTATGGGCTCAGTGACTCCCGACCGCTGAGCCCTTGAATGACACCGACTTCCCGCTACGAGTTTTGGGTAAAATTGGCGAGCCGCGCCGCTGTGGCGACCGCGATTACCCTGATCCTGATAAAACTGGCTGCCTGGCTCTGGTCCGGGTCTGCCAGTATGTTGGCTTCCCTGACTGACTCCTTTGCCGATGCCCTGGCTTCCATAGTTAACTTTATTGCCATTCGCTATGCCCTAGTCCCTGCCGATCAGGAGCACAGGTATGGTCACGGCAAGGCTGAGCCACTGGCGTCTTTGGCGCAATCGGCTTTTATTATGGGGACGGCATTCCTGCTGCTGTTTCACGGCGGTGAGCGCCTGGTTAACCCCATGCCTTTGACCCATGCTACTCTAGGTATTGTGGTATCCATCATCGCTATGGTGCTGACCTTGGCCTTGGTATTACTGCAAAAACGGGCCTTGGCGGCCACCAAGAGCACAGTGGTCGAAGCCGATGCGCTGCACTATAAGTCAGATCTGTTTCTCAATGGCGCCGTGTTGTTGGCGCTGATTTTGGCACAATATGGCTGGTGGTGGGCCGATGGTTTGTTCGCAGTATTGATCGCTCTCTACATAGGTCAACAGGCCTGGTCGCTGGGGTATCGCTCGATTCAGGCCTTGCTCGATAGGGAGCTCGATGATGAAACCCGGCTGCGCATTCGGCAATTGGCCGAGCAGGATACTCAAGTGCGTGGCATTCATGACCTGCGTACCCGTCAGGCGGGCAAGACCACCTTTATTCAACTGCATCTGGAGTTGGACAAAGAGCTGAGCCTGCAACAGGCCCACGATATTGCCGTGGCCACAGGCGAGCGGATCCGCGCCGACTTTGACCATGCCGAGGTGATTATTCACCAGGATCCTGTGTAGCGGGCACTGTCATGGCATGGATGCAACAACAGAAGTTGAATCTCGAAGGGGGTGAACTGCACTGTCGGTATTATCCATTAAGCAGTCGCCTGGAACTGGAATGGCAGGGGCAACAGTGTTTTTGTCAGCGCCTCTATGGTTTGCCAAGACGGCAAATCATAGTCTTGAATGGTCAAGACTACCGACTGGAGATCATCTCTTTACCGCTTTGGCGCGCCGAGTTGATTGCAGCCGATGGTTCCAGTTGGCCACTCTTGCCTGAGCGCAGACGCAGGGGACTGATCCGTTGGGGCTATTCCCTGAGTTTGGCGGCACTGCGTCTGGGCGCCAAAATCCTCTCTTAATAACCTGCACCCTTGGGCTTATTTGGGTCATGTCCCCATCTTTATGAGGTTTCAGTCCATCGCCAGTTCTTTGAGCTTGCGGGTCAGGGTGTTGCGGCCCCATCCCAGGCGTTTGGCGGCTTCCTGTTTGTGGCCCTGGGTATGCTCCAGCGCGGTTTCCAGCAAGATGCGCTCAAACGCGGGTTGGATTTCGGTCAGCAGATCGCTCTCGCCCTGTGACAGGCGCATATCCAGCCACAATTTCAGGGCGTTTTGCCAATCCTGGGACGGGCCGGCACTGCCTTGAGGTGCCTTGGGCTCCTTGAATAGCTCAGGCGGCAGATCCTGAGGGATAATTTCCTGGCCCGAAGCCATCACGGTCAACCAGCGGCAGGTGTTTTCCAACTGGCGCACGTTGCCGGGCCAAGGCAGTTGTTGCAGCTTGGCGGCGGTTTCCGGGGTGAGTATTTTGGCCTCTACCCCTATCTCTTTGGCGGCACTGGCCAGGAAATGGCGTGCCAACTGCGGAATGTCTTCCCGCCGCTGCGACAGCGGTGGCAGATGAACTCGAATCACGTTCAGGCGGTGGAACAAGTCTTCCCGAAAGCCCCCCTTGAGTACCAGTTGTTCCAGGTCCTGATGGGTTGCGGCAATAATCCTGACATCGACTTGCACCGGAGAGTGGCCGCCGACCCGATAGAATTGGCCATCGGCCAGTACCCGCAACAGCCGGGTCTGTACGTCCAGTGGCATATCGCCTATCTCATCGAGAAACAGGGTGCCGCCATTGGCCTGCTCAAACCGCCCCTGACGCACACTGGCAGCGCCGGTGAAGGCGCCTTTCTCATGGCCGAACAGCTCGGATTCGATCAGCTCCTTGGGGATGGCCGCCATATTGAGGGCGATAAAGGGTTTGTCTTTGCGTGGACTGTGTTTGTGCAGCGCCCCGGCAACCAACTCTTTACCCGTACCGGACTGACCGTTGATCAGCACACTGATCGATGAGCGTGACAAACGGCCTATGGCGCGAAACACCTCCTGCATCGCGGGGGCTTCGCCTATGATCTCAGGTGCCTTGACCTGAGGCTCGGCCGCTGCAGGAGCCTGCTCTGTGGCATGGTTGAGCGCCCGCTCCACCAGGGCAATCGCCTCA
This sequence comes from Shewanella carassii, assembly GCF_002777975.1. Taxonomy (GTDB): domain Bacteria; phylum Pseudomonadota; class Gammaproteobacteria; order Enterobacterales; family Shewanellaceae; genus Shewanella; species Shewanella carassii. The sequence goes on from NZ_NGVS01000014.1 coordinate 262,786, forward strand.
TCTATGTCGAAGGGCTTGGGCAGATACTCGAACGCTCCGGCCTGATAGGCGCTGACGGCACTGTCTAGATCTGAATGAGCCGTCATTATGATCACCGGGATATGGGGATAATGCAGGCCGATACGTTCCAGCAGGGTCAGGCCATCGGTCCCCGGCATGCGGATATCCGAGACTATGACCTTGGGCTGGGAGATTTCCAGCGCCTGCCACAGCGACTCGGCGGCGGCAAAGCTGGCGCAGCTGAGTTTGGCGCCTTGCAGCGCCCGTTCCAGTACCCAACGAATTGAACTGTCATCATCGAGGATCCAAACCTGTTCACTCATATTGTTTCCTCTCTTGTTAGCCGCTGTGGTTGTTGATCGGCAATGTCAGGCTGAACTCTGTGTGTCCCGGGGCCGAATCGCAGTCGATACGGCCGCCGTGGAGCCTGGCAATATTGTGGGCGATGGATAGCCCCAGGCCGTTACCGTCCTTACGGCCTGTGACCATAGGGTAAAACAGGGTATCCACCAGTTCCGGGGCGATACCCGGGCCGTTGTCTATGATTGACAGCACCAGCACCAACTTGTGTCTCTGGTTACCTATGGTGACCTGATGGGCGGTGCGGGTGCGGATCATGATATCGCCGCCCTGATGCTCCAAGGCTTGTACTGCATTTTGCACTATGTTGAGGATTGCCTGTTGCAGTTGATCTTCATCCATAGGCAAGTCCGGAATCGAGGGGTCGTAATCCTGACGCAGATGTATCTGTTGCGGCAGGGTCACACTCACCAGGTTGATCACCTTTTGCAGCACCAGATGGATATTCTGCAGCTTGTGCTGCGATGGTTTCTGCGGCCCCAGCAATCGGTCTACCAGGGCGCGCAGCCTGTCGGCCTGCTCTATGATGAGTGTGGTGAACTCCTTGAGCTGCGGCTCGCTAAGCTCGCGGGACAACAGCTGCGCCGCGCCGCGCAGTCCACCCAGCGGATTTTTGATCTCATGGGCCAGATTGCGCACCAGATATTGAGCCGCCTGCTGCTGGGCGTCCAGGGTCAACTGCTGGTGAATACGCCGCTGCTGATCCACCTGTCTGAGTTCCAACAGGCTCAAGGGCTTGAGCTGTTCTCCCTGCTCCAGTGGGATCAGTGTCATATCCACAGTGTGATGCTGGCCATCCAGGCTGATGAGCTGGGCGGTATTGACCGTCAGCCCCTGACGTTCCAGCACCGCGCTTTGCAGCACTCTGGGTTCAACTCCTATGGCATGCAGATGCTCTGTCAGTACCTGCTCCTGCAACCTGTGGCTGGAGACGCCCAGCAACTGCTCGGCAGCGGCGTTGGCATAGCTGGGGAGCAGGTCACTGTCGATGACCAGAACGGCAGTTGCCAGATGATTGAGCAGGATATTTGTGTCCATAGAGTTTCCCATAGCAGGATTGCACCATAATGGTGCACCAATTCGGTGCAGGCCGCAAGCCAACAACTCTGTGGACTAACTCGAAATGCAAAGTAGCTAATTCATTGAAATAAAATTAGTTACTTGGCTTGGGGCCCTTCCCGGGAGCCGGGAAGGCGGGTTGCATCAGTCCGGCTTGGTGCAGAAAAATGGTTATGGGACTACTGGATGCAAGGACTTTGCCGTTTTGTTGCACCGCCTTGAGTTGCAGCGTGTGTTCGCCGCGGTCGATGTCCTTGAGCTGGAAGAGATTGCTGCGCTGAGCATCGCTGGTGGAGATGCCATCTATGTAGAGTTGCAGAAAATGACCCGATGCCAGCTCCGGCTCTACTTCTACCTGAACCTGAAAATCACCGGCGTTATCGCGAATGGTTTCTTCATGCTGTGGTGAAAGTATCTTCAACCCATAGCCGACCTGTTCCACTGTTATGGGATCGGGCAGAGCTTTAGGTGTTTCCAGGCTTATTTGATTCTGGGTCTTGTCGGTGAATTCCACTGCCTGGGCTTGGGGGTTGGGCTCATCGCTGTAATGCACCTTACCATCTTTATCGACCCACTTATAGACAGTCGCCTGGGCAACCAGCGACAGCAATGCCAGGCTGATTATCATCAGAGTACGCATAAAGACTTCCCTTGTTATGCAGTTGTGAACTTGTTTCAGATTAGCCTGTTTATTGGCAAAAATCACTGCCTTTAAAGGCTGGCCTGAAAAACCTGTCGGCTCAGCTCAAGGTCGACCCGGCCGTCTTCCCCCAGTTGGGTCAGGCCCTGGCGCTCAAGGTTTTCCAGCAGCGGCGTTATGGCCTCGTGGCCTATGCCATAGTCACTGAGGTGAGTCTTGATTCCCATGGATTCAAAGAACAGTCGGGTTTGCTCTATGGCTGCATCTATGCGTTGTTCTTCGCTGCCGTCGCTGAGTTGCCAGACCCGTTCGGCATACTGCAGCAGCTTGGCGTGTTTGGCAGCTTTTCTCAGGCGCAGCATGGCCGGCAGCAGTATGGCGAGGGTCACGGCATGATCCAGGCCGTGGCGCACCGTCAGTTCGTGACCCAGCTTATGGGTCGACCAGTCTTGCGGAACACCGGCGCCGATCAGGCCGTTGAGCGCCATGGTGGCGCTGAACATGATATTGGCGCGCACCTGATAGTTTTCGGGCTCTGCCAGCGCCTTGGGGCCTTCCTCTATCAGAGTGAGCAGCAGGCCTTCGGCAAACCTGTCCTGTACCTTGGCGTCGACCGGGTAAGTCAGGTACTGCTCGGTCACGTGCACAAAGGCATCCACCACGCCGTTGGCAACCTGTGGTTGCGGCAGGCTGAAACTCAGTTGTGGTGCCAGCACAGAGAAGCGGGGAAACACCGAGGGATGACGAAAGGAGCGCTTGAGGCCAAGAGTGCTATTGCTGATCACCGCGCAGTTATTCATCTCTGAGCCCGTGGCCGGCAGGGTCAGCACAGTACCGAGCGGCAGAGCTTGGTCAATGTGGCGACCGTCGGTTTCCAGTATCTCCCAGGGCTCTCCCTGATAGGGCACGGCGGCGGCAATAAACTTGCCCGCATCTATGATGGAACCGCCGCCGATGGCGAGAATAAAGTCCAGCTTTTGTTGCCTTATCTGCTCTACCGCCTGCAACAGCTGGTGGTACTCGGGGTTGGGGCTAATGCCGCCGAACTCGGCGCAGACACGTTGACCCAATACTAGGCCGACTTGGGTCAGGGTGCCATTGCGTTTGGCGCTTTGGCCGCCGTAGAGCAAGAGCACTCTGGCATCATTGGGCACCAGAGTGTCCAACTGCTCCAGGCTGCTACGGCCAAAGAGCAAGCGGGTTGGATTGTAAAATTCAAAATCGTACATCTTGAACTCCTGTCAGCCGTGAGTATTGCCGCCTAGGGCGTAGGGACGTTGCCAGTCAAGCCAGGCATAGAGATGGGCGATATCCTGCATTACCCAAGTGGGAATCGCTTCAGCTTGTTTGGCTGACAGCTGCGTAGGCGCATCTGTTGAATTGGGCGCTGGCCCGGACTCGGCTTGGTGCATCTCTGTTGCCAAAAAGCGCTGGCGAAACAGCTGGGGCCAGGCCGCCAACTGTTGCTCTGCCAGATGCAGCGGCGGCTTTTGCTGCTGGCGTGCCACCAACACCAGGGTGCAGTGCAGCGTCAGCCCAAGCCAGAGAAAACTCTGCCAGTCCTGCAGCTCCCGCTGGCCTGTGTTGGGCTCGAGCTTCAAAAAGCCGACTTCTTGCCCCAGTTGCCTCAGCGCCGCATGGGCTTGCCAGCGCAGGGCGTTGTCGGCTTTACCTGTATTGATACTGGCAAGCCAAGCCCGTTCCAGCTCGATAAAGTGGCACACATAGCTGTCGAGCCAGCGCCGGGTCCAACTGGGAATAAACAGATGCATCGCCAGAAATGCCATCAGGGCGCCGGTAAAGGTGTCCAGCGCTCGGTAGAAGGCGATATAGGGGTCGCTTGGCAACAACAGGGTGATGGCAAACACCATCAGCATGGTGAGCCAGAATACATGGATCTCGTATCTGGCCTTGTAAAAGGTGGCAAAGGCCAGAAAGGCACTCAGGCAGGTGGCCGGTAATAACCAGCTACCGGCGCCCAGATACCAGATAAGCCCCAGTGCCAACACAGAGCCGAGCACTGTGCCATAGAAGCGGCTCCAGATCCTGGCCTGCAACTGCCCGAGCGGCGCTACCATCAGCACTATGTAGGCGGTGAGCGTCACCCAATACCCCTGCGGCAGTTGCAGTAGTTCCACCACTGCCTGACAACACAGCAGAGTGAACAGAATTCTCAGGCCGTGGTGCCATTCCCGCGAGTGTTTCACCAGGGCCTTGCGCCATTGACTGCGAACGCTTTGGGCATCGGAAGGCCAGATAAGCTCTAGGCGCTCGCGCCAGTCGGCTGCCAGCGGTCTTTGGGGATCCAGCGCCAAGGCCAGGCGGTTGGCGGCATCCAATAGCAGAGGTTGCGGCTTGTCACCCAAGGGCGGCGGCGTCGGCTTGATGCCTTTTTCCCTGTGGGTCTTGAGTTCGTTGGCAAAATTGGCCAAATACTGCTGCAGTGCCGGGTTGGCGGCATCATTTTGTTGCAGCCTGCCTATGCTCTCCAGAGTTTCTATTAGGATAAGATTCGACTCCAGTTGCCAGGCGATGTGTTGCACCTCGGCTTTATCCGGCATTTCCAGCAGCCAGTGGGCCAGTACGGCGATGGCATCATCGAGCTGTTCCCGCAAGGCTAGACGCTGGCCGACATTGGCGGCGTCCGAGTGGCTGAGTATATTGCACCAGAAGCCGAATTTGCGCTGCACACTGGCCAGCAGCTGTTCGCCTTGACGTATCGCCATCCAGGGCCCGGCGACGACGGCGCTGATGACTGCCAACCAGCTGCCGAACAGGCTGGAGAGCAACAACATCTTCCAGTCGGTACCCGACTCCAGCAGGTGCAGGCCGCAGATCAGGCAAAAGCCGGCGTTGTAGGTCAGCAGCTGAATGTATTTTCTTTGGTTTGAGCTGAGGCCATATAACAGGCCTATGGCGCCGAGTACGCTGATCCCCAGCCAAGGATGGATCAGGCTCAGCAAGGCCAGAGCGCTGCTGATACAGCAAAGGAGTGCCGACTTGCTCAGCAGCCCGGCTCGTTTGGGATAAGCCAGGTTGCGTCCCTGGACGCCGACCAGCCAGGCACAGATCAGGGCGTTGACGCCGCTGGCACTGTCGCCGAGAAACGAAAACAGCAACAGGCCCGCCATCATGGGCAGCCCTATGCGTAAGCCTTCGGGAAGATCGGCACGATCAGGCAGCCATTGCAGCAGGCGCTGGAATAGATTGGATAGTTTCACTTTATGTTGCTTAGACAGCAGAATGGCACAAGAGGGACGTCATTCTACCTCATTTGAGTCTGCTTGAGTGCCGGGTGGATAACAATTTTCCACCCGGCAAATCGACTCAGTGGGCCTGCAGACTCAGCGCCGGACGGGGCGTAGGCGATACCAGATGGCCGGGACAGGAAGTTTCATCAGCAATAGTGACGACATGATCAGGCCGATCCCCAGCCATTGATAGCCGTCCAGTTGTTCGCCGACCAAAAACACGCCGAGCGAGACGGCCACCACAGGGTTGATCAAGGCCATCATGCCCATGATTTGCGGTCCCAGATGCTTGATGGACCAGATCCAGGCCCAGTAGCTCAGCGCCGTGCTGAAGATGGCCAGCCAAGCGATGGCGGGCCAGGTCTTGGGCTCGGGCAGTGTGGGAGCCCCTGCTACTGTCCAGGCCAGCGGGATCAGCATCAAGCCGCCGAGCAACAACTGCCAAGCACTTAGTACCAGAAGATCGCCGGTTTGCCAGCGTTGCATCCAACGGGATGACTGAGCCACAAGCAGAGTGGCACTCAGGGCGCAGAGCACACCAATCATGTCCAGCTTGGCCGAAGGATTGAGCAACAAGATCACTCCACTCAGTCCCAGCAGCGCCAGCAAGGTCCACTTCAATGCCGGCCTTTGGCCATCAAGCAGCCAGGCCAGCAGCAGAAACATCAGTGGCAGTGTGGCCCCCAGGGTGCCAGCCACGGCGCCTGGCAGGCGGTAGGCGCCCATAAACAGCAAGGCGAAGAAGGCGCCGATATTACAAAATGCCAGCAAGAGTATTTTGCTCCAGGCGAGCGAAGGCAGCTTGGGTCGCAGCAGCAATAACAGGATCCCGGCAGGCAGGGCACGCCAGACGGCGACCCAGAAAGGGGACATATCCTGCAGGTACAGGCTGACTAGGGCATAGGTGGTTCCCCAGAAGACGGGAGCCAAGAGTGCGATTAAATAGGGCATTTCTTTTCTTAAAGTATCTTGATGTGAAGATATTTTAGAATTCAGTGCTGGGATAAGCAAGCCGCATTTGAAAAAGAGCTTTATTATCTCTGGATGATAAGTCCAACTGATTGAATATTATGTCAATCTTGGTAGGTTAGTTTACCCTGTTCATCATAGACCCGGGTATGCAGCACCTTGCCGTTTGCGCCTATCTCTTCCTGCAGATAGTTGCGCCCCTGCTCATCGAAGTAATTCAGAGTCTGAGGTATGAGCTTGTCTTGGTCGAAACGTTTGCTCACCTGCAACTGGCCATTGCAGTGAAAGAGCTGCTCCTCGCCCTGCTTGGCGCCTCGACTGTAGGGGGTGCGTTTGCTCAAGGCGCCATTGCTCTCGCAATAATTGAGCCAGATGCCATCGGCGGCTATCGAAGGAAAGAAACCATAATGTTGTTCGGACTGGCGCTGGCCATTGCGCCAGAAGGTGTGCTGCACCGCGGTGCGCTGCCGACGGTCGAACTGGTAGTCCAACTTGAGCCGACCGTTGGCGTAGTAACCTTGTTCCTGGAGTTTTCTGAGATTTTCTTCATCCAGATGTTCACTGAAGCTCTTTAATGAGCCATCTGGGAAATAGCTTTTCCAGACGGTGAATTTCTCGCCGTCTCGTTTGAACTGTTTCCTTCGCTCCCGCCCCTGCTCGTAAGAGATGAATTCAATCACTTTACCCTGGTCGAAACGCTTGAAACTGTCGAGTTGGCCTTGGCTATCGTAGAGCCAGAGCTCTTGGCGCTCACCGTCTCGATACAACTCCCGGCTGCGTAATTGGGTTTGCTGATATTGAAAGCTCAACTGCCAGCCGTGCAACTTGCCATTTTTATACCAGGCACTTTGGCTTAGCAGACGCTCGGGCGGCGCGGATGTGCTGAAGCTGTAGCCGTCCCGCAGGCCATCCTTGAACTGGGCCGCACTATAGCTGAGGCGATCCGGTGCTCCCCAAATGGCAATGCCGCTGAAGGGTTCTCCTCGGTATCCGTCAATGCAGCCTTCGAGGTAATAACCCAGGGCGCCATTGTTATCCTTTACTTCCCGGCAGTGGATTGGCTCCAGCTCGTCAGCCTGAATGGGTAGTTGCCCCTCAGAGTGACAGCCACTCAGCAACAGTGGAATGAGTAAAAAGACCTTGAGATTCATGGCTGATCCTTGCTTGACGAAGAGCTTTATTGTCACCGCCTAAGCATCCAGGCTCAAGTTGATCACAGGTGTTTGCGCTTTTTTATCCTGAAATCCGTTTTGGATCACATCTGAATAACACTAGTGGGCGTAAGCTGGATTTGCTTGTAAGTTATTGATTATAAATAATTAATTTTCACAAATTTGCAATTGTGCAATATGCAAGTGTAAAAAGAGGTGATGAGTATGAACGTGAATCGACGTCAGGCAATGGGTCAGATAGTGGGTTTGGTTGGTGTGGCTGCAGGGAGTTCGCTGATCGCGACTACGGCCCTGGCCGCAGAGTCTTGTCCCGGAGATACCAGCATAGGGATCGGCAGTGACGGGGGCGGAGAACTGGGTACCAAGCTGCTGACCTATGTGAAATTGGACCCGATGGAGGTCGCCAAGCTGGCCTATGAAGGTTATGGTCGTGGCGGTTGCATGTATGGGGTTTTCGATGCCCTGGTGAAGGCGTTGGCGGCCAAAGGGCATGCCGATGCCTGTAAGTTTGCCGCTATTCCTACTAACCTGGCGGCCTATGGTGGCGGCGGTATTGCCGGTTGGGGAACCCTATGTGGTTGCTTGAATGCCGCGGCCATGGCGGTCAACGTCCTGGGCGGGGTCAACCGCACCGCGGTGATCCGCTCTGTGTATCGCTACTATGAACACACGCCCATGCCGAGAAATGATGAGGCTTTCCTCAAGGCGATTGGCGCACCGACCCGTACAGACAACGCCGGTGAGCTATTGACCGCAGATAAGATAGGCCAGTCGGTTGCTAACTCCATTCTCTGTCACACCTCGGTGAGCCTCTGGTCGAAAGCGAGCAAGTACGGCTCCAGTCACCAGGCGAAAATGGAACGTTGTGCCCAGTTGACGGCCGAGATAGCCTATATAACCACTGACTTCCTTAATAAGTCGCTGGACAATGCTCTGAATGAAGAAACTGTAGCGGCAGGGAATGCCGAGTGTAGCAGCTGTCACAGCAGTACCAAGCGGGAGCCAGACACCTATATAGGAACAGATGTTAACTCACAAATGGAATGCCAGACTTGCCACAGTGCTCATGATATAGGTGCCGGTTTGACCGGAGTTCACGAAGGTGCGGTCTGCAGCGATTGTCACTAGGAGGCTGTTATGAAACATAAGAGTTTGATAGTGGCGTCTTTGTTGTTATGCCTGGGTGGTTGTGACTGGTGGGACGATGATGACGATCCTGTGGTTCCACCTAAACCTGAACCGGAGCAGTCGGTATCCATCAATGAAGCCGAAAGCCTCAAGGTGGCACTGAGCGCCATGGATCCTCAAAGCCAGGCACTGACCTTTAGCCTGACTACGGCGGAGGGCAAACCCGTCAAGGATGCCGGCAGTAACTATCTGGTGATGTACCTCAAGATGCCGGCCGCGCAGGCTTCAGCCTTCTCCATGCCTTGGCATAAGGGGGTGCGTTTCGAATGCAGTGAAACCGTCGACACCTGTGCTGGCACCATGGAAGCGCTGGAGACTGAAGGCCAATATCGCTTTACGCCAGAAGGACTTGAGGAGTTGAACCAGACAGAGGGTGAACTCAAGTTGGCGGTGATCCTCACCGGGGCCAAGGCCCAGAGTGCGTTGGAGATCGTCAGCGCGCCTTGAGTGTTAAAGCCTTAAAATAGTAGCGCCCCAGGATTGCTCCCGGGGCGCTTTTTTTATTATCCGATGGCTTGACTCATCGGTTGATTGCAGGGCAATTAGAGGCTGTAGTACAGCTCAAATTCGACTGGGTGAGTGGTGCGACTGACACGCTCTGCCTCGGCTTGTTTCAGCTTGAGATAAGAGTCGATAAAGTCATCGCTGAACACACCGCCACGGGTCAGGAACTCACGGTCTGCATCCAGAGCCGCCAGGGCGACTTCCAGAGACTCGGCCACAGTCGGGATTTCCGCTGCTTCTTCGGCCGGCAGATCGTACAGATCCTTGTCCATGGCATCGCCAGGATGGATCTTGTTCTGGATGCCATCCAGACCAGCCATCAGCAGTGCCGCGAAGGCCAGGTATGGGTTAGCCATAGGATCCGGGAAGCGGGTCTCGATACGGCGAGCCTTAGGGCTTGGTACTACAGGAATACGGATAGAAGCAGAGCGGTTACGGGCAGAATACGCCAGCATCACAGGGGCTTCAAAGTGTGGCACCAAACGCTTGTAGGAGTTGGTGCTTGGGTTGGTGAAGGCGTTCAGGGCACGGGCGTGCTTGATGATACCGCCGATATAGTACAGGGCAGTTTCAGACAGGCCGCCGTACTTGTCACCGGCAAATAGGTTAGTACCGTCTTTAGAGAGTGACTGGTGAACGTGCATGCCACTGCCGTTGTCGCCGACAATCGGCTTGGGCATAAAGGTCGCAGTCTTGCCATAGGCGTGCGCCATATTGTGAATGACATATTTCAGCTCTTGAATCTCATCGGCTTTCTTTGTCAGCGTGTTGAAGCGAGTGGCGATCTCGTTCTGACCTGCGGTAGCCACTTCGTGGTGATGAGCTTCTACAATCTGTCCCATCTCTTCCAGCACCAGACACATGGCGCTGCGCAGATCCTGTGAAGAGTCTACAGGAGCAACTGGGAAGTAGCCGCCTTTAACGAATGGCCGGTGGCCAGTGTTGCCTTCTTCATAGCTGGTACCTGAGTTCCAGGCGGCTTCTTTGGCATCGATCTTGACGAAGGTGCCGCTCATGTCAGTACCGAAACGCACGTCATCGAACAGGAAGAATTCTGGCTCAGGACCGATCAGCACAGTGTCGGCGATGCCGGTAGCGCGCAGGTATTCTTCGGCTTTCTTGGCGATGGAGCGAGGGTCGCGATCGTAGCCCTGCATAGTGCCTGGCTCAAGGACGTCGCAGCGGATCAGTGCTGTGGTTTCTTCGGTAAATGGGTCCAGTACAAAGCTGTCTGGATCTGGCATCAGTACCATGTCAGATTCGTTGATCCCTTTCCAACCACCGATGGAGGAGCCGTCGAACATTTTGCCGTCTTCAAAGAAATCAGCATCTACCTGATGAGTCGGGATAGATACATGCTGTTCCTTACCTTTGGTATCGGTAAAGCGTAAATCAACAAACTTAACTTCCAACTCTTGCAGCTTTTGTAAAACTGATTCGACTGACATTATCAAGCCTCCGGTAGGGTAAAGGGGGTGCCCTTTGTCAACTCTTAGTATGTAGCGTCTGGCGCCTTGTTGGTCTCTATTAAGCCAGACTTGTGCCAATATTCTATTTTGTTGAAACTAAAGGGAAATATAAAATGGTGGGCCGATGAGAGAAGCATTTTTGCACCAGAATGGTGCGTTGTGTGGTCCAAAAAGGTGCGTTCACCATAATGGTGCGCGTGCTTCCCAAGCCGGATATTCATAGGTGTTTAAAAAATAATCCTGTGCGATAGCCCTCCGCTAGAGTAGAATGGCACGCTTTTTAAAGCAACCATCCGGGGAAATTGTGTTCCTCGATACGATGGTAACCCAGGTTTTATAAGGCCTGGAGGGCAATCGCCAAGTAGTCAAAAGTGGTTGCACTATTCTTTTATAATGTTGCATCCCACAGAACAGAGATCGTAAGAGGCAAAACTGTGTTAGAGAATTTACGTAACATCGCCATCATAGCGCACGTTGACCATGGTAAGACTACCCTGGTAGACAAGCTGTTGGCACAGTCAGGAACCCTGGCCACCCGTGGAGAAGCTACCGAGCGGGTGATGGACTCCAACGATCTGGAGAAAGAACGTGGGATCACTATTTTGGCGAAAAACACCGCCATTAAGTGGAACGACTATCGAATTAACATAGTAGATACCCCTGGACACGCCGACTTCGGTGGTGAAGTAGAGCGGGTTCTGTCTATGGTTGACTCAGTATTGTTGTTGGTGGATGCGCAAGATGGCCCTATGCCTCAGACTCGCTTCGTAACCAAGAAAGCCTTCGCCCAAGGCCTTAAGCCTATTGTGGTTATCAACAAGATTGACCGTCCTGGCGCTCGTCCAGATTGGGTTATCGATCAGGTATTTGATCTGTTCGACAACCTGGGTGCTACCGACGAACAGTTGGACTTCCCTATTGTGTATGCCTCGGCACTGAACGGTTTTGCCAGTTTAGATCCCGATGAAGCCAGTGAAGATATGACTCCGCTGTTCCAGACTATCGTAGAAAAAGTATCTCCACCTGATGCCGATGCCGATGGTCCATTCCAGATGCAGATCTCTCAGCTGGACTACAACAGCTATGTAGGGGTTATCGGTGTGGGTCGTATCAAGCGCGGTAGCGTCAAGACCAACCAGCAGGTTACTATTGTCGGTGCCGACGGTAAGACCCGTAACGGTAAAATCGGTCAGGTTCTGGGCTACATGGGCCTGGAACGCCATGAAGTGGACAGTGCCAATGCCGGCGATATCGTTGCCATCACAGGTCTGGGTGAGCTGAAGATCTCCGACACCATCTGTGCTGTTGGTCATGCCGAGGCTCTGCCGCCATTGTCTGTTGATGAACCTACCATGACTATGACCTTCCAGGTCAACACCTCTCCTTTCGCGGGTAAAGAAGGTAAGTACGTGACTTCACGTAACATCCTTGAGCGTCTGCAACAGGAGCTGGTACACAACGTGGCTCTGCGTGTGGAAGAAACCGAGAGTCCGGATCGTTTCCGCGTATCCGGCCGTGGTGAACTGCACCTGTCCATCCTGATCGAAAACATGCGTCGTGAAGGTTATGAGCTGGCGGTTTCCCGTCCTGAAGTGATCATCAAAGAGATCGACGGCGAGAAGTGCGAGCCATACGAGCAACTGACCGTGGATGTGGAAGAAGAACATCAGGGCGGCGTTATCGAGAAGCTGGGTACCCGTAAGGCCGACATGCGCGACATGCAGCCAGACGGCAAGGGTCGCGTACGTATCGACTTCATGATCCCAAGCCGTGGCTTGATCGGTTTCCAGACTGAGTTTATGACTGCCACTTCAGGTACAGGTCTGCTGTATCACACCTTCGACCACTATGGTCCCTACAAGGGTGGCGATATCGGCCAGCGTAGCAACGGGGTATTGATCTCCAACGCGACCGGTAAGGCACTGACCTTTGCTCTGTTTGGTCTGCAGGATCGCGGTCGTCTGATGATTGGCCACGCCGCCGAAGTTTACGAAGGCCAGGTAGTCGGTATTCACAGCCGCTCCAACGACCTGACAGTAAACTGCCTCAAGGGTAAGCAGCTGACCAATATGCGCGCCTCAGGTACTGACGAAGCTCAGGTACTGACTCCGCATATCCAGATGTCTTTGGAACAAGCACTGGAATTCATCGATGATGATGAACTGGTGGAAGTAACGCCTAAGAGCATTCGGATCCGTAAGCGTCATCTGACTGAAAACGACCGCAAGCGCGCCAGCCGTCAAGGTTAATCTAGCCCAGGATGTAGAGACCCAAAGCGGACTCTTCATCAAACGGCACATTAGGCCTGATTTCGGTAACTGACCGTGATCAGGCCTTTTTTTCAACTGCTTATCTCTTAAGACTCTCCTTAAGTTCCACCCTTGTTCGTTTCAGCCTAGCCGCTGATGCTCCGTTGTTTGCCGTTAATGCAGGGATTAGTGACCCACGTAATCGATCATCTGTAATAGGTGCATGCGCACCGCATCCGGTGTTTGGCTTTCCCAGAAGCCCGAGGTGTAAGCTATCAAGGGCAGCAGGAATAGCAGTCCAAGGACCAGCAGCATTACCGACTTGGCCGACCAGAAATGATTGCGGCTCAGGCCGAACCCCAGCGCCGCTTTCTTGGGACAGGCGGCCACGCAGCGCATGCAGGCCTGGCATTCATCGCTGTGCACTGTATTTTTGGTATGCACTATGATGCCGGCCGGACAGGCGCGGGTGCACTTGTCGCATTTCATCCCCTTGGACTCTATCAGGCAATGCTCCGGGGCGCGGCGGATTTTCAGCGGGCTGAGAAAACTCAGCAGTCCCAGCAGGGCGCCATAGGGGCAGAGGTAACGGCAAAATCCCTGACGGCGCCAGGCGACAATGGCAAGGATCAGGCCAAAGCAGGCCAGGGTGATGAGCCCCGGAGTGATGAAAAACAGCGCCATCTTGAGATCGGCTATCTTGTGATAATTACTCTCCAGGTAGCCGGGGATCCCCATAGACGGCATGCCCAGCACTATGTAGAGCAGCGCCGCCAACAACAGATACTTGAGCATACGCAGTGGCCAGTCGAGCCAGGCAGGCGGCATAAATTCGCGTTTGATGAAGCGTTTGCGCAGTCGATAGAGGTACTCTCCGGCCAATCCCAGCGGGCAGGCCCAGCCACAGAAGGCCCGCTTGCACAGCAGTCCGGTCAACAACACCACTGCCAGCATCACGGCCGCCGCCGGGTGGGTTTGATCCCAGAGTCCCAGGGTGGCTATCGCCTTGAGCTCTATACCGCCGGCGATGGGCAGAAACGCATCCACCACATCCGGGCGTCCAATCCAGGGCGTGACTCCGGCCTTGAGCATCAGGCTGTTGATGGTGTACTGAATCGCGACCAGAAACAGGGACAGCGCCAACAGGTGCTGGCAGCCGCTGCGCAGGTTATTGATCCTGGGCTCGGATTGCAGCAAGCCGGGGCGCAGTTGCTGCAGTAATGCCAGGCTACCAACGGCTGTCAGCGTGGCCAGCAGTAACATGGGACTGCTGCTAATCAGCAGCGCGGTTAAAATCAGCAGCAAGGTGAGGCCGGCGCCGAAACGGCGGCCGCTCCACCAGAGTTGGCTGACACCATAGAGGAGTGCCAGCATGAGAGTGAGTGATTCTGTCAGTGTCATGAGAATAGAGGCCAGCAACAAACGACTGCCTATTGTGAACTCAAATAAGGGCACAAGTTCTTGAGTCAAAAAAGGAAGTGTGCAGCAGATCCAAATTTACATTCGCAGATAGAGAAATTCGTGCACTGGCTCACAGCTGAAAAAAAGCCCCGCGGTGCGGGGCTCTCTCTATGGCTTGGCGGTCAGTTACCCGACTCCATTGCCGCGATAAAGCGGTTGGACTCATCGATGGATTTATTCATCTCTTTGATAAGGCCGGAGATATCGCTCTGCAGACTGGCAAACTCACCCTTGATGGCCCCTATGGTCTGGGCGTTGAGGTTGTGCTTGAGGTAGAGCATGTTGTCTTTCATTGAGGTCAGGATAGGAGGCATCTTGCTCTCGGCACGGCGCATGCTGCGGATCAGCTGCTCGTAGGAGCGGCGGGTCTCTTTCAGCTTGGCCTGGCTCTTACTGCGCAGGCTGGCCTTGCTGATCTCACCGATTTCCCCTTGCCACTCATCGAACAGGGCTTCGGCCACATCTTCCACCTTGTTGATGCGGTTGCTGACATCGTCGGCGGCTTCCTGAGCCGACTCATACTCGTCTTTGGCCTTGTTGTAAGCCTTTTCCAGATCGCCGCCGTCATGGTTCAGCAGCGCCTGCATCTCTTCCAGTGCCGAACTGAACTGCTCCTGAGCTTCCTGTTGCGATTCTTTGGCGTCTTTGACCCGGTCGACCATGATGTCACGTTTGTGATAGCCAACCTTTTCCATGGCGCCGTAATAGGCACTCTGGCAACCACCCAGCAGCAATCCCAGGCTGACCAGCGTGGTGGTGAGGATCTTGTTCATAAGCTTTCTCTTTTCTCTGTTTATGCTTTGTATTTGGCGGCATCTATGATGCACCAGAGATGGGCGATGGCACCTATGATAGCAGGAACTATCAACCACCAGAGGGCGTAACCTGTGACTGTCACCAGAAAGAAGATCAGTGCGGCCAGGATCCGCCCCTGAACCAACTGCCCCAAACCCGGGAAAAATACGCTTGCCAGCGCGGCAATCACATTGCCCGCCGATCCTTGTTGTGACATTAACTCTCTCCTTTAAATTATGGGAGAAGCGCTGAACGACGGGCCTCGGCGCATGCCTATGCATAGCGCTGGCGTCATTCTCGGCTTCCTTTGCCCTGCTGCAGTGGCAGCATCACACTTTGTAATCCGGGCATTATTGTACGAAGATAGCGACACTAGACCCAGAGGATCAAGAGAAAACCGTGAGCAACAAGATAGATACCCGCAATTTCAGTTTGTTTATGAAAGGCTGCTGGCACTTCCTGCTGCACCTGAAACAGAGATTGCAGGACGATCAAATCAATATCCGAGCCGGTCATCTGGCCTATGTGACCCTGTTGTCGCTGGTGCCCATGGTGGCCGTTACCATGTCTATGCTGTCGGCTTTCCCTGTCTTCAAGGGGGTACGGCAACTGATAGAAAACTTTATTTATCAAAACTTTCTGCCGGCCGCAGGTGATACGGTTCAGGTCTATATCAACGAGTTTGTCGGCAACGCCTCCAAGGGTACAGCCGTCGGTATCGGCGCCCTGGTGGTGGTGGCCATTTTACTGATCTCCGCCATCGACAAGGCGCTGAACTATATCTGGCGCACCAAAGAAAAACGCCAGACTGTGGTGTCTTTTTCCATGTACTGGATGATCCTGACGCTGGGCCCCGTGTTGATGGGGGCCAGCCTGGCGGCCACCTCCTACTTGGTATCGCTGAAGATATTCAATGAAGCCGATACTTATGGTGTAGGTAGTTTCTTTGTCGCGCGTTTGCCATTTCTGTTTTCTGTCGCGGCCTTCCTGCTGCTTTACACTGTGGTGCCTAACCAAAAGGTGAAGCTGCTGCATGCCCTGCTCGGGGCCATAGTGGCTGCCTTGTTGTTTGAGGCGGGCAAGAAAGGCTTTGCCCTGTATGTGACTCACTTCCCCAGCTACGAGGCGATTTACGGCGCCTTAGCGACGATTCCGATACTGTTTGTCTGGGTCTATCTGTCCTGGATGATAGTTCTGATGGGAGCCGAGATCACCGCTTCTTTGCCGGAATTCCTCGATGGTGACGCCCCATTGGAGCCGCTGGATGATGACCCCGGATCGGCATAATCCCTTTGCCCGCGACTGGCTGGAGGTTGGTGGTGGCCACCGCCTGTATCTGGCGCAATTCGGCAACCCGGAAGGCATTCCGCTGCTGTATCTGCACGGCGGGCCCGGCGCCGGTTGCAGCCTTGAAGAGTTGGCGCTGTTTGATCTGCGCCGTTTTCGCTTATTGTTTCTGGATCAGAGGGGCGCTGGCTTATCGCGCTCCGAGAAAGGCCTGGCGCAGAATCACTTCCAGGGCCTGCTCGATGATCTCGAGTCGGTCAGAAAGGCGCTGCAGTTGCCGCGCTGGTGTCTGGCGGGGGGCTCGTTCGGGGCAACCTTGGGGCTGGTGTACGGCGGTTTATTCCCTGAGCGGGTCATAGCCCAGACATATTGGGGCAGCTTTATCCCCTCTGCCGAGGGCCGCGATTGGCTCTATGGTGCTGCTGGCGCCGCCAGCCGTTTCCCGGTGGACTATCATGGCTTTTCCCGCTGGCTATCCAGGAGTGAGCGCAGCACTGCGGCGCTGCTGGAAAGCTATGCCAAGGGGTTTACCTGTCTCAATGCCCAGGATTATGTCCGCAGTTGGCTGCGCTGGGAGCAGCATCTGTCTTTACCCGGGGGGCTGTTGCCGCCGCCAAGGGCGCCTAGGGACAGCAATATGGCCAGAATCGAACTTCACTATGCCCGCCATCACTATTTCGAAGCCATGAGTCTGTTTGACGCAGGGCTCAATAACTGGCCGAAACATACCCGCTTGCTGCAGGGGGAAAATGACTGGGTCTGTCCAACTCATTTGCTGCAGGCTCAGCTTGCACGCCAGACCCGCCCGGCCGAGTTGCAGCTGGTGGCCGGAGGTCATCACTCGCTGGTGGATGATAAAATGCGTCACGCCGTGGTTGCAGCCCTGTGTGCTATGGGCGACACTGCGGCCTCTTGTGAAACAGAATTAAGGAGTCAGGATTGATCGCCCTGATACAGAGAGTCAGCCGTGCCAAGGTAACGGTTGCCGATGAAGTGACCGGCGCCATAGATAAAGGTTTGTTGGTGTTGTTGGGCGTTGAACGCCAGGATGATATGGCGGCGATGGAAAAGCTGGCCACCAAGGTGATGAATTACCGGGTATTCAGCGATGACAACGGCAAGATGAACCTCAATCTGACTCAGGTCGGCGGGCAGTTGTTGGTGGTGTCGCAATTTACCCTGGCGGCCGATACCAGCCGCGGTCTGCGTCCCAGTTTCTCGGGTGGTGCCAGTCCGGCTCAGGCCGAAGAGCTCTATGAAGCCTTTGTGGCATTTTGCCGTAGCAAGGGGGTGACCACAGAAACCGGCCGCTTCGCTGCCGATATGCAGGTGGAATTGCTGAACGACGGGCCTGTGACCTTTAATTTGAGTGTTTGATATGTCTGAGCCATCACTGCTTAAGCAGCTGGAAAACACCTGGCATGGCACCATCCCCGTCAGTGCCTTTATGGGGATCCGGCCACTGGCTTTTGATGGCACAGAATTTCGTGTCGGTGCACCGCTGGCGCCCAACATCAATCTGCATCAGACCATGTTTGCCGGCAGTATTTATACCCTGTGCACTCTGTGTGGCTGGGGCATGCTCTGGCTGCAACAGCAGCGGGCCGGAGTGAGTGGTGATATAGTGCTGGCTCAGGCCGAGATCCGTTATCGGGCGCCGGTGACTGCCAATCCCGGCGAGTTGATTGAAGCCAGAGTCAGCTGGCCGGGCGTGTCACTGACGCCTTTGAGTGAAGGGCGCAGGGTCAAAGTCAGGCTGGAGGTGGAACTCTGGAGTCACGGCCTTTGCTGTGCTTCTTTCTTGGGGGTTTACGTTAGCCAGCCCAAGCAAGAGCCGACCCTGTCCTAGCTGGGATTACCTGGGTTTACAGGTTCGGTTTTAACCTTGTAAGCCTTGAGTGATAAGCCCTAGATAACAGCCTTTCCTTTCTAAAAAATCGAATTTAATATCAAATTTTCTCCGCTTTTTTTCTATTTTATCCATCAGTAGACTGCTCAGCATAGATTGGAGCAAAAGCTCTGACTCAAACAAATTCCTGAATCGAAGCGGAGCAGTATCATGAGCAAAGTATTAGTTTTGAAATCCAGTATCCTGGGTGGTTACTCTCAGTCCGGTCTCTTGGTCGACCACCTGATCAAGCATTGGCAGGAGCAGGGTTCCAGCATCACGGTCAGGGATCTGGCAGCCGAGCCGCTGCCGGTACTGGACGGTGAAATTGCCAGCGGCCTACGCGGCGGCGAACAGCTGAGCGAGCGCCAACAACAGGCGTTGGCCTTGTCTGATGAGCTGATCCAGGAACTGAAAGATCACGACACACTAGTAATAGCTGCGCCCATGTATAACTTCGGTATTCCGACCCAGTTGAAAAACTGGATTGACCTGATTGCCCGCGCCGGTGTGAGTTTCAGTTACACAGAAAATGGCCCTGTGGGTCTTATCACTGGTAAGCGCGCGGTAGTGATCACTACCCGGGGTGGGGTACATAAAGACTCGACCACAGACCATGTGGTGCCTTATCTGAAAACCGTGCTGGGCTTTATTGGAATTACCGAAGTGGAAACCGTCTACGGTGAAGCGCTGAACATGGGCCCGGATGCCAACGCCAAAGGTATTTCAGCAGCCAAATCTTCGCTGGCGGCCATCTCTGCCTGAGGCAAACATCCTCTTCCACCATCAATCTGAACGCCAGTTGCTTGACTGATTTGGTTCTACTGCCCCGGAGGTGACTCCCCGGGGCTTTTTTGTGACTGCTTGTTCGGCTCGAGCGCCTTGCTGCAAAGGGGACAAGCGGCATTAACCCCTTCCGCGGGCCACTGCTCGCGATAACGTACCCGCGCAGAGGCTTGGCCGCGATGTTGGCTTATCTGAAATCGCCCGGGCTTGCTTGTCATTGTGGCTACTCTACTCGGGTTGGCAGCAGACCAGCTCCTTGAAGGCGCCGCCGTTGAGCACGCAATCAAAGCCGTTGGCCCGCAGAATGTCGCAACCTTTCTGGGCGCGCATGCCGGCGCCGCAATAGAGTACAAAGGGTTCCTGCTTATTCGGTTGCTGCTTGAGCCAGGTATCCAGGGTATCCAGTGGTACATTCACCGCCTGCGGCAGGTGCCCTTCGGCGTATTCGGCGGCCGAGCGGACATCCAGTACCCTAACTCCCTTGGCGATCATCTCATGGCACTGCTCAGGGTTTAGGCGACCATCTTGTGGCGTGACGTTGGTTTGCATTTTCAGACTCTCTATCAATTAGAAATTTTTCAATAAGGTTAATCTTATGAATTTGGAAATGCAATGGCCTGGATGCTGGTCGTTTTCTCACCATGACTGTTTTTTGTTCTATCCTTTGGAAAAAGGAAATGATTTGAAAATAGTGTATGGACAAGAATATGCCAACAGCTCTCTGGTTGCAGGGGCACAACGCTTCTGAGCGTTTGGAACGCATTCACGAGCATCTGTTGCTTAGCTACCCTTGGGTGGATCGTATCGCCTGCGCCCTGTATCACGATTCGACCGGGCTGCTAAAAACCTTTATCAACAGCACTCACAGGGGACAGGCCATAGTGGGTTATGAATATCCCATGTCCGACAGCCCGGTGCTTAGCCAGCTGGCTGACACAGGGCAGTATCGGGTGATAGACGATATCAAGGCCAATATCTTGCCGGAAAACAGCCATTCGCGTTGGTTGCTGGAGCAGGATTACAACTCTTCCTTTACTGTGCCCCTCTACGATGAACAGAGGTTTCTGGGGTTTCTGTTTTTCGATTCATACCGTTTGGCGGCCTTCGATGCCAAGGCGCAGCGGGATATGGTGCTCTATGCCAACTTGATCAACATGTCTCTGTGCGCCGAACTCAGTGCGGTGCGCACTATTCTCGCCTCGGCTCAGGTGGCAAGGGACTTTGCCGACCTGCGCGATTTTGAAACCGGTGCGCACCTGGATCGCATGGCGGCCTATTCGGGCCTGATCGCCAGCATAGTCGCACCCAAATACGGCCTGAGTGATGAGCAGATAGAACATATCACCCAGTTTGCGCCGCTGCATGACATAGGCAAGATAGGTATTCCGGACAAAGTTTTGTTGAAAGAGGGGCCCTTAAGCATAGACGAGCGTACTCTGATGGAGACCCATGTGGATAAGGGCGAGTGCCTGATCCGCAAGGTGCTGGGGGATTTTGGTCTGGCGCACCTGCCGGATTCGGCCATCATGCTCAACATAGTGGCCTGTCATCATGAGTATCTGGATGGCAGCGGCTATCCCCGAGGCTTAAAGGGTGAAGAGGTGCCGATTGAAGCCAGAATAGTGACTGTGGCGGATATCTTCGATGCCCTCAGCAGCGAGCGGCCCTATAAGCAGGCCTGGCCACTGGACGCCTGTTTCCGTGAGTTGAGAAGCATGGTGGCCGCCGGCAAACTGGACGGCCACTGCGTCGAAGCCTTGGCGGCTTCGACTACACAGATCCTGGATATCATGGGGCGCTGCCGCGACGACAAGGCAGCCTGAAAAGAGGCCTGCAGTGCCGATGCATTCCGTTAAAGCTTCTTGGGCTTCCTCTGGTTTTCTAGCGCTTCCTCTGGTTTTCTAAGGCTTCCTGGGGCTAAGCTCATTCCTGCCAGCGGCGGAAGATCAACGAAGTATTGATGCCGCCAAAGGCAAAGTTATTGCTCATCACCAAGTCGGTATCCAGTGCCCGGCCTTCGGCGCGAATATAATCCAGCTCGGCGCAATCCTCGGCAACATTCTCCAGGTTGATGGTCGGTGCAAACCAGCCGTCACGCATCATCATAATGCTCCACCAGGCCTCCAGCGCGCCGCAAGCGCCCAGGGTGTGGCCGGTATAGCTCTTCAGCGATGAAATCGGCATCTGTTCACCAAATACTGCGGCAGTAGCCCGGCTCTCGGCGGCATCGCCGCGGTCGGTGGCCGTGCCGTGGGCGTTGACATAGCCTATCTGCTGCGGCGCTATCTTGGCATCTTTGAGTGCCAGCCGAATCGCCTTTTCCATGGTGTCGGCGTTAGGTTGCGTCACATGCAGGCCGTCTGAATTGGTACCGAAACCCAGCACCTCGGCGTAGATGCGGGCGCCTCTGGCCTTGGCATGCTCCAGCTCTTCGAGCACCAGGGTGCAGGCGCCTTCGCCTATCACCAGGCCGTCTCGGTCGCGATCGAAAGGCCTGGGGGTCAACTCAGGAGTGTCGTTGCGGGTACTGGTGGCAAACAGGGTGTCGAAAACGACTGCTTCTGTGGGGCAGAGTTCTTCGCCGCCACCCGCCAGCATCAAATCCTGCTGGCCATACTTGATGGCTTCATAGGCATAACCTATGCCCTGGCTGCCGGACGTACAGGCGCTACTGGTGGTTATCACCCGCCCCTTGAGGCCGAAAAATACCCCGACATTGACCGCCGTGGTATGGGCCATCATGCGGATATAGCTGGTGGCGGTAACACCGCTCATATCGCCGTGTTTGAGCATGTCGCCAAAGGCGGTGATGGGATCTGTGCTGCCGGTGGAAGAGCCGTAGGCTATGCCCATGGCGCCTGAGGCTATCAGAGGATCATGCAACAGGCCAGCATCCTCCAGCGCCATTTCACTGGCGCGGGTGGCCATCAGAGACACCCGGCCCATGGAGCGGATCTTCTTGCGCGAATAGTGCGCCGGAGTGCTGAAGTCGCTGACCGGCGCCGCCAGACGGGTGTGCAGGCCATCGAACCTGTCCCATTCATCCATACGCACCACGGCATTTTGGCCTGCCTGTAGCCTGGCCTTGACGCTGTCCCAATCCTGGCCCAGGGCGGAAATGCCGCCCATGCCGGTAATCACCACTCTGCGGCTCATAGCATGCCTCCGTTGACCGAGATCACCTGGCGGGTGATATAACCGGCTTCGTCAGACATCAGGAAGTTGGCCAGTGCCGCTATCTCTTCAGGCTGGCCCATGCGCCGCAACGGCACCAGTTGCTGTACCAGTTCGGGGCTGAAGGCATCGACCATTTCGGTTTCGATAATCCCGGGAGCGATGCAGTTGACCGTGATCTTGCGTTTGGCCAGCTCCAGTGCCAGCGCCTTGGTGGCGCCTATGATACCGGCCTTGGAGGCGCTGTAGTTCACTTGGCCACGGTTACCGGCCAAACCGGAAACCGAAGACAGCGTAATGATGCGGCCGCCCTTGCGTCGTTGGATCATCGGCATCAGCGCCGGATGGATCACATTGTAGAAACCATCGAGATTGGTGTGGATGACGCCATCCCATTCGGCCTCTGTCATCGCCGGGAAAGCCGTGTCGCGGGCGATACCGGCATTGAGAACCAGGCCGTGATAGGCACCGTTGGCTTCGATGTCGGCCTCAATGACTTGGCGGCAGGTCTGGCGCTCGGCAACATCGAACTGCAGCAGGCTGACCTTGACGCCCAAGGCTTGGATTTCGGCGGCGCTGGCCTCGGCGGCCGCTCGATTGGCATGAAAGTGCAGGGCGATATCAAAGCCGGATTGCGCCAGGCGCACGGCGATAGCCTTGCCTATGCCGCGGCTGGAACCTGTGACCAAAACTCTCTGTGTCATGCGGAATCTCCCTGCATCGCCTCCAGACTACCGGCAATATAGGCCTGGGTGTCCTGGGGCTGAAAAACGTTTACATTGGCGCTGGCGATCTCTGTGTCGCCATCAAAGATGCGGCAGTCGAACACTGCCAGTCCCGTGTCTTCCTGATAGAGGCGCTGCACCTGGGTCAGGTATTCGCGTCCGGGCAGGAATCCCGGGGTATGCATGCTGAGCTTACGGCTGCCCAGCAAAAAACCGACCCGGATAATATCACCGCGGGCCTCGGCTTCCACTCCGGCCAGTGCCG
The DNA here is from genome assembly GCF_002777975.1 of Shewanella carassii. GTDB lineage: Bacteria > Pseudomonadota > Gammaproteobacteria > Enterobacterales > Shewanellaceae > Shewanella > Shewanella carassii. The sequence goes on from NZ_NGVS01000014.1 coordinate 286,028, forward strand.
CTATGCTCTGGGCCATATATTCTATGCCGACATAATTGGGCACCAGAGCCCGGGCGTCATCGAAATAGGGGCTCTGTTCACTAATCTTTACCTTGGTCAGCAGCCTGTCTTGGCTGTGCTCGACCACGGCGTCTATCAGTATCATGGGCGCCCTGTGGGGCAGAAAATCGGCGATATCACGCTCGGCTAAAGGCTGGGTCATTCCGGGGCTCCACGGCTGAAGATCAGGCTGGCATTGCTGCCGCCAAAGGCGAAGGAGTTACTCATCAGGTGATTCAGTGAGTGGCGGCTGCCCTGTTTGACCAGCGGCAGTGCGGGATCCTTGCCATCCTGCTCACCGTCCCACAGGTGCGGCGGCAGTTGTCCATCAGAGTTGAGGGGCGAGAGCAGCAGCCAGCAGAATACCGCTTCCAATGCCCCGGCGGCGCCCAGTGCGTGGCCGGTCAAGGGCTTGGTGGAACTGCAAGGCGGCAACGCTTCGGCAAATACCGAGTGCATGGCGCGGCTTTCCATGGCGTCATTCTTGGGGGTGGCAGTGCCGTGAAGATTGACATAGTCGATGTCATCAGGCGTCAGCCCCGCCTGCTTGAGTGCCATCTCCATGGCGGCAATTGCGCCGCTGCCCTCGGGATGGGGCGCCGAGATATGGTGGGCATCGGCCGACTCGCCGACACCGGACAGCAGCACCTGGCCGCTTCCTCTCTCCAGGGTAAACAGCGCCGCGCCTTCACCTATGTTGATGCCGTCGCGGTTGGCGCTGAATGGATTGCAGTGCCCCTTGGAGACAGACTCCAGCGCATCGAAGCCGTTGAGGGTCAATTGGCACAGGCTGTCGACCCCGCCGACTATCACCATGTCGCACAGTCCGGCATGCAACAGCCGTTTACCGGCGGCAAACACCTTGGCGCTGGAGGAGCAGGCCGTCGACAGTGTGTAACAGGGACCGCTCAGCTTGAACCAGGCTTGCAGGAAGCGACTGGTGCCCCCCAACTCCTGCTGAAAATAGTGGTAATCCGAGGGGAAGTGGCCGTGGCGATTGCGGTACTCCAGTGCCTCTTCGCCCTTGGAGATCCCTGAAGTGCTGGTGCCTATGACAACCGCGATGCGCTCCTTGCCATATTTGGCCTTGGCGGCTTCCACCTCCGGGGTAATTTGCAGCGCGGCGCACAGCAACAGGGCGTTGTTACGACAGTCATAGTCGGCAAACTCGGCGGGAATGGCCGGTAATTCGCTGTTCACTACCCCGACTACGGCTGGCCGTTCAAACAACAGGTTGTCGCGGCTGACCATGCCGCGGCTGTCACCGGCGAGCAAGGCGTTAAGCACCTCATCGGCCCGGTTGCCGAGAGGGGTACAAAAACCCGCATGATTTATGGCTGTAGTTGTCATATCTCTGTTTTGGGATCCGGCCCTGTATCCATTACAGGGGCTTAATGTTCATTTTTAAATCGGCCTGCGGCATGTTCAAGGCCACTTTTGCATGCCAGATGTCGGGGCTGGAGTAACTTATCCGCATCAGCTCGCGATTGTCATTGCTCAGCAATACCCGGCACAGGACGGCGGCGCAATCTTCCAGTTTCACCCTGGCGCCATCCAGATAGGCGTTCAGCTTTTCCTCCGGCCAATAGATGAGTTGCAGCAAGGCCAGCAGATATTCTGCTTTAAACTCATTGCCGAGCAGCACACTCTGCTCGCTGGTCAGTGTATGTCCATCGTAGATCAAGGTAAACAGTGCTTGGCCAAGAGGTGCCAGCCCCACCACAGTCATCTGCTGCGGCTGCAGTTCCAATTGGCTGATAAGCTCATGGCTCTGCTCCCCTCGTTGCAGCCGCACCTGCTGGCTGAGACTGAGCGTTTGCTCCAAAGGTTGAGCTTGAACCGAGTCACTGCCCTGGGGCTCATCTGGCTGCTTTGAGCCTTTGGCAGCCTTGGTATCAGAGGTTTGTCCCTTGGGCGCGGCTTGGTTCAGCGGCAGCGGTGCCAGACAATAACTGACATCCTTTGCCAGGGCAACGCAGGTTTGGCGATACAATAGCTGGCTGCAGCCACTCAGGCCAACCAGCACAGTGGCAAGCAGCAGCAAGCGGGTGACAGCGGTTGTCATAAGGCTTCCTCGACAGCGTCGCGGCAGAGGTTCACCACCAGATCCAATCTGCGCCGGGATTCACTGACAAAGGGGTTGTTGCTGTCCCAGGCGTAGCCCGCCAGGATAGAGCAGATCATCTGTTTTATTTTCGGATTGGCGTCTTCAAAGAAGATCACCTCCTGGAATCTGCCGTCATACCAGGCTTCCACATAGGTGCGGAAGGTGTTGACCCCCAGCATCAAGGGCTCGGCATAATCCTGCTGCCAGTCTACCGTTTCCCCCTTGAGCTGGCGTACCAGACAGTCGCAGGCCAGACTGGCCGAGTGCATGGCTATGGTCACCCCGGAGGAGAATACCGGGTCGAGAAACTCACCGGCATTGCCCAGCAGGGCAAACTTGTCGCTGGCCAGGGTGCTGACATTGGCCGAATAGCCCTTTAAGGTGGCGCAGTCGCGGATCACTCTGGCGTCCTTAAGCAGCGCCTCCAGCCCTGGCTCTTCATTGACTATGGTGCGCAGTTGCTGCTCTAGGCTGCCTTCGAGTCTTGCCAGCAGATGCGGTTCGGCCACCACCCCCAGCGAACAGGTGCCGTTACTGAAGGGGATCAACCAATACCAGATATCCTTGTTGCGCGGATGCACGCTGATAAGGATCTTGTTACGGTCAAACTCCGGGTCGCTGATATTGTCCTCAATATGGGTAAAGATGGCTGAGCGGGCCGGCAGGCTGGAGGGGCATTCCAGCTGCAGCAATCTTGGCAACACCCGGCCAAAGCCGCTGGCATCCAGCAGATATTTGGCCAGCACTGAATAGACTCGTCCATCCTCGTCTGCCACTGTCAGCCGTGGCTCTGCGCTGAGATCCACCGCGGTGACTGTCTGGCCATAACGTATCTCTACCCCTTGGGTACTGGCGGTGTCGGCCAGCAGCTTGTCGAACTGGCCTCGGGGAACCTGAAAGGTGGTGCCGGGGCCCGGGGTAAACTTGTCACTGAAATCAAAGGTGGTGTAGCGGCCGTTGCGCCGAAAGGCGGCGCCGTTTTTAAACTGAAACCCTGCCTCGGCCACGGCTTCTGTCATCCCAGCCTGCTCCAGCACTGTCATGCAGCAGGGCAACAGGCTCTCTCCGATGGAAAAGCGTGGAAATTGGGCCCGCTCCAGCACCAGGGCATCTACTCCTTGTTGTTTCAGCAGGCTGGCCGCGACCGAGCCGGATGGCCCGGCACCGATAATTACTACATCGACTTGTTCCACGGCATTGGCAGTGTTCACTTTGCATTCCTTGTAAGAGTTGAGGTTAGGGGAGCGAGTAACAGGGTAAAACCTATGCCCAGCGCCAGGGTTATACCAAAGGCGGCAATGGCATAGGTGTCACTCAAAGCCAGCAGGCCAAAGGCCAGCAGGGTGGAGGCGGCAGACATCAGCACCGCCAACATCACGCCTCTGGGATGCTGTTTGGCTTCGGCAAAAAACAGGCTGTAGTCCACGCCTATACCGAACACCAACACCAGTGCCAGGGCATGAAACAGGGTCAAGCCGCTGCCGAGCCAGCCAAGGGCACCCAGAGTCAGAATCGCTGCTAGAGTCGGCACCAGCGCCACCCAAAGGCCGCGGCGCAAACCAAAGCGCCAGCTGAAAATCACCGCCGCCAACATCAGTGCCAGCGCCAGCATCAGCAGGGTCAACTGACGGTATTTGGCCATCAGCGCCGAGATATCGGCGACCTTGTCGACCAACTGCACGCCCGGGTTGCTGCTTGCCAACTGCTTGAGGGCGTCGAGATCGTGGATGCCACCGAGCAGCACTATGGCGGCGTGAGCCGATATTCCGTCAGTGGGGGCGAGGTAGAGGTCACTCAGCCCTGAGGATTTTGCCCCTTCACTGGCGAGCCAGTCTGTGGCCGAGAGCGGCTGGAATTTGGCCCATTGCCTCGAGAGCGGCCCGGCAAGCTCGGCATTCAGCCCCAGGGTGTCCAAAACCGTATCAGTATGGCGATAGATGAGCCCCTGCAACTGATGATCTTGCTGCTGGCGTTTGATGCTTGGCAAATAGCGGGCGATATTCACGCTGTTGCCGAGTTTGCCTTCAGCAATCAAACGCTCGAGCCCGGGCGCCAGCTGTTCGAGACGCTGCAGCATCTCTTCGGCGCTGTCACCCCGGACCAGCAGGAACTGATTGTCCGTGCCGCCACTCAGCAGTTGCCTGAGGGCATTTTCCGGCTCGCTGACCGCTGGTGGGCTGCTCTGCAGCGCCCGGATATCATCGTTGGCCTTGAGATAAATGCCGCCAAACAGCAGCAGTAACCCCAGTGGCACCAGGATTAACAGACTGCTGCGCCGACCGAGAGCTTGCCAGAGATTCAGCAAGCGGCCAGCCAGCGCCAGGCGGCTGTCTCCGGCAAGCAAAGGGCTGGCGGCTATGGCCGGGTACGCCAGCAGCAGTGTCAGCCAGGTGAAAATCAGCCCGCTGGCACAGAACACGGCCACCTGTTGCATGCCGGGAAAAGGCGCCAGGCCTATGCCCAGGTAAGCGCCGACACTGGTGATCAAGGCCAGGGTCACGGCCGGGAATATCAGGCCAATCACCTGTCTGGGAGAAGCCTTGGGATGTTGCAAGCGCTCGCAGTAGAAGTGAAAACTGTAGTCGATGGCGATTCCGATAAGGCTGGTGCCGAACACTAGGGTCAGCAGATGCAGTTCGCCAAACAGTGTCAGGGTCGTGACTGTCGCCGCCAGAAATCCACTGCCCAGAGTGAGCAGTGCCACCGTCAGCGGCATCAAGGAGCGAAACGCCAGCAGCACCAGCAGGATCACTCCAAGCAGGGACACTAATCCGATACGGTTGATCTCGCTCTTGGCCGATTCTGTGGCGACGGCGGCATGAAACAGGGCGCCGGCCTTAAGCACTCGAATCTCTTGCGGCAGAGGTGCCAAGGCCTGCTCCAGCGCTTTGAGCTGGGTTGCCTGTTGCTGCGGGTTAAAGGCGCTGCCTATGCCCTCGGCCATCACTATGGCTGCATACTGGCCTTGCGGCGTTGGCGCCAACAGTATGCCATCTGCCTGGGTGAGACTGCGGCCCTCGGCCAGCGACTTGAGCCAGTCGGGGAACAGCAACAGCGGATCTTCGGCAATCAGGTCGCTGCCGGCGGCGCCAAAGGCGCTGTAGAGCTGTTGCTGCGCGTTTTGAGTCAGCGGGGTTAATTCACCGCTAGCGAGTTGCTGCCTCTGGCTGTCACTGAGCAGCCCCATGCGATAGGGGAAATAGAAACGCCCCAGGGCGCTGAAGCTGTCGGCCTCGGCGCTGCGCACTCTCTTAAAGGCGTTTTGCTCCTTTTTCAGCGCACTCAGTAGCTGTTTGCCGGCGTTGATCGCCTGAGGCTTATCCTTGGCAATCAGGCCGATATACAGTTGATTGCCGAGCTTCTGCTCCATGCGTTTCAGCGCCGCTTCGGCGAGCGGATCTTCCTGCACCTTGGGCAGCATGGCGAGAATGTCGCTCTGAATACGGCCGCCCTGTTGCCACTGCCAGACGCCAAGCAGAATAAGCAGCGTCAGCAGTCCCAGCCACAACAGCAGGCCAACCGGCGCAGAGAGCCTGGGACGAGAGCGCTCAGGGCGAGGCGACATCAGGGAGCCACCTCGGGAAAGAAGCGAGCGCGCTCGCTGTCATTGAGTGGAGATTTATCCAGTTCAGAGAAGAATATCTGGCTGATATCGCCGTTTTTGGCCAGCAGGGTCAGAGATTCGAGATCCTGATTGCCTTCGAGCACCATTTGCGGCAGCAGAGCCGCCATTGTCTGCTCCTTGGCTTTGAGTCCCAGTTGCCAATGACCCGCTTGGTCATTGAGCAGATAGAGTTCAAACCCCTGGCTCAATGCCTGAATATCACCGGAGAGCAGGGATTGCATCATGCGCGGCAGCATTTCAGCCACGGCCGCCGGGCCGGCATCGGCTTTGGTGACACTGAGTTTGCCCTGGCTGTCCTGCTGGATAAGCTCGCCCTGTTTCAGCAGCAAGAGGTTGCCAAAGGGAGTCTGCTGTTGCCAGAGCATGCCCAGTTCTCGCTGAAACAGAAATTCGCCGCTGCTGCGAAGTGGTTGTTTCAGCACCCTGAGCCAGCGCACCTGCTTAAACTTGCCTCGGCTGCTGTCGCTGAGGGCCATCTTAGTGCTTAACTGTTGCAGAGCCTGCTCTGTGGCCGCCTTGGCAAAGAGTTTGTCGAATGCTTGCGCCTCCGGCCTGACTCTTCCCTTGGCTTCGGCGGCCAACACTGCCACCGGCTCTGTCTGAGTGTTATCAGCCGCCACTTTTGCTAATGCCATATTGGCCGGCGCCACTTCTCCCAATACCATAGTGGCTGGCGCTACTTTCCCTAAAGCCATGTTGCTGCAAGCGGCGCCAAACCAAACCAGTCCCAGCAGCCCAAGCAGTAAGGCGGGCTGCCGAGTGAGCCGAAAGCCGCAGGCTGAGGGGTTCATGACTTGGCCTCTGCGGCCGCGATAAAGGGCGTCAGGCGCTCGCGGAACACCGGCGGGGTCACCAAGCACAGTTCCTGAGTCTGCATATCCACTGCGGCCTGTATGGTGTAGCCCTTGGTGAGGCGCTCACCGCTGGCGGCGTCGCAAATCTGGTAGTTGATCTTCAGCCGATTTTCCCACTCAACCAGGGCGGCACTCACCCGGATCTTCTGCTCGAAACGGCTGGGTTTGACGTATTTCAGCTGCAGATCCACTATCGGCCAGGCGTAACCCGACTCCTGCATCCGCCGGTAACCGTAGTCGAACCTGTCCAGCAGCTTGCAGCGGGCTATTTCAAAATAACGCAGATAGTTGCCGTGCCAGGTAATGCCCATGGAATCGACATCGTGGAAGGGGATCTCCAGCTCTATTTCAGTGCTGAGGATGGCTTTCATCGGCACACCTCCCACTCCCCGGCTTGGATCTTGGCCAGGGTTTGCCGCAACAAGGCTTCCAGCGGTCTGTCTTCAATCAAGAGTTCAAAGTCGGCTTCCAGCTGCGCCAGGGTGGTAGCTACTGACTCGGTCAGCGACTCACGTTCCAGTTCACCGGCGAGCAGGCGCAGGCGGATCCCCTGACTCATGGCCAGCAGTGCGGCGGCGGCCACCTGCTCGGTCAGTTCCAGCACCCGCAGGGCGTCACGGGCGGCAATGGTGCCCATGCTGACCTTGTCCTGGTTGTGGCACTCGGTAGAGCGAGAGAACACGCTGGCGGGCATAGTGTGTTTCAGCGCCTCGGCGGTCCAGGCCGAGCAACCTATCTGTACTGCCTTGAAACCGTGGTTGATGGGGCTGCGCTCGCCTTGGCTGGCCGACAGATTGGCCGGCAAGCCGTTGTTGAATTTGGGATCCATCACCAGAGCCATCTGCCTGTCCAGCAGATCCGCCAAATTGGCCACCGCATTCTTGAGGCTGTCCATGGCAAAGGCGATATGGCCGCCATAGAAGTGGCCGCCGTGGAGAATATGTTCCCCCTCGCCGTCGACTATCGGGTTGTCGTTGGCACTGTTGAGTTCGGTCTCGATAAACTGGCGCATAAAGGGCAGGGCATCGGCCAAGACCCCGATAATGTGCGGCGCGCAGCGAATCGAATATCTGTCCTGCAGTCGGTCAGAGTTGCGTGGGTGCTCGTGGTGGTTGAGGTCTTCACGGATCCAGGCCGCGACCTGGTTCTGCCCCGGGTGCGGCTTGGCGGCAAACAGTATCTCGTCGAAATGGTTGGAGTTGCCCTTGAGTGTCAGTGAGGCCATGGCGGTAATGCGGGCGCACAGGCGGCCCAGGTACTCGGCCCTGTCATAGGCCAGACAAGCCAGCGCCGTCATCACGGCGGTGCCGTTCATCAGTGCCAGGCCCTCTTTGGGCCTGAGCTTGAGGGCGCTGATCCCAAGTTCAGCATAGACCTCGCTGGTGGCGCGGCGCTGTCCTTGATAGAAGACCTCCCGCTCGCCAACCAGTACGGCGGCCAGATAAGACAGTGGCGTGAGATCGCCGCTGGCACCCACAGAGCCTTCCTCCGGGATCACCGGCACTATGTTGAGGTTCAGCAGCAGGGCTATGCGCTCCAGCAGCTCATAGCTGACACCGGACTTACCCACGGCCAGTGAGTTGAGGCGACAGGCCATCACGGCTCTGGCCTGGGGGATCTCCAGCACCTTGCCCATGCCGCAGCCGTGAAAACGCGACAGATGCAGCGGCAGTTCGTGTACCAGATCCGGGCCGACATTGACGGTACAGGAATCGCCGTAGCCTGTGGTGACCCCATAGACCACGCCTTCTTCATGAAGCAGGCTGTCGATAAAGCGGGCGCCGCGCTGGATATAGTCACGGTACTCTGCACTGGCGTTGAGGGTCACCGGCGCTCCTTTGGCGATGGCGACCACCTGTTCCAGTGTCAGTGATGTTTGGCCGAAGCCGACCGTCTTGGCGGCCAGATCTGTTGCGCTCATGAATTGTCCTTGGGGCGGTCAGCAACTTGGTCCTGCCGCCAAAAATCGAAAAAGTTAAACCACTGCAGTGGTGCCTTGCGGGCAAAATGTTCCAGTCGCTGGGCATAGAGGCCTGCTGCCTGTTGCAGCCGCTGCTGCCGCTCAGATCTCGGGCCTTTGAGGCTCTGCTCGAAGGGCTCTAACCAGACCTTATAGCCCTGCTGCTCCCGCAGGCAAAACATGGTGTAGATGGGGCAGTCCAGCAGACCGGCCAGAATAAAGGGGCCCTGGGGGAAGGGCGCCATCTCGCCGAGGAACGGCACTTTCACCGTGCGACCCGGGCTATGGCTGGAGGTGCGATCGGCGGCTATCACCACCAATTCACCGGCCTCGACCTTGCTTTGCAGCAACATGGAGGTGGCCGGGTTGAGTTCGGTGACCTGAAGTAAGTTGAGTTCACTGTCCGGGTTCAGCTGCTTGAGCACCCGGTTGAAGTTTTCGGCATTGCGGGTCATCACCATCACATTGACCTTCACCTTGCGCTGGTGAATGGAGATGGCGCGGCACAGCTCGATATTGCCAAGGTGAGACACCAGTAACACGGCTCCCTGGCCACTTTGTAACTGCTCGGCCAACTGCTGACGGTCGCTGAACTCCACCTGTTGCAAACGAATGCGATCGCACCAGGCATCGATGCGATCCAGTGCGGCATTGCCGAAGGCGAAGAAGTGGCGCAGGCTGTCGCGCCAACTCACCGGCTGACCGAGACTCGGGTGCTGTGGCTCCAGTGCCTGAACCCGCTTTAAAAACGCTTGTGATGCCTCGCGGGCCTGTCGCCCCGTGATAAAGAAATAACAGATCACCGGGTACATGATCGCCCGCGCCAGCCAGTGGCCGCCGAAACGATAGCTCTCGGCCAGCAGCTTGATACCCCAGTAGCTGCCCCGCTCCTTGATGTTGGACCAATGAGCGCCTTGGGGGTTGTCTTGTGCCGCTTGGGTTGGCCCCAGTTTCTGCCCCTTGAGCTTGCGCCACAGCATGGAGAAAAACAGCCTGGTGTGCAGCTTGCTGATCCGCACATTGTCGGCCAGCCCCTGAAAATGGCTGCTGCCGTCTTCCGGGTAGATCACCTTGGTGGGAATATGCTCTATGGCAACACCGCGCCAGTAGAGACGCACCATGACTTCGATATCAAAGTCCATCCGCTCGCCGAGGGCTTCGCTGCTAAGCAGGGCCTCGGTGGCCGCCAGTGGATAGATTCGAAAGCCGCACATGGAATCGCGGATATCCAGGCTTAGGGTCTCGACCCAGACCCAAAAATGGGTCAGGTAACGGCCGTAGAGCCGACCCTTGGGCACGGAATCATCATATTGCGGCAGGCCGGAGATCAGCGCCTTGGGGTTGAGCTGTGCTTTGGCTATCAGCGCCGGAATATCTTCCAGATTATGTTGGCCGTCGGCGTCCACCTGTAGGCCGTGGGAAAAACCCGCGGCCCAAGCGGCGCGCAGGCCTGTCATCACGGCGGCGCCCTTGCCGCGGTTGTAAGGGTGATGCAGCAGGCTGACCCAGTCGCTGTGTTGTTCGGCCAACTGTTGCAACAGATAGCGGGTCTCATCGTCGCTGCCGTCGTTGATCAAAAAGCAGGGCAGCCCCAGTGGTTTGAGGGCTTCCAGCGTCGCAGCGATATGGCCCCTGTGGTTGTAATTGGGGATGATCAGCGCCAGCTTCATTGCCTGGCCTCTGTCTTGAAGGCGATACGACCCGAGCCGAACTTCTGTTCACCGTTGCTGTAGCTGAAGCTCAGTTTACCCTTGGCGGGGTTATTGCTGATGCTGAGGGTGACTTGCATATTCGGCAACAGCAGTTGCTGAAACTTGAGCACCTCGAGTACCGCGACTTCGGCATCATAGCCGAATGCCTGGCTGCCGAGACGCACGGCCCAGTCCAGTTGAGTCACGCCGGGCAATACCGGCTGGCCGGGAAAGTGGCCGACAAACATAGGCAGCTCGGCCGGAATGCTCAGGCGCCAACTGGCTTCATTGTCCTGATGCCGGTGTTGAACAATGGGCGGAAGAACAGACTTAATCATGATCAAACAGCTCAAGAATATCGTTTTTGAGCAACTTGCCCTGGGCATTGAGTGGCAGCTGCTGTGGATAGCGCCAGCGCCTTGGCAGAGTCACACGTTCAAATTGGCTCAGCAGATGGGCCTTGAGGGCGTTGTTGATGCTGAGTTTGCCCTCGGCTTCCAGCTGTGCCTTGCCAGCGGCGGAAAGCTCTACCGCCGCGCCCAGTTGCACTCTGGGGTTTTCCAGCAGCACCAGATGCGATTGGGTCACCCAGGGATGGGCGTTGAGCAAGGTTTCCATCTGCACCAGAGACAGGCGCTTTTCCTCTATCTTGACGATGCGGTCCAAGCGGCCTTCGAGGCAGAACTGGCCTTCGCCCAGCAGCCGAACCTTGTCTTCACAGCGGTATTGGTCGTCATCTTCGAGATAGGGCGAGCGCAGCAGCAAAGCGCCGTCGCTGTCATTGCTCAGCTCCATGGGGGCAAAGGCCTGCCAGGGCGTGTCGCTGCTCTGTTGGCGCCGATAACCTATGCCGCCGGTTTCCGTGCTGCCGTAGACCTCGATTGGCAGGCTACCGTAGCAGCGCTTGACCCCTTGGGCGGCTTCCAGGCTCAGAGGCCCGCCGGAGCTGAAGATCAGGCTGGGAGTGTGCAGCTGGCGTTCATGCTCCAGCGCATCCGGCAGCCTCGACAGCTGCGCCGGGCTGCTGATCAGGCACAGGTTGGGAAACAGGGCGGTGTAATAACTCAGGGTTTCCGGGTATTCCACCAGATCGCTGAGGAAGGGGCGACTGGCCGCCAGTGGCCAGAGAATCTTAAACAGCAAGCCATAGATATGCTGGTGGCTGACGGTGGCAATCACACTGCACTGTGGCAGGTGAGCGGCGAAGGTCTGCTCCAGCACACTGACTTCGGCATCCAGTTGCTGCAGACGCTTGCGAACCGCCTTGGGTTGGCCGCTGGAGCCTGAGGTGAACAGCAGCAGTTCGCCGAACTTATCCCCCTCGGCCATCTGCGGCCAGGGCGAGTGGGGCAGTGACAGCTCTTTTTTCAGCTCGAGCCAGATCTTGCCCTCACACAGGGGGCGGTCTGACACTATGGCATCAAACTCCTGGGTCAGTTCGCTCAGAGTCCCCGGCTGAGTGTTGGCCGGCAGTATGATCTGCTTGCCCGACAACAGGGCTGCACAGAGGCCAACGGCGAACAGATCGCTGCTGTCGCAGGCCAGTAACCAACGCTTTTCCGACCGGGCTTGCAGACGCTGATGCAGATGATAGACCTGGGTGGCGAACAGTGAACCCGTGACTATGTCATGGTGGTTAAAACTGATCAGTTGTTGCCCTGCTGGGCCTTGGGTAAGCCAGGTTTTCAATAACTCTGTCATAACTGTCCCTTTATGATCGCTTCAGACAAAAGTGGCGATAGAGCCATTCTCCGCCACCGAGCAGCCCCATTAGCAGATAGGCTATCAGGCCGTTGTACAGGGTCCAGATCTCCAGGCTGGTAAACAGCGCCGTATAAGCCGCCATGCCGCCGTTGAAGACAAACAGACCACACCAGAGTTGTGTGACCCTTACCAGGTAGGGCCTGGCTTCCTCGGGCAGATCCGGCTCGGCCAATCTGGCCAGACGTTCCACCATGCTGGGACCTTTAAGCAGCGAAGAGGCAAACAGCACCAGCATGCAGGCATTGACCAGCACAGGGTAGTACAGCAGCCAGTCCTGACGCTTGGCGAGCAGGCTGCCGAGCGCCAGCAGTAACCCCAGAACGACCGGAGCGGCCAGCGCCTTGAGCTTTTGCTTCCCCAGCAGCAACCTGGCACCGAGCAAGGCCGCCAGCAAGAGTGCCAAGCCATTGCCCGGCAGATAGTTCAGCCCCAGATATACCGCCAGGGGATATCCCAGCAGCAACAGGGCCGTGACTGTCTGAGCCAGGGCGCGCATCAGCCTTTAACCAGTCCCTCAATGGCGTTAACCACGTCGTTGACCGTCCGTACCGACTTGAATTCATCCGGCTGGATCTTTTTACCGGTCAGCTGTTGCAGTTTGATCACCAGATCCACCGCATCTATGCTGTCCAGATCCAACTCTTCATAGAGGGAAGCCTCAGGGGTTATTGCCTCGGCATCCACTTCAAACTCATCGACCAGGATCTTGCTCAGCATTTCCAATATCTGTTCACGGCTTTGCATGAGCACCTCCTACGCGCGCTGGGATTCGATAAACGCGGCAAGGCTGGCCACACTGTAAAAGTGAGCCTTGGTTGCCTCTGAGTTGGCTTCGATCTTGACGTCGAACTGCTTCTTGATCGCCAAGCCCAGCTCAAGTGCATCGATGGAATCCAGTCCCAACCCCTCACCGAACAGCGGTGCTTCGGTATCTATATCGTCGATACTGATATCCTCAAGATCGAGGCAATCTATGATTAGCTGTTTAATTTCGTTATGTAAGCTCATAATTTATATCTAATTGTTGTTTGTAATAGGTTTCTAGGTCTCTGGTGAGTTGGCGTGCCATCCGGGCATCGCCACCGCTTTCGGCATCATACCTCAGATGCGCTATGCTTGCCCCGGTTTCCACTTGCATCTGTATGGTGCGTCGCGGGATTTCGTACCAAGGATCCTGTTTGGTGAGCCCGGGATGAACCACCCTGAGTACCACTGGCAGAATATCGGCCCCGGCGCGCAGGGCGATATTGGCCGAACCGCGGGCAAAAGGGTTGATCGCCGCACCTTTTACCGTGCGGGTGCCCTCGGGAAAGATGATCAGATTGGTGCCTCTGGCCAACACTTCACGGCAGTCCTGTAGCAGCAGCTCGGCGCCGCGGTTGGGAATATAGCCCGCGGCGGAGACGACTCCGCGCAGAAAGGGGTTGCGCCAAAGTCCCTGTTTTACTATGCAGCCGGCGTTGGGCATCAGGCTGATTAACACTACAACATCTATGAGGGTGGGGTGATTGGCAATCACCACCATACCTTTGGCCTGCTGTAATTGCTGCAGATTGACTGTGCTGACCCTGACTACGCCAGCCCAGGTCAGCATATGCACAAAGCCACGGAACATGTAGTGCACCGCTTTTTGTACTCTTTGAATGCGCACATCGCGCTCGCCGGGCCAGAATCTCAGCACAGGTAAAATGGTCAAGGAGCTCAGCAAGCCGCCGAGGCCGAAGGCGATATAACAGCTGATACCCGCCAGCCAACGGGGAAAATAGCCGATGCCGGTCGCCGGGGCTGTCATAGCGGCTCCCGGGAAGGTTCCAGCTGCCAATACCACTGGGCCAGTTGTCCCTGAATTGCCGTGCCGCTTGCCAGTGCCTGCAGTAGGGCACCGAAGCTCAGCGGCTGCCCGGCGCCGGTTTGCTGGCTCAGGGTGACTCGGGCTATGCCGGTAACATCGGCCGGAGCCAATAATAGCGATAAGGCCAGCGGCAGTTCCATCTCTTGGGTAAATTCATCATAGACGGGCGGCACAGGATCATCGCCAAACACCAATAGCAGAGGGCTGGGGTCTTCGGCCAGTTGGGCCCAGGCTTCCAACATGGCCTGGGACAGAGTATCTGTGCCTGCCGCCACTGAAGTAGAGGCGGCGGTGTTGCCTGTGACTATGCCAAACAGACCGCTGGCGGTGTTGTGAACCGATTGGCTGAAACCCATGGGGGAGAGTGGCTGCCTGACGATAATATCCTGCAGTAATTCTATGGTGCGATTGAGTTCGCCATGGCGCGAGGCAAATACGCTGCGGCATTGGCTGGGAGCTTCGGCCTGGAAAGCGGCTTCCAGCATCATCTTGCTCAGGCGGCTGAAACGGCGCCGCTGCATGGCGGCAACCTGAGGTAACTTGGGGGCGAGGCGATCGCTGTCATCAAGGGCGCAGTTGCTGCTCTGCCACTGTTGCCAATCTTGCTGCTGTTGATACTCCGGAGACCAGGCTCCCCAGGAGAGAATACTGAACGCTAGTTGCACTGCTTTGCCTCTGCCACAGATCTTTATTGCTTTCCCTTACGGGGCGTGAGGGAGTGAATCTGTTGGGTCGGAATGCGACCGCCGTACCGATTGCCATTCCCTCTGAAACACCGGTACAAAGGGCTTCATTCTACACCGAAAGTGCGGTTTTTAAGAAGGGGTTTAGGTTACAGCTAAAGATCAGTTACAACTTTTTACTAACAAGCAAATCACCCGGCGGCTGCCGGGTGATTCAGATACTGCTTAATTGTTCAATTGGCTTTGCAGTCGCCGCAGTGCCGTTTTGATTTTGCGAGTGTTGTCGGGTCCCATGCGCACCAACATCTTTTGCGCGTTGGGCAGGGCTTCCAGTTTGGGATCGACAAACTTGTAGTTCACGCTGATGGAGTAGAGTTCGATGGGATCTTCTATCACAGGAGTAGCCAACAGCACCTTGATAGCCTGTTGTAATCTTTGATCAAATTGGAGGTTGGGATAACCCAGCTCATCGAAGGCCTGCTCCAGCAGTGGCGACAATTGACGATAGGTATTGAGTAACTGCTCATCACTCAGGCCGGTGAGGAGATCGCCATACAAGTCGTATCTGTGGTAACTGTCCGGATCCAGGTAGGTCTTGTTGGCAATTTCAGATACGGTGAAGGTGTCGCTCGGGCCTTTGAGTGGGCTGGTTTTACGAGCCAGTTCACCTTGGGCCAGATTATCGACAAACACCACAAACTGACGCACCAGATCATGCTCAACCAGCAGTGGCTCTATTTTCATGCCATCGGCCATGGCTACGGTCTTTTCATGAACATATTCATCACTTTCAGCCAGTGATGGCAGAGGTTGTTCCGGCTCGGCTTCGGGCTGAACCACCTCAGGTTCTGGCTCGGGTACGGTTTCAGGTTCTGGCACCTGGACTTGGGTTGGCAGCGGTTCGCTGGGAGCGGGTTCAGGAAGTTCAACCTGGGTGGGCTCTGCTGCTTGTTGCGGCTCTTGCTCGCCGCTGAAATAGTAGTAGGCTCCTCCTGCAATCAGCAATACCGATACCAAAAGGATGATAGCAATACCACTGTTGCCAGAGGATTTTTCCTGAGGCACGATTCTATCTTCTTGATTGACTTGCATTGGATTTCCTTTCGTTGATATCTGTGAGGCAGCGCCTCTTTCATTCTGCAAATATTGGCCATCTTGTCCAGCGTTCGACCATTCAGCAGGAAGATTTATTTGTGAAATAGTGCCAGTAGAGCAGATCCTGTGGTGGCCGACTTGAACCCCGGCTGAACTCTCGGCAGTTTCATGGCGCCTTTAGCGCATTAGAAAAGGCGAATCTGTCCTTGTGGCATGCTCTTTTGTAGAGAGTGGCTTACACAGCAATTGGCATTCAAGGCACCTTCCTCAGGCCTGAACATACTGCTGCCGGTCGCCCAGCCAGCGCTGAATGATGGCATCGACATTCTCCGGTGCCTGGCTCATTACATGACGGGCCAGTTTCTGGATGTGGGGAATAAGCGCCTGATCCCTGACCAGATCGGCCACCTTCATATCGGCTATACCTGTTTGGCGGGTGCCCAGCACTTCACCGGGGCCGCGGATTTCCAGATCTTTCTGGGCAATCACAAAGCCGTCGTTGCTCTGGCGCAATACTCCAAGCCGTTTGGTGGCCGTGTGTGACAACGGCGCCTTGTACAGCAGGACGCAGTGGCTGGCCACGGCGCCACGACCGACCCGGCCGCGCAACTGGTGCAACTGCGCCAGCCCCAGCCGCTCCGGGTTCTCGATGATCATCAGACTGGCGTTGGGCACATCGACCCCCACTTCAATGACAGTGGTGGCCACCAACAACTTGAGTTCGCCGCGTTTGAAGCTGTCCATAACTTGTTGTTTTTCTGCGCTCTTCATACGGCCATGTACCAGGCCTATGCTCAGCTCCGGCAGGGCGGCACGCAGTTCTTCGCAGGTGTCTTCGGCCGCCTGGCATTCGAGCACTTCGGATTCTTCGATAAGGGTGCAGACCCAGTAGGCCTGGCGACCGTCATTGAGCGCCGCCTGACGTACCCTGTCGATCACCTCCTGACGCCGACTGTCACTGATGGCCACTGTAGTAACCGGAGTGCGTCCAGGCGGCAACTCGTCAATGATGGAGGTGTCCAGGTCCGCATAGGCGGTCATCGCCAGGGTGCGGGGAATAGGGGTCGCCGTCATGATCAGCTGGTGGGGATGAAAACCCTGGCTGATGCCTTTCTCTCTCAGCCCCAGGCGCTGATGTACGCCGAATCTGTGTTGCTCATCTATGATGATCAACGCCAGCTTGTGAAACTGTACCTGCTCTTGAAAGATGGCGTGGGTGCCTATCACCATGTGGGCACTGCCGGAGGCGATATCCTCCAGCGACTGGGCCCTGGCCTTACCCTTGAGCTTACCCGCCAGCCAACCGACCTTGAGCCCCAATGGCTCCAGCCATTGGCTGAAATTAATCGCATGTTGCTCGGCCAACAGCTCAGTGGGCGCCATCATGGCCACCTGATAACCGTTTTCTATCGCCTGCAGCGCCGCCATGGCCGCCACCAAGGTCTTGCCCGAGCCGACATCGCCCTGAACCAGGCGCATCATGGGTTGCGGCTTTTCAATATCGCGGCCGATATCTGCCACCACTCGCTGCTGCGCTCCCGTAGGTTTAAAGGGCAAGGCGGCGAGGAAAGGATTGAGCAAAGCGCCGGTGGCGGGCAAAGGCACGGCTTTGTCATGATTGCTGCGCTCTCTGAGCTTGAGCATAGACAGGTTATGCGCCAGCAGCTCTTCCTGCACCAGGCGTTGCTGCGCCGGGTGTTGCCCCTGTTCCAAGCGATAGATATCGACATCTGCCGGGGGCCTATGCAGGGTGCGCACCGCCTGGGCCAGGCTTTGCTGATTGGGGCGCAGCGCCTCGGGCAGCAACTCTTGCAGTCCGTCCTCCTGCAGCAGGCTTAGAGCCTGCTCGGTCAATTTCATCCAGCTGGCCTGTTTGAGTCCTTCAGTGGTGGGGTAGATGGGCGTCAGGGTTTCGCTGAGGCTAGGTGGTTCGTCGCCCTTGAGTATCTTGTAATCCGGATGAATGATCTCGGCCTGATGATTACCTCGGCGCACTTCGCCGTAGGCTCTAATGGTCAGCCCTTGTTGCATGGCATTGCGCTGGGCGGCAGAGAAATTGAAGAACCTCAGGGTCATGGTGCCGCTGTCATCACGGACATTGCAGATCAACATGCGCTTGCGGCCATTTATGATCTGGCTGGATTGAATTTCGGCTTCTATGGTGCCGTAGCTGCCGGGTGTGAGGCTGGCTATGGGATAGATGCGGGTTCTGTCTTCGTAGCGCAGCGGCAGGTGGAACAGCAGATCCTGTACCGTGTTGATTCCGAGCTTGTGCAGTTTCTCAGCCATTTTAGCGGCTACGCCCTTGAGCTCGGTGATAGCAATAAGATCCAGTCTCTGCAAACCTTTAGCACCGGATTACTGTGAATTTATACATATACTATCAGAGAAATAGCCCTTGGCAATGCGTTGCTTTTATCGGCTGGATAAAGTGTGGCGTAATGGTGGCAGGGCTTCTGCTGGGATGTGATGAAGGTACGGCAAAAGCCCTGGGGCGGATTATTCTACCGTCGCCGCCAGTTTAACAGGGTGACCAAGGGCTTTATCAGTAGCTGAACACTACCGATGACAAACATCCAGGCGCCGATAAGAGTGTGAACATCGGTGAGAAAAAAGAAGCTGCCCAGTAGAAAACAGAGCGCGACTATCAGGTCGCTGAGGGTATTGAACAAGGCGTGTTTGGGAAGAGGGGTGGCGGGGGCTTTGATATCTTGCTCGGCAAAATATCGCTGCTTACTGTCGATCATGGTTCCTTCTTGGTAGTTATGATTTGCCGCGATACCTTAACGCTGCCACCTTCAGGGTGCAAATCTAATTCTCTGTTTTAATAAAATAAATATATCAACATAATCATTGGATTAAGTTAACAGCTGGCCCCTTTGGTTCGGCAGGTTTGGCTAAAGCGTAGCGTAACTTAACGGCCCAGGCCTGAACCTTGGGTAACAGTTATTTCACCGTTAAAGCCTATCAGTTCGGCGAGGGTTTGTGCGTAGGCTCTGGCCTTGTCTGTGGCCTGTTTTTGAGGTTTGAACAGGCCAAAACCGAGTCGCTCACGCTCAGCAAAACAGAGTACCACGCTGACACTTATGAGCTCTTCGTCAGTCAGGTGTTCAAGCATGTGACTTCTGGATCTTTCGTTATAGGTATTGCGTTGCAGCTCTATGCGGCAGAGTTGACTGAGAGGCTTGCTTTTTCCGCCCCGGAAGAAGCAACCCTGTTGCAGATCCAAAGTTACGGGTTTGAGCAAGCGGTAGAGGTTCAGGCCCATGATGATGCCGCTTAGCCCCAACACTATGGCTATGATGGCAGCCGTAAACCAAGTGTCCTGTCTGGCGGGGTCCAACACCAGTACTCCCAGCATTCCGGCAAGCATCAATAGTAGTCCCCAAAGTGCGTATTTCAGTTGCGTTTGCCTGCTGCGCCAGACGAGTTTCAACTTGCCCGGCTCGGCTTTGAGCTCTGTCATCAGCATATGCTGCTGATATTGGCAGAGCCTGGCCTGCTGTGGTTTTTGGGTCATAAAATGGTCACCATGAAATCAGTCGTTTGTCGTAAAACCCAGTGCTCAAACCAGCAGGCTCGAGTGAGCGGCTATCAGTTGCCAGCCGCTTGTCCTGTGCAGCCAAACCCGGGTAAAGCGAAAACGACCGTTGGCCGGTGCTTTGGCATAGCTGCCCTGAATATTCACCTCCGCCGATACTATCGCAGTCCCCTGATGCAGTCGTATCTCTTCGGCCAGAGTGTCTATCCGAGTGATATTGAGCAGGCCTGAGCTGTGGGCATGCAGATCCTCTGCTTTGCCGAGCACTTGTCCCAGGTGATTGGTGAATATCAGTTGAGGCGACAACAGTCTATCCAGCAAATTGATATCCGAATTCAACATGGCACTACGCAGTTGGCTTTCCAGTTGCTGAATCTCTGTGATGTGATTCATGGTTATTCCCAAGGTCTGATGACTGGCGGCAAAGACGCAAGAAGGTTTAAAAAATACTGACTTTGGCACACTTGCCACAGTACCAGGAGTTCTGCCATTGATTCAGCGCCGCCTGGTATTGCTGCATCGACTTTCGCCCTCCCAAGTAATTTTTCCACAGCCAATCGGCGCTCAGGATCAGAGTAAAACAGGAGACAAAAAAGCACAGCACTCCCACC
The DNA here is from genome assembly GCF_002777975.1 of Shewanella carassii. Classification (GTDB taxonomy): domain Bacteria; phylum Pseudomonadota; class Gammaproteobacteria; order Enterobacterales; family Shewanellaceae; genus Shewanella; species Shewanella carassii. Next base: position 305,850 of record NZ_NGVS01000014.1, read on the forward strand.
CAAAAACTGCTCCAGTTGCTGCCAGCCTGAAACCCCAGGTAGCCACCCAAGAATAGTCCGGGGAAAGCCGCCAGAAATAGTACCAAGGGCTGAGGGTCAGATGGCGGCGAACAGCGCTTGGCCAGTTCGGTTTGCAGTTGGGCGCTACCCTTGAGTTTTTGTTTTCCATGCACAGAAAAGGGTTGGTTGTTCCACACGGGTTTGGCCGAGGCGCTGACTGAAACTTCTGTGGTGCCCTCGGCATGAATGGCTTTGAAGTGTCTGATATTGTCTGAGCCGCAATGTCTGCAACGCATTGATTGTTCTCCTTAACTTAGACTAACCGGATCCCTGATTCTTCTCGTCCAAACAACTGCCTTAGGGTAAGAGGCCTGAGCTGAACGCCGAGTCATGGTAAAGCTTTTAGCCTCAGGGTTGAACCCCGATATGCTGCGCTTGCGGTATATTCAAGTGAACCCGCATTTATGGATATATAACAGTGAAATTTATCGGGCGTGTGCCCCTTAAAAAACCAAGTCATTTTAGGACGGGGCAGCGCTTTACTCCCGATATTCGCAGAAGGGAACCGGGTTTTGCCTGTTTTGGCAACCGTGATTGATAGCCGGTCTTGGTATCCTAAACCCCTGCGACTGAGGCTCTGGGGCTCAGGATACAGGTCACTGCACAAGGTAAGGGAGTTGTGTTTGTTTGAGCGCCTTTATAACCAGTGCCTTACTGATTTTCCCATAGAGAAAAACATCCAACAGCCGAGTAACTTACTCGCCAAAAAACTAACCTCAAGTTGTGAGCCCCTGCATAGTTAAATTGATTAACCTGAGTAAAATCCGCGCGCCAATAACATACGCGTAAACACTATTTGGGGAGATATCGATGAAGTTGAGTAAAGTCGGCCTGGGAGCCACACTGTTGATCTGCTCGCAACTGGCGGGTTGTATGGGGCAGATGGGCCTTTCAGGCATGCTGACTAAAGGTAATTTGAGTGCGGTGGACAACCGTTACGGCCGCGCCGGTTTGTACGTGTTGTTGGCGCCCGTCTATGGTATTACCGCCACCGCCGATCTGTTTATTTTCAATAGCATTGAATTCTGGACCGGCAAGAATCCCATTACCGGCAAGTCACCGGCCTTGGTGGATATGCCGGCCGATGCCGTGTTCAAGATCAATCATAAGCTGGATAAGGATCTGACCACTGCCCCGGTAAAACTGAGCCGTGCCAGCATGTCAGCCATAGATGACAATACCCTGGCGATGACGCTGAGCTATGAAGATGGCACCGAGCAGGTAATGCTGGGGCGCAAGCAGGGAGAAATGGTGGACTTCTACTTGGATCAGCAATTCATTGCCAGTGTGAGCATCGCCGAGATGGAAAGTTATGTAGCGGCTCGCTCTTGAGCGCTTTAGGGCTGTTTTGACCCTTAACTTGATGATATCCCGGGTTTTGACTATCCATTCTTGACGTCAAAACCCGGGATTTTTTTATGCTACAGTGGCTTGGCAATAAAGTTCTTCAGCATCATTCCCTTGCCAGTCCTGTACTTAGATTCAGGCGCTGGCGTGGGTGACCAGGTAGGCCATATAGCCGCAGTAACCCAACAGCAATACGGCACCGGCGCGGCGGCCGATACGCAATCCTCTCCAGGCAAAAGGCAATACCAACAAGGCCAAAGCCAACATCACGCTGAAATCCAAAGTACTGAAGCCGGCAGAGCTGATAGGGTGCACTAGGGCTGTGACCCCGAGGATCCCCAGCAAGTTGAACAGGTTGGAGCCAACCACATTACCTATGGCGATATCGCTCTGGCCCTTGAGTGCGGCCAGAATCGAGGTCACCAATTCCGGCATGCTGGTGCCTATGGCGATGATCGTCAGGCCGATGACTACTTCGCTGATGCCGAAGGTACGGGCCAACTCGACCGCGCCATCGACAAACAGTATGCCACCGCCCACCAACATGCCGATACCGGCGATGATAAACAGCAGCGACAGCAGAGGGTTCTTGGGGCCTTCAATAGGTTCATCTGTCTCTTCGCCCTTGCTGCTGAAATAGCTGAGCAACAGATAGCCTACCAGTAAGCTGGTCAGCACGGCGCCGTCAATCAGGCTCAGTTCACCGTCGAGTACCAGCAGCCACATCAGAATAGAGGCACCAATCATCAGTGGAATGTCGCGTCTGACCATCTGTGTCTGCACCCCGATCGGACGGATCAGTGCGGTCAGCGCCAGGATCAGACCGATATTGGCGATATTGGAGCCCACCACGTTACCCAGGGCAATGCCCGGGCTACCGGCCAGTGCTGACTTAACGCTCACTGCCAGTTCGGGAGCACTGGTACCGAAGGCGACGATCGTCAGGCCGATCACCAGCGGGGTGATCCCCAGGCGCAGGGCGATGACGCTGGCGCCGCGAACCAAGGCTTCGGCTCCGAGAGTCAAAATTAAGAAGCCGCCGAGAATAGAGAGTGCAATCAACATTGAAAACCGCTTTTCCTGTCAATAAGGTGCCATACAGAACGGCACCGATGAATGTATTTGGGCTGCCAGCATAAGGTTTTTCCCCTCGAAGGCAACCCCTTTTTGACAGAATATGTCATAAAAATCCCGGCCGGAGCCGGGATGATCAGATAAACCAGGATGAGGGCTTTAGATTTCGTCTTCCCAGACGACCTTGGCGCCGCGGATGCCTTCCATCCGGCTGGCGTATCTGCTCTCCAACACATGGCGCTTGATTTTCAGCGTTGGAGTCAGCACATCGTTTTCTATGGTCCAGGGCTCCCTGACCACCAAAACAGCTTCCACGGTTTCATGGGATTCCAGGTTGGGGTTGACCGCATCCACAGTGGCCTTGAGCGAGGCGCGTACCTCTTCTCTGGCTTGCAGCGCCGCGCCTTCAGAGAGTTGCACCAAAGCCACAGGGTGGGGCAGTCCCAGGCCGATGACACAGATAAGCTCCACATGGGGATCCTGCGCCAGCTTACGTTCAATCGGCACTGGCGCCACATACTTGCCCTTGGCGGTCTTGAAGTTATCCTTGACCCGGCCTGTGATGCTGACGCAGCCGTCGGCATCTATGGCGCAGAGGTCGCCGGTGAGGAAAAAGCCCTCTTCATCGAAGGCGGCGGCTGTGGCTTCCGGCGCCTTGTAGTATTCACGCATCAATCCCGGGCTCTTCACCAGCAGTTCGCCATTGGCCGCCTGCTTGACTTCGCAGCCGATCACCGGCTTGCCGACAGTGCCTATCTTACTGGCATCGAAGGGGAAGTTGATGATTGAGTAGGCGCAGTTTTCCGTCATGCCCCAGGCTTCGCAGATATCCAACCCTATGTTGTGATACCACTCCACCAGTGACGGAGGTATGGGCGCCGAACCTGAACCGAGCAAACGACACTTATCCAGCCCCAGGCCCTTATGGATCTTGCGTTTGACCAGATGGCTGATGAGGGGGATCTTCAGTAGCAGATTGAGCCTGGCGTAGCCGACCTTATCGATAATGTTCTTCTGGAACAGGGTCCACAGCCTAGGTACCGAGAAAAACACGGTTGGCCGCATTCGCTGTACATCGGCAACAAAACTGTCGAGGCTTTCGACAAAGGCAACGCAAGAGCCGGAATAGAAGGAGGAACCCTCTATCGCCACCCGCTCTGTGATATGGGCCAGCGGCAGGTAGGACAGCAGTCTGTCTTTACCATCTGTCTTGAGATCGCGCACCACGGCATTACAGGTCCAGCCATAACTGCCGAAGGTTTGGATGGCGCCCTTGGGCTTGCCGGTGGAACCTGAGGTGTAGATCAGCGTCATCACCTGCTCGGCCTCGGGATAAGGGGCATCCACCAGAGGTGTACCGAGATTCAACAGTTGCTGCCATTGATATTGAGCCGGCATGGTGTCATAAGGCATCGCCAGGCGCAGAATATCACCGCCGACACCGGCTTCCTGATCGGCCCAGTGATCCAGTTTACCCAGCATGATGGCCTTACAGCCACTGTGTTCCAGCACGTAGCGTATGGTATCGGCATTGGCCGTGGGGTAGATGGGCACACTGATATAGCCGCCATGCATCAGCGCTAGATCGGTAATGAACCACTCGGCGCAGTTTTTCGACAGCACGGCTATCTTGTCGCCGGGTTGCAGCCCCAAGTGACGCAGGCCGCCGCAGAGTTGTTGCACCTTGGCCTGTACCTGACGCCAGGTCAGATCCTGATATTGGCCGTTGATTGGCTGCCTGAGATAGATCTCATCGCCTTGAGTCTCTACCCAGTGGTCGAGCATTTCCACCGGGCTCTTGAATGATGCTTCCATGGGGTGTCCCCTTTACTGTTCTTGTTATCTGCGTAGCTGCAGCTTCCCCCACGGCAGCTGCAACGATCTGATTATCTGTTAGTTTCGCTATGCAGTGGCCAAACCAGTATGGCGACAATTGTGATCTGGTGCAATATTTAATCGGTTGTTTGAAATGCTTCACAGTTCGGGGGCGGGTTCACGCATCCGTTGCCACCAGTCGGCAGCGGCGACTATCTGGCCCTGCGCATCTATGGCCGGGTAGGGAATGCCTTTACGCCGACAGGCTTTGGCATAAATGGGGTGGCCTTGCTCAAACAACATGGTCTGGCAATAGTCATTGTCCAGCTTGCGACTGCCATAGAGGCCGGCGTCCTGCCGCTGACGCTGCGCCTCATACAATAGCAGTGCCGACGCCACCGAGACATTGAGGGATTGCACCATGCCGACCATAGGGATCACTACCTGCTCGTCGGCGGCGGCCAGGGCTTCGGCGCTGATGCCATCACGTTCATTACCGACAATAAAGGCGGTGGGACGGCGGTAATCCAGCTCCCTAAAGTCACGGGCCTGAGGGCCGAAATGGGTGGCGACCAGCTGCATCCCGCGCGCCTTGCAGGCCTTGGCCGCCGAGGCGAAGTCATAGTGTTTAATGGTTTTGACCCACTGCTGGCTGCCGGAGGCGGTATTGCCGGACAGGCGCATATCGGCATCGGGCCAGACCGCATGGATTTCGTGGATACCCACAGCATCGGCACTGCGCAGCGCGGCGGAAATATTGTTGCTCTTGTGGACTCTGTCCAGGATCAGGCTCAGATCCGGCTGGCGCATGTCCAGCATTTGGTTGATGCGAGCGAAGCGTTCGGGGCTCATTGGCGGGGGATCCTATATGAAAAAGGGCGCCGTAGCGCCCTGTATTGGGGAGGGAAATCAGAGTTCCATCACACCGTCCATCTCGACCAGAGAACCCTTTGGCAGCTCTTTCACGCCGATGGCGGCGCGGGCCGGGTAAGGCTGGTTGAAGTAACGGCTCATGATTTCGTTGACCGTGGCAAAGTTGCCCAGATCCAGCATATAGATATTCAGCTTGACGATATCGGCCATGGAACCGCCGGCGGCTTCACAGACGGCCTTGAGGTTGTCGAATACTCGTACAACCTGGGTTTCAAAGTCGTCACCGGCCAGTGCCATGGTGGCTGGGTCCAGCGGGATCTGCCCGGACAGGTAGACTGTGCTGCCTACTTTGACTGCCTGGGAGTAGGTGCCGATAGCGGCGGGAGCCTTGTCTGTTGCTATGATGATCTTCTCTGCCATAACGCTCTCTCTTTTTTCTGTTATCAACGGTTACGGGATGTACGCAGAACCTCGGGCAGTACCCTGATTCGGCGCATAACATTTGCCATGTGGATCCGGTCGCGAACCGAGATGCGCAGGTTGATCAGATAGACGCGGCCATCGCGCTCTTCGGTGCTGAGATTGTGAATATTGGAGCCTTCAGCGGCAATGATATTGGTGATTTTCGCCAGCGCGCCCTGATGGTTGACGATTTCGACCCTCAGGTTGGCCTGGAATTCGACCCCATCGACGGCATCCCATTGCACCGGAATATACTTGTCCGGCTCGCCCTGATAGCCGCGGATATTGGCGCAGTTTTCCATGTGCACCACCAGGCCCTTGCCCGGGCTCACGTGAGCAATCACGGCATCCCCAGGAATGGGGCGGCAGCAGTTGGCGAAGGTAACCAGCATGCCTTCGGCGCCGCGGATCGGCATCAGCTTGTGCTCATCATGCTGCTTCTGCGGCTCTATCTTGTCGCCCTTGAGGCGTTGGGCTATGACTATGCTCATGGCATTGCCAAGACCTATGTCGGCCAGCAGTGATTGCAGATCGGCGTGTTTGGTGTCTTTGACTACCTTGTCTATCTGCGCCGGATCTATCTGTTCCAGCTTGGTTTCGCCCAGCGCATGGTTCAGCAGACGCCTACCCAGGGTGCTGGCTTCGTCCTGCTTGAGGCTCTTGAGCACCTGACGGATTTTGGCGCGGGCCTTGCCGGTAACCACGAAGTTGAGCCAGGCGGCGTTGGGGCGGGCGCCTTTGGCGGTGATGATCTCGACCGTTTGCCCGGAAATCAGCGGTTGACTCAAGGGGTAGGCCTGGCGGTTGACCCGGGCGCCGACACAGGTGTTACCCACATCAGTGTGTACCTCATAGGCGAAATCCACTGCGGTGGCGCCTACCGGCAGTTCCAGAATGCGGCCCTCGGGAGTGAACACATAGATCTCTTCCGGGAACAGCTCTGTTTTGACGTTTTCAACAAATTCAAACGAGGTGGAAGCACTCTGCTGCAGTTCCAGCAGGCTTTGCATCCATTTGCGGGCGCGCAGCTGGGTAGTGGTACCCGAGGCGCCGGTCTGGCCACTCTTGTACATCCAGTGGGCCGCAACCCCTTTATCGGCCATCTGGTCCATGTCTTCGGTACGGATCTGAATTTCCACCGGTACCGCATGGGGACCAAACAGCGAGGTATGCAACGACTGATAACCGTTGGCCTTGGGAATGGCGATATAGTCTTTAAACCTGCCCGGACGCGGCTTGTAGAGGCCGTGCATCACCCCGAGCACCCGATAACAGGTGTCTATGGAGTCCACTATCAAGCGGAAGGCATAGATATCCATCACTTCCTGGAATTGCAGCTCTTTGCTGCGCATCTTGTTGTAGATGGAATAGAGGTTCTTTTCCCTGCCCTTGACCTTGCCCTTGATACCCACATCTTCCAGGCGGGTACGAATGGCGGTTTCTATGCTTTGGATCAGTTCCTTGCGGTTACCGCGGGCGGCACGAACCACCTCTTTGAGTACCCGATAGCGCATAGGGTAATAGGCCTGAAAGCCGAGATCTTCCAACTCTGTCTTGATATTGTGAATACCTAGACGGTTGGCGATGGGGGCGTAAATTTCCAGGGTTTCGCGGGCAATGCGGCGACGTTTGTCCGGCCGCAGGGCGCCCAGGGTGCGCATATTGTGGGTGCGGTCGGCCAGTTTGATGAGGATCACCCGGATATCCTGGGTCATGGCCATCATCATTTTGCGGAAGTTTTCCGCCTGGGCCTCTTTCTTGTCGCGGAATTTGATCTTGTCGAGCTTGGAGACACCTTCCACCAGTTCCGCCACCGAGGCGCCGAACAGTTCGGCCAGATCCTGATGGGTAACTTGGGTGTCTTCTATGGTGTCGTGTAGCAGGGCGGCCATCAGCGTCTCATGGTCGAGACGCATTTCGGCCAGGATGCGGGCAACCGCAACCGGATGGGTAATATAGGGTTCGCCACTGGTACGCATCTGCCCTTCATGGGCATCACGCGCCACCTGATAGGCCTGCTTGAGTAATTCTACCTGCTCCGGCTCCAGATAACTGGCGGCAGACTCCTTGAGACCTTCAAACAGATACAAGTGGCTGTTCTCCTAAGAATATGCCTTAGAGTGAAGAGTGACCTTCTGCAATCGCTGCCACGGCAGCAATTTCAGCTGCTTCGCGCTCACGTACGCTCTGACGCTCATCGGCATCCAGAGTCGCTGAGTTAACCAGTCCCTGTTCGATTTCGCGCAGTGCGATAACAGTGGGTTTGTCGTTTTGCTCTTCAACCAAAGGATCTTTACCCTGGACGGCGATCTGACGGGCACGACGCGCCGCAACCATGATCATATCAAAACGGTTGCCGATCTGTTTAACGGCGTCTTCTACAGTAACGCGAGCCATGTGTTGAAACTCCAGTGATTTGAATGGAAAAAATGACGCAAAATTGTACACGAAGGCAATTAATCTGCCAACAGACCCTTAAGCATATCATTGTGAGTGTTAATTTGACTAGCACGAGTCAGGCGTTGCGAGCGAATGATCGCGCTCAGATCATTCAGTGCGGTCTCAAAATCGTCGTTGACTATGATGAAATCATACTCTTTATAGTGCGACATTTCCGATACCGCCTGTGCCATGCGTGAGGCGATGACTTCGCTGCTGTCCTGACCTCGACCGGTCAGGCGGCGCTCCAGTTCTTCGCGGGACGGCGGCAGAATAAAGATGCCGATGGCCTCGGGCATCAGCTTCTTCACTTGCTGGGCACCCTGCCAGTCGATATCCAGGAACACATCTATGCCTCGAGCCAGTGTTTCTTCAATGACCCTGCGGGAAGTGCCATAAAAGTTACCGAAGACTTCGGCCCACTCGAAGAAGGCTTCTTCGGCGATCAGCGCCTTGAACTCCTCCACCGACACAAAGTGATAGTGTTGGCCGTTAACCTCGCCCGGGCGGGGTTGGCGAGTAGTGTGCGATACGGAAACTTGTTTGTCGGCTGGTTTGTTGGCCAGCAGGGCTGCAATCAGTGACGATTTGCCCGCTCCACTGGGGGCCGAGACAATAAAGAGGTTTCCGCGTGCGCTCATAATATTTGGGTTCCAAGTCTTTGGTTGCAAAAAATCGGTGGCTGATAAAGAAAGAGGCGAACAGCCGCTCTGTCGGCAATCGGGCTTGCACAAAAGATGTTCAATACCGCTTTCTTAAGGGCAGCTATTATATAGGCAGGCAGCGCTGCCATGCCAGTGGCGCTGACAATTGCCGTCAAATTCGTTAGTCTGCCATCTGTAAGTTGGCCGATTTTTTAAGGGGTTCCGTGCTGTATCAATCGCTCATCTGTATTCAGGGTTACGATAATGGCCAGCGGCATGCGGCCATCAGTGGCGCCGTTTATTTTTTACTACTCGTGCTGGGGCTACTTTCTGGTGGCGGTAGTTTCATCTGGTTGCCCGGGGTTTTACTGGCACCGGTATTACTGCTCAGTTGTCGTCGTCGCCTGGGTGATGGTGGCCTTAATCCCTGGTTGTCGCTGATAGCTCTGCTGCCTTGGCTTATTCTGTTGTTGACCTTGGGTAGCGGCCAGGAAGGCGGTTATCTGATAGGTGCTCTGGTGCTGGCTTTGGCGCTGCATACAGGTTTGGCATTGTTGCCAGGGGAGAGTCGCGGCGCCCGAAGCCAGCGAGACTATGTGCAGGGATACTGTGGCCCTGTGCCTTTGAGCGCCGCGCGCAAAAACAAGATAAGACGGGTCGAGCCAACCCTGGGTGGCGCCTCAGTCTCTGGGCCTGAACGTGAGCCTAAACCTGAATTTGCACCTGGCAATGCTGCCGAGCGCGGCGCTGCTGAGTATAACGCCGTCCATGACCTCAGTTATGACGCCATCTCCTATGGACCTGGCCGCAGCCGTTATTTCGACTCGGCGCTGACCGAGGGCGATACCTCCGCGATAGAGACAGAGCCTGGCTGGCATACAGATAAGCAAGCCAGGCATAAGGTCAATAGCGCTGAGCCTGGGTTTGATGATGAGGTCGACCGCACCGGTTCCTTGTCGGTATTGCTGCTCTCCTGGCGTGATGCTGGAATGCAACTTTGGCAGCGGCTTGGGGGCTTTTCGGCCGCCCAGCGTAAGGGGCTTGCCATAGCCGCTCTGGTCACAGCGCTGCTTGGCTTGGGAATGATCATATGGCTGCTGTGGCCTCAGGCTGAGCCTAATGAAGCATCAGGCAATGATGAGACTACTGAGATTGCGGCCGAAACTTCCGACAGGGTGATAGTGCGCCTGCCTGACAGCTTCAGTCTATCGCTCGATGGTGACTTGCTGCGTATGAGCTGGCTTGGCGATACTGATGCCCCTGGCCCCTTGTGGGATCTGACAACCGCCAAGGGCGATCGCCGCTGCGCCGAGCTGGTGTTTAACAATGGCACTGGCTATCGGCCCATGTCGGTCGTTATCGGCGATAACGGCAAGGTCGAAGCGGCCTTTAGCCCCCTGGATAGCCAGGTGATTGTTCAGGACATGGCGCGGCGGGGCTCGGTTAAGCTCTGTGGCTATGACTTTAGCCTCAAGGGCAGTCTGGCGGCATTGGGTTCTGTTCCGGCCTTCCGGCAGCTGATTGAATAGGGAGCATATCGGCGCACGGTTAACCACAGCTTTGATTTATCAGAACCGTGGTTCTGTTATACTGCTTCGCCTCTTTCGGCTCGGCTTTCTTCGCGACACATGCGACGGTTTATGGCGACAAAATTAACTCTGGTGATTATGGCCGCCGGGCTGGGGAGTCGTTTTGGCGGCGATAAACAGTTGGCGGCATTGGGGCCCAATGGGGAAACCATGCTGCAATTGGCGTTACGCTCGGCCATCAAGGCCGGGTTTACCCGCGCCGTGCTGGTTATCCGCCCCGAGCTTGAACGCGAGATCCATCGCCAGTTAAGCGACTTCCTGCCTTCCGGGTTTGAGTGGCATCTTTGTTATCAGACGCTGGACGATCTGCCACAGCCGGTATCGGCAAGGCAGACAAGGGATATCACAAAGCGCCACAGTAACAGGCAAAAACCTTGGGGCACGGCGCATGCCCTTTGGAGTGCCAGGCATCTGGTCGATGGCCCCATGGCAGTGATCACCGCAGATGATTATTATGGCGATCATGCCTTTGTGCAGTTGGCCGAGGGGCTTAGGCAATATCCCAATGAATGGATGATGGTGGCCTGGCCGCTGGGACTGACTTTGTCCGAGCATGGCGGGGTGAATCGTGGCCTGTGTGAGGTCAATGATAGGGGGTACCTGACTTCGGTGCAGGAGTGGCTCGATATTCGTCAAGGCACCCATGGCCTTGAGGGAGAGCTTCAGGGCGAACGTCGGCCGATAGCCGCCGATGCCTTGGTATCCATGACCTGCTGGGGCTTTTCGGTGAATATATTTGCCGCACTGGAGCAAGGGCTCAGAAGCTTTTTGGCAACCCATGGCGATGATCTTAAAGCCGAGTGTTATCTGCCCGCGATAGTGCAAAATGCAATCGAGCAGCCAGACCCTGAGCCGTGTCAGCAACAGCAAAACCTTATTACCCGCAGTGTCAGGGTGGAAACCGCCCGCGAGGCCTGGTTGGGAGTGACATATCCCCAGGACGCCGCCCGGGTGAAACAGCAATTACAGGAGTTAATGGGTGCTTGAGCTTATTCGGCAGCAGGTGCTGCCTCACTTCGGGATCCCCAATGATGCCAAAATCAGCCCACTGGGCAATGGCCATATCAACGACACCTTTCTGATCCGCAGCGCCGATAGCGAACTTGTGCTGCAAAAGATCAACACCCAGGTATTTCCAGCGCCCAACGCCTTGGTCAATAACGCAGCCAAAATCAGTGACCATTTGAGTCAGTGTGCTGCTGAAGGTCGCTATCAACTGCAGCTGATAAAGCCTGTGATGACCCGCGAGCAGCAATTGGCACTGGATCTCGGTGAACAGGGATTCTGGCGCGCCATTAACTATCTGCCTTTCAGTCAGAGCCTCGAAGTGGTGCGCTCTGAGGTCGAGGCCGAACAGGCGGCCCGTGCATTTGGTCATTTCGCCCGCGCCTTGAGCCGAGTCGACCCCCATGAACTGGAAGATGTGATCCCTCTGTTTCACCATCTGCCGGGCAGAATTGAAGCGCTTTCCAAGGCGGTTGCCGAGGACCCGCTTGGGCGCCTGCAGCACTGCCTGCAGTGGGCCGAGTTGGCCTTGTCCCAGCAATCGCTGCTTGTGGAGCTTGAAGATACCTGCGCCGGTTTGCCGCTGCGGATTTGCCACAACGACACCAAGATCAACAACATGCTGTTCGACAAGCGTGATATGTCCAGCATGGCCATCATAGATCTCGATACCTGCATGAAGGGTTTCCTGATGTATGACTTCGGCGACATGGTGCGCACCTTCTGCTCGCCCGAGGCCGAAGACTCCACTGCACTCGATAAGGTCAGAGTCAGGCCCGAAGTGTTTGCCGCCATCTGCCGGGGTTACCTGGCAGAGCTGGGCGAGGTGTTGACGCCACTGGAGCGCCAGAGTCTATGGCTGGGTGCCAGAGTCATTTGTCTTATGATAGGTGTGCGTTTCCTTACCGACTATCTGTTGGGGGATAAGTATTTCCATATCCACCGCGAAGGTCACAACCTGGACAGAGCCGCCAACCAGTTCACCCTCTATCTCAGCTTATTGCAGCAAAGTGAGGTCCTAAAGGCGTGTTTGCGTTTGGGCTAGATGCCGTGTTGGACGCCGCCGACACTAGGGCGTAAAAATCCGCGGCTTGTATCCGGCATAACGCGATGTTTTCGGATCATGGCTTGGGGTTTCAAGAAGAATGGATAAACAGGAGAGAAGAGTGCCATACGCGAATAGTCAGGCTTACCAGTGGGTATTGTTCGATGCCGATGAAACCCTGTTTCAGTTCGATGCGCCGCGGGGGCTCAAGCTGATGTTTTCCCGCCAAGGGGTGGATTTCAGCGATGCCGACTATGCCGAGTATCAGCAAACCAATGCGCCGCTGTGGGTGGCCTATCAGGACGGCAAGATCAGCGCCAGTGAGTTACAGCTGACCCGATTCAGTCATTGGGCCAAACGTCTCGGACGCACGCCTTTTGAACTCAACAGCGCATTTATGACGGCAATGGCCGATATTTGTGAGCCGCTTCCCGGGGCTGCCGAGCTGCTTGATAGCCTCAAGGGGCGTGCCCGCTTGGGGATTATCACCAATGGTTTTACCGAGCTGCAGCAGGTGCGGTTGCAAAAGACCGGCTTTGCCGAACACTTTGAGCTGTTGGTGATTTCAGAAGAGGTCGGCTTGGCCAAGCCGGATCCGGGTATTTTCGAGCATGCGCTGGCCAAGATGCAGCAGCCCGAACGTAAGCGGGTATTGATGGTGGGTGACAACCCTCACTCGGATATTCTCGGCGGCCTCAAGGCCGGTCTGGATACCTGTTGGCTCAACGTTAAGGGCGAGGCGGCTCCCGAAGGGATTCAGCCCCATATCGAGGTGCGTTCATTGAGTGAACTGCAAAGGCAGCTTTGTAGCTGATACTGCATCGACTGCAAGATTTTCAAACCGAAGGCCCGCCATTATGCGGGCCTTCGGCATTTCTGCATTATTTAACCGGAAAATGTCACTGTTCGGGTAATACCTTTAGGGGATCTGTTCACATATTGGTGTCACTGTTAAAAAACATGATCCTCATCAATTGATAATCATTATCATTAGTATAATATGACGCAACTTTATTTGATTTTATGGAGCGACCCGAGTGAAACCGACTTATCTGGCAGTTGTATTGGCGGCCCTGTTGAGCCCACAGTTGATGGCGGCTGAAGCAGAAAAAGCGCAGGAGCCGGCCGCAGAAAATATTGAGCGGCTCAGTGTAGTCGGGGTTAGACAGCGGCTGGAGCAAGCCGGCACCCTGGCTAACACCATAATGAAGACGGAAGTCATCGATGCCAGCATCATAGAAAACAAAAATGCCGTTAACCTGTCGGAAGCTATAGATAACTCTCCCGGGGTAAAAGTCTCCAACGAATGCTCCATGTGTGGTGTAAAACGCATCATGCTCAACGGCATGAAAGGCGAGCAGACCACGATTCTGGTGGATGGTTTGCCGGTGCATACCATGATTTCCGGTTATTACGCCGTCGATGCCATTCCTACCACAGGGATAGAGCGCATCGAAGTGGCCCGCGGCGCCGGTGCTTCACTGATCGCCCCTGAGGCTATCGGCGGCACCATCAACATCATCAGCTATGAGCCCACCGAAAACGGCGCCGAGTTGGATGTTGCCGCAGGTGAAAACGGTTATCGCAAAGTGGGTTTCCTCGGCAAGGGCGTCAGTGAAGACGGCCGCACCCGGGCAACGCTGGTGGCTCAGTATGACGACAGAGATCAGTTCGATGCCGACAATAACAAGGTCAACGAGGCGCCACTGCAGGAAAACCGCAGCGTAACTGCCAGAATTTCTCAGGATATCGGCGACTTTGACAACCTGGTGCTGCGCATGGCCAATATCCAGTCGGAGATCTTTGGTGGCCCCATGCTGGGCAGCAGCTTTGCCGATGGCACCGCCTCCAGCATAGGCAATGTACTCTCAGGTTTTGATGATAAGCCCAGTGAGCCGCAACAGCTGTTTGAAGACGGTGATATCCGTAATCCCTATACCGGCAAGGCCTGGGAAACTACCGAATGGATCAAGACAGAGCGCAACGAGGCCTCGCTTGCCTGGCTGAAGGAATTTAACGACGACTGGAACATGCACCTGGCGGTAAGCTATGCCGAGCACAAGCAGGACTCCTTCTACGAAGGGTTTGACTATACCGCCGATGACAAGATGTGGTTCTTCGATGCCAGATTCAACTACCTACTTAACGACAGCCATCTGTTGACCTTTGGTGCCGATCTGCGTACCGAAGAGATGCGCTCCCACTCCCGCGCCGGCAGCGCCAACCCTGACTATGTTTCCGACTCTTTTGACTATGACGTCAAGGGCCTGTACCTGCAGGATACCTGGCAGGTGACCGATGACCTCGAAGTGGCCATGGCGCTGCGTTACGACAGCATCACAGCCGACTTTACCGACCCCAGCAAGCCGGGCACGGAGTTGGACGAGTCGATACTCTCGCCCAGAGTCGATATTCGCCTGCGTCACAATGAGCTGTGGACTTCGCGTCTGTCTGCCGGTCGTGGCTATCGGGCACCGCTGTCATTCTTCGAGACTGATCACGGCATTCTGGATGGCTCATTGGGGTTCGATATCGACATCGACGAGCTGGAGCGTTCCAACTCGGTGAACTATGCCCTGAGCTACGAGGGTGACAGACTCACCTCTACCGCCTCTGTGGCCTGGACCGAAGTCGAGCATCTGGCGGCGCTGACCACCAACGACCAAGGGATCCCGCTGCTGACCCAGTTGGATGAGAAGGCCAGTGTGGTGACCACAGATATCGCCCTGGGCTATCGTCTGACCGATGATCTGACGGTTAACCTTACCGGCGAGCACTTCGACTATGATTCGGTATTCAAGTCTTCCTATGCCGTGGCACCGGTCGAGGAACGGGTGACCCTGAGCGTGGATTGGGACGTCAACGATTGGGAATTTTTCGCCAACCTGGTGTGGATTGGCAGCCGCGATCTGTCGCAGTACGGTTATGAAGGTTACAACCGCCTGGATGCCAACGGTAAGGTGGATCCCGACTCGAAGAAACGTACTGATGCGCCGTCCTACTTTACCCTGGACTTGCGTGCCAGCTATCAGTTCAACGACAACCTGTCTTTCTATACCGGGGTCAGCAACCTGTTTGACTATACTCAGGCCGGTGACGAGGAAAGCCCCTTGTTCTATGACGCCGAAGGCGCCTTCGATGTGGGTTACATCTATGGCCCGCTGCGTGGCAGAGAGATCTATGCCGGCATGAAACTGGTGTTCTGATGATGAAGCGCCTGGCCCTGGGATTATTGCTGCTGTGTGCTATGCCGTTGCAGGCCTCACAGCTGACCCGCGACTATCAGTTCCAGCCCCTTCGTGGGCAGGAACAACAGACGCTGGCACATCTCGAGGGCCAGAGTGCTGTGTTGATGTTCTTTGAGCCCGAGTGCCCCTGGTGTGTTAAGCAGGCGGCGGTGCTGAAAAAGTTACATCAGCTGTGCCCTGGTCATCTGCAGCCGGTGGCGCTCGGCGTTAATGGCAATCAACTGGCCCTGAAACGGGCGCTGTTCCGCCTCAACTTTCCGTTTGAGGCCTATAGAGCGCCAATGGAGCTGGTCAGGGATATGGGCGGTATTCCGGCAACCCCCATTCTGTTGCTGCTGGACAGCAAGGGCAGGTTAATTAAGGGCTATCGTGGTTTGACCGGGGAAGCCGAACTGCAGGCGCAGCTCTGCCCGGCGGCTTGAGTGAGTCAATTTCAGACTCGAACCCATCGAAATAAAAATGCCCGGCATCGAGCCGGGCATTTTGTTGTCAATCTTAACCCCCTCCCATGGAGGTGGTGATTTTGGGCGGCTGTTTGGGTGCCCAATTTCAGGGCTGTTAAACTCAGGCGCTTGGGTTGTTAATCCTTGACCGCCAGCAGCTCTCTTACTTGGGCGCCGACATCGCGCTGGAACTCATCGGCCTGATCGAACACTCCCAACATCTTAATAAAGCCGTGAATCGTGCCCGGGTAGCGCTGATAGTGCACGGCTACGCCAGAAGTCGCCAACTTGTCGGCGTACAGGCGGCTGTCGTCGCACAGGGGATCGCATTCGGCGCAGTAGAGCAAGGTTGCAGGCAGCTTGCTGTGGTCGGTTGCCAGCAAAGGTGAGCAATAGGGATGAATGGCATCGGCCGGGCTGCGCAGATAGTGGTTCCAGTAGTACTTCATGCTGTCCTTGTGCAGCAAAAAACCTGTGGCGTATTTCTCGGCCGAGGCCGTGTGCCAGCTGTACTGCACCGGCGGATAAACCAGTACCTGGCAGGCGAGATCTGCCGAGTCTTCATCACGGCACCTCAATGCCACCGCTGCGGCGAGATTGGCACCGGCGCTGTCGCCAAAGATACCGATTCGCTTGGGATCCAGCCCCAGTCTCTCGGCGTGTTTGAACACCCACAGGGTTGCCGCGTAACAGTCATCCATGGGGATGGGGAACTTGTGCTCCGGCGCTTTTTGATAATTAACGGCAATCACCACCACGCCGCAATTCTTGGCCAGTGCCCGGCTGAAGGGGTCGTTGATCTCTATGTTCGACACCATCCAGCCACTGCCGTGAAAGTAGATCAGCGCCGGCTGGGGTTGTTCGCTGTGTTTCGGGCGGTAAATCCTAACCGGCAGGTCGGCGGTAGGGCCGGGAATAAATCTGTGTTCAACGGCGGCCATCTCTTCCGGTGGTCTGGCCGGGGGAATATCGCTGTGTTCCTGATGACGACCGGCCTCGGGCGCCAGATCTTCATAGGGGGTAAAGCCTGCGGCATAGGTTTGCTGCAGGAAGGTTTCAACCTGGGGATTGAGTGGCATACGGGTACTCCATTCAGCAAGGGGATCAGGCCTTATAGGTCACCTCTGTGACCCCTTTGAGCCTGGGACGGTTGGCTTCGGCTTGTGTCAGCGGCCTCACTTCCCGAAGGGAGTTGTGGCAGCGCGGCACCAGCGCCTGATATTCCTGGGTATTGAGGCGTTTCCAGTGTAGATCCTGCTCTGTGACATCGCGGATATATCGGGCGGGAGAGCCTGCCAGTAACTGCCGCGGTTGGCCCTGAAAGCCGGCTTTGATAAAGCTCATGGCGCCGACTATGCTGTCTGGCCCTATCTCGGCGCCATCTATGATCACGCTGTTCATGCCTATCAGGGCATTGCGGCCTATGATGCAGCCGTGCAGCACGGCGCCATGGCCGATATGACCATCTTCGGCGACTATGGTGTCCTGATCGCAATAGCCGTGCATGATGCAGCCATCTTGCAGGTTGCTGCCGGCTTTGAGGATCAGCCGGCCATAATCACCGCGAAGGGAAGCGTGAGGGCCAACGTAGACATTGGCGCCGACTATCACATCGCCTATCAGTACGGCACTGGGGTGAACAAAGGCGCTGGGGTCGACAACAGGGATCAGACCTTCAAATGCATAACAGGTCATGGTATTTATCCTGGTGGGTTGCAGGGGGGGGACATCCTTGTCCCGGTTGGCGTGCTTTCCTTAAATTATTTGCCTTTCCAGACAGGATCGCGTTTTTCGGCAAAGGCCTGTGGCCCTTCCAGCGCGTCTTCTGAATGCAATACGGAAGGATAGTGTTTCAGCTGACCGCTGCGGATAAAGCGATAGGCTTCTTCCACCGGCATTTCGCTGGTGGTGCGATAAACTTCTTTCAGAGCGGCGATGGCCAGAGGAGCACTCTGGGTGATCTCCTGCGCCAACTCTCGGGCGGTTTCCATCAGTTGGCTGTTGTCCACTACCCGGTTGACTATGCCCCAGCGCAACGCTTCCTGGGCATCCATGCGGCGGCCGGTCATCATCATTTCATTGACAATCGCAGGTGGGATCAGCTTAGGTAGACGCAGCATGCCGCCGCTATCCGGTACTATGCCCAGTTTGGCTTCAGGCAGGGCGAAGCTGGCGTTGTCGCTGCAGACTATCATGTCGGCGGCCAGGGCCAGTTCGAAACCACCACCGAAGGCATAACCGTTGACGGCGGCGATAACAGGCTTGTCCAGATCGAACAGCTCGGTCAGACCGGCAAAACCACCAGGACCAAAGTCGGCATCCGGGGCTTCGCCCTCGGCGGCGGCTTTCAGATCCCAGCCGGCAGAGAAGAAGCGCTCACCGGCTCCGGTAATAATTGCCACCCGCAGTTCCGGATCATCACGGAAAGCGATAAAGGCTTCACCCATGGCAAAACTGGTCTTGGCATCTATGGCATTGGCCTTGGGGCGATCCAGGGTGATTTCCAGAATATGGCCATTGCGGCGTATGTGTAACGATTCGTTCATGCTAATACTCCATCTGGATTAAAATATCACTGAGTATGTGCGAAATACAGTTAACGCTTATCGCCAGCCTAAGGCCACAATTATCTATGGCTTAAGCAGATATTACCCAGCTATTACATTTATTGGTAATAAGCAACTTACCAAATACTTTTTGGTTTTTACGGTTTGCTTTTTAAGCCTTCGATATATTGAAGGCTTAAAATTTTAATTCGGTTTATTTGTTTGGCTGATTGTTAGCAAAGACTCTTCTTTTTTATTTTCCCCGAACAAGTTCTTGGTAGACTCTTTCTGATTTCAAGGAAAGAAGGCACCTTGAATTTAGCCATATGTTCTTCGCAATATTCGAAGAACTCCTCTTCGGTAATTGTTTGGTTTTCATGCAAGACAATAAAAGCCTTGATGGCTTGATCTCGAATTGAGTCTTTCACCCCAATAATGGCGACATCGGCAATTTTGGGATGCTCGGAAATAATGTTTTCCAGTTCGACACAGGAGATATTTTCGCCGCAGCGTTTGATCATGTTGCAGCTGCGATCGATAAAGTAGAAAAAGCCTTCCTCATCGACGTAGCCTGAGTCGCCTGTGTGCAGCCAACCGTCGGCCGAGAGTGTCTTGGCGGTCTCTTCCGGCAACTTGTAGTACTCACGAAACAGTGTCTTACCCGGTTCACCCTTGATGCAGATCTCGCCGGTCTCGCCGGGAGGTAGTGGGCGCCCTTGTTGATCGCGGATCTCTACCTGATAGCCCATGCCGACTCGGCCGATGGAGGGCCAGCGCCGCTTGTCACCTGGGCGGTCGCCTATGACGCCGACTATGGTTTCTGTCATGCCGTATGAGGTAAACAGACGCACGTTAAAGCGTTCGACAAAGGCGTCTTTTTCTTGATCCGACAGGTTGAGGTAGAACAATACTTCACGCAGGCAATGCTGTTTCTCCCAGGGCATTTGCGGCTGCATCATCAGGGTGCGGATCATCAGCGGGATACATTCTGTGACTGTGGCACGATACTTACAGATTTGCCCCCAGAAGGCGCGGGCGCTGAATTTTTCCAGCATCACAAAGGTGGCTCCCGCCGAAAAGGCCGCCATGGCTGCGGTGCACTGGCAGTCAATATGATAGGCGGGCATGGGGGTCAGGTAGATATCATCGTCCCTAAGGGCACATTGCCAGGCGGTATAGTAACCGGCGAATCTGAGATTGTAGTGGGTAATTACCACGCCCTTGGGACGGGAAGTCGTGCCCGAGGTAAATAGGATTTCGGCAACATCGCTGCTGCTCAATGGCACTCTGTGTTGCAGCTCGTCGGGTTGTGCCAGCCTTAGGCGATGAAAATTGAGAATATTGGCCGGCGCGGTGGCAGATTCATCGGCAATCAGCAGTATCTGCTGTAGTGGAGAGCCGGGATCTTGCTGCAAACAGCTATAGAGTGATTGAAAATCGCTGCTGGTAACCACCAGCGAGATACCACACTTGTCCAGAATGTAGGCGGTTTCTTCCTGCAGCAGATGAGTATTTATTGGCACCATGATGGCGCCTATCTTGGCCAGACCGAACCAACAGAAGATGAACTCGGCACAGTTGTTGATATGCAGTGCCACCTTGTCGCCCTTGGTGACGCCCAGCGAATGAAACAGGTTAGCGGTGCGGTTGATCTCTTTATTGAGCCCGGCATAACTGTATTCCTGGGCTAGCCCTTGAAGGTTTTCGACGATAAGCGCCGTTTTCTCTCCATAGTTGAGGGCCAGATCATCCCAAGTCTGACGTAAATCTTGTCCAGCTATTATATCCATTTGACACCTTGCTCAATAAAACGTTTTCAGCGGGGTATACTGCGAAGGCTTGAACACAAGCCTTCGCGCGACTTCAGGAGTTATTTGTCTCCTTTGATTTTGGCCAGCCCTTTATTCACTAGCTCTTGGATAGCGGCTTCGTCGTAGCCGATATCTTTGAGAATGGCATCGGTATCCATGCCGTGGCTTGGCATACCGCGCCAGATCTGGCCTGGGTTGTTCTTGAATTTGGGCATCACATTGGGGCCCTTGCAGGTACGGCCGTCCATAGTTTGCCACTCGGTGATCGACTCACGGGCGATGTACTGAGGGTTGGACTCCAGGTCTTCGGCGCTGAGTACCTTGGCACAGGCAATCTTCAGCTCGGCGAAGCGCTCGCGCACCTGTTCAATGGTGCGCTGGCCTATGTAGCGTTCCAGCGCATCTTCAATTTCCTGTCCATGTGGGCATTCGATGCGGTGGATAAGCTGAGTGCCCTCCGGTACGGCTTCTGTGTGCAGCAGGTGGCCAAGACCTATGTCTTTGAACAGCTCTTCAATCTGGGTGACGCCGACCATTTCCATCACTATGTAGCCGTCTTCACACTTGTACAGACCACAACCGGCATAGTAAGGGTCACGACCCTTGTACTGGCGTGGAGCCATCTTGCCGCCGTTGAAGTAGTCCATCATGAAATATTGGCCCATGCGTAACATAACTTCATACATGGCCACGTCGATGCTTTCGCCAACACCTGTTTGTTGCGCCTTATACAGGGCTGCCAGTGCAGATGTGGTTACTGTCATACCTGAAAAATAGTCAGCTGTATAAGGGAAGGATGCCATGGGTTGGTCGACATCGCCGTTCTGCATCAGATAGCCGCTGAAGGCCTGGGCAATGGTGTTATAAGCGGCCAGGTGAGTGTATTCCTCGGTACCGTATTGACCAAAACCAGATAAGTGAGCGATAACTAACTTTTTGTTGCGTTCCCACAAGACTTCATCCGTGATACCGCGACGAGCAAAGGCCGGGCCCTTACTGGCTTCGATAAAGATGTCTGTGGTTTCCATCAGCTTGAGGAAGGCTTCGCGTCCTTCATCCTTGAAGATATTCAGCGACAAGGCATGCAGGTTACGGCGAGACAGCTCTGGATAGTTGGGTTGTACCCGGATAGTGTCTGTGTAAGCCACGTTTTCAATCCAGATGACCTCGGCACCCCATTCGGCAAACAGCTGCCCGGCAAATGGACCGGCAATCTCGATACCGGAAAACACCACTCTGAGACCGGAGAGCGGACCGAATGTAGGCATAGACAAGTGTTGTGACATGATCTGTTCCTTCTAGCAATTCTTGGCATAGATGGCGCTGTGTGCAGCGTCATATCGACCGGCCGGTTTCACCGGGAGCAGGGAGATTGGCAAGCCCGGCCGGTACTCAAGGGCAACTATTTGTTGCGGTAATCTTTCAGCACTGCACGACCCAGAGTCAGGATCTGCATTTCGTCTGAACCACCTGAGACTCTGTCTACCCGCAGATCGCGCCAGAAGCGGCTGATGCGGTGCTCACCGGCGATGGCGTAGCCACCGAAGACCTGCATGGCATGGTCGACTACCCGGAAGGCGGCGTTGGCGCAGTAGTACTTACACATGGCCGCGTCACCAGAGGTCATCATGCCGTTGTCGGCTTTCCAGGCTGTGTGGTAGATCATGTTGCGCATGTTGTTCAGCTCGATGGCCATGTGGGCAAACTTCTCCTGGATCAGCTGAGTGCGGCCAATGGCTTCACCGAACTGTACCCGCTGGTTGGCATACTTGGCGGCGTCTTCGAAGGCGCAGTAAGCCGTACCATAGTTGGTGCAGGCCACCAGGAAGCGTTCGTCGTCGAACTCTTCTTTTACCCGCAGGAAGCCGTTACCTTCAGTGCCGAAGAAGTCTTTCTCTTCCAGTTCAACATCGATGAACTGCACTTCACAGCAGCTGTCCATCTTCAGACCGAGTTTGGGAAGCTTGCTGACTTTGATACCTGGCTTGGTCATGTCGACGAAGAACTCGGAGAACACAGGTTTCTCAGAGGCTGAGTCTTTGGCCATCACTACCAGGAAGGGGCAACCGGCGGCACTGGTGATAAAGCACTTGGTGCCATTGAGGTAAATCTTGCCATCGCGGCGAGTATAGGTAGTCAGCAGGCTACCAACATCGGAACCGGCAGACGGCTCGGTGATGGCGGAGTTCCACATCTGTTTACCTGTACCCAGGAAGGCCATGATCTTGTCGATCTGTTCTTGGGTGCCGTGTTTCAGTACCGTAGTAAAGCCGGCCAACTGGAACAGGACATAGGTGGGGGCACCGAGGCGGCCCAACTCTTCCCAGATAACCGCCAAGGTCATCAGTCCGGCTTCCATGCCGCCGAACTCTTCCGGCAGTAACAGGCTATCTATGCCCATATCAGCCAGTTCTTTTACAAATCTTTCTGGATATTGACTATTTTCGTCGCACTCAGAGAAATATTGTTCCCAATTTTCTCTTTCCATTAAGTCACGAACACCTTTAACGAATAGTTCCTGCTCATCTGTTAAACGATAATCCATGAAAACTCCCCTATATAAATATATTTAATCAAGTTAAGGTGTGAGGTGAATCTATAATCCGATTAACTCTTCCAATTATTTTTTCGTGAATCTTTCAAGAATGAGATAATGATCATTATGTTCACGAAAACGAGAGGTGCACCGCCGGCAATAATGGCTGTTTGCAATGGTTTTAATCCACCAAGTGCCAACAAAACAATACCGATAACACCGACCAATACAGACCAACCTACACGAACCCAAACTGGTGGTTCATTATCCGCATCGACGCCTTTACAGGTTGACATGGCCAATGTGTAAGAACAGGCGTTAATTAATGTCACTGTTGCCAAGAAACACAGAATAAAGAACATCCACATGGTGATGGTGCTCATTGGCAAAGCCGCCCAGGTTTCAATAATGGCCCTGGCGGCACCATATTGTTCAATCAGGGCAGGCATATTGACGATATTTTCATTCATCAGATTAAGTGTGTTACTGCCCAGAATGGTCCACAGCAACCAGGTAGAAGCTGTCAAGCCGCCGACCATGGCCAGACACAGCTGACGCACGGTTCTGCCGCGAGAGATCTTGGCCAGGAAGATACACATCTGGATGCCGTAAACTACCCACCAGGCCCAGTAGAACACTGTCCAATCCTGAGGGAAGCTGCTTTCACTGACTGAGGCAGTGTAGAACAGCATACGGCCCATGTTCATCAGCAATACCCCGATGGAATCGGTGAAGTAGTTTACTGTGAAAGTGGTGGCGCCAATGATGAATACCCAGGCAAGGATGATGATGCTCAGGTAGCTGCGCAGGTCACTGGCAATCTTGATCCCTTTTTGCAGGCCAAAGGCTACACAAACGGCGTTGAAGATGATCCAGGCTGAGATGATGGTGGCATCTACTTCAATGGTGCGCGGAATACCGAACAGATATTGAATACACTCGGTAACCAGAGGCGTTGCCAGACCCAGGCTGGTACCCATGGCCAGGATCAGCGCGACGACATAGATGTTATCTATGATGGTGCCTATGATGCCTTCACACTTCTTGCCCATGATGGGATAAAGCGTACCGCTGGGGCGTACCACGTCCATTTTCTTTACGAACAGGAAGTAACCCAGAGCGACAGAGAAGAAGGCATAACCGGCCCATGGCAGTGGTCCCCAGTGGAACAAACTATAGGCCAGACCAAATTCTTTGGCTTGGACTGTCAGAGGTTCCATTTCAAATGGGGGATAACTGACATAATAGTAGATCTCCAATGAACCCCAGAACAGCACGGCGGCTGAGGTACAGGAGGCAAACATCAGGAAGATCCAGCTTCCGGTACTGAATTCCGGTTCTTCATTACCGAGACGGTTATTGGCATAAGGACCGAATAGCAACCAGAGCCAGCCGGCCAGCATGACTATCATGTACCATTCAAATGCCCAGCCCCAACTATGGGTTAAATAGTGGAAGACTGCGCTGATAACTTCATTGGCTGCATCAAGGTCTCTCACGGTAAAGTAGGAGAGAAGGATCACCACCAATAGTGAAGGGAAAAATATTTTCGCTTCAATACCGGCCTTTTTGATCTTTTTATTTTCACTCATCAAAATTCTCCATACCCAAAAAGTCTTTAACTGATTTTCAGGAAAGGTGAGCCCGTGAGGTTTAATTAAAAACCTCAGATTAATATAAAATGATTTGGGTTTGAGCTACTGGCTAAATAGCTCAGTTATTAAAACCAATATTGCAGGTGAATGTTGAATCGACCATTCCACTCCTTATCACTGTCCTCTAGACCTAGACTATTGTCACCCAGCCATAGAACATTTTTGGCATGATAATAGTCGACATATACAAAGAATTGTTTGTATGAAAGAGAAACCCCAGTACTGTTAAGTACAGAGTCATCAAATTTTGACTCATCTGGAGTCAAAATGCTGAAGTCGTTGTAGAAGGTGAATTGACCACCCCATTGAGTATCGACAACTTTTGACAGGTTGAAGGTCATGATGTCGCCTTTGGCGGCTACTTCATAAAAACCATTTACTGCACCAACACCAATTTTTGAAGTATCGATTTGACCATCATCATATTGATCAAAGTCATATTTCAAATACTGGAGTTGTACACCCCAACCACGATATTTGGCATCCAAGTGAACGGCATAGTTCAGGTTATCTCCTGATTCATCGGCTACTGGATTATAAAGTTGGCCGTATTCAGCGGAGGCTCCCAGGAGTACTTGCCAGTTGTCATTTTCCCATCTGTAGGTCTCACGCAGACTGACTGTATTGTATTCCTTGTTATTGTAGGTAGTGCCATTGACTGTGCCTGAACTTATGGTGCCGGCGAAGTTGCGATGGTCGCTGCCCTTGTAGAGAGAGCTCTGAATAAAAGAAAAATCAGTTTCGAAGTTATTGAATTTGTGGTTGATATTGAAACCAACACCATAGTCGTCTTCAAAGCCCAGGTAGTAGTTGAGGCTGTACCACCAGTTATGAGAAGCAAAGTTCTTGTTACCGAATGCCTTGTTGACCACCCCGAGCTGCAGGGTCAGATCTTCGTTGGCATTCCAGTAGGCATAACCGTTTTTAAGATAGTCATAGCCATCGGCAAAGCGGTATTCAGCGACAAATCCATAGTCTTCAAAATCTTGGGAGAGCTTTATTCCCAAGGTGTTGAAATCGAAGTCACCACCCGTGGCCTTGGAAGCATCACTAAAGTCTTTAATACTGTAGTTAGCTCTTATTGAACCACTGATGTCCACCGCCATGCTTGGCGCGCTAAGCGTTAATCCTAATAGCATCAAGCTTAGGTTTTTTAGCTTGAACTTATTCATCCAGCATCCTCCGTTTTTAATTTGAACCGATTATGGTTTCGTAAATTAATAAAAAAATGTCGCGCCATCACAGTTTTGATTCGCCTGGATAAAATTATGTGATCAATGTCAATTAAATGCTCCAAAATGAACAGTTGAAGGTCGTTATATAATCAAATTTTACTATTAACCGATTAAAATTTAGATGCGCTTCACAAAAAACACCTCGCCGAGCGAATTTGTTTGGTCTCTGGTGGGAATAGCTTGTATTAATAAAATAACGCTGATGATTGGGAGAGGTTTTCTTAATTAACTCAATAATCAATTAAGCAACTCTAAATTTGGTTGGCATGAATTAATCTGATGTCCATTTGTGATATTGAATGGATTTGGCGGTTTATTTTCTTTTTCCCAGAGTCAGGGACTGTATTTGTGTGACATAAGCCAGAAGTTTTATAGGTTATGGGTTTTAGGTCACCAATATAGATGTATGCAAACCGGTAGAGATAAATGTTTATAGTGATACTTAGACTGGAGATAAGATGAAGATCATTGCATGTTATAAGCTTGTCCCGGAAGAGCAGGATATCAAAGTCATTCCCAACCTTCCTGTAGACACAAGTAATGTGAATAAAAAAATTGGCCAATTCGATCTGTGTGCCGTTGAAGCCGCAGTGCAACTGAAGGCCTCCCAGAGTGACTGCAGCGTGACTGCGCTGAGTATTGGTGCCGATGCCTTGGCGGCTCCCAAAGCCTGTAAAGATATTCTTTCAAGAGGCCCGGATGCACTGACTCTGGTCTGCGACCCTAAGTTGGAACAGGTATTGCCGCATGAAACTGCCAGAGTGCTGGCGGCGGCGGCCAAACAGGAAGGTTATGACCTGATCCTCTGCGGTGACGGTTCCGGTGACCTCTATGCTCAGCAAGTAGGCTTGCTGCTTGGTGAATTGCTGCAAGTGCCTTGCATCAATGGTGTTAGCAAGATTCTGGAAGTCGCCAATGGTGTGGTCCGGGTCGAGCGCGAGCTGGACGATGAAGTTGAAGAGCTGGAGTTGTCACTCCCTGCCGTATTAGCGGTTTCTGCCGATATCAACGAACCTCAAATCCCTTCAATGAAAGCCATTCTGGCCGCAGGTAAAAAGCCGGTCAACAAGTTGGCTTATGCCGAACTGGCGCTGGAAGAGATCCCACAACTGGTTGAGCTGGTGTCTATTACTGCGCCTGAGCAGAAGGCTCGCAAACAGATCATCATCGAGGGTGATGACGATGGCCAGGTTGCCGAGTTTGTCGGTCATATTGGCAACGTATTGAATTGAGGGGGATGAAATGAGCAAGCTAGCAAATGTTTGGGTTTTCAGCAGTGAGGCCACTCGTCTTCCCGAAGTAATGGCCGCCGGTCTGCAACTGGGTAACAGTGTTTCTGTATTTGTCTTGGGTGGTGCCGATGAAGTCGCCAGAGCTGCAGCACTGGGTGCAAACAAGGTGTATCACCTAGGTGAGAAGGATTCTAGCCGCATAGTTGAAGATTATGCTCTGACCATGGCCAAGGCCATTGAAGCCGAAGCACAGCAATCTTTGGTCTTGCTGCCTGCCAGCCGTCGTGGCAAGGCGTTGGCTGCCAAGCTGGGTGTGCGCCTGAGTGCCGGGGTTTTCAATGATGCCGCCGAACTCACAGTCGATGGTGAAGGCCATGTGGGTGCCAAGCACCTGGTCTACGGTGGCCTGGCCATAGGTGAAGAGAAGATCACCTCTCAAATTGCCGTAGTGACTCTGGCTGCCGGTGCCTTCAAGGAATTGCCTGTCGAAGAAGCGGGTCGCAGCGCCGAAACTATCGCTCTGGAATTTGTTGCCCCTGCCAATGGGATTCGTTGCCTGGCTCGTCGGCCAAAAGAAAAGTCCAATGTGGATTTGGGTAAGGCTAAGCGCGTTATCGGTGTCGGTAACGGTATCGGTTCTCTGGATAACCTGAAGTTGCTTGAACAGCTGGCCGACAATGTGGGAGCCGAACTGGGTTGTAGTCGCCCGATCGCCGAAACCGAAAAATGGATGGAGCGTGAGCGCTACATTGGGGTTTCAGGTGTGATGATCAAGCCTGATGTCTATGTGGCTGTCGGTATTTCCGGTCAGATCCAGCACATGGTCGGTGTCAATGATTCCCAAACCATTATCGCCGTCAACAAAGATAAGAATGCCCCCATTTTCCAGTATGCGGACTACGGCATTGTCGGTGATATCAACAAGATAGTTCCAGCCTTACTGAACAGTTTCAAAGGTTAACTGTCTGGCCCGACTACCGGCTCAAGGGGCCGGTAGTCTCGAATTCAAGAGAGGATCAGCATGTCAGAAGATGCATTTGACGCAATCATAGTGGGAGGCGGACTCGCCGGCTGCGTTGCTGCCTATGTCCTGGCCAGTCAGGGCGCCGATGTTCTGGTGATTGAACGCGGCAACTATGCCGGGGCCAAGAATATGACTGGCGGTAGACTCTATGCTCATAGCCTGGAAAAGATCATGCCTGACTTTGCCAAGCGGGCACCGCTGGAGCGTAAGGTCACCAAGGAAAAAGTATCGTTTCTCACTGATGATACGGCAGTAACTCTGGACTATCACAACGGCCGTGGTCAGGAGCCGGTAGAGGAATCTTATACTCTGCTCAGGGGCACTTTCGACCAGTGGTTGGCCGAACAGGCCGAGGAAGCCGGGGCTCAGTTTATTACCGGTATTCGGGTCGAAAAAATTCTCAAGGAAGACGGTAAGGTTGTTGGTGTAGAAGCCGATGGCGATTCACTGCTGGCCAAGACAGTGATTCTGGCTGAAGGAGTCAATCCACTTCTGGGTGAGCAGATCGGCATGGTGACGCCCAAGGTGCAAGCCAGTGCCATGGCGGTCGGTGCCAAGGAGCTGATTGCCCTGTCCGAGCAGCAGATTAAGGATCGCTTTAATGTCAGTGGTGACGAAGGGGTTGCTTGGTTGTTTGCCGGTTCACCTTCCAATGGTCTCTTGGGTGGGGGCTTCCTCTACACCAATAAAGACACAGTCTCTCTGGGCGTAGTGTGTGGTTTGCACCATATCGAAACTTCCTCCAAGACAGTGCCGCAGATGCTGGAAGACTTCAAGAATCATCCGGCGATCAAGCCTTTGATTGAAGGCGGCAAGCTGCTCGAGTACTCAGGCCACGTGGTTCCCGAGGCCGGACTGAACATGGTGCCCAAGCTGGTGGATGATGGTGTCTTGATTGTCGGCGATGCCGCAGGTTTCTGTATCAACGTGGGCTATACGGTTCGCGGAATGGACTTGGCTATTGCATCCGGTGAGGCTGCAGCCAGAGCCGTGCTCGCAGCCAAGGCCAAGAATGATTTCAGTGCCGCTGGACTCAGTGCCTATCAAACACTGTTGGACAACAGCTTTATCATGAAAGATCTCAAGCTGTACCAGAAATTACCCGCCTTTATGGAGAACCCAAGGATCTTCAATCAGTATCCCAAGCTGGTCGCCGATCTCATGCAGGAGATGTTCACCATAGATGGCAGCGCCTCGCAGCCTCTGCGCAAGACCCTGATGAAGCATGCCAAAGAAGTGGGTTATATGAATCTGATCAAAGATGGTATTAAGGGGATGACAGCGATATGAGCGAGCCAGTCAATGTTGATGTGAAGCTGGGGGTAAACAAGTTCTATGTTGATGAAGGGCATCCACATATTGAGCTTGTTGAAAACCCGGATATCAATGAATTTCGTAAATTGGTCAACGCCTGTCCTGCAGGGCTTTATAAAATTCAGGACGACGGCAGCCTAAAATTTGACTCTGCCGGTTGCTTGGAATGTGGCACCTGTAAAATGCTTTGCGGCGAGACCATTATCAAGAAGTGGGAATATCCTAGAGGCACGTTTGGTGTCGAGTATCGCTATGGTTAGTTTCAAATGAAAACACTGGATCTGAAACTAAGTTAGTTTTCTAACGAGCTCGATTGTGCAAATTGAGAGCACATGTTTAATGGCGTAAAGCTAATTTATGAATTTGGTATACTCCCATTTTAAGTGTTGTGCTCTTATTTATTTTGATTTTTGAACCAATTTAAACCTTGTCTGCAACTTATGTAGTTCGTTAACTCTAACCTTTTCTCACTTTTGAGCTTCAGATTTGTTTTAATTCCATTTTTTATTCAGTATTTCTCAGTTGAGAAGTCAAGCTGAAGATTAATGGCACATTTTTGAACGAATAAATCAAGATGTTTATTGATTTAATATAAGAGATTGGCATATGAAAGCTAAAAAGTTCGATGAAATGGAGTTTACGCCATTACATAAGAAAATCATGTTTTGGGGCAGTGGTGGCCCCTTCCTCGATGGCTACATTCTGGTCATTATTGGTTTGGCGCTTGAACAGCTGATCCCCGAGATGCAGTTGGATGCCAACTGGATTGGTTTGGTTGGGGCATCTACCCTGGTGGGCCTGTTTGTCGGTACTGCGCTCTTTGGCTATGTGGCAGATTTGTTTGGCCGCAAATTGATGTTCCTGATAGATATCATAGCGATAGCCGTGCTGTCAGTCGCCACTATGTTTGTCTCCTCCCCAATAGAGTTAGTGGTGATGCGCTTCCTTATCGGGGTGGTGATCGGCGCCGATTACCCCATAGCCACCTCCATGGTGGCCGAGTTCTCTCCCACCAAGAAGCGCGCCTTTACCATGGGTTTTATCGCGCTGATGTGGTACGTGGGTGCAACGGCGGCCAATGCGGTTGGTTATCTGCTTTATGATCTCGAGGGTGGCTGGCGTTGGATGCTTGGCAGCGGCTTGATCCCTTGTTTGGTGATCCTGCTTGGACGTTTCCATCTGCCCGAGTCACCCCGCTGGTTGCTGCGTAAGGGCCGGGTCGCCGAGTATAAACGAGTGATGCAAGAATACTTTGGCGGTAATGTTCATATTGAAGCGGAAGAAAAGAGCGATACTCAGTATCGTAAGCTGTTTGAAAAACGCAACTTCACCATGATCATCTTTATCGGCACTATCTGGACCTGCCAAATTATCCCTATGTTTGCCATTTACACCTTTGGGCCACAGATAGTGGGGGCCTTGGGCTTTTACGACGGTAAAGATTCGGCGCTTGGTAATATCATCATCAGTGCCTTCTTTATTATTGGTTGTATTCCGGCCATGTATTGGCTCGACTCCATCGGCCGCAGGCCACTGCTTATCATTAGCTTTGCCATGATGACCTTGTCACTGGCGATGCTGGGGCTGGTGTCCTCGCCTGGTATCTGGTTGGTGATTGCAGCCTTTGGCATGTATGCCTTCTGCTCCGGTGGCCCGGGGATCTTGCAGTGGCTCTATCCCAATGAGTTGTTCCCCACTGATATCCGTGCTTCGGCCGTAGGGGCCGTGATGTCTTTCAGCCGCATAGGTACCATACTCTCGACCTATGCCTTGCCTGTATTTATGAATGCTTATGGGGTTTCCTGGACCATGATGGCCGGCGCCGCTATTTCATTGCTGGGCTTGGTAGTGTCTATTATGTTGGCCCCGGAAACTCGCGGCATGAAGCTGGCGGACACTTGTGTCGCCGGCTTTGTCCAACGCTGAGCGGCAAAACCTCGGATATAGCCGCCTCCATCGAGGCGGCGATAATTTCAACGATCGGCGACATAAGGATTGTGGCGCCGCTCTTCTGCAAAGGTGGACATGGGACCATGGCCGGGAATAAAACTCACCTCTTCACCCAGAGGCCAGAGTTTGTGCTTGATGGAATTGAGCAGTGCCGCATGATCCCCGCCGGGAAAGTCGCAGCGGCCTATGGAGTGTTTGAATAACACATCGCCAACCCAGGCCAACTTGAGTGCAGGGGCAAAGAATACTAAATGCCCAGGGGTATGACCCGGACAATGAATCACCTGAAGCTGTAACTCACCCAACTGAATCACTTCGTCTTGCTCCAGAAAACGATCTGGATAAAACACCTCACAATGGGGGAAATGATATAGCCGAGCTTCATCCGGTAGCATATCAAACAAGAATTTATCATCTTTATGGGGGCCAAGTATTTCTGCCGATGTTTTATCGGCCAATAATTTGGCAGCACCAATGTGATCTATATGACCATGGGTTAAAAGTATTTTTTCAAGTTTTAACTGATGCTGTTCAATGAACGCAATGATCTTTTCTATTTCACCACCTGGATCAATAATGGCGGCTTTTTTACTGTCTTCATACCAAAAAATGCAAGTATTTTGTTGGTAGTGAGTCGTTGGGATTATTTTGATTTTTACATTGTTTGACATTTATATCTCCATATTTGTGAATTCAAAATGAGTCTACAGTTTAATGCCTTGATTGAGTTGATGTTGGTCATGAATAAGAATGATTTTTGTCATTTAATAATATTTTATTAAGTAAATGAACGGGATTGGACTTTAATTTTGTATGCTATTGTCTGATAATCTATGTTATCTGAGTTATTCACTGAATGACTCACTTTGGTTAGATGGATTTTCTATTAATTGAATCATTTTGTAGCGTTTTGTCTGGATTGA
Source organism: Shewanella carassii (assembly GCF_002777975.1). Taxonomy (GTDB): domain Bacteria; phylum Pseudomonadota; class Gammaproteobacteria; order Enterobacterales; family Shewanellaceae; genus Shewanella; species Shewanella carassii. The sequence continues at coordinate 338,120 of NZ_NGVS01000014.1, forward strand.
CTCGAATATGTGCAGAGTTATACTGCCTTGGTTCCTGTCCAGATGTTTAGACAGGTGGGCTGCTTACTGATGAAGACTTGCTGAGGTATCGATGAACTATCGACTGACGAACGAACAAGAAGCATTTATTGCAGGAGTAAGAGAGCTGATGTCACAGGAGGACTGGGAAAGTTATTTTTCCGCCTGCGACGACAGCAACGAATATCCTGAGCGTTTTGTCAGAGAACTGGCCAAGCTGGGGCTGGATAGTTTGCTGCTTCCGGAAGAATACGGCGGCAGCGATGCCGGTCTGGTGACACTGGCCTTGATCTGGGAAGAACTGGGTCGCCTCGGTGCGCCAACCTATGTGCTTTATCAGATGGCGGGATACCCCACTATTTTGCAGGAAGGTACCCAGGAGCAGATCGATAAGATCATGGCCTATATAGGTACCGGCAAACAGGTGTGGAACTCGGCGGTCACCGAACCGGATGCCGGCTCGGATGTGCGCAGTCTGCAGACTACTTATACCCGAAAGAAGGGCAAGGTCTACCTCAATGGCACCAAATGTTATATCACCAGTGCCGCCGAGACCCCTTATCTGGTGGTGATGGCCAAAGATTCCGCCAGCTTTGAACCGATTTTCTCCGAGTTTTTTGTCGATATGAATAAACCGGGGATCTCAGTCAGCCTTATTCCTAAGCTGGGGTTGAAAATGGATAGCTGCTGCGTGGTGAAGTTCGACAACGTGGAGTTGGAAGAGAAGGACTTCTTCGGTACCGAAGGTAACGGTTTTGCCAGGGTGAAGAAGGAGTTTGATCTGGAGCGTTTCCTCATTGCCTGCAGCAACTATGGCTGTGCCTATTGCGCCTTTGAAGATGCCGCCCGTTACGCCAACAAGCGGGTACAGTTTGACTTGCCTATCTCCAAGACGCAGCTGATCCAGGAAAAGTTTGCCTATATGTCGGTGCAGCTCACCAACATGAAGAACATGATTTATCACACCGCCTGGAAGGCCGACAACGGCCAGATGACCCCGGGCGATGCCGCCAAGTGTAAGCTCTACTGCTCCAAGGCGGCCTTTGATGTGGTCGACAATGCCATGCAGGTGTTTGGCGGTCAGGGGATCACTGGCGAGCATCGCATTAGCCGCTTCTGGCGCGATCTGCGGGTCGACAGAGTTTCCGGCGGCTCGGAAGAGATGCAGGTGCTGACGCTGGGCCGGGAAGTGCTCAGGGAGTATGTGTAATAGGCGCTGCTTCGTAGCGTTATTTCATTGAAAAGGCCCGAGAATGCGGGCCTTTGACTGCAGTGGTTTTAGAAGTCGTATCTTAAACCTATGCTGGTAATGGTGTCATCAAAGTCACTGTAGCCCTTGGCATCGAACTGGCCGATTTCGGTGTGGACTCTGGTGGACTTGGACAGCTGATACTCGGCGCCTATGCCCCATTGGCTGACCTCAGGCACTGTCTGGGCTGCTTGTCCCAGGGCATCGTAAATTCGCGTGGCTATGAGTCCGGTTCCCGAGTCATCCCGGCCGTACTGGGCCTTGAGCATTAACTGGTCCAGTTGATAGGAGGCACTGACAATAAACCCCGTGCCCTCCCGCGCCTGCCATTGCGGCTTGGCCGGATTGACCTGCTCCGAGTGTTGGATCAGGGTTCCCAGCTTGAGCTGCTGCAGCTTCCAGTGCCCCACCAGGCGCCAGGCCTTGATATCCTCCACTCCGTCTGAGTAGGCGGCGGCCAGATACAGATCGCCTTGCTTGAGACGTTTGTCACCCCAGCTCAATGCCAACTGGAAGTTGCCGTTGTCACGGCGGGCATCGTCCGCGTCAAAGTGATTGCCTTCCAGCAGGTAGCTGACCCCCAGTTGCCAGCCGTGCCAGTTTGGCGTGCGATATTCCAGTGAGTCGCCCCAACGTTTATCCCCGGCCATCAAGCGATCGTGTTTCATGCTGTAGTTATCGAACACATCGACAAAGCCTTTGGTCATCTTGAACACAGGCTCCATGCGTCCGGCCGCCAGCGAGCCCCATTCTTGGTGGCGCAATCCGAGAAAGGTCGATCTCGCCGATACGGGTTTATTGCCCGCATCCTGTGCGGCGGCGTTGACTCCAAGCTCAATCTGGTAGAAGACTTGCCAGTCGCTGCCAAGATCGTTCTGCCCCCGGACGCCCAGGCGAGTGAAGTTGTTTTCCAGCACTGTGCCTGACTTGGTTTTATGGGTGGCGCTGCCCGAGTCCGAGTGGGTGACCGAATAATCCAAGCGGCCATAGAGAGTCGGGGCGGCGCTGACGGCTCCGGAAAAGGCGGCGAGGGCTGTGATAGCCAGTGGTAATTTTTTCATCTTGACCTCTGAATTCAGTGGCTGAAATTGGAGAATGTGAACTGGTGGCAGTCGTTACATAACACCTTTGCCGGCTTATGCTCGCTGTGGCACACGGTGCAGGGCACATCGGCTCCCCAGTGGGGGGCATCGTGTGGGTTGGGCTTACTGTCACGGGTTTGCTCAGCAATTTGCTGGTAATCGCCATGGCATTCGAGACAGGCGGTTTCTGTTGCCGGGCCTTTTGGGGCACCTAAGTGACAGGTCTTACAGTCCTTTTCTTGATACATGAAGGCGTGGTTGCTGCGGCCTTCGCGGGAGCCGGACATCTTGGTCAGTTCGCCGGCCCAGGCTTGGCTCGCCAGCAAGGTGCCCATCAACAGGGCTGAGATCAGTGAAGTTTTCATGGGCGACTCCTTAAGCTTTGGCAACTTGTTCACCGGCAATCACCCCAAAGGCGAAGGCATCCGGGCAGGAACAGGCGGTAAGACGAATACGGCCGAACAAGCCACCCGTGGCTTCGCCGCAGGCATACAGCCCCTTGATGGCTCGCCCTGTGGTTAGCGAGATGACCTGGGCCTGTTCATTGATCAACACGCCACCTTGGGTGTAATTGAACTTCGGACGAGCCTTGATGGCATAGAAGGGGGCGCGTTTGACACTGACCTGCTTCAGGGCCTTGAAGTCTTTACCGAACTGGCTGTCGGTGCCGATTTGGGCATCGGCGTTGTACTGCTTGAGTGTCGCCTTCAGGCCTGGTAGATCTATGCCTTCGCCCTGGGCCAGGGCTTCGAGCGTGTCGTAGCGTTGCATCATGCCTTCTTCCAATGCCAGGTGCAGGCGCTGCTTGTCGTGGAAGTTGTCTATGCCATCCTGGTCATAGATGTTCAGCGGGAAGCGACCATTGTTGCGATCCATTATGTTGCAGATGGCTTCAGCTACCACTTGGCGGTTATTTCGCTCGCTGATAAAACGTTTGCCGCTGGCCGGGTCGACCAAGGCGCCCCACTGCAGATCTTCGGTGGGAATATCGAAGGCAAAACGCATCAGCGACAGGTGCACAGTTTGCGCGCCGGCGGCCACCAGAGCCTTGAGCGCACCGGCCGTGGCGCCTCTGTGGGTGGTGGTGGGGATGTATTCGCGGATATTGGGAAACTCGGCCGAGCGGAATTCCACATCGCGGCTGTAGCCTCCCACGGCCATGACCACACCTTTACGCACTCGATAATGCTTGATAATGCCGCTGCGGTTGTCACGATCATCGTTGGCCAGGGCGGGATCGAAGTGGTATTGCTCCCGGACCTGCAGCCCCAGCACATCGCCGTTTTCGTTTTGGATCAGCTGCTCGAACTTGACCCGGCGGCGGATCTCACCCTGCAACTCCTGGGTGTAAAAGGCTCGCAGTGGTCTTAGGATCCCCTTGCCGCCGCCATTGACCGGATACAGGGTTCTGGGCACTGAATGGCCACCCAGGCTCTTGAGCTTGTCGTGGAAGCGGCAACCGCGCTCTATTGCCCAAGGCAGCACCCGGGTCGTGGTTTCAGCCATGGTCAGCGTGAGATTTCTGTGGTTCTGGAAACCACCGGCGCGACTGATATCTTCGGCAAACAGTTCGGCCGAGTCCTGGATACCGTCTCGCTGTTGTAGATGACTGTTGACCACGGAGAAGTTGAGTCCGGAGATCGCCGACGTTCCGCCGAGTACCGGCATTTTCTCGATGATGATGGTGTCGGCGGCGCCTTGCTCTTTGGCGCGAATGGCGGCGCAGGTACCGGCCAGGCCGCTGCCGACCACCACGACATCGAAAGTTTCATCCCATTGGACTTGGGGTTTGCTGCTCTTGTCGGCAGCCAGAGCCACAGGTGCCAGTCCCAGGGCGGAAACGGCCAACCCCCCTTTGAGAAAAGCCCGCCGGCTTTGCGTCACTTTAGCGTTCATATCAGCCTCTCTTTTTGTTTGCATGGCACCATGGAATCAAAATCATCGGTGCTGCTATATAGCGGTTTTCCGAAAGCGAATCTCAGATGTGAAGCCGATCAATTCCCGCGCTTAAAGCCGCTTGTCGCGGCATGAAATAACGCATAATGGCGAGGTGTTTAATGCTTAACTAATTTGCCATGTGCCGTTATTTACCAAGCGTGTTGTTGCTGCTTTGCTTGTGCCTGCCCCAGGCCTGGGCCGATATCCGTATCGGTATCCTCACTTTTGGCGAGCCGGCCGATGCGCTCTTGGCCTGGCAGGACACGGCGACAGCAATAAGCGAGCATACCGGCCAGAGGGTGACTCTGTTGCCTCTGACTCCAGCTGAGCTGGATCAACAGGTGAGCCAAGGCGCTCTGGATTTTATTCTCGCCAATCAATACGCCACTGTGGGTTATAAGAAAGACTATGGTGTCAGCCAGTTACTGACGCTTATACCCAGAGATGGCCGGGATCCGGAACTGGCGATGGGGTCGACGCTGGTGGCCCGACCCGAGGTGCAACTGACGAGTTGGCAGCAGTTGTCACAACTGAGGATCATCTCTACCGATCCCAAGGCTTTCGGCGGTTTTCTAATCTTCAGCGGTGAACTGGCGCTGCGGGGGATCAACCCTGCCACCGAGCTCAAGGCGTTGCAGTTTGTTGGCTTTCCGCAGACCGCTTTATTGGACAGGTTGCTGAGCGGCGAGGCCGATCTGGCGGTATTGCCCGCCTGTGTGCTGGAGCAGGCCATCGCTTCCGGGCGTTATCCCAAAGAGGCGTTTAAGGTGTTGCTGGCGGAAAAGCCCCCTGGGTTTCAGTGCCAGGTATCGAGCCGTTTATATCCCTATACCGCCCTGTCCAAGCCGGGTCACACAGATAACGCCCTGGCAACCGAAGTGGCGAGGGCACTGCTGGCGCTGACTGAGGAGGCAGCCGCGGCCAAGGCGGGCGGGTATGCGGGTTGGTCTGTGCCGGTGAACGACAGCAGCGTGTTTGCGCTGCGGCGCACTTTGCAGCAATGGCCGTTTCAAACCAACTGGCACAGGGTGGTTTCAGGTGTGGCTCCCTGGGTGGGGGCCATCTTGCTGTGCCTGCTGTTGGGGTATCTGCATCACTTACGGATAAAACGTCTGGTGGTGCAGCGCACCGGGGCACTGCGCAGCGAAATGGAGCAGCACAGCCGAACCCAAAAGGCTCTGCTTGAGCAGCGGAATCAGTTTTATCGGGCGCAGAGGGTACTGCTGACTGGTGAAATGGCTTCAGGTATCTCTCACGAACTCAAGCAGCCTCTGGCCGGGATCCGCTATCTGGCCCAGGGGTGTCTGTATCGTCTGGGAGACGAGCAGCAGGAGATCAAAGACGCCCTCGGCAAGCTTATCAGCCAGGTGGACAGGGCCCAGGATACGATTCGCCGATTACGGGAGTTTTGTCAGCAGCCCTGTGAGCGTCGCTGTTTTCGTCTGGACGAGCTCATTCGCGATACCCTGGCGCTGACGGCGCCCGAGCTCAAGCGTCTGGGGGTTGTCCCTGTGTGTGAGTTGCAAGCCGTGACCATAGATGGGGATGCTAACTTGTTGCAGCAGGTGTTGGTCAATCTGTTGCTCAATGCCTTGGATGCCATGGAGCATAGTGAGGAACCCTGGTTAAGGCTCAGTCTCGAGTGCAACGCCAAGCAATGTCGGCTGACGATATCCGATGCGGGCACTGGCTTGAGTGAGGCCCAGCTGGAACGACTGTTTTTCCCGTTTGAAACCAATAAGAGCAACGGCCTGGGATTGGGGATGATTATCTGCAAACGTATTGTGGAAGAACATGGTGGCAGCATCAGTGCCCACAACAGCGAGCGCGGCTTGGACATGGTGGTGGTACTGCCGAGGAGAATCGATGATGACCCCTGTATATCTGGTTGATGATGATCAGGATGTGCTTGAATCACTGCAGTGGATGCTCAAGGGCCAAGGCATAGAAGCGGTTGGTTTTGACTGTGCGGCAAGCTTCCTGGATGGTGCGGCCTGGCAACGGCCCGGGGTACTGGTACTCGATGTGCAGATGCCCGGCATGGATGGGATCAGTCTACATCAACAACTGCTGCAAGCGTCCAGTCCATTGGCGGTCATCATACTGACAGGTCATGGCAATATCGCCATGGCAGTAAAGGCGATGCAGCAAGGGGCGATGGATTTTCTCGAAAAGCCAGTCGATGGTGATCGGCTGCTTGAACTGTTAAGCAAGGGCGCAGCCCTGACGGCGCAGCGCTTTGCGGCCGGCAGTGAACAGGCCGAGATCCGCTGCCGTCTGGCAACCTTGACCCCGCGAGAGCGAGAGGTGATGCAAAGAGTGTTGGCGGGCAAGCTCAACAAGGTGATTGCCGCCGAGCTCTATGTCACCCAGAGAACGGTGGAGCTGCATCGTAAGAAAGTACTGGAGAAGATGGCCGTCCACAATGTGGCCGAGTTGGCCTTCCTGTTGGCCAAGTTGCAACCGTTACCTAGCTGAAGCCTTACTGCAGTTGGTACTGGATAACTCCGTCCTGGGTCAGGCGGAAGATCCACAGGGAGTCGCCTTCGCGGTAATACCAGCTGTTGGCCAGACCTTCTTCCGCTTTTAACTGAGAAGTGAACTCGCTCATCGCCGACATGGGCAGGCGGAAACTGCCGCTGGAGCTGTTGTTGTCCAGATCATTGTTGACCTTTATCTCTGTGGCTGAGGGCGGCAATATCGGCGGCAGCCAGCCACGCTCGAATACTCCTTCAGCCCGGGCTTCGGCCTCGGTGGGGTATTGTTCGCTGATGACATCGCTGCAACCCCAGAGTAAGGCGGTTAATGTCAGCATGGAGCTGATGGAAAGGGAACGCATCAGGGGGTTCATCTTGGGCTCCTTGTCAGAGAAATGGTGTTCTACTGTAACAAAGGCGGCCTGTACCTAGTCTGAAGCCAAGGTGTTTTCAGCTGTTTTGCTTTTTCTGGACGCTTGGTTTATGGCCATAGGCCCCTTTGTTGACTCGCCTAACATGCAGGCATCAATCCACATGGGTCATTAAAGCTGTTGCAAGCTGGCTAGCAAACGGTCCATCGCCCGATAACCCAGGGCCTGGGCCAGATGGCGTCGCTCGACCATGGGACTGAGCTGCAGATCGGCTATGGTGCGCGCCACTCGTTGCAGCCGATGAAAGCTGCGCACCGATAATCCCAGCTGATTGACACTCTGTTCGAGAAACGCCAGATCGCCGGGTTTGAAACCTGCCTGCTTCAATGCCTTACTGCCCAACTGACTATTGAGTACGCCGGCGCGGCTGAGTTGTAGTTCCCTAGCCGCAGCGACTCTGGCGGCTATCTGCTCACTGGTTTCACCTTGCGCCGTATCTGAAGTCAAGGCGCCTGGCGGGAGTTTGGGCACCTCAATGGTGAGGTCGAATCTGTCAATGAAAGGGCCTGACAGCCGGGCCAGGTAACGGCGGATCTGCTCTGGGCTGGCGCGGCTTCCCGGGCCAGCATCACCACAGGGGCTGGGGTTCATGGCGGCGATAAGTTGAAAACGGGCATCGAAGCGCAGTTTGGCTGCGGCGCGGGAGATGATGACATGGCCGGTTTCCATGGGTTCACGCAAGCAGTCGAGTACCTTGCGGGGGAACTCGGCAATTTCATCGAGAAACAGCACTCCCAGGTGAGCCAGTGAAATCTCGCCGGGTTTGGGGATTGAACCGCCACCCACCAAAGAGATGGCCGAGCTGGTGTGGTGCGGAGCGCGAAACGGGCGGCGATAAAACTCCCCCGGCTCAGTGGCCATGCCGGCCACTGAATGAATCGCAGCCACTTCCAGCGCCTCCTCATAACTCATGGGGGGCAGGAGTGAGGTTATCCGGCTGGCCAGCATGGTCTTGCCTGTGCCAGGTGGCCCCAGCATCAGCAGGTTATGCCCGCCGGCGGCAGCGATTTCCAGCGCTTGTTTGGCTTGATATTGGCCTATGACCTCCGACAGGCAGTCACTCGAGTGGGGCTTGGATTGTTCCAGCCATTCGGTTCCCGGCACTATCCCCGGCAGGGTTTGCTGCCCGTGCAGATAGGCGGCGATATGTTGCAGGTGCTGGGCCAGGCAACACTGTTGATAGCCCACCAAATCCGCCTCACTGCGGTTATCCTGTGGCAATACCAGTTTGATGCCTCTTTGACGGGCGGCGATGATCACCGGCAGGATCCCAGTGCAGTGCCTGACCTCACCGGACAGCCCAAGCTCACCGACAAATTCATGTTCGTCCAGGGATTTCAGTGGCAGTTGTCCGGATGCTGCCAGAATGCCAATGGCAATAGGAAGGTCGTAACGTCCACCCTGCTTGGGCAGATCGGCCGGTGCCAGATTGATAGTGATCCTGCGCATGGGGAACTCAAAACCCGCATTGATTATGGCGCTGCGGACTCTTTCTCTGGCTTCCTTGACCGAAGCTTCCGGCAACCCCACCAGATTGAAGGCCGGCAGGCCGTTGGAGAGGTGAGCTTCCACCAGTACCTGAGGCGCCTCCACACCTTTGGCGGCTCGGGTGGCAACTCTGGCTATGGGCATAACAGTTCCTTTGTTGTGCGCTTCCCTAGATGTTCTAGAGTGTAGCAGTTGCTTTGAATTTCAGTATCGTACGAGGAAGGTGACAGGGGATTTCGCTCGTTTAGGGAGATCATGCTGCCGCTAAGTGATGGACGGTTTGTCATCGAGGAGCGTGAATCATAGGTGCGAACCCACTCTAACGCTTTAACCTAAGTCACCGGGCAGCAACACAGTGAAGGGTCATATAACAGTCGGTATCGGGGACCGATTCGAGTAAAAATTATCACTGTCACGGCAAAAATTTCTCGTTATCATTGTGTGAATTTTGTTGGTAGCTTGTGCTTGTACTGTCCGTGCTGCGCTGATGTGTCGGCACTTTACTCACACAAGGAAACAAAATGAAAAGCTTAACTCTGCTGCTGGCTGGTATGTTACTCAGCGGTGCTGCCTTGGCAGCCGATGAAGAAAACGCTCTGCCTCAAGCCAGCGAAACCGATATTCAGCAGTTTCTGCAAACTTGTTTGCAAATGGCTGATGAAGATGGTGTTCCTGTTGAAGAACGTCAACAATATCTGCTCGATTGCGTTAATGATCAGCTCACTGAAATGGGATATCAACCTCTGCAAAGCCTGCCGGAAGCGAACTAGTCGCGGCAATCTCATTCCGACCTCTCCCAGGACTTAATCATTTAAGTTGTTTGCCATGAGGAATAGTGGCTTACGGCCGAGTTTGTTTCCAGTGCCTTGAGTCGAGCCTGTGATTGGTCGGGTGAATCTGGCTCATGGTATTTCACTCTATATCACCCATTTGGGATTGTCCCCTGTAAGGGGGAACCCAAGAAAGTCATCAAGAGTGGCTCTAGTCCCGTCATTTGCCGGTGAACTGTTGCAATATCTGCTGCAGTTCACCGCTTTTCTCCAGTTTGGTGATGCCCTCGTTGAAGTTTGTCAATAACGCCATTTTGTGTGGGCTTTGTCTCGAAACCAGCATATAGAAGGGCTCAGGATGCGTATCGGGTATGACTTGTGATAGCAGCCCAATCGCTTGGGGATCACGGTTCATCAGTTTTAGGGTGCCAGCGAAAATTTCCAATCGTGCCAGAAAGAAATCACATCGCCCCCGTTGCAGTAACTCGGGGATCAATGGCAGATCTTTACTCAGGGATAAGGGGATGGCGTTGTCCCAACCGAAGTGGCGATAGTTGAAACCACGAATGCCACACACTGTGCCCATCTGCGCCAGCTCAGTCAATGAGTTGAATTGTAAGCCTTCCGGGAAGCGCCGCTTGAGGAAGACTACCCCGGGAGTGAGGTAGTAATAGGAGCGCGATAGCAAAAACTTACGCCTTCGCTCGGGATTGGCCGAGGCGCTCATGGCGGCATCTATCTTGCCCTGTTCCACTTCCAACATGCATCTTGGCCAAGGCAGGGCAATGATGTGTAACTGCCAGTCCGGTGGCGGAAACAGTCGATAAAGCAGCTGAATATCATAGCCGTCACTGTTATGGGACTTACGGCCATCTATTCTGGAAAAGTAATTGAAGGGGGGAAATTCAGACTCTTCGACACATATTTTTAATGGTACGCCATTAAGCTCGTTTTCTGCGTTGGAGACCGGTGAGATAAGCATCACTGTCAAAAATGCCGCAAATGGATATAATGTGAGCTTCATTCCGGTAGAAGAGGCCTGCAATGGGTTTCTTGGAGTATAGCAAAGCCACTCAATTCGCCATTTTACCGCCCATACCGGTAACCAGTTCGCCTTTCTGACATCCCAGTCATTCCACTTTCAGGCCTGGACAAGGGCACGGCATAGAAGCGCTTTGTAACTAAGGTTTGTGTCAATAAGCCAACGTCATACCTAGGCTTTTACACTTACCCTAACTTAAGGTGTTGTATGAGTTTATTCGATAATTTGGTGATTATTTTTTGCCTGATCGGAACCAGCTGCTTTTTTTCCATGTCTGAAATTGCCCTGGCCGCTTCCCGTAAAATCCGTTTGCGGCAGATGGCCGAGGAGGGAGACTTACGTGCCGAAAAGGTGTTGGCGTTACAAACTACGCCGGGTAGCTTTTTCACCGTAGTGCAGATTGGTCTCAATGCCGTTGCCATTATGGGTGGTATTGTCGGTGAGTCTGCTTTTACCCCTTATTTTGCGGCAGCCTTGGCCCATGTGGTTCCGCCGCCCTGGGTAGGACAGGTAAGCTTTGTGTTGTCTTTCGTGTTGGTGACCAGTCTGTTTATTCTGATCGCCGACCTGATGCCCAAACGGGTTGCCATGGCCTTACCGGAGAAAGTGGCCGTTAACTTGGTAAACCCCATGCTTGTCTGTATAGCCTTGCTGCGTCCCTTTGTATGGGTATTCAACGGCATGGCCAACGGTATCTTCAAACTGTTGCAGATACCTACTGCCCGCAATGATGAAATCACCCCAGATGATATCTACGCCATTATGGATGCCGGTGCCGAGGCCGGTGTACTGGATAAGGGCGAGCAGCAGATGATCGAGAATGTGTTCGAAATGCAATCTGTCAGCGTCACCTCGGCAATGACCGCCCGTGAGAGCCTGGTGTATTTCCTGCTGCAGGATGACGAAGACGCTATCAAGAAAAAAATCGCCGAGGATCCGCACAACAAGTTTTTGGTGTGTGATGGTCAGCTGGACAATATCAAAGGGGTGGTGGACGCCAAGGAACTGCTGCTGCGGGTGATCAACGGCCGCAAGATAGATTTGAAAGATACCTCGTTAGTGCGCAACTGCCTGATCATTCCCGACACCCTGAGCCTGTCGGAAGCCATGGAATATTTCCGTCATCACAGGGCCGACTTTGCGGTGGTGATGAATGAATACGCTTTGGTGGTAGGGATAGTGACTACTGACGATCTGCAAAGTGCGGTAATGGGCGCCTGGTCGCTGCATGAAAGTGAAGAACAGATAGTGCCCCGTGATGCCAACTCCTGGCTGGTGGACGGAGTGACGCCGATAACCGACGTGATGCGTGCCTTTGGTATTGAAGAGTTTCCGCAAAACCAAAACTATGAAACCATCGCCGGTTTTATGATGTATACGTTACGCAAGATCCCTAAGCGTACCGACTCGGTTAACTACGCAGGTTATAAGTTTGAAGTGGTAGACATAGATGCCTACAAGGTTGACCAGTTGCTGGTCACCCGCCTCTTGCCTCAGGAAGATCAGCTGCCCAAGGATGAAGAGTCACTCGATATTTAAGGTAAGCTCGAAGGGCGTGGCATACAGACCATAGACTGAGTTAAGCATTTTGCATAGGGCTCAGTTATAAGTGGTAAAGCCCGCCCGACTTTCCAAGCTTAGCTAAATCACTTCCAGAAACGCACTCACCAAGGGATCCTGGCGCCGCTTGGCCTTGCAGCAGCACCCGAGTTCAAAGGGGGCTATCTCGGCCGGTGAGGCCAGGGTTTTTATTCTCTCGCCCAGTGGACTGTTGGCTACCACTACATCCGGAGTGATGCTGACACCGCAGCCCAGAGCCACCATGGGCACTATCGCCTCGTGGCCCGATACCTGGGCATAGATATTGGCCTTGATCCCCATCGCCTTGAACCAGCGCTCGGCCCGTAAACGCCCGGGGCCGTGGTCTGGCACGATAAAGGGTAGTTGCTCCCAGGGAATAGGATTTTGCGCCAGCAGCGACTGCAACTGACAGTTGATGGTGGGCGCGATAATCGACAGCGGCACCTCACCTATGGGGGCAAAGTGCAGACTCGGCGGAAAGTCCTGCGGCAGGGCGGCGATGGCGATATCCGCCCTCTGTTGCTGAATTTCCTGTACCGCATCGGCGGCATCACCCGTGGTGAGTTTGATGTCGACCAGGGGCTGCTGGCGGCGAAACTTATCCAATAGGGCCGGCAGGTGGCTGTAGGCGGCTGTGACCGAACAATAGAGTTGCAGCGTGCCCCTCAGCAGCTTTTGCTGCGGATCCAGCTCGCGGCGCAGTTCCTGCCACTGAGTCAATGTCTGGCTGGCGAAGCGGCGAAAGGCTTCGCCAGCGTGGGTCAGGGTGACGCTGCGGTTGTCCCGCTCCAGCAGCTTGCTGCCCACTTCATCTTCCAGCCTTTGCAGGGTGCGACTTAAGGTTGAAGGGCTGACATGCATCCGGGTGGCGGTGCGGGAAAAATGCAGGGTGTCGCAGAGATCCAGATAGAGTTTTATCGCCCGAATATCCATGCCGTTTTGCCTCTCTTGTTGTTGCGTTTTGTGCAACATGACATGCCGAATATATCATTTCAAGCAATTTAAACCATGGGCTATAGTGATTTGCATCACTGAGCCGTTTCGGCTTGGTCCCAGGAATTCGGTTAAACAGGTGGCTAAGATGGCAAATTACTTCAATACCCTGAATCTGCGGCAGCAGTTGGCACAGCTGAGCCAGTGCCGTTTTATGGAGCGCAGCGAGTTTGAAAACGGCTGTGACTATATCAAGGACTGGAATATTGTCATCCTTGGCTGTGGTGCCCAAGGTCTCAATCAGGGGTTGAACATGCGTGACTCAGGGCTGAACATCGCCTATGCCCTGCGCAGCGAAGCCATAGCCGAGAAACGCGCCTCCTGGCAGCGGGCTACCGAAAACGGTTTCAAGGTAGGCACCTTCGAAGAGCTGATCCCCACAGCCGATCTGGTACTGAACCTGACACCGGACAAGCAGCACACTCCTGTGGTCAATGCGGTAATGCCCTTGATGAAACAAGGTGCGACCCTGTCCTATTCCCACGGTTTCAACATAGTGGAAGAGGGGATGCAGGTGCGGCCGGACATCACTGTCATCATGGTGGCGCCCAAGTGCCCCGGTACCGAAGTGCGTGAGGAATACAAGCGTGGCTTTGGGGTACCGACACTGATCGCTGTGCATCCTGAGAACGATCCCAATGGCGATGGCCTGGAGATCGCCAAGGCCTATGCCAGTGCTACCGGCGGCGATCGTGCCGGCGTGCTGCACTCCTCGTTTATCGCCGAGGTGAAGTCTGATCTGATGGGCGAGCAGACCATTCTCTGCGGCATGCTGCAGACAGGGGCGATTCTGGGTTATGACAAGATGGTGGCCGATGGCGTTGAGCCGGGATATGCCGCCAAGCTTATCCAGCAAGGCTGGGAAACCATTACAGAGGCGCTCAAGCATGGTGGTATCACCAATATGATGGATCGCTTGTCCAACCCGGCCAAGATCAAGGCGTTTGAAATTGCCGAAGAGCTTAAGGTGTTGCTGACCCCGCTGTTTGAAAAACATATGGACGACATCATCAGCGGCGAGTTTTCCGCCACCATGATGGCCGACTGGGCCAATGACGACGCCAATTTGCTGCGCTGGCGTGAAGAGACCAATAACACAGGTTTTGAAAAGGCGCCGACCTGCGCCGAGCAGATAGATGAGCAGACCTATTTCGACAAGGGGATCTTCCTGGTGGCCATGATCAAGGCCGGGGTGGAACTGGCGTTCGATACCATGGTCGATGCCGGGATCATCGAAGAGTCGGCCTACTACGAGTCGTTGCATGAGACGCCGCTGATTGCCAACACCATAGCCCGTAAACGCCTTTATGAGATGAACGTAGTGATCTCGGATACCGCCGAATATGGCTGTTACCTGTTCAACCATGCCGCCGTGCCGCTGCTGCGTGACTATGTCAACGCCCTCTCTCCCGAGGTCCTGGGCGCCGGTCTCAAGGATTCGGGCAATGGGGTCGATAATCTGCGTCTGATCGAGGTCAACGAAGCGATTCGCCATACGGCCGTCGAGTATGTCGGTGCCGAACTTCGCGGTTACATGACTGAAATGAAAAGGATAAACCTGCAAGATTGACGTAAACGTCAGCTTGATTGCCGCCGGCGGCAATCAAGCTGTTTAGGCGAGCCATTGGCGAGGGTGCCATAGCCAGGTCAAGTTGGAAGATTTTCAGGTTGTGAATTTTTTTGTTGTGTTCTGAAAACACTTTATGGTAATGGTTAATAAGTGCGCCGCCAAAGGGCTCGCCAAGCAGATAAATTGAATACAGGAAACTGTCTGAGAAATGTTTAACTTAAGCGCCAAGCTCCTCCTCGTGATTATTACCGTCGTGATTATTCCATCACAGCGGGGGCGGCTCGTGGCGCGACGACAGACCAGATAGGGTCAGAAATTGCAAACAAACCCCCCGCTCCGAAAGGACCGGGGGGTTTGTCGTTTCAGGGCCATTGAAAACTTAAACAGCAGCAAAAATAGGCGAGATAACAAGATGGAACAAGGGCAGAAGATCAGCGGCAGTGAAGCAGTTATCAAGGTATTGGCCGCCCATGGGGTGAACACGGTTTTTGGTTATCCCGGCGGTGCCATCATGCCTATCTACGATGCTCTCTACGACAGCCAGGTCGAACATCTGCTCTCCCGTCATGAACAGGGCGCCGCCTTCGCCGCCGTCGGTTATGCCCGCTCAAGCGGCAAGACGGGCGTCTGCCTGGCTACCTCGGGCCCGGGGGCGACCAATCTGATCACCGCCTTGGCCGATGCGCTGCTGGACTCAGTGCCGCTGGTGGCCATCACGGGCCAGGTTTCCACCTCTGTGATAGGCACAGATGCCTTTCAGGAGATGGACGTGCTGGGCATGAGCCTGTCATGTACCAAACACAGCTTTATGGTGACCCGCGCCGAGGAACTGGTTGCTACCCTGTACCGCGCCTTCGAAATCGCCGCCTCCGGCCGTCCCGGTCCTGTGCTGGTGGATATCCCCAAAGACATCCAGCTTGCCCAAGTGGAATACAAGGCGCCGCTGCAGGCGGTGCCCGATGAGCCTGAGCTGGACCAGGCGGCTTTGGCAGAAGCCAACGCCTTGCTGGCGGCCGCGCGCCAACCCATGTTGTACGTTGGTGGCGGCGTCGGTATGGCGGGCGCAGTGGAGCCGCTGCGGGCCTTTATTCAGCGCAGCGGTATTCCTTCGGTGGCAACGCTTAAGGGGCTGGGCGCCATAGCCCACGGCACTCAAGGTTACCTGGGGATGCTGGGGATGCACGGCAACAAGGCCGCCAACCTAGCGGTGCAGCAGTGCGATCTGCTGCTGGTGGTTGGCGCCCGTTTCGATGACAGGGTCACGGGTAGGCTGGAGAGCTTTGCCAGCAAGGCCAAGGTGATCCACCTGGATATCGATGCCGCCGAACTTGGCAAACTGCGCCAGCCGGATGTGGCCATGGATGGGGATTTAAGAAGCATATTGACGCAACTGGCGCCGCAAGCGCTGCAGATAGCACCCTGGCAGGCGGAAGTCGAGCACCTGCGGGCGCTGCACCAGTGGGATTACGCCCACCCAGGCTCACTCATCTATGCGCCGGCCATGTTGCGCCGTCTGGCCAACAAGCTGCCGAGCGACTCTGTGGTGAGCTGTGATGTCGGCCAGCACCAGATGTGGGTTGCCCAGCATATGCATTTTCGCCGCCCGGAAGATCATCTTTCCAGTGCCGGGCTTGGCACCATGGGCTTTGGCTTGCCGGCGGCCATAGGCGCGCAGATGGCAAGGCCGGATGCCACTGTGGTCACGGTTTCCGGCGATGGTTCTTTCATGATGAATGTGCAGGAGCTGACCACCATCAAGCGTCGTAAACTGCCGGTGAAGATACTTTTGATAGATAACCAGAAGTTGGGCATGGTGAAACAGTGGCAACAGCTGTTTTTTGAAGAGAGATACAGCGAAACCGACCTGTCCGATAACCCCGATTTTGTTACCCTGGCGTCCTCCTTCGATATCCCCGGACGCACCATCTACTCGGCCGATGAGGTTGAGCAGGCACTGGATGAGATGCTCAGTGCCAAAGGCCCCTTCCTGCTGCACGTCGCCATAGACGATGCCTTTAATGTCTGGCCGCTGGTTCCCCCCGGCGCCTCCAACTGTGAAATGATGGAACAAACGGAGAAGCGATCATGATCCATAATCTGGAATTGACCCTGGAACAACGCCCCGAAGTGCTGGAACGTGTATTGCGGGTAACCCGTCACCGCGGCTTTACCGTCCGCGATATGCATATGACACTGGCCGAGGATCAGCGCCTGCAGCTGGCAATGGCGGTCGACAGTGACAGAGCCATAGAGCTGCTGAGTCGTCAGTTGACTAAGCTGGTAGACGTGGCCCGCTGCACTGTGCGGCCCGCAAGCTGCCTCTCCCGTACCGTCAACGGCTAACCAAGAATCATCAGAATAAGCGTAAGGAATTGAGCAATGTCCAAACTCAGATCAGCAACCAGTACCGAAGGCCGCAACATGGCCGGAGCCCGAGCTCTTTGGCGTGCCACAGGGGTCAAGGAAGGCGACTTCGGTAAGCCCATTATCGCCATTGCCAATTCCTTCACTCAGTTTGTCCCCGGTCATGTGCATCTGAAAGACATGGGCTCCCTGGTGGCATCGGCCATCGAAGAGGCCGGCGGCATCGCCAAAGAGTTCAACACCATAGCGGTCGATGACGGCATCGCCATGGGCCATGGCGGCATGCTCTATTCCCTGCCTTCCCGTGAACTGATTGCCGACAGCGTCGAGTATATGGTCAATGCCCACTGCGCCGATGCTCTGGTGTGTATCTCCAACTGCGACAAGATCACCCCCGGCATGTTGATGGCGGCGCTGCGGCTCAATATCCCTGTGGTATTTGTCTCCGGCGGGCCTATGGAAGCGGGCAAGACCAAACTGTCCGATAAGCTTATCAAGCTGGATCTGGTGGATGCCATGGTGGCGGCGGCCGATGACAGGGTGTCCGATGCCGACAGCGAGAAAATCGAACGCAGCGCCTGCCCAACCTGTGGCAGCTGCTCCGGCATGTTTACCGCCAATTCGATGAACTGCCTGACCGAGGCGTTGGGGCTGTCGCTGCCGGGCAACGGCTCCATGTTGGCGACCCACAGTGATCGACGCGAACTGTTTCTGGAGGCGGGCAGGAGAGTGATGGCGCTGGCCAAGCGCTACTACTCGGATGATGATGCCTCGGTATTGCCGCGCAATATCGCCAACTTCAAGGCGTTCGAGAATGCCATGACTTTGGATATCGCCATGGGCGGTTCTTCCAACACTGTGCTGCACCTGTTGGCGGCGGCTCAGGAAGCAGAAGTGGATTTCACCATGACGGATATCGACCGTCTCAGCCGCAAGGTGCCGCACCTTTGCAAGGTGGCACCTTCGACCCCTAAATACCATATGGAAGATGTCCACAGAGCCGGTGGCGTAATGGGGATCTTGGGTGAGCTGGAACGCGCAGGTTTATTGCATACTGATGTTAACCATGTGGCTTCCGATGATGGCTCGCTTGAGTCTGTGTTGGCCAATTATGATGTGATGCGCACCGAGTCTGCGAAGGTAAAAGACTTCTTCAGCGCCGGTCCCGCGGGGATCCCTACTACCCAGGCCTTCAGCCAGGATTGCCGCTGGCCATCACTGGATACAGATCGCCGTGAAGGTTGTATCCGCAGCCGCGAGTTTGCTTTCAGTCAGGAAGGGGGCTTGGCGGTACTGTCCGGTAATCTGGCCGAGCATGGCTGCATAGTGAAAACCGCCGGGGTGGATGAATCCAACCTGAGGTTCAAGGGCGTGGCCAGGGTATATGAGAGCCAGGACGAGGCCGTTGCCGGGATCCTCGGCGGTGAAGTGGTCGCCGGGGATGTGGTGGTTATTCGCTACGAAGGCCCCAAAGGTGGCCCTGGCATGCAGGAGATGCTTTATCCCACCAGTTACCTCAAGTCCCGCGGTTTGGGCAAGGCCTGCGCCTTAATCACAGATGGCCGCTTCTCCGGCGGTACGTCCGGGCTGTCCATAGGCCATGTGTCACCGGAAGCCGCCTCAGGGGGCACTATCGCCTTGATTGAAAATGGTGACGCCATTGAAATCGATATCCCGGCCCGCAGCATCACGCTTAAGCTGAGCGATGCTGAGCTCGCCCGGCGCCGTGAGGCGATGCAGGCCAAGGGACCTTTGGCCTGGAAGCCGTTGGCACGGGTGCGCCCTGTGTCGCTGGCGCTCAAGGCTTATGCCATGTTGGCCACCAGTGCCGACAAGGGCGCCGTGCGCGATCGCACTAAGTTGGAGGGCTAGTATGTTGGCGCTGGCATCCAAGAGTCAGCTGTCGCTGGCCAACTATTATCTGCAGAAGATCCTCTTGTCCCATGTCTATGATGTGGCGCGGGTTACCCCGCTGTCGAGTCTGAACAAGTTGTCGGCCCGCCTGGGCTGTCAGGTGTTTCTCAAACGCGAGGATATGCAACCGGTACACTCGTTCAAGCTGCGCGGCGCCTATAACCGCATTGCCGCCTTGAACCCCGCTGAGTGCGAAAACGGAGTGGTATGTGCCTCGGCCGGTAATCATGCACAGGGCGTTGCCATGTCGGCTTCGAGCCGCGGGGTCGACGCCGTGATAGTGATGCCAACCACCACCCCGGACATCAAGATAGATGCGGTGCGCCGCCTTGGCGGCAATGTGGTGCTTCATGGGCAGTCGTTCGATCAGGCTAATCAGTATGCCATGTCGCTGGCCCAGGATGAGGGGCGGGTGTTTATTCCCCCCTTTGATGATGAGGCGGTAATCGCCGGGCAGGGCACGGTTGCCCAGGAGATGCTGCAGCAGCAAAGAGATCTTGAAGTGGTGTTTGTGCCAGTGGGCGGCGGTGGCTTAATCGCTGGCATTGCCGCTTACTACAAAGCTGTGATGCCCGAGGTGAAGATCATCGGTGTCGAGCCGGAAGATGCCGCCTGTCTCAAGGCAGCGCTGGAAGCCGATGAGCCGGTGACGCTGGAGCAGGTGGGTTTGTTTGCCGATGGGGTGGCGGTTAAGCGTATAGGTCAGGAACCTTTTCGATTGGCGCGGGAATATGTCGATGAGGTGGTGACTGTCAGCTCGGATGAGATCTGCGCCGCGGTCAAGGATATCTTTGAGGATACCCGCGCCATTGCCGAACCTGCCGGTGCTTTGTCGCTGGCCGGGCTGAAAAAGTATGTCGGTGACAAGGGCAAGGGCGAGAAACTGGTGGCGATTCTCAGCGGAGCCAATGTCAATTTTCACAGCCTGAGATATGTGTCCGAGCGCTGCGAGCTGGGCGAGCATAAAGAGGCGGTACTGGCAGTGACCATTCCGGAAAGGCCGGGTTCCTTCCTGCATTTTTGTGAACTGCTGGAGCGGCGGGTGATGACAGAGTTCAACTACCGTTTCAGCGGGCGCGATCGCGCCGTGGTCTTTGCCGGGATCCGTCTTAGCGAAGGTGTCAGCGAGCTGCAGGCGATTATCTCCCGCCTGGAGAGTGCCGGTTTTGCGGTGCAGGATCTATCTGCCGATGAGGCGGCCAAACTGCATGTGCGTTATATGGTGGGCGGCTTGCCACCCGAGCCTTTGGAAGAAAAACTGCTCAGCTTTGAATTCCCGGAGCATCCCGGAGCCTTGCTGCAGTTTCTCACGACATTGAAGAGCAAGTGGAACATCAGTTTGTTTCACTATCGCAACCATGGCGCCGCCTTTGGGCGGGTGCTGGCCGGCTTTGAAGTGCCCAAGGCCGATGAAGCCGCCTTTGATCAGTTTCTGGATGAGTTGGGGTTTGTCTGTCAGGACGAGACGGATAACCCCGCCTACCGGCTGTTTCTGGCGCGCCCAGGCCAGTGAGATCCTGAAAGGGAAAAGGTCGACTGTCTTCGCCAAAAGCAGGGGCAGTCCGGCGGTCAGTTTTATGCTATGGTCTTGAGTTATTATTCTAATCCGTATCCTGAAACCTCTTGTAAGGAGAGCCAAGATGTTTGCTGCACCCTCGGTTAGCGCTTTTAACCCTCCCCGCCGGATCCTGATGGGCCCCGGCCCTTCGGATGTCTATCCTCAGGTATTGGCGGCGCAGTCGCGGCCGACGGTCGGGCATCTGGATCCTCTGTTTGTGGCCATGATGGACGAGCTCAAGAGTCTCATTCAATATGCGTTTCAAACCCGCAACGAGATGACTATAGCGGTATCTGCCCCGGGCAGCGCCGGTATGGAGACCTGTTTCGTTAACCTGGTGGAGCCGGGCGAAAAGGTGATTGTCTGCCGTAACGGGGTGTTTGGCGACAGAATGCGCCAGAACGTCGAGCGGATTGGCGCCGAGGCGGTGGTGCTGGATTTCGAATGGGGTACAGCGGTTGACCCAGAAGTGGTGGAAGCTGCGCTGAAGGCGCATCCCGATGCCGCCTTCCTGGCCTTTGTGCACGCCGAAACCTCCACCGGTGCGCTTTCCAACGCCAAAACACTGTGCGCCCTGGCGCGTGAGCATGGCTGTCTGTCGATTGTCGATGCCGTAACTTCCCTCGGAGGCGTCGAGCTCAGAGTCGATGATTGGGGCATAGATGCAATCTATTCCGGCAGTCAGAAGTGCCTCTCCTGTGTGCCTGGGTTGTCCCCCGTGTCCTTCTCACCGGCCGCCGTGGCCAAACTCAAGGCGCGCAAGAGCCCGGTGCAGAGCTGGTTTCTGGATCAGTCCCTGGTGATGGGGTATTGGAGCGGTGATGGCAAGCGCAGTTATCACCACACAGCGCCCGTTAATGCCCTGTACTCACTGCACGAAGCGCTGCGGTTACTGGCCGAAGAGGGGCTGGAAAATGCCTGGCAGCGTCACCGAGAGATGCACCTTTTGCTGCGTCAGGGGCTTGAGTCCATGGGGCTCGAATTTGTGGTGGCCGAGCAGAGCCGCTTACCGCAGCTCAATGCGGTTTATATCCCGCAAGGTGTTGATGATGGCGCCGTGAGAAAGCAGCTGTTGGATAATTATAATCTGGAGATAGGTGCCGGTCTCGGCGCCTTGGCCGGAAAGGCTTGGCGTATCGGCCTGATGGGTTACGGTGCCAGACGGGAAAATGTTGCCCTTTGCCTGCGGGCTCTGGCCGAAGTGCTTAACTGATAGCCCGCCTTTAGATAAACGCCCCGTCCAATGACGGGGCGTTTTCGTTTCAGCCTTTACTCACAGCCCCTGTGAACCAAGGTTCCAGGCGGCGATAGCTGTGACTGCCGACATAGATAGCCAAGGCCGACAATATTCCGCCCAGCAGGGTCGAGGTCAACACGTCGACACTCCAATGCATTCCCAGCAACATACGGCTCAGCCCCATCAGCAGCGCCCAGCAGATAAGCAGCGCCGGAAGCCAGAGATTGTTGTGCCTCAGCAGAAAGAAACTGCTGCACATAGTCAGGGTCACGGCAAAAATGGTGTGGCCGGAGGGAAAGGAAAACCCCGTTTCTATCTGCCAGTGGCGCTGGATCTGTGCCGAGATGGGCATATCCAGCGGTGATACCCCGGGAAGAACCTGGGCCAGCAGTTCCCTGCGGGCGTACTTGTCTATGCTGTAGAACTCCTTGATATCCAGATGCTGCTGGTGGGACAGCCATTCGATATAGGGTCGGGATTCGGCAAATACCAGCTTGAGCTGTTCATTGAGCAGCAAACACAGCACCAAGCCCAGCGAAGTGCAGAACATCATCTTCAGCCAGCTGCCCCTTGGCAGGATAAAAAAGCTGATGGCAAATACCAGTAACACAGTGCTTACGCCCCAGGGGGCCGAACCGGACACGGTTAACCAGTACCAAAACTGAGCGGCGGCACTGTCGAGATTGAGCCAGGGGAAGAGCGGCTCTGACAGGGAAAACAGCGCCAGCGGCAAGCTGAGCAGAAACAGCCAACAAATGGCCAATGAGGTCAAAGGGACGGCTGCATATTTCATTAATACACCCTTATCGGAACGGACAAACCGCCATTGTGCCAGAGGGGAGGAACGCGGCAAGCATTAATGGCGTCCTCCGTCGAAGTAGGCCCTTTGGGCGGCAGTTTGTCAGCACACTTGTAAAAAAACGGCTGCCCAAGTGTGGCAGCCGTTGGTTGGCAGTAAATATTACTCTTCAATTTGTTGGTGACGGGTGAGATACATGAGCACCAGCATGATCAGTACCAGTAGTCCAGTTCCCATCAAGAGGGCGTAATCTTCCAGCTGGAGTATGGAGTAGAGTACGCCGTAGAGACTCGCCAGCATGGCCGCAACTATAGCTCCCTGGCGCCGACTGCCACTGGCACTGGCGACATAAAGCGGAATGCTGAGCAGGGGAACAGCCGCGGCCACCAGATAAGCGGTTAAAAACAGCAGGTGTTCCGACAGCGACAGCAGCAATAGATAGAAGAGACACATGGCGCCACCTACCATCAGATACTGCACTGCGCTGAGGCGTGATTTGTTACCCAGCTCGAAGATCAGCAGCAATATGTAGGTCAGTAAGATAAAGAGTATGCCGTACTTGAGCGATCTTTCTATCTTGCCGTAGTGAGTCACGGGTTCGAACAGGGTAACACTGGCACTGATCTCGGTGAGATCCCGGCCATCACTGGCGCGGAACACCTGAGGGAAGTTACGACTCAGATGGCTTATCTGCCAGTTGGCATCAAAACCTTCAGTGCTGAGATTACGGCTGGCGGGCAGGTAACCCTGGAAGCTGGGATGCGGCCAATCGGCATGGATATCTATCTGGCTCAGTTCCGCCAGTGGCAGTACTTCCAAGCCCTCGGAACCCCTGAGGCTGAGCTGGAAGGTCAGGTGATATTCACCTTGGCTCGGATCCAGCGCTATGGTGCGATGAAAGCCGCGGCCAAGGCCGCCTGTGTTATCCAGGCCTGTACCTGACATCAAGCTGGGCATGCCCTGCTCATCAGCCAGATTAAAACGGCTGACAGTCTCAATAGCCTGGTTGGCTGAAACGCCGAACACCAGCCGGGCCTGGTTATAATCAAAGCCGAGTAGGCCGGGGATATTGACCTTGGGCAGTTCGAAGTTGGCCTGGCCCTTGACTTGTCCCAGATACACGAGTGACTGATAGATACCGCGATGGCGGAATTCGTGCTGCAGACCAGCATCCAGCGTCATGCCTTTGGGCAGGATCAAGAGTTCATCGCTGTAAACCTGGCGACTACGGTGCTGTTTGCCGTCGATATTGCTGTCGGAGATCACTTCGTAGCGAAACGGCAGTACCAAAACCGGACCGGCCAAGGTTTGGGCATCGCCCCAGGTGTGGCCTATCTCACGCACCACTTGGCGATAGAGGCTTTCTCTATCTTGGCTGAGATCCTGGATCATTCCCAATGGGATCAATGACAACAGGCCCACCATGGCCACAGCAAAGAGTTTGAGCGTTAATTTGGATTTGAATTGAGGCAGCGCCGCTTGGCCGTTTTGTTTCTTCATCGCACTTTTCAGCAGCAGATAAGCCCCGAAACCCATGGCACCAAGAAAGGCCAGCGCTATCACCAGGACGATAATTTCAAACATCAGGTATGTTCCTTTAACCTATAGTGGCTGCATTAGAACAGATTTGACTGGAGATATCATGACAAGTCGCTGATCAATAATGGCAAAATTGTGGCAATCTTGTTTTCTGAGTAGTGGGCAAAAAAGGTTTATGCACGATTGTCACATTTATTATGACAATGTGGTCGTAATTGAAACATCTATAATGAGTGTGAATCAATGCTGCAGTCATTTAAAATAACCGCCTATACAATCTGCTGTGAAGATTCCTATGAAGTACTTTTCCAAAATCTGTTGGATGCCGGCTGTGTTCTGTTTGCCCCTGCATGCCGAACTGGCCGATTTTGACGACTATGGTCCGCTGCGGGTCTACGCCCAGTCTCCCCTGCAGTCCAGTAGTCTGACTCCTATGTTGCGCTCGGGCTTTTCCATGGCCGAGGGGCAAAAAGAGTGGTATCTGACCGGTAATATGGCCAGTGTCTGGGCCGAGACAGACGATTATCTGGCCGACTATTATCACAACGCTTTGACTGCGGGTCTCAAGTGGCAAATCGATGACCGCTGGATGCTGGATGCCAACTACACTTGGCGTTTCAGTGGCAATAATCATTTGGATTCGCTGACCATGTGGTTTCACGATGCCTTCGGCTTCGATCAGAATGGGCGTGAACATCAACCGCGAAATCAGAATCAGATTTACTCCAAGCAACACGATATCAATCTCAGTGATTTTGGTGGCGAGACGATGAATAACGCCTTCAATATCTACCTGGGGTATCAACTGCTGCAAAACGAGCACCATGGTCTGTCTGTTGGGGCCAGTCTGTATTACAACTATGTGGGTTCGGGCCCTTTTGCCAATGAGAACTTTGAACAGGCGTTGCAGCTTAACTACAGCTATCGCAACGGTCGGCACAACTTCCATTCAACACTCGGCTTGAGCTTCCGTGAGGATGAGGAAGTGTTGTCGGATATGCCCTATGAGTCCAACGCTTTGATGCTTGGCCTAGGCTATGAATATCGTGTTGGTCGTCATGGTTGGATGCTGGAGTACCACAGATATGAGGGGATGACAGAGGCCGATGATGACTTCTCTGAAGCCTCCAATGAAGCCTTGCTGGGCTACCGTTATTATCTAGATCGCGGTGCCATAGAGTTCACTGTGATTGAAAACTTCCTCAACATGGATAACAGCACGGATATCGCCTTTACTCTGGGCTATCGGCATATGCTCTAACTTTAGCCGTATTAAAACATAAGGCCGCTCATGAGCGGCCTTATCTATTCTTGGGCGAGATGTATTACTCCGCTTGCTCAGCCTTGGTTTCCAGTGCCTCGACTCTGGCTTGCAGGGCTTCCAGCTTTTCGCGGGTCTTGAGCAATACATGCTGCTGTACTTCAAACTCTTCCCGGGAGACCAGATCCAGTTTCAGCAACTGGTGTTGCAGTACTTGCTTGCTGCGTTCCTCAAACTCACCGGCAAATTGCTTCAGCCCTGAAGGCAGGTTTTCGCTCAGCTGTTTGGCCATTTCTTCAATTTTCTTGGGGTTGATCATCTCTTTAATCCACTGGTAAGGTTTTAACTGATTGTAACTTATAGGCCGTACTGAACCCAAGGTTAACCGAAGGAAGGTGCGAACAAGTCCCATGTGTGCTCTGTGTCGGTTTACAGGCCTAGATGCAAGGCGTGGTTCGCAGCAAATGGCCCTAGTCCTTTGCAAGAAGCAGAACACAGCAGGCAGGTCTGTAAGCCACGCCCTTTGGGGATTTCACAGCAACCGGCTCTCTGCGTTATCCGACCTCGCCAGGCCCCAGCATGCCTTCAGTCAGATGCCTTGAATGCCAATTGCTGTGCAAGCCAGAGTGCCACGAGGACTTATTCGCACCTTCCCTAAGGGGATTTTGGGGCTGCCTCCGGCACTGATTCTGGTATGATCTCAGCCTCTAAACCTGCCTTGTGTGAGATATCGATAACCTATGAAGCTCAATCCTGCCCAGAATGAAGCCGTCCATTATGTTTCCGGTCCCTGCCTGGTATTGGCTGGAGCCGGCAGTGGCAAAACCCGGGTTATCATCAACAAGATAGCCCATCTGGTGCAGAAGTGTGGTTATCAGGCCAAGCATATCGCCGCTGTGACTTTTACCAACAAGGCAGCACGGGAGATGAAAGAGCGGGTGGCTCAATCCATGGGCCGCAAGGAAGCCAGGGGGTTGTGGATCTCTACCTTCCATACTCTGGGGTTGGAAATCATCAAGCGTGAACACAAGACATTGGGCCTCAAAGCCGGCTTCTCTCTGTTCGATGATCAGGACACCTTGGCGCTACTCAAAGAGCTGACTCAGGACGAGCTGCAGGAGGATAAAGATCTGCTGCGGGCGTTGGCGACCATGATCTCCAATTGGAAGGGGGGCTTGGTGATCCCGGATCATGCCCGCAAGATAGCCAAGGGTGAACAGGAGCAACTGTTTGCACTTTTGTATCAGCGTTATGCCCAGCACATGAAGGCTTACAATGCACTGGATTTTGACGATCTTATCCTGCTGCCGACCCTATTGCTGCGGCATAACGCCGATGTTAGAGCCCGTTGGCAGGCGAGGATCCGTTATCTGCTGGTGGATGAATATCAGGATACCAACACCAGCCAGTATGAACTGGTTAAATTGTTGGTGGGAGAGCGGGCGCGTTTTACTGTGGTAGGCGATGATGACCAGTCCATCTACTCCTGGCGTGGTGCCAAGCCACAAAACCTGGTGCTGCTGGGCAAAGACTTTCCTGAGCTCAAGCTCATTAAGCTGGAACAAAACTATCGCTCCAGCCAGCGGATATTGAGGGCGGCCAATATTCTGATCGCCAACAATCCCCATGTGTATGATAAGTCGCTGTTCAGTGAGTTGGCCTATGGCGAGCCGCTGCGGGTACTGTTTGCCGCCAATGAAGAGCAGGAAGCGGAGCGGGTGGTGGCCGAAATCATTCGCCACAAGTTTATGGGTAAGACCAGCTATGGTGAATACGCCATTCTCTATCGGGGAAATCACCAGTCTCGCTTGTTGGAGCGGGCGCTGATGACTAACCGTATTCCCTATAAGCTTAGCGGTGGCACCTCATTCTTTGCCAGAGCCGAAATCAAGGACATCATGGCCTATCTGCGCTTGGTGGTGAATCCGGATGACGATAACGCCTTTCTGCGTATCGTCAACCTCCCTAAGCGCGGAATTGGTCCGGCAACCTTGGAAAAATTGGGGAATTTCGCCAACCAGAAACATATCTCCATGTTTGAGGCGATTTTCGACGCTGAATTGAATCATCACCTGCCTCCGGCGGCCATGGGCTCACTGTATGAGTTTGGTCGCTTCATCGTCGATACCGGTGAAATTGCTCAACGCGGTGAGGGGGTTGATGCCATCAAACAGTTGATCCGCAAGATAAACTACGAAGACTATCTCTACGAGACCAGCACCAGCGCCAAGGCAGCCGAGATGCGAATGAAGAACATCTCCGAGCTGTATCGCTGGGTGACAGAGATGCTGGCCGGTGATGACCTGGATGAGCCCATGAGCCTGCCCGAAGTGGTCAATAGGCTGACGCTTAGAGACATGATGGAAAGAAACAATGAGGATGAAGGCGGCGATCAGGTGCAGTTGATGACGCTGCACGCCTCCAAGGGACTGGAGTTTCCTTATGTGTTTATGGTGGGGGTGGAAGAGCGAATTCTGCCGCATCAAACCAGCATAGATGAAGACAATGTCGATGAAGAGCGGCGTCTGGCTTATGTTGGCATCACCCGGGCTCAGAAAGAGCTGTGGTTTATGCTCTGCCGTGAGCGGCGCCAATTCGGCGAAACCATGCGTTGCGAACCCAGCCGCTTCTTGATGGAACTGCCTCAGGACGACCTTATCTGGGAAAATCGCAAGCCGCAACAGAGTGAGCAGCAACGAATGGAAACCGGCAAGGCCAATATTGCCAACCTGCGGGATATGTTCAAGAAGTAACTGTTAGAGTCGTCTTCAAGGCTCTATTCAGGCACAAACCTGGGATGTCGTATCTATGCTCTCGGTACTGTTATTATGACTGTCTGTAGTGCTCAAACGATGGCCCAGCGCCTGTCCCTGGCCAGCATTAAAGCCTATCTGTGTCAGTTGCTGTTTCTGTTCTTGAGTGTTGACGCCATCCAATACCAATTCAAGCTCCAGTGCGCCGGCACTCAAGTGGATCGCTTTGAGCAAGCGTTTATGATGAGGGCTCTGCAGATGTGACACCAGGCTGGCATCGAGCTTCAAAATATTGACTGGTAAGAAAGACAGGCTAACCAAAGGGCTGTAACCACTACCGTAGCCGGTGATCCCCAGGGTGACCCGCAAGCGTTTAAGTACTTCAAAACCATTGATATGGTTTTCCAGATCTCTAGATAAGGCTTGTTCGTTGAAAAACAGGCAGAGATCGGTAAGTGGGAAGCGGCAGTTTCTTAGGCTGTTTTTCAGACTGCGCAGCGCATGTTTATGCTTAAGGTGTTGGCTACAGATGGCCAGATGCAACTTGGTACCCGTGGCCAGTTGCAGTTTGGGCAGTTCACTGTTGAGCGCCTCTATCGCATATCTATCCAACTCCAGCTGCAAGTTGGCCTGCTCTGCCAAATTGGCGAGTTGTGGTTGTTTGATTTTACCGTGTTGTGGATGAGGCCAATACAGGCGTACATCCAGGGCTTGTAGCTGCCCGGTCTCGAGATCCTGCACCGGGAAGTAGCTTAGCCGAATGTGCTGGCTATCCAGTGCGTTTCTCAATTCATTTTCCAAACTCACATCCTGCATGAGTTGCTGATGTGATTTCTCATCGAACACAACATAGCAACCCTTGCCGCGCGTCTTGGCCATATACATGGCAGTGTCGGCATCTCGCAGAATGGATTCGCTGGTGTCATCCCTATGATGACCACTGACGGCTATACCAATACTGGCGCCGGAGTTGAACTGTTTATTGGCCAGTTCATAGGGGCGAGAAAGTTCTTTGAGGATCCGCTCGGCGACTTCCTTGGCATCGTCGGCCGTACGCAGGCCATCCAGCAAAATCACAAACTCATCGCCACCGAGACGAGCAAGAGTGTCGTTGTCGCGAATACAAAACTTGAGGCGGATGGCGGTCTCAACCAGAAACTTGTCGCCTTCCAGATGCCCCAGGGTATCGTTAATCAACTTGAAACGGTCAAGGTCGATAAACAGGATGGCGAACCTATCTTGTACATGGCGGCGGTTATGCTTAACTGCCTGGCTCAAGCGTTCCATAAACATCAGTCGATTGGGCAGACCCGTTAGACCATCGTGTTTGGCATCGTGCAGCAGTTGTTGCTCAGCCTTGCGACGTTGGGAGATCTCTTTTTGCAGTTCTTGGTTGGCGTTGGCCAATTCACGGGTGCGCTCCAGGATCTTTTCTTCCAGCTCCTCGTTGCTGCGCTTTAGGGCTTCAGTGGCTAGTTTACGTTCGATGGCCGTGGCTATATGCTGCGACACAAAGGTCAAGAGCTCGAGATCCTTGAACTGATAGTTCTGGTGCATGCTGAAACTATAGATGGTCAGGGCGCCAGCAATCCTGTCTTGAATAAACAGTGGTACGCCAATCCACTGGTGCATGCTCTGGGTATGATTGAGTTCTGGGGCTTTACTATAAATCTCTTTAACCTTGACTAAGGATTGAATATCGCTCTGGCCCAATAATATCGGGCGTTTTAATCTGAGCAGGTACTCCACCAGTCCATCCATTAGTGGACGGCTTTTGGGAGGCTGTTTGCCTAGTTGGGATACGTAGAAGGGAAATCGTAATTCGGTGGCTGTGTCATTCAGCAGAGCTATATAACAGTTGCTCGCGGGGAGCAGATGGCTGAGAACTCGGTGCAACTCGATATAAAACTCACTGTCATCCAGATTGGAAGAGGAGAGTTCGGCTATTTCAAACAAAGACTGTTGTAGTCTCTCGGCGCGGCGTCTCTCATAGACCTCCTGTTTCAGTTTATCGTAGGCCTGGCTTAGCTCCTGGGTTCTCTGGGAAATGGCTTGTTCCAGTTGTTCATGATGTCTTAACCGTTCCATGGCTCCGGCGATGTGATGACTGATGAAGGTCATCAATTCAAACTCCATCTCGCCGTAAGAGCTGGCCGGATCATAGCTCTGTACCACCAAGACACCAATGGAATTACCATTTTGCATGATGGGCACCCCTAACCACTGATGGCAAGGTGATCCAAGTGTCTTAATTTCACCTGTGGCGGCTAATTTTTCAGCCTTGCGTTCATCACAAAGCAGGGGCTTGGCGGTTCGCAGCACATAGCCGGTGAGGCCCTGCATTAAAAGATCAGACAGCTCTTGTTCCGGATAGAGCTCGGATGGGTGGGAGTCTTTCTCATCGGAAAAAAAAGGCAGCTCCAGAGCTTTTCTCTGGGGATCGAGCAGGGAAATATAAAAATTGTCGGCGCGGATGAGTTTTTTTAGGTGCAGGTGCATGCCCTGATAGAAGCTCTCCATTGAGGTCGCCTTATTGGCTATATTGGAGATTTCCAGCAGTGCGTTTTGGGTGGCTTCGGCTCTTTTATACTTGGCAGCCAGGTGCTTGAGTCTGATGACCCGTTTTTTTAAACTCGATAGTTCCTGAGCCGAATGCCGATGGAGAGTGTCATCCCTAAACATGTTACCCGCCAAGGAATAATTGCAATATAATAGTTGTGTGCTTTTCAATCAAAGGATAGGAATAGCATGAAATACGGTATTATCCAAGTCAATTTTTTGGCTGGTGTCGAATAATTGTTGTACCGTTTGAGTCAAAACTTGAGCAAACAATCGAAAAAAAGCAAATCAGGTGTAGACATGGAGAGTAAATCCTCCTACTATTTGCGGCGCTGATACGGCGGGCGCCCATAGCTCAGCTGGATAGAGCGCACCCCTCCGGAGGGTGAGGCCGAGGGTTCGAATCCTTCTGGGCGCACCAGTTTGATTCGACTGTGTCAGTGAAAGAAATATCAGTGGTGATTGTAGCTCAGTTGGTAGAGCCCCGGATTGTGATTCCGGTTGTCGTGGGTTCAAGTCCCATCAGTCACCCCACTTCTTTCGTGAAGCAAATCAGCTTCAAAACTTACGGTGATTAGCGCAGCCTGGTAGCGCATCTGCTTTGGGAGCAGAGGGTCAGAGGTTCGAATCCTCTATCACCGACCAAATTTTATTTATCTGACTACAAGTCGGGTAACAGCTGGAAAGTATTTCGGTGATTAGCGCGGTTTGGTAGCGCATGCCGATTTGGCAACCAGAGCGGAGCAGAGAGTGACCCTCTATATGCAAAGGTAACCAGCAATACAGTATTTCGGTGATTAGCGCAGCCTGGTAGCGCATCTGCTTTGGGAGCAGAGG
This sequence comes from Shewanella carassii, assembly GCF_002777975.1. Taxonomy (GTDB): domain Bacteria; phylum Pseudomonadota; class Gammaproteobacteria; order Enterobacterales; family Shewanellaceae; genus Shewanella; species Shewanella carassii. The sequence continues at coordinate 369,580 of NZ_NGVS01000014.1, forward strand.
GTCAGAGGTTCGAATCCTCTATCACCGACCAAAACACTTAAGCCCCTGAGAAATCAGGGGCTTTTTTGTAGGTGTTTTTAACACTCAAAGCCTTCCTGTCTTCATCCTAAGTGCGTAAGTGTTTTGGATCTTCTCTATCTCTAACCGCTTAGGATAAGAGAAAGGCTCCACAACGGAGCCTTAAATCAAGTTACTCCACATTCACCGGTGGTGAAATAAAGCCTTGGTATGCTTGGGTCTTGAGTGGCGTAAAGCGCTCCAACTGACCTCTCTCCTGAATACCTGTGACTATCACATCGATTTCCAGTCCTCGGGCCACGTTCACCAGTGCCCGGCACAGTTCGCTGTTGTGCTGGTTTTCATCATATTGTGCGAAGGATTGGTCCAGCTTGACGTAAGCCGGCCGCAGGCTTTGCAGATAAGACATGGAGCCGAACTGACGGCCGAAGTGGTCTATCCCTATGCTGGCGCCATTGTCGCGGATAACGGTACACAGCGCCTGGCAGGCGTCGATATCGGTATAGATGGCGGCTTCCGGTAATTCAAAGGCCAACCGGCTTGCATGGCGACTGTTACGCAGGAAATGATTGAGCCATTCATGGAACTTGGGATCGCTGATGCTGTGATGGGTAAGGTTAACCGCAATAGCTTCGGCATTTTTCTCCAACAACTCATCTTCGCTGATCTTTTCAATCAGGCAGCGGTCGAGCAGGCTACCCAAGGACAATAGCTCGACATAGGGCATGAACTGGCCGGCGTGTACCAGTTTGTCAGCTATCTGCAGCTGACAGAAAAGCTCCCGTTGCAGTACGTTGTCAGAGTCCTGATAGTGCACTGGCTGCCAACGGAAACGGAACTGCTTACGGTTAATTGCTTCGGTAAGCTTGTCGCGCCATTGTTCGCGGCTGAACAACTGCTGCTCATTGGTCTCTAACCAGTGATACACCTTGCCTTCCTTGAGGGCGATTTGCAGGGCGTTGTCCGAGCGTGCCAGTAGTTCAGAGCTGTTCATCTGTCCTATGCGCTCGGCAATACCTATGGCGTAGTCTTCATTGGGTTTGCAACCCGCCTTGACCATTTCCTGATTGATGGTGCGGATCAGAGTTTGCAGGTACTTACTCAGCTGTTCACGCTCGACATTGGTAACCAAGAAAGCGAATTCATAGGCGGCAATGCGAGCTATGACAGATTCACTGATTTCGCCCAGTTCATGCTGCAGTTTTTCCGAGAGCAGCTTGATGGTTTCGTCTCTTACTTGATAACCATATTTACTGTGGACTTCTTCTAGCCAGTCAAACTTGGCCATCATCAGGGCGCCGCTGCCGGGTTCGCCGAGCCAACCACCTATTCGGCCCATCATATACTGGCGGTTGGGTAGGTTGGATACCTGATCGATCAGGTTCTTCTTACGCAGCGCGGTGACTTCTTCGTCTAAGGAACTGAAGATTTTTTTCAACTGGGCCGACATGCTGTTGAAGGCGTTGACAACATCTCTGAGTTCCAGAGTTTTGGGCAGCGGCATATCCGGTCCGAATTCCCGTTTGGCAATGCTCTTGGCATGTTCGGCAATAGAGTGTAGTGGACTGAGGATCCAGGTTAGGCCGAGGCGTGCAAACAGAATGGCAATCAAAAATAGGATTGAAAAGGCTATCAGGGTGTGGCTCATAATGCGCCATAACTCGTGGTAGCCAAACCCGGGGTGCGCAGTAATTTCCAGCTTGGCCAACTGCAACCAACCCGAAGTGATGGTGCTTTCCTTACGTAATGGAGTGAAGATCCCCAGATCGATAAACCATTGGGGCACATCTTCGATGCGGATATTGTTATTCCAGGTTTGCTGTTTTCCGTCGACCAACCAGGTGAGTTTAACCTCTTGGTAATAGCCACCTTCGAAGATGACATTGACCATGGTTTCTACGGTGGCGAGATCTCCGGCTTCCAACGATGGAACCAACATCAAGCCTAAAGAGTGGCTGACATTATTAAGGTCGGATTCCATCTGCTCAGTCAGAAAGTTCTGGGTCTCATTGAATTGTACATAGCCCACACTGGCGACAACCAAGAGAAACAGCCCAAACAGTAACGAGTATATCTGTCGAAACAGTGTCATTGCTGTAGCTACTCCAGTTTTAATTTTGGCTGACGTAAGCGATCAGCCCCTAATCTGTGTCTCAGGTCATTCCACTTTTCTAAGCGAGCGGATGAGCCTGCCAATACACCGCGTCCTTTCTCTTTGTTTAGCCACAATTGTTTACCGTTAAAGCTGTACACAGGGATCAGGTCTCTGCGTTGCGTTGCCGGTTTGAGCTCGCGATCCAGGTTGTCCAAAATGAGTGGAACAGAGGAGGGCGTCTCATAATAGGCCAGTACCATATGGTACTGATTAACACTGGTTGCCTTAACCATGGTGATGCGCATCTTGTCTTCAGGTATGCCCAACTGCAGCAAAGTGAAGTATTTGGCAATGGAGAAGTCTTCACAGTCACCGCCATTTACTCCGATAAACTCTAAAGGGGTGGCCCAGTAGTTAGCCATCCCCCAGAGTTTGCTATCATCTACAAAGCGAAACAGGTTAAAGAAGTTGTTTACCTTGGTGATTTTCCCCATATCGTCCAACCCTTGCGCCTCGTCCAGTATTTTGAACCAGGCTCTGGCTCTGAGGCCAGCCCGCTCACCATAGTGAGATTCCATTGTTCTGGTAATGCTGTTGGCATCGAGTCGTTGGGTTGATGCAGCGTACAGGCATGACACGGCCAGAGTCGATGCCAGTACTGTATAATGGCAGACCCTTCGGAGCAGTGAATACTGATTGAGCCTGCCTGTCATATGGGGATATCAAGGTCCTATTTCGCTTCTTGATCCACAGTGTAGATGTTCCACTTCATATCGGCCATAGTGTCTTCGCCTGTTACTTCGGCGATCACTCGGCGGTTACGCTTGTGGGCCAACTGTGTATCTGTTGGATCTACCGGTTTATCGTAACTGTAACCTATGGCGGTCAGTCTATCGGCAGTAATGCCGAATTGATCTTCAAGTACCTTGGTTACGGCGTTTGCCCGATTCTGTGACAGCTCGAGGTTATGCTCATAGCTGCCGGTACGGCTACAGTGTCCTTCAATGGTCACCTTGGTGCTGGGGTATTGCTTCATAAAGTCTGCAATGACACCAATTTGATCATAGTACTGAGGATCTATGTAGAAGGAGTCGTTGGCAAAGAGTATTTTCAACTCGGAACGTTCATTGATAGGCTTGATCTTACCACAGCCGTAGTTATCAATGTTGGCCCCTTCCACGGTACCAGAGCAGCGCTCACGGGCCTCGATAACACCGTCTCTGTCGTGATCATTGAGGTCGTTGACCTGAGTCGTCGGTTGATCCATGGATACAGTGTCACGCATTGAGCAACCCGCCAGTAGGGCGACGCTAAGCAGAGTGATAAAGAGTTTCATTATTTAACTCCTCCTTCATATTCACGCTCCCCTTTCCATACATCGGGGCGAGTGACTCTAAGCGAGTCGAGTAGTTGTCCTGTGGCATTGAGTACGCGGTATTTGGCAATCACTTCGTCATACTCGGCGGTCAGATAGTCTTTTCTGGCTTCAAACAGCTCGTTCTCGGTATCCAGTAAGTCGAGCAGGGTACGCTGACCCAGGTTAAATTGCTGTGAGTAGGCGACTTGAGTGTCCTTGGCGGCAATGACATGATCGCGAATGTATTGCTTCTGTGGCCCCAGGAACTCGTAAGCGTTCCAGGCGAGGTTGGCACCTTCAACCACTTCACGATAGGCTCGCTCACGGATCTCTTTCGCTTCACCTATCTTGTAGCTGGCCTCTTTCTCGCGAGCCAAGTCGCGGCCACCGGCAAACAGATTGTAACGAACCCTGACCATAGCCAGAATGTCATTGTTGTAACCACCGACATTTTGGCTGGCGATCCGGCTATAACCGTCTTCACCGTCTAGGTCGTTGTTCATGTTGCCTTCTACTTCCAGAGTGATCTTGGGGTAGTAGTTGGATTGAGCCGAAGACTTCTCATATTCGGCGGCGCGGATATCACTGGCGGCCGATTTGAGAATGGGATGGTGCTCCTGGGCCATCTTGATGCTGGAGTCTATGTCTGCCGGCAACATATCGGCATCCGGAACCGGTACTATCAGGTCTTCCGGTTGCTGATGGGTGATGCGGAAAAACTGACTCTTGGCATCGAGGAAGTTATTGCGTGCCGATACCACGTTGGCGTTGGCGCGGGCCAGACGACCCGTGATTTGCGACAGGTCCGCGGTAGAACCTAGGCCTGAGTCGGTACGTTGCTTGATCTGTTCGTAGATATCCTGGTGGCTCTTGAGGTTCTTCTCGGCCAGCGTCAATACCTGCTCGGTACGTATATAGTTGATATAGACCTTGGCAACATCCAGCGCCATATCTTCGGCAGCGGCAAACAGCGCCCATTGATCGGCACTGGCTTCGAAGCTGTATCTGTCGACTTCACTGCTGGTAAAGAAGCCATCGAACAACATCTGCTTGATACTGACGCCAAATTCACCCCGTTTGAGTTCAATTTCATCATCCGTGGTGCCGGCCAAACGACGCCGAGTGGCCGGACTGTCTGTGTATTCATAGCCGTAGCCACCGGTAATATCTACCGTTGGCATGTAACCGGCTATGGCCTGGTTTACCTGTTCTTCTCGAGCCTTGAAGCGGTTAAAGGCGAGCCGTAGTTCCGGGTTGGTATCCAATGTTTGCGCTACGGCTTGTTCCAGGGTCTGACTAAACCCTGCCGTGGGCAACATCAGCCCGGTAATCGCCAGTGCCAAGGCACTGGGTTTCACCAGCCGAGTAACTTTCTTGTTCATGCTAAACCCTCCAGGTTTATTGTGACTTTGAGCCTAGCGTTCTCTTAACGCTGTTTCTTTGGCCCTTAGAATGGGATTAAGTATGTACTCAAGGACAGTTCTTTTCCCGGTAATTACGTCAACAGAGGTCAACATGCCGGGAATAATGGGCATCTCAGTGCCATCGTCTTTAATTAAACTGGACTCTTCGGTCCGCACTTTTACCAAATAAAAGCTGTTGCCTTCTTCATCCTGAGTGGTGTCTGCACTTATCTGTTCCACTGTGCCTTTCAACCCACCGTAACGAGTAAAATCATAGGCGGTCACCTTAACTATGGCGGGCAGTCCCGGATGCAGGAAGGCGATATCCTTTGGCAAAATTCGGGTTTCGATCAGCAGTTGGTCTTCGGAAGGAACTATCTCCATAATATCGATACCTGGCTGAACAACTCCACCTAATGTGTTGATATTTATGGTTTTAATGGTTCCATTCACCGGAGAGGTGATGACGGCCTTGCTGACTTTATCCTTGGTGCCTACCTGGGCCTCATTCATTCTTGCCAGCTTGGCCTGCATTTCGTTCAGTTGTGCGCGGGAGTCGGCGGCATAAACCAATACGGCTTCCCGGCGTTTGAGAATGGCTTCATCCATGTTGGCCTTGAGCTTGGGACGCATCACCCTGAGGGTGGCTAGTTCGCCTTGAATATCGTTAACCGTGCGTTCCAGCTTCAAGAGTTCCACTTCGGGCACTATGCCTTTTTGTGCCAAAGGTTTGGTCAGTTCCAGCTCGCGGCTGACCAAGCGATAACTGGTGCTGAGGGTGCCGATTTTTGAGGTTAACTCTTCGGTTTCCTGCTGCCGCTGCTGGATTTGCCTGGCTTGGATCTCCACCTGGTTGCTGAGATTATCCAGACGGCCGGCGTATTCATCCTGTTGGCGCTTGACCAGTTCAGGTTCTTTTTCTGTCAGCTCGGCAGGAAATACCAGCGGGATCTTGGTGATCTTTAGCTGTTCGCGCCAGTCGTTGGTCATGTCTGAGATGAAGATGCTGTTCAGCTCGGCCTGCAGGCGAATAACATTGGCCTGCAAGCTATAGACCTCTTGTTCTTGCTGGGCGGCATCGGAACGGAAACGGGTATCGTCTATGCGTACCAGGGGCTCCCCCTGTTTGACCAGCATACCTTCTTGAACGTACATCTCTTTCAAAATGCCGCCATCCAGGCTTTGGATGACCTGTACCTGGGAAGAGGGGATCACTTTACCCGTGCCCTTGGTGACTCGGTCGAGGGAGGCGAAATAGGCCCAAGTGAGGAAGCAGAGCATCATGGCTGCCAGCGACCAGATGATCAATCTGTGGCTGGTGGGAGCATCTGTCATCATGGCGCCGTAGACATCGTCTACCATTTCCAAGTCATCAGAAGTCAGGTGCTTGCTCATGTTACTTGCCTCCTGCCATCAGCCCTTGGTTGAGCTTTTCAAGCACTTGGTTTTTCGGGCCATCGGCAATAATATGGCCCTTATCCATCACTATGATACGGTCCACTAAGTTCAGCAAGTGCATTTTGTGAGTGATAATGATCAGGGTTCTATCACGGCTGACATTATGCATAGAACGCATAAATTGCTTCTCGGCCCTGGCATCCAAACTGGCTGTGGGCTCATCCATTAACAGCACCGGCGGGTCATTGAGAATGGCTCTGGCTAAGGCCACTATTTGCCGCTGGCCTCGGGATAGAGAATGTCCGCCTTCACCTACTTGTTGATCCAAGCCTTCTGATTCCATATCGGTAAACAGATTGACTCCTGAGAGTTGTACGGCTCGGATCAATTGATGCTCGGTGACCTGACGGGTACCGAAGAGAATATTGTCCCTGACTGAACCGTGGAACAGGGTGACATCCTGTGGCAGATAGCCGAAGTTACGGCGTAGATCGCTCGGGTGGATCTGGGCGCTGTCTATGCCATCGTACCTCAGGCTACCATTGCTGGGTTTGAACAGTCCGATAAGTAGTTTGGCCAAGGTACTCTTGCCACTGCCGTTGCGGCCTATGATGGCGATACGTTCACCAGGGTTAATTCGCAACGAAAAGGGATTTAAAACCGTTTTTTCTGAACTTGGGTAACTGAAACTGAGATTATCGGCCTCAATCTTGCCCATCAGACGCTGTTTGCTGACCAGGTGACCTTTGTTTTCAAATTCATCTTCTTGGGTCATGATCTGATCCAGCTGTCTCAACGCGCTGGCAGTTTGGTTGGCTCGGGTCATTAAATTAGCCAGCTGTGCCATAGGTGCAACGGCCCTGCTGGCAAGCATCACAGCGGCAATGATCCCACCCATGGATATATCATTATCGGCAACCCGGTAGACCCCGAGAATGACCACACTGACAACGGTTAGTTGCACCACAAAGTTGGCGACATTGGCTACGGAGTTGGAAAGCTTTTTCGAGCGCAGCTGCCAGTTGGCTGTGTGACCTATCATCTGCTGCCAGGCTTTTTGTACCAGGCCTTCCGCTCCGTATGACTTGATGGACTCCAGAGAGGCGAGACTCTCAATCAAATGGCCGTGCTTGAGGCTGGCAAATTTATTGCTTTCCTCAATGGCTGTCTTGAGCCTGGGTTGAACAATTAAGGTATAGCCGATGATGATGAGGCTAGCGACAAGGGGGATCAACGCCAGATCGCCAGCAACCAGATAGATGATCAACACAAACAACAATGCAAAGGGCAGATCGACCAGCGTGGTTATTGTTGCCGAGGTGAGGATCTCCCTGATGCTGTCAAACTCACCTAACTGACGCGCCATGCCACCAATACTGGGAGAACGGTTTTCCAGAGGAATACCTATCGCCTTATAGAACAGGCGCGAGGACACTATGATATCGACTTTCTTACCGGCAATGTCGATCAGATAACTTCTCAGCTGTCTCATGACCAAGTCAAATAGGTAAGCAATACCGGCTCCGATAGCCAGAACCCACAGTGATTCGAATGCCAGGTTGGGCACCACTTTATCGTAGACGTTCATGATAAACAGCGGTGAAACCAGCGCGAATAGATTCACCAGAATTGAGGCTATCAGGGCATCACGATAAATGGGGGCCGAGTCTTTAATGGTTTGCAGTAGCCAGTGTTTACTGTGGTCATGATGATAAACATCAAACCCCATATCGCCACGGTACTGTTGTTTTACCAGAAACAGATAGCCTACATAGAGGGTTTCCAACTCTTCTATAGATAGGCGTTGTTCACCGCCGGTCTCAGGTAATTGGATCACCGCATGTTGTTGCTCCAGATCCAGCTCGCGTAGGATGCAAGCCTTCTTGTCTTTCAAGAGTAAAATACAGGGTAACTGAATGGCAGTAACCTGATTCAGACCTTTACGGGAAAGTTTTGCCGTCAGACCAGCTCTGGCTGCGGCTTGTGGTACCAGTTCCGGAGATAAAACTGCAGAAGACAGAGGAAGACCCGCTGCCAAAGACTCACTGGAACAGGGGCAGCCAAAGTACTCTGTCAATAGAACCAGACTATCGAGCAGGGGATCAACCGTGACTCGCTGAGAAGCCGAAATGGTCCATTGCTCAGGTTTAGGAGAAGCGGATGCGGTCACAGAACAACTTATCCTTCCGTTTTATATCATTAATTCTAGTATCAGCCATGGCAGCCCATATTGCGAATTGCAATATGGGCTGCCATTCAAACCACCGGACTTTTAGATTACTGAGTCCAGTGTTTTAGGCTCTTCCAGCCCAGAAGAGCTACTTTGGCTGACGTAAGACGCACTGGGATTGGCCGATTGAGTCTCGACAATCAGTGGGCTATCACTGCTGTTACTTCCCAGCAGGCCATTAATGATGTCACTTTCATCACTGCCATAAGTGGCGAATAGGTCAACGCCATCGAGCACTATATGCTGATCAAATTCACCATTGAGATCCACATCGATAGAGATGGTGGTATTACCATCTTCGACGCTGAACTGGAAATATTGCTCCAGTGAGTTGTGCTCTTCACCCAACAGCAGATCGCTGAGATCCAGCTTATCTTTGTTAACTTCAAAGTCAGTGATATGGTCAGTGCCGGTTTCGCCTGCTTTCCAGCTGAAGGTATCTACGCCTTGGCCACCTGTGAGCCAATCATCACCATTGCCGCCAACCAGCAGGTCGTTGCCATTACCACCGAACAGCATGTCATTACCATTGTCGCCGTAGAGTTCATCATTACCGCCTTGGCCAAAGAGGATATCGCTGCCCTCGCCGCCGCGGATGATGTCACCCATATCATTAATGCCTGACTTATCAAACAGGTTAGGATGCTCGCTGATAAAATTGTGAATTTCAGCATCGGTTGCATCGCTTTGGCCCAACTCGCCGGCAATAAAGGCTTTGAGTGCGCTGTAACCCTGGCCCTGAATGCCATCAAAGCGAATCACATCACCGAAGATGATGTCGTTACCCGCACCGCCATCCAAGGTATCTGAGCCAGGCATATCGGTGATTTCATTGCCGAGAATCGCGTCGGCAAGTTCATCGGCAGAGACATTGGTTTGGACAACTCCATCACTGTCAAACTGTTGCAATGTGTCAGTCGAAATATTGTTACCTATACCTATGGCTTGCACAATGACACCATTGCCTGTCAGTAATGGCAGGGCACTTAGGGCGTTTTGCAATGCCCAGTAATTACCATTGAAGGTGCTTGATATCTCGTAAGTACCGTCTCCTTGCGCCCGAATATCGCCAATATTTTGCGAACTCCAGCCTCCACGACCTTGGCTCCATTGATAAAGATTTCCGTCGGCATCTATGATTAGTCTCGGCTGTCCTCCGATATTGGCGTAAAACGCCTCACCCAGAGTAAAGTTATTGACGTTGACCAAGTCATCCAGAGTCTCGCCAGTCTTTCGATTGACTATCGGGTTGGTATCCTCATAGTACTGATAGACAGATGGCGCGCCATCCGTGATAAAGAATGCCAGATTCTCAGCGTTACTGTTGGCAAGAGCCGTATCGCTGTGGAACCAGTTGGCCGTTGTCTTGATAACATCTTCATAGTTGGTGCCACCACCGGTCCAATAATCTCCATCCATGCTATCGATAACGGTTTGGAGCTTACTCAGCGCATCTGGATCTCCCAGGTCGACGCTGACTGACAAATTAGCTTGAGAGTCGAAATCGGTCAGGAATATGTTAACTGTGCCGGCATTATCTGAATCGGCGCTGGCTTTCAGTGTCTCAAATACTTGAGCCAACTGAAGTTTCATCGCCTCCATAGCCGAATTACCAATACTTCCTGAGCTATCGACCATAAAGGCGATATTGTAATCCTGCCCGGGAACCACGACTGAGCCATCCAGGTCGCCGATAACGATATCTTCGGCGTTACCCAAATTGAGCGTTTGATCGCCTGGGCCCGCTTCAGTGACCTGATAGTTAAATACAGGCACCACAGCGATATTGCCACTGTAAGAGTCGCCATCGGCATCGGTTACCGTGACCGCAAAGTCCAGGTCGCCGTCTTCGGTGCCCTGCATCGTCTGGTACTGATAGAAGTCCCAGTGACCCGTGCCAGGGGTGAATTCCAGCTTAAAGACCAAGTCGCCCGAGTCTGTTTGACCTAGCAAAGTATTGCCTGAAAGGGTCACTTCAACGGCTTCCCCGCCGGCGGTCACCAGGGATGTGTCTGTCATACCGGCCAGTGCAAGGCTGCCTTGGCCATCAGCGCCCCATTGGGCCGTTACTTCACCAGAGGCATAGGCGATTGCTGGGGCGTCGCCTGTGCCAGTGAACTCTAAGGATTTGATGGTGAAGTCACTGTTGTCTCCATGGCTGGGAGCTTTACCGTTGTCGGTTGCCTTGATAACTACTCTATCAAAGCCGCCATCTTGCACGTTAAAGTCAGCCGCATAGTCACCGTTGCTTTTATCAGAGCTGAAAGTTTGGCTGGATATCAGTTGGCCATCACGCCAGAACTCAACCACACCGCTTTCAAGCTCACCTCCGAAGATGTTGGCAAACTCTATCTTCATGCCGAACGCCAGGGTATTGGGGTCCAGATCTATGATGATCTCTTCAGAAACCCCAGTGCCATCGGCAAATTCCCGGAAATCTATTTCGTTATCTATGTTGTGGTATGGCGAGCCAACACTGGCAACCCCTATGCCTGAACTACTGCTGTTAATGTTTGCAGAGGTCAGAGTGTGATCGGTAGATGAGGTGAAACCTCTGGCCGTGATGGTGAAACCATCAAAGTTCAGTTGCCCTGTATCATCAGTGTCACCGGTCAGATTGAAGGCACCGACCAGGGTGCCCGGGATATCGGTTGTCGTAGCCGTTACCGGTGCAGTATCCGGCATATAAGGCGCATCATCTTCAACGCTGACCACGAAGCTGCCGGAGACAGTACCGCCATTGCCGTCATTGACACTGATACCAAATGTCAGATCTTTAACATCTTCAATGCTGGTATCTGGGTGATCTATTGGTCCCAACAGATTGACCTGATAGTCCCAATCACCACTGCCATTACCCGCTGGCGGTGTCAGTACCACAGTCATTACTGCAAGGTTACCTACAGAGCCTGTCAGGGTGTGAGTCGCAGCGTCCCACTGCCAGGTAACAGTCTGGCCACCTGAGGTGATACCGCTTGGTGGTGTCAGGCTAACAGTTAGTGCATCACCATCCACATCCTGAAGTTGGATAGTGCCATTTGCAGTGGTACTGTCAGTGGTATCGCTGCTGCCGTTTGAATCCGGTAGGCCATTGGTCAAGCCTTCCTCAGAGACAACGGCATTGGTTGTGGTAACGATAATCGGAGCGTCGTTGACACTGTTGACCTCGATAGTCAGGGTCGCAGTATCACCATTGTTGGTCACATAGGTGATAACGGGCACAGTACCGTTCCAGTTGGCTTCCGGAGTGAAGGTATAACTACCATTCAGGTTGATAACCAGAGTGCCACCTTCAACCGAGACTTCTTCTCCTGCGCTGTAGACTTGGCTATCCCCGGCTACAGTAAAGCTCGCCAACTCAAGGTCTTGGCCATTGTTTAGTTCACCTGTGTCATTGTCAAAAATGTTGCCGCTTGCCAGCTGATCTTCATTGATTTCCTGGTAATCATCCACAGCAGCCGTGTACTTCTCGACTTTAACATCCAGAGTCGATACAGCGGTTTGGTTGCTGTTATCTGTACCAACAATCTCAATACCTGAAATCTTCAGCGAGTCGACATCTATACTATGAGGCAGATTCCCTATCAGCTCGGCGTTGACTATGATATTGCCTTCACTGCCAGCCGCTATGGCAGACCAATCCAGGCTTATCTTCAATACATCTTTGTTGGGGCCATTACCCGGCATTGAAGCTATCAGATACTCACCCTCAAGGCGCCAGCTCAATGGGAAGTTTTCTCTTATCCCTTCCACTGTAATACCGCTGAAGTCACCATTTTGATAGTTGAAGCCGAAGTCTGAAAGTTCACTGTCACCAGCCTTGAAGCGCAGTGACTGTTGATCTGTATCCAGGTTGTCATCCTGCAAACCAAATTCATCCAGACTGGCCAGAGCATAGGAGGTAATAGCGACTGGAGCGCCTCCTGGAGCATCCAGGTGAATATCCAGATTGCCGTTGGTTTGATCGCCATCACTGTCAGTGACCACTACGCCAAAGTCCAGATCCAGAGGCTCTGTGGAGCTGACGATTTCCTGAGCGGTTGTGCCGGTTAGTTGGAATTTGGCACCGTCAGGCGTTACAGCACTCAGCTCGATATAGGCGATAGCGCCCAAATCACTGATAACTTCGTTGGGGCCGATTTCGCCTTCACCCAGCAGTTGACCGTTGGCGTCATAGGCCTTGTAGTGCACCAGCACAGGGTCGTTATTACCGACGTTGAAGTTAAAGCTGGCACTGGCTACTGTGTCTGCATAGTCAACGATAAGGGTCTCACCACCGGAAACCCAAGGGTTAGCCACCCCAAAGCCGTTGTCTGTACCATTGACATCGGCCAAGTCTCCGTTGCCATCGCGGCCATAAAGCGTGAAGGCAACTTCGGCATCAGAGGGCACTTTGCTTGGATCGTTGTATATGTTGTAGGCACCGGTAGCGTTGTCATAAGTGACATACACGGTACCGCTGATGCCTCCTTTACCTCCGTCCAACGCGCCAATGTCTATCTCTTCCAGCTTGTCTATGCTCTGCAATATATCCAGCTGATAGCTGTCGCTGTTTGGATCTGTGTTGAGGGTAAAGATCAGCGTCTGATCAGGGTTAGAGGCATCATAGGCCGTAGCAGGGCTTTCATTGCTTGTATAAGCGAACAGTTGATCCGGGTTGTTTGGATCGACAAAGAAGAAGACTGTTTTGCCTCCGGCCGTGATATCAGAAGCACCAAAGTAGGTTTGAGAACCGGCATCCCAGCCGTTTACGTTGCTGCTGAGATCGGCACTATAGTCTTTATCTGCTCCTGATGTGTTCATGACCCCAGTATAGGTGCCAACAGTGTTGACCCCATCCAAGATAGGTTCAACATCGACAACAGGTGAGTCGTCTTCAACTGTAACCTGGAATGAACTTGAGTCTGTTGCTCCTGAACCATCGGCAACATCAATGCCAAAGTTCAAATTGAGCACATCTTCAACATTGGCTACAGGATGATCCAGTGGAGCATGCAGTGTGACCTCATAACCCCAAGTACCACTGCTGTTACCCGCAGGAGCCGTGAGCGATATGGTCATCACCACAGTAGAACCGGCTGAGCCTGTCAGGGTTTGAGTACTGGCATCCCAACTCCAGGTAACATCAACGCCTCCTGACGTGATACCGACAGGGCCACTAAGCGTAACTTCCAGCTCATCGTTGTCAGGATCTTGCAGCTCAATGGTACCGTTGGCTATCACTGCATCTGTTGTATCTGTGTCGCCGACTTCATCCGGCGCACCATCGTTCAGCCCCTCTTCAGATACGGCAACATTGGTGATGTTACCTATGCTTGGTGGGTTCTGGGCATCAAGAATGGTGGTGTCGGCGCTGTTGTTGCTGCCTATCTCCAGTTGTTCAAGGCTATTATCAACGTCAGTAACAGCGCTAATGACGACGCTTAGATTTTCGCTGTCTTCATAATCACCATCGTTAATGGTATTAACAGTAAAGCTTTGCTGGCTATCACCGGTAATGGTCACGCTTGGAGGTAAATTATCAACATCTGCCGCAGATGCGGTACCACCCCAATCAAGCGCAACGCTAACCGAAGCGCCACTAGGAAGGGTTACCGGGTTACCGTTGGCATCGACCAAAGTCACTGTATAAGTGATTTCATTACCTTCAGCGACACTGGATTTGTCTACGCTGATCTGGGCAAAAACTGTGTCGGTAGTGTCATTTACCAGTGTGGAAGCTGTGTCACTGGTATCCAGGTTTTCAAAATTACCACCTTGTGCATTATCTATACCTACGGTCAGAGTTTCCGCATCAACAAATACATCATCGCTGGGTGCAGCAACGGTGACGGTGCCGGAGGTTTGACCGGCGGCAATGGTGATGCTGGCGCCGTTGGACAGGGTCAGTAC
>NZ_NGVS01000032.1 GCF_002777975.1 Shewanella carassii
AACTCTATGCTTCGAGATGGCATCATGTGGGACCAAAACATCGCCCAAAATAAAGGATTGACGCCATAGTCGTTTGTTATGCCTATATTGAGCGATGAACTTTATCCATCAGAGCATGATAATAATTATGACTTTCGGCATCTCTACAATGCATCATGGATTCTTCAATATCACGGATCAACCTATGCATCCGATCCATTCTCTCTTCTGGCGATAATCGTCTAGCATTTTGAAGACGGTGAAATTCATCATTTAACCTTTCATACTCTATTAGTGCAAATGAAGCTTTTGAAGGTCGAGCAACATTCGTAATGTTTTCAAGTAACGATTTCATTTGACGAACTTCTGCATGCATTACATCTAAAGATAACAGTTCTCTGCTATTTTCAATGTCAGGTATTTGCGCAGGACTATTGAGAGCAAGTAGTTTAACAATTGAATTCACATTTCCTTGTTGTCCATCAGCACCAACAGTTGCACTTATTGCTTCGGCTAACTCTTTTTGGCTCTCAAGAACATCGTGATAGCGCATTTCTTTGCAGTATTCTAGATATCGTAGTGGTGCGATATCAAAAATTTTCGGTGTGCCCTGCTCTTGAATTAACACTGTAGGCTTGTCGAATGCTTGCCGAATACCTAATTCAAATAGAACGTTGGGATTGCGATTACTTAGATCACATATCGCGATAGGAGCTTCTATAAGCTGTTTAAGAATATCTAAGTGAATTAAGTTTGTTTGCTTGACTTCATCAGCTCTTACAGCTTTATATCCAGCCGTTTTACAAGCGGGCTTAATAATATTTGAATAAACGTGCTTGAAATGCCCCTTGGGACGATCATCTGCTTCAGCTATTGGCATAATAATGAAACATTCTTTAGTTTGTTCAGCATTAACTTCCGCCTTGTTTTTTTCTACCATATATTTCCTCATTAAAAAATTATAGGCATAACAGCTGTATAGTGCGCATGCGCGTTTTAGTCCTCGGAGGAGTGTAAACGCGCATCGCTATCTGTTTGTATTCGCTGGATATAATAGAGTTTAGTCCTAATATCCCTTGCAGCTAAACGCGCATGCGCGGTTTCCAAACCTATTATCTACCAGCTGTATTTTTTAACTTTATGAATTTAATGATATTTCCTGAAATGTTACGGAAATAACGCGCAAGCTTAGCTGCAAATTCTCGGCATTTTTCCTGGAACGGCAATAATACTGTATAAAAAATCAGTTCTGAGGTGCTTGTCATGAGCGCGCCAAGCCGTACAACCAAGAACCCTACACCCCAGGCCTACAAAAAACGTTGAGTGAAGCCATGGCTACCGCACGGGTCCAAACTCTGTTTGTCCCTACATTCCGCTAAAATCGGAAAAGTGTTGCAGCTTTCGCCCTTAAACTTAAGGAAGTGCTAAAGCTAAGCGTTTGAATTGGTTATACAATACCCAGTACTGAATTTGAAAACAATTAGCCAAAGGTCAAGTTTTGACAAAGGCAACAAAACCCTGATTTTGTTTGTTTTTGAAGCAGAATTGACTGGGTTTGAAACCCAAAGCAACATGACTTTAAGCCGCTGGCACAGCGGCTATTATAGCTTCCAGCTAAAAGTTCCTAAGTTAGTACTGGCCGAGCTTCCGGCCACGGTGTAGCCCATCACCTGTGGTGCACCTTTCGCACAGGCGATACTGTGACACGCTGCGAGTACGTCCCTGTAAGCTCTGCCTCGCCATCCCTGGCTCGGAAGGTCACAGTTCCACCTGTGCCTGGAAAATAGGTGTATGTCTGCAAACTCTTCAGATATTTCAAGCTACTCAGCGCTAACAGAATTGCACCAATGCCCCCTTCGGAGCCGCCGCTGGCGTTGTTGCAAATTGGCGTAGCCGAGACAGGGATGTCGAGGCTCGAAGGTCGAGCAAGGATGCGAGTCCTGAGTGTAGCCAATTTGTTTCATAAGCCAGCGGGGATTTCGGCTACGTCGGGGTGTCCTTGGGGATGCAAGGGGCTTTGGACAAGCAAAGCCCCTTGCCCGGTGTGGTGTGGAACACCACGACTTTAAGCCGCTGGAACAGCGGCTATCATAGCTTCCAGCTAAAAGTTCCTAAGTTAGTACTGGCCGAGCTTCCGGCCACGGTGTAGCCCATCACCTGCGGTGCGCCTTTTGCACAGGCGATCCTGTGACACACTGTGAACCCATCCATGGGCGCTCGACGAAAACGTCCCTGTTTTCGACGGTCACAGTTCCGCCTGTGCCTGGAAATAGGTGTATATCTGCAGATCTTTCAAATATTTCAAGCTAATTCATTCTCACAGAATGCACCGATTCCCGCTCGAAGCGGCCGCAGGGCGTTGATGACAATCGCGTAGCGAGGCATGGATGCCGAAGCAGCGCCAGTCGAATCAGGGATGAGCGTCTGGCGCGATAGCGAATTGACATCATAAGCACAAGGGGTTGTCCGCTGCGTCGCGGGTCGCTGGGGGTTTGGAAAGGGGGCGAATCGATACAGCCCCCTTTCCTCGGGTGTGGGGCGAAGCTCCACGACTTTACGCCGCTGGCACAGCGGCTAGCATTGCTTTCAGCTCAAAATAGCCAAATAACATAGATTGAACTTCCAGCAACGGATGTCTCCCATTGCCTGCCGCAGGCTTATGCACAGGCGATCCTGTGACTCGGCGAGAGTTGCGCAGCAACATGCTTTCGAGCGCGAACCAGGGATGGTGAGCTGGCCGTTAAACAGGGAAGTTGTTGTGAATACGTCCATGTAGCCTCGACGAAAACATCTGACCTACAAGGACGTAGGAAATGCCGAATTTGTCGGGAACAAAATTCGGCCCTGTTTTCGACGGTCACAGTTCCGCCTGTGCCTAGAAATGAGGTGTATGTCTGCAGACACTTCAGATGTTCCAAGCTACTCAGCGCTAACAGAATTGCACCAACTCCCGCTCGAAGCCGCCGCTAGGCGTTATTTGCATATTGGCGTAGCCGAGGCCGGCTTGGAAAATTGAAAACGAATTTTCCAAGGCTATACCTGATAAGAAGAAGCTATACCTGATAAGAAGCTATGCCTGATAAGAAAATGCCCTCCGATGGAGGGCATTCATTGATGAGTACAACTGGGCTTAAGCGTTTCTCGGTTGCTCAGGCTTATCTATATCCAAAGTCACTTCATAGGCCACATTGTTTTGGCTAACAGGCTTTACCGTCTCCACTTTGGGCTCGACACTGGCCTTGGTATCCCGGGCGATTTGCAGCGCTTCATGGGTGAGCATATTGTTGCCACTCAGCAGATCATTCAGGCCGCCCTTTTCGGCATCTACCAACCCCAACTCTCTAAGCATGGCATCGACCACAGGCGCGTTGGCACGGTAGTTGAGCGCTGCACTGGTCACTTGCTCGGCAATGCCGCCCTTGGCACCGGCGCCATCGGAAGCTGTCCCCAGTTGGCCGGTTACGCTGCTGCCGTAGCCTTGAAGGATCTTGATGCCTTCGATGTTTTCCAGTGGTTTAACCGCATTAGCGACGATTTCCGGCAGAACTTTGAGGATCGCCAGTGAGCGCTGCAGGGCAATTTGCTCGTCACGCAACACGTTCTCGGCTTCGTGCAGCGCCTGTTTACCGGCCGCTTCCACCGCATACACCTTCTCATCGGCCTCGGCCTTGAGCATCTTGGCATCGGCACTGGCGCGGGCTTCGGTCAGTATCGCTATGGATCTATCTTCGGCGGCGCGTTTCTCGGCTTCAGCCTGAACTGTGACCCCAACGGCTTCCCGCTCCGCCTCTTTACGGGCGTCAATAACTTCAATCTCTTTGCGACGATTGGCCTCAGCCACCTGACGCACTGTGATTACCGCTTCCTCTTTTTCAACCTTGAGCTTTTCGGCCTCGGCGGCACGGGCTCTGGCGGCAGATTCTTCTTCCGACTTGGCGGCAACCGCAATCTGTTTCTCCTGTTCGGAGACTTCGATATCTCGCAGCTGCTGAATTCTGGCCTGTTCAATTTGCTTACGCTTTTCAATCTCGCGGGTTTCTATGTCTTTGGTCTTTTCAATTTCCGCCGACTCGATGGCGCGTTCCTTGGCGATTTCCGCCTCCCGCTCCTCACGCTGCTTTTGCTCTTTCTGCTTGATGATCTCGGCCTTTTGCTCGGCGCGCTTGAACTCCAGTGCCTGCTGCTGGATCAAACGTGCTTCCTCTTCGGCCTTTTCGATATTCAGCGACTCTTTTTCGGCTTCCAGGTTACGCAGCTCAATCTGGATCCGGTTATCCTGCTGAATATCGTTGGTTTCTTTACGTTTTTCTTCGATGATCTTGGCGAGTCTGGCACGACCTTCAGCGTCAAAGGCGTTGTTCTCATTGAAGAACTCCAGCTCTGTTTGGTCAAAACCTGTCAGAGAAACCGACTCCAGTTCCAGACCGTTTTTCTCAAGATCGTTGGCAACGTTGTTCTGCACCCGCTGTACAAAGTCGGCCCGCTGTTCGTGCATCTCTGTCATGTTCATTTCGGCTGCCACGGCGCGCAGCACGTCAACAAACTTGGACTCCATCAGCTTCTTGAGCTCTTCCACCCTATTGGTGCGACCGCCCAATGTTTGGGCCGCCATGGAAATACCTTCGGCATTGGGGGCCACCCGCAAGTAAAAGTCGGCCTTGACGTCCACCCGCATCCTGTCTTTAGTGATCAGGGCATCTTTTTGAGTCTTGCCCACTTCAATGCGCAGGGTATTCATATTGACGTGAATAATTTCATGCAGTACCGGCAGGACAATGGCGCCGCCATCTTTGACTACCTTTTCACCACCGAAACCCGTGCGCACAAAGGCCATCTCTTTGGTGGCGCGGCAATAGAGCTTGGCAAAAATAAACCCTATCACCAACAGGCAGAGCACTACTGCGCCTGCGGTAAACAGCAACATACTGGTGCCGCTGGTATTTAAACCCGGGATGGTTTCCATTCCTGTTGTTTCCTTCTTTGGTTAGATTATTGTTCAAAACGGGTGGCAGACCACACGCGGCCGCTGCGTCTGAGCAGCACCACTTGCACCCCTGCAGGGAATTCGGTGTCTTCGTCCTCGGGCTCGACCAGGACATAGTGTTTTTGACGGTATTGATCCTGAACCACGGCCTCGCTGGGATTACCCTTGATGGCACAGCCGAGCGTTACTGTGCCGACGCTGCCGCTGAGATCTTCGATTGAGACGGCGCTGGATTCATTTTTGGGAAGGATTCTGGCCAACTGCCCACCGAGGAAATGGCAGGCAACCGCCGCCAGCGGCAAGGCCAGCAACAAGGAAAACACTTGCGGCAACAGGGCAGAGGTCAGCAGCCAGGAAAAATAGTTAAGCAGGTAGCCCGTAATACTGAAACATCCCAGTGCCAGTACAAACCAGATGAGCACAGGCAGCCTATCCAGGCAGAGCCAACCGGCCAGCGCTGTCAGTCCCCCCTGAGGTAGGTCAGTATCAAGATCGGCATCGGGAAGCCAGTCATCCATAGCGGCCATCAGGCTGATACCCGCGATTAGCGTGAGTCCCTCTATCACTCCAAGCAGTGCCACTATCGCCAAGGCTACAGCATAGGGCAGATTGGACTGGGCCAGAAAAAAGTCCAGCACAGGATTCCTCCTTGTAGACGACTGTACCTGTCGTCAATATTCCATATAAGCCTGTTTATTTCAGGTCGTTACTGAGTGTACCCCTTGGCAAGCTTTGACTCCAATAGCTTTTATCTGCATTTAACGTCAGAAATCTGCAGCGGCTCACATTAATGTTAGCCACTCCATACAGAGGCTATCTTTGCTTGGGTTAGTGTTGCAACAAACCACAAGGTTTACGCCAGCAACGCCCAGACAAAACCGAATTGTAAACTTTGTTTTCTATTACAAGGCATTAATTTAATTACATTTCGCAAGAACAAAAACTGCCGAAAAACACTTGAGAACGATCCCTTGGCTTGGTTAGCATAAGAATTGTTCCCTCTGATGCATGCCAATATTTTAGAGCAAACCATGACTGCCAAAACCGAATACCAGCAACTTTGCCAGCACTTTCGCACCATCAGCCACTTCGAGCATTTCAGTGCCCTGGGGGACTGGGATCAAGCCACCATGATGCCTATGGGCGGCAGCGAGGCCCGCTCCGAGGCGATGGCCGAGTTGGCATTACACATTCACAGTTTAAAAACCTCGCCCAGGCTTGCCGAATGGCTGGATGGCGCCGAAGCCAAAGCCGCCGAACTCAGTATCGAACAGAGGGCCAATCTCAGAGAGATGCGCTGGCACTACGCCCAAGCCATTGCCGTGCCGGGGGACTTGGTACAGGCCAAGACGCTGGCGGGTTATCGCTGTGAAAACCAATGGCGCGAACAGCGGCATAACAACGATTGGCAAGGGTTTCGCCCCAATCTCGAGGCGGTAATCGCCTTGGTGCGAGAAGAAGCCCAGGCTCGCGCGGCGCACACAGGCAAGGCAGGTTACGATGCCCTGCTGGACAGATTTGAACCCGGCATGACCTGTAAACGGCTGGAGACCACTCTAGGAGCGGTGCGGGACTGGTTGCCCGAGCTTATCCAAAAAGTGAAGCACAAACAGCTGCACCAGAGTTACAAAAGCAGCGCCGGCGACTACCCTATAGCAGACCAAAAGCTGCTGGGACGAGAGGTGATGCAATACCTGGGATTTGATTTCAACCAAGGGCGTTTGGATGTCAGCTCGCACCCATTTTGCGGTGGCGTGCCCGGTGATATCCGCCTGACCAGTCGCTACACGGAAAACGACTTTATCGCTGCCCTCACCTCCACAATTCACGAAACGGGTCATGCCCGTTACGAGCAGGCGCTGCCAAAGGATTGGCGAGGACAACCCGCCGGAATGTCTCGCTCCATGGGGATCCACGAGAGTCAAAGCCTGTTTTTTGAGATGCAACTCGGCGGCAGCCGCGCCTTTATCAGCAAACTCTATCCGAGAATTCGTCGACATCTCGACTGCCCGGTATCGGCCCATGAACTGATCGACAATATCACCCGGGTCAAGCCGGGTCTTATCCGGGTCGATGCCGATGAAGTCACCTATCCGGCGCACATACTGCTGCGATTTGAAGCCGAGCAGGCCTTTATCGACGGCAGCCTGGAGGTGAAAGACCTACCCGATTTCTGGGATCAGAAGATGCAGCAATATCTGGGGCTGAGTACTGCCGGGAATTATAAAGATGGCTGTATGCAGGATATTCACTGGACCTTGGGCGAACTGGGATATTTCCCCAGCTACACCTTGGGCGCCATGTACGCCGCCCAGCTGAGATTTGCCATGGAAGCCGAATTGGGCCCCATTGAAGCCCTGCTGAGCCAGGATAAGCTGGGACAGATTTGCGACTGGCTGGATGAAAAAATCTGGTCCAAGGGGTGCCTGCTGGAAACCGATGAACTGATCCGCAGCGCCACAGGCCAGAGTCTGGATCCCAACTTCTTGCAGCGCCATCTGCAGCAGCGCTATCTGGATTAATTTATCTGCAAAAATGGTATAATGGCGCGTTTCTATGAAGTGACTGCAAAGAGAAAGTGAATTCAGATGTTGATACGCGCCATTAGCCAGAATGACTGGCAAGCCATAGGCGAAATTCAAGCAGAGTGCTACCACGCTCTGGCCCCCGAACCTTTACATGTACTCAAGAGCAAGTGGCAGGCATCACCGCAAACCTGTTATGTCCTTGAAAAGAGTGACCAGGTGGTAGGCTATTGTCTGGCTCATCCCTGGACCGAAGACACGCCTCCGCCACTGTATCAGGCGATTACCGCCTTACCCAAGGCCGACACCCTTTATCTGCATGATATTGCCATCAGCAACAGGGCTCAGGGACTCGGCGCCGGACGCAAACTGTTTGATACCCTCAAACTGCAGGCGGAAAAACTGCGTCTGGGCTCCTTGTCACTGGTGGCAGTACAGGGCGCCTGTGGTTACTGGGAAAAACTCGGCTTTAACCACAAGCGTATCGAAAAATCGCTGGCCACCTATACAGATGACGCCAGTTATATGGTCTATCCGGTAACCCGCTGACAGATGCAACCCACACTCATCACCATAGGCTTGTTGTGCCTGAGCAATATCTTTATGACCTTTGCCTGGTACGGACACCTCAAGTCCCTTTCCGGTAAACCCTGGATCATTGCCGCCTTGGTCAGTTGGGGCATAGCCCTGTTCGAATATCTTTTGCAGGTACCGGCCAACCGTATTGGTTATAGTGTGATGAATGTGGGCCAACTCAAGATACTTCAGGAAGTCATCACCCTGAGTCTGTTTGTTCCTTTTTCATTCTATTACCTTAAAGAACCACTGAAACTGGACTATCTCTGGGCCGGGTTATGTATGCTCGGCGCCGTTTATTTTATATTTCGCAGTAAGTTCGCTTGAGCCCACTGCTTTAATGAGGACACAAGATGGCACGTCAGGTCGCCTATGAATACAAGGGGGTCGCGAAAGTGATCAACTTTGCCTATGACAAATACCACGACATGTACGAGGCTGTTGCCGCCGCCGAGGGAATAGATCTCAGCCGTTTTCTGGCGATGGAGCAGCAAGTCGCCATGACAGCCAAAGGCGGTGGAGCCCTAAAGAGCTATCGCACCAGTGAATTCGCCCGTATGGGGTTTCGTCATATCCACTTTGTCAAAGAAGAAGAGCAGGGTTAATACCTGCCCCAAAGAGGGTTAAGCCATGATAAATCCAGAACACGCCAATTTTCCCCGAGCCGGCTTTTTCAAGCGCCTCGGAGCCGCCGTTTATGATCTGCTGCTGGCGGTAGCCGTCTACATGTTTGCCGGTGCCATAGGGTTTGGGATCTTTACCGGCCTGACCGCCTCCGGCCTTATTCCCATGGGGAACTATGAACATGTTTCGGATCTGCTCAATGGCAATAGCCTCTATCACGGCCTCTATCAACTGTGGCTGGCCTGCTGTGTGGCCGGTTTTTACGCTCTCTTTTGGTCCAAGGGCGGCCAGACGCTGGGCATGCGCGCCTGGCGCCTCAAGGTGCAGCATCCCAACGGCCAAAACCTGAGTTTTATTACCGCGCTGGCACGGGTGGTTTGGTCCCTGCTGGGGATAGGCAACCTGTGGATCCTGTTCAGCGGTGACAAACTGGCACTGCAGGACAGCATGACCCGCTCCGAAGTGGTGCTTCTCAGTAAAGAAGCCAACTCACTGCGCAACTGGCACGGAGCCTGAGACACGGATTCTGATGAAATAAACGGGTAGCGATAGCATTAAAATAACGCTTTATAGATATCTCCAATACGCAAACCACAACAAAAAGCCCTGTCAGTGACAGGGCTTTTTCATAACGTTAATCGGCACAGGAGGCTTTCAAATCCGCAGCGGCTTTACTCTCAAGCCCTCAATCCTCAGCGGCGGATATAGTAGATAGCCGCACTGGTAAACAGCAAACTCGGCATCATGGCGCCCATCAAGGCCGGCAGCTCATAGACTATGCTCATGGGGCCGAAGATCTCATTACAGATATAGAAGGTAAAGCCGGCTATCACCCCGAGTAACACCCTGGCTCCCATAGTGACGGTTCGCAGTGGCCCGAATACAAAAGAAAGCGCCACCAGCATCATCACAGCCACTGTAACGGGCTGCATCACCTTGCGCCACAGTGCCAACTCATAGCGACTGGCATCCTGATTGTTATTCTTCAAATAATCGAGATAACCGACCAAACCACGAATAGACAAGGCATCGGGTTTAACCGACACCACACTCAGCTTGTCCGGTGTCAAACTGGAGGGCCATCTGTCTTCCTTGAGGTTTTCCAGCACCACTTGTTCATTCTTGAACACTGTGCGGCGAACCTCCAACAAACGCCAATATTCCTTGGTGTAGATAGCCTGCTCGGCATGCACCACACTGGCCAGCTTCTGCTCTGAGTCAAACTCGTAGAGGGTAATATTGCCAAGACGAGTCACATCCTCAATCTCGCCAATGTTGACGAACAGGTTTCCATCTCTGGCCCAAATCCCGCGGTGGGACTTAATCAGGTTACCGCCGGAGATCTTGCTGGTCTTAAGCTCATAGGCCTTCTGCTCCGCCACCGGTGCGCCCCATTCCCCCAGTACCATCACCATCAGCATCAAAGGAACCGCCGTCTTCATCGCCGACAGGGTGATCTGTAGCCGCGACATGCCGGAGGCCTGCATCACTATCAGTTCAGAGTTGGAGGCTAGCATACCCATGCCGATGAGCGCCCCAAGCAACACGGCCATGGGGAAGAACATCTCCACATCTCTTGGGATCAAAAACAGCACATAGACGGCGGCATCCATCATGGTGTAGCTGCCCCGGCCCACCAGACGCAGCTGATCGACCCATTTGATGATCCCGGAAAGCCCGGTCAAAATCAGCAGACACAAGGCCGAGGTGCTGAGCAGTACTCTGGCAATATACCAGTCCAGTATCTTCATGCTACGGCCCCCCGGCGTTTGAATAGCCCCGCCAGTCGAGTTCCCAGAGGTCTGCCCTTACCTATCAACAAGATGCCCATCAGCAATGCCGAGGCATGGATCCACCACATCCCCAGCCAGGCAGGGATCACCTCATCCTGCAATGCCTTGCGCCCGGCGACCATCAAGCCAAAATAGCCAAGATAGAGTAATACCGCCGGAAATACCTTGGCAAACTTGCCCTGGCGTACATTGACCCGAGCCATAGGCACAGCAATCAGCGTCATCAAGGGGATAGCCAGCGGAATGGCCAGTCGCCAATGAAGTTCCGCCACGGCTTCCGGCCCCGGTGTATTGAGCAGTTCCTTGAAAGGCACGGCAGATAACTTGCGATCCCTCTCATCCACTTCCTGCTCTTTGAGCTGCATCTGATAGCCGCCGAACTCAATCACCTGGTAATCCACCCGGTTCGGCGCTCCCTGATAACGCACGCCGTCATCGAGCTTGAGTCGCTGACCACCGGTTGCGTCTTCCACTACCCGGCCACCATGGGCCACGACCAGGTTGGTTACACCGCTCTCGTCTTCCTCATCGGGAAGCTGGGCCACAAAGACTTTTTCCAGCTCATTGTCTTTGCTGATTTTTTCAACAAAGAGCACAGCCCGGCCGTTGGCACTGGTTTGAAAACGTCCTTGAACCAGGGCGGCCAGCCCGGCTTCTGACTGGGCCTTTTCCAAGACCGCGTGTTGTTTGTCCTGCGCCCAGGGCGCGACATAGAGCGCCAGATAACCGGTAAACAGGCTGTTGAGCAACGCCAGGATCAAGGTTACCCGGGTGACATACCATTCGCTGACGCCGACCCCATGAAAGACCACCATCTCGTTTTCTGCATACATGCGGCCATGAGCGAGCAAGATCCCCAGAAATAGACTCAAGGGTAGAATTAGCACTGCCAGTTCAGGCAGATTGAGGCCGATCAGAGTCATCACCAGGGAAGCGGGAAATTCGCCATCGGAGGCATCAGCCAGGATGCGGACAAATTGCTGGCTGATAAAAATAGCTAACAAGACAGAAAGCACCGCTATTTGTGCCTTCAAAACTTCGCGGATCAAGTATCTAAATACAATCACAGGCTGAATCCGGTATCCAAACTTATCTTTTTGCTGGTGTCAGTGTTACTTTCATGTAGACTGTCTACTTTTGATAGTTTTCTGACCATAACAGGCGGCATTTTGGTTGTTTCAGGCGTATGCTTTTTGTCAGCCAAACCAGCCCCCTGCTGCAGGAAATTTTCCGCCTTTAGGCGGCACAAGCAGACATTATCCAATAAATAAAAAAGTTTGTCTTTAAAAGAATCTAGGAGAGCTCATGGAGTTTAGCGTAAAGAGCGGCAGCCCCGAAAAACAGCGCTCGGCCTGCATAGTTGTAGGCGTTTACGAACCCCGTCGCCTGTCCGGCATCGCCGAACAACTGGACAAAATCAGTGAAGGTTACATCAGCAACCTGTTGCGCCGTGGCGATCTGGAAGGTAAGCCCGGGCAGATGCTGCTCCTGCACCATGTACCCAATGTGCTGAGTGAGCGGGTTCTGCTGGTAGGTTGCGGAAAAGAACGAGAACTGGATGAGCGCCAATACAAGCAGATCATCACCAAGACAATCAACACCCTCAACGATACCGGCTCAATGGAAGCCGTGTGCTTCCTGACCGAACTGCACGTTAAAGGCCGCGACACTTATTGGAAAGTGCGCCAGGCCGTGGAAACCACCAGCTCTACCCTCTACAGCTTCGATGGACTCAAGACCCGCAAGGGCGAGACCCGCCGTCCGCTGCGCAAACTGGTATTCAATGTCCCGACCCGCCGTGAACTGACGGTTGGCGAGCGCGCCATCGAGCACGGTGTCGGCGTTTCCGCCGGTATGCAGTTGTGCCGCGACGTGGCCAATATGCCACCCAACATCTGTAACCCGGCTTATCTGGCCTCGCAGGCCCGGCAACTGGCCGAGGTGCATGAGAACCTGAAGGTCAGCACTGTCGGTGAAGAACAGATGGCCAAGCTTGGCATGAACGCCTACCTGGCCGTGGGCCGTGGCAGTGCCAATGAGTCCATCATGACAGTGATGGAATATCAGGGTGCCGTCGACACGACCGCCAAGCCGATAGTGCTTGTAGGTAAGGGCCTGACCTTTGACTCAGGAGGCATCTCGCTCAAGCCGGGCGAAGCCATGGATGAAATGAAATACGACATGGGCGGCGCTGCCGGGGTACTGGGTACCATGAAGGCCATCTGTGAAATGAAGCTGCCTATCAATGTGGTTGGGGTACTGGCCGGCTGTGAAAACATGCCTTCCGGTAATGCCTACCGCCCAGGTGATATTCTCACCACCATGAGCGGCCAAACCGTGGAAGTGCTCAACACAGACGCCGAAGGCCGTCTGGTGCTTTGTGATGTACTCACCTATGTGGAGCGCTTCGACCCTGAACTGGTGGTCGATACCGCCACTCTGACAGGTGCCTGTGTTATCGCGCTGGGTAAACACGCCTCAGGTCTGTTCTCTGCCCATAACCCACTGGCGAGCGAGCTGCTCAATGCCGGTGAGCAGAGCGGTGACCGCGCCTGGCGCCTGCCGATATGGGATGAGTACCAGGAAATGCTGGACAGCCCATTTGCCGATATGACCAACCTGGGCGGACGCCCTGCCGGGTCTATCACGGCGGCCTGTTTCCTGTCGCGCTTTACCAAGAAGTACCACTGGGCCCACCTGGATGTAGCGGGTACAGCCTGGAACAGCGGCGCCAACAAGGGCTCAACCGGTCGTCCGGTTCCTATGCTGGCGCAGTTCCTGCTGAACCGCGCCGGAGTCGAACAAGGCGAATAAGCGCCTGACTCCCGGTTAATAAAAAGCGAAGCCCAGTGCTTCGCTTTTTATTTTTGTGGGCTATTTTATAAAGCCAATCTTCCCTTTGTCCTACTCCTTCCCCGCCTTTTGATTTTCGCCGAGTGAGCCGGTGCTTGAGCAAAATAGTATTCATCCACGGCTCAAACCACAGAGCTAAGCCACAGAGCTAAGCCACAGTAAACCGCCCTGTTGAAAGGCAGTGGCTCAATACGGCCCATAAAACTCGGCTTCAGACTAAGTTTACACAGCTGAGTTTGCACAGCTGAGTTTGCAAATACAGTTCCAGCCGACATGACTCCGTTTACTTAAACTCTGAACGCTTTAATTCATTGTTTTTAATCCAGTTACTTTCTATCGTGTTTCCTTAGTCACTTGGTTCTGCCACTTAGGCCCCAAGCCAAACAAGTGCTGTTCAAATAAACCACTAGACGACTGGTCTAATGGTAATTATACTGGCCGCCATGAACACACAGACACAAAGCACACGCCAACACATACTGGACACGGGTTACCAGCTCGTCGTAACCAAAGGCTTTTCCAATGTTGGCCTGTCACAACTGCTGCAACATGCAGAAGTCCCCAAGGGCTCCTTCTACCACTACTTCAAATCCAAGGAGCAGTTCGGTGAAGCCCTGATAAAGGACTATTTCAACGATTATCAAGTTAAACTGCAGGCACTGCTGGGCCATGAGCGCACTCCGGCGCTGCAGCGGCTGCAAAGCTACTGGCAACTCTGGCTGGATTGCGACGCCGATGTCTGTGGCGCGCAAAAGTGCTTGGTGGTGAAGCTGAGTGCCGAAGTGGCCGATCTCTCTGAGCCGATGCGTATGGCGCTGCTGCAAGGTGCCAAGCGGATCATTGCCACTATTGCCGAATGTATCGAAGCCGGTAACCGGGATGGCTCTGTCAAAGTCGGCAACAGTGACCAGACGGCGCAGCTACTTTACAACCTCTGGCTGGGGGCCAGCCTAATGAGCAAGCTGACTCAGGATAAAAACGCCCTTAATCTGGCAATGCAAACCACTGACAGCATACTCGCAGGCAGGCTGGACAACAGCGGCCAATAACAGATACTCCCCGCCACACAGGTGGCGGGATTTTTTTAACCAAAAACTAGACGACCGGTCTAATTAAGCAATAAAAGCCAATGGAGCCTATTATGACTGCCAATCAAAACCCACATCAGCGCATTGTGCTGGCCTCTCGCCCGAGCGGCGCTCCCAACGCAGACAACTTCCGCCTGGAAAGCAGCAGCAAGCCGGTGGCAGGCGACGGCCAGGTGTTGCTGCGCACCATCTATCTGTCGCTGGATCCATACATGCGCGGCCGCATGAGTGATGCAGAATCCTATGCCGAGCCGGTAGCCGTGAACGATATCATGGTCGGCGGCACGGTTTGCCAGGTGGAAGAATCCCGTCACCCGAACTTTGAAGTCGGTGAGTGGGTGCTCGCTTACACCGGCTGGCAAAACTATGCCCTTTCGGACGGTGAAGGGTTGTTGAAACTCGGCAAAGCGCCGGCTGCCCCTTCATATGCCCTCGGAGTCATGGGCATGCCGGGGTTCACTGCCTATATGGGACTTCTGGATATTGGCCAGCCCAAAGCGGGAGAAACCCTGGTGGTTGCCGCCGCCACCGGACCGGTTGGCGCTACTGTAGGCCAGATAGGCAAACTCAAGGGCTGCCGGGTCATAGGTATTGCCGGCGGCGCTGAGAAATGTCGCCACGCCAAAGAAGTACTGGGTTTCGATGAGTGTCTGGATCACAAGGCCGAGGACTTCGCCGAGCAGTTGGCCCGAGTCTGCGACCAGGGAATAGACATCTATTTCGAGAACGTCGGCGGCAAGGTGTTTGATGCCGTATTGCCCCTGCTGAACACCAGCGCCAGAGTCCCCGTATGTGGTTTGGTGTCTCAATATAACGCTACTGAGTTGCCGGCCGGCCCGGATCGCCTGTCACTGCTGATGAGCACCATTCTGGTGAAGCGGATCAAGATGCAGGGCTTTATCATTTTTGACGACTATGGTCACAGATATGAAGAGTTTGCCAAGGATATGGGTGACTGGCTGTCTCAAGGCAAAATTCAATATAAGGAGCAACTGGTCGAAGGGCTGGAGCAGGCACCCCAAGCCTTTATCGGCCTGCTTGAAGGTAAAAACTTCGGCAAGCTGGTGATCAAGGTTGCCGAGCCGCTGTGATAAAAACTGATGGCTGCACTAAATTGAGTCCTGCGGCCATTCGGTAACCAGCAAAGCAAGACTTGCGGCCCTCTTAAGCATAAACGCCAAGAGGGCCGTAAGTTCTAACGGTTTCATTCAACCTCATTAAAGCGATTTATTTGATCCTGCCAATCCTGAAATCACTTTCAAACCCGCGATCGACGAGGTAACAATCACTAACAGTTTTATCCCACGAAAGTCGCCACAAAACGTTCTATGTTTGACACGCTGGCCCCCGCCATGACGATGACTATCGCGGCGCCAATAGCGGTTAATCCAAGCGGGTGACGATAATCACCGACAATACTCTTTCGACGAGTCGCCATCAGTATCACCGCCAAGACGACTGGTAGAATTATGCTGTTTACCAATCCTGCCAACATCAACAAAAATACCGGCATATTGACCAACACAGTCCCCAAAACGGTAATCATAATAAAGCCGACACAACAGGCTTTTTCATGACGGGCAACCACAGGGAACAAGGTTTTCACCAAGGAAACGGCCATATAGGAATTGCCGACGACAGAGGTAATCGAGGCCACAAACAACACCAAGCCAAAGATATGATAACCCAAGTTACCAGCCCCTATCCGGAACGCATCGGCCGCAGGATTGGCAGCATCCAACACCCCACCCGCCATAATCACCCCGAGAATGGCACAAAACAACAGTACCCGAATGACTACGGCGATGGAGATCCCTGCCCAAGCTGCCTGCTTGATCCCATTTAATT
The DNA here is from genome assembly GCF_002777975.1 of Shewanella carassii. Classification (GTDB taxonomy): domain Bacteria; phylum Pseudomonadota; class Gammaproteobacteria; order Enterobacterales; family Shewanellaceae; genus Shewanella; species Shewanella carassii. Next base: position 16,271 of record NZ_NGVS01000032.1, read on the forward strand.
GTTGGTTGCCACTCAAGCCGACATCCACCAATCGTTGAGCACCTGTGTAATAGCCACCGACAGCACCTCCGACTATGGTCAAAGTTGGGAGTAACAAGCTCGCATAGTCAGTGGGATATACGGCAGCCACTATAGTCTGCTGAACCGGTGGTAGATTATTGAGTGCAACATAGGCAATCAACACTATCATTAACAATCCCAAATAACGGGCCATTTGATCTATGCGTTTGGATGCATTGTGTAATAAAAACAGTGTCGCCCCCATGACGCCGGTCACTATGGCTCCCCAGGTAGTATCGATACCTGTGAGTACATTCATCCCCAATGCCGAGCCACTGACATTGCCAAAATTAAATGCCACGGCACCCAGAGCCAATAGAGTACCGATCACATACCCCATTCCTGGAGCGACCCGGTTGGCAATGTCCTGAATTCGTAGACCGGATACGCCAACAATACGCCACAGATTCATCACTATTCCAAAAGTGATGATTGCCGACACGAGTACTGGAAACGCCATATCTATCTTGTAGATATTGGTAAAAACTGCAGTTTGAGTAAGGAAACCTGGACCGACTGAAGTCATTGCCATCAAAAAGGCGACGCTAAAAATGGCTTTTTTCTGAAAATCCCGTTGCGTTTGCGCAACAGAGCGGGGGGATAAATTACAAGAGATATCTGCAGCAGATTGAGAAGTAGACATGAGCGATCCATTTTTGTGTTCTTTCTACTAAAAGAAATAGAAAAAACAACTGAATAGGATCAGCTGCTTTATCTCTGACACACGAGGTGCCCAGAGGGTATGTAAATTTCGCGGGGTATTTTAGGAGCCGAGATCACGCTTGTCCAGACCGTTTCCCCGTTTTTATTCAAACCATGACGCAGCGCACCCAACAATCACAATATGCGGCCACGCAGATCACTTACCATGAAAATCTATTCCAATGCGCTTCTTCCCCCTTGGTTGTTAAGCCTACAGCAAAGGGTGTAAAATCCTACGTTTATGTCAAGGGTAATCAAGGCCAATACCATAGATGAGTCAAGCAATATTCTATTTGTTGCCACAGGTATCAACGCCCTCTGCCCGTGAGCAAGTTGAGATGGCCGCCTGCAAGCTGGCACAATGGCATTACGCCAATGGTGCGCAGGTATATATTCACTGTAATGACCAGACACAAGCCCATGCCATTGATGAACAACTATGGCAGTTTGACCCCATCAGTTTCGTGCCCCACAACCTTAAAGGTGAAGGCCCGGCGGCCGGGGCACCTGTAGAGATAGGATTTGATCCTATCGGGCCCGGCAAATTACGTCAGGTTCTGATTAATCTTGCAGACCAAAGCCCTGCATTTGCGGTAAACTTTGGTCACATTATCGATTTCGTTGCCAACGATGATGCCATGAAGGTCATCGCCCGCCAGCGCTATAAGCAATATCGGGCGTTTAATATTCCTCTGAGCACTCAAGAATTGACAACCGAACCTCTTAAACCAGTTTGAGAAATGTAAGCTCCCATGGAAAAAACATACAATCCGCAGTCTATTGAACAAGCGCTCTACCAGGTTTGGGAAGAGAAAGGCTATTTCAAGCCCCACGGTGACGAGTCCCAGGGCAACTATTGCATCATGATCCCACCGCCGAATGTCACCGGCAGCCTGCACATGGGACACGCCTTCCAGGATACCATTATGGACACCCTGATCCGTTACCAGCGGATGAAAGGCAAGAATACCCTCTGGCAAGTGGGCACCGACCATGCCGGTATCGCCACCCAGATGTTGGTGGAACGTAAACTGGAAGCCGAAGAAGGCAAGAGCCGCCACGATCTCGGCCGTGAAGCCTTTATGGACAAGGTATGGGAGTGGAAGAGCCAGTCCGGTGGCACCATTACCAGCCAGATGCGTCGCCTGGGCGCCTCGGTAGACTGGGACCGCGAGCGTTTCACCATGGACGAAGGCCTGTCGGAAGCCGTGCAGGAAGTGTTTGTTCGCCTCTATGAAGATGATCTCATCTATCGCGGTAAGCGCCTGGTTAACTGGGATCCCAAGCTGCACACTGCGATCTCCGATCTGGAAGTGGAAAACAAGGAAAAGCAGGGCCACATGTGGCATTTCCGCTATCCACTCGCCGATGGCGCCCTGACCGCCGACGGTAAAGACTATCTGATTGTCGCCACCACACGTCCGGAGACTATGCTGGGTGACAGCGCGGTTGCCGTGCACCCTGACGATGAACGATATCAATCCCTGATTGGCAAAGAGATCATTCTGCCAATCGTTAACCGCCGCATTCCTGTGGTGGCCGATGACTATGTGGATATGGAGTTCGGTACCGGCTGCGTGAAGATCACCCCGGCCCACGACTTCAATGACTATGAAGTTGGCAAGCGTCATAATCTACCCATGTTCAACATACTCACCCAAGATGCCGCCATCCGCACTGTGGCCGAAGTGGTGAATGTCGATGGTAGCCTCAACACCGAATTGGACGCCTCTTTGCCAAGCCGTTATGCCGGTATGGACAGATTCAAGGCACGCGATGCCGTTGTCGCCGAATTCGAGACCCTGGGTCTTTTGGAAAAAATCGAGCCTCACGGCCTGAAAGTGCCTTATGGCGACCGCAGCGGCGTGGTGATTGAGCCCCTGCTGACCGACCAATGGTATGTGTCTGTCAAACCACTGGCCAAAACAGCCATAGAAGCGGTGGAAAACGGCGATATCAAGTTTGTGCCTCAGCAATACGAGAACATGTACTTCTCCTGGATGCGTGACATTCAGGACTGGTGTATTTCACGTCAGCTGTGGTGGGGTCACCGTATTCCGGCCTGGTATGACGACAGCGGCAAGGTCTATGTCGGCCGTAACGAAGCCGAAGTCCGTGCCAAGCATAACTTGGCAAGCGATGTTGCTCTGCGTCAGGACGATGATGTACTGGATACCTGGTTCTCCTCTGCCCTGTGGACCTTCTCAACCCTGGGTTGGCCACAGCAGACTCCTGAGCTGAAAACCTTCCACCCCACAGACGTGCTGGTGACAGGTTTCGACATCATCTTCTTCTGGGTAGCCCGGATGATCATGATGACCATGCACTTCATCAAGGATGAAGACGGCACACCTCAGGTGCCCTTCAAGACTGTCTATGTGACCGGGCTTATCCGTGATGAGCAAGGCAACAAGATGTCTAAGTCCAAGGGCAATGTGCTGGATCCACTGGATATGATCGATGGCATAGATCTCGAATCTCTGGTTGGCAAGCGCACCGGTAACATGATGCAGCCGCAACTGGCCGCCAAGATTGAAAAGAGCACCCGCAAGGAGTTTGCCGACGGCATCGAAGCCCACGGTACCGATGCGCTGCGCTTTACCCTGGCTGCCATGGCGTCCACCGGCCGTGACATCAACTGGGACATGAAGCGCCTGGACGGCTACCGCAGCTTCTGTAACAAGCTGTGGAATGCTTCCCGCTATGTACTGATGAATACCGAAGATCAAGATTGCGGCCCCAACTCACCTAACGGCAAGGCCGGCGGTGAGATGCAGCTGTCACTGGCAGATCGCTGGATCACAGGTCTGTTCAACCAAACGGTCAAGACCTTCGAAGAGCATATGGGCGCCTATCGTTTCGACCTGGCTGCCAATACCCTGTACGAATTCACCTGGAACCAGTTCTGTGACTGGTATCTGGAGCTGACCAAGCCTGTGCTGCAAAACGGCTCTGAAGCCGAGCAGCGTGGCACCCGTCATACTCTGGTGACTGTACTCGAGCAGTTGTTGCGCCTGATGCATCCATTGATGCCATACATCACTGAAACCATCTGGCACCGTGTCAAACCACTTGCCGGTGTAGAAGGGGAAACCCTGATGCTGGCCGCCTTCCCTGAGTATCAGGCCGACAAAGTCGATACCGAGGCCATGGCCGACTTGGAATGGGTCAAGCAAGTGATTGTTGCCGTGCGTAACATCCGCGCCGAGCTGAACATAGCTCCGTCCAAGCCGCTCAACGCCTTACTGCGCAGTGTCAGTGCCCGCGACAAGGCCCGTGTCGAAGCCAACCAAACCTTCTTCACTAGCTTGGCCAAGCTGGAAAGCATGACGATTCTGGCCGATGGCGACAACGCACCCATGTCCACCACCCAACTGGTGGGCGAGATGGAACTGTTGATCCCTATGGCAGGGCTTATCGACGTAGCGGCTGAGATGGCTCGTATCGACAAACAGCTGGATAAGCTGAGTGGCGAAGTCGCCCGCATTGAAGGCAAACTGTCCAATGAAGGCTTTGTGGCCAAGGCCCCGGCAGCGGTTATCGACAAAGAGCGCAGCAAGATGGCTGATCTCAAGCGCGATATGGACAAGCTCAAAGAGCAGCAAGCCGAGCTGGCCAAACTGGAAGCCTAACGGTTTACCCAAGAACCATAAAACCCAAGGGCAGTCAATCGACTGCCCTTTTTATTTATTATTCGCTTGCCCTCAGCTCCAAGTGGCTGGCAAGATTAAGATAATTTCATCTTCCAGAGCTGGCTATCGGAACAACATATTGTTAAATTGGAAAATATTCCAAGGGGAGTAACTTCTCGCCGGCTTGTCGTCATTACGGTGTATCCACACCCGGCAACCGGGCAAGGCTATTGAATTGTGCTTTGTAAGTGAGACCTTGCCGACAGGCAAGGATCCGTGCTCCTTCAGCTGGCCTGCCGTCGGTGGCAGGCTTTGTTGTATTTGGAGAAAATGAAATGGGTACCTGGTGGTTGTGGAGCGGATTTCTGGTAATAGTGCTGGGGATCCTTTGGATAGATCTTAAGTTTGTCGGCGGTGGTCACAGCCATAAGGTCTCGGTCAAAGAGGCGGGGATCTGGACCCTGGTGTGGATAAGCGTCGCCATGCTGTTTAACTTAGGGATCTGGTTCTACCTTAAACAGACCGCAGGTCTCGAAGTCGCCAATCAACAAGGGCTGGAGTTTCTCACAGCCTATCTCATCGAAAAAGCCCTGGCCGTGGACAATGTGTTTGTCTGGTTGATGCTGTTTAGCTATTTCGCCATCCCCGCCGAGCTGCAAAGACGGGTGCTGCTCTACGGAGTACTGGGCGCCATAGTGATGCGGGCCGCAATGGTATTTGGCGGCACCTGGCTGATTAGTCAGTTCCACTGGGTACTGTATCTTTTTGGAGCCTTTTTGCTATTTACCGGCGCCAAGATGTTGTTTGCCAAGGAAGAGCATGAAACCGATCTCGCCAACAGCAAACTACTCGGTTGGCTCAGAAAACACCTGAGGGTGGTGAAAAAGCTTCAGGGTGAACGCTTTGTGGTGCGTCGCCGCGGCATGTTATTTGCCACGCCCCTGTTGCTGGCGCTGATTTTGGTAGAGATCAGCGACATCATCTTCGCGGTGGACAGTATTCCAGCTATCTTCGCGGTCACCACAGATCCCTTTATCGTACTGACCTCCAACATCTTTGCCATCATGGGACTCAGGGCCATGTACTTCCTGTTGGCGGGCGCCGCCGAACGTTTTGTGCTGCTCAAATATGGCCTGGCGCTGATCCTGATGTTTATCGGTACCAAGATGCTTCTGCTGGATATCTATCATCTGCCTATCATGCTGGCACTGGCTGTCATCGCCGCTATCTTGCTGATCAGTGTATTGGGCAGCTTGTGGCTGACCCGGGATAAGGGGAAGCAGCCACAGGCATAATACCTGTCTTTTATCCGTCACTCGAAGGGGGCACAAGATAATGAAAAATGATCCTGAGTGTAGTGGCCGCCCCCATGCGCTGCACGGGGCGACTCACTTGGTGTTGTTTATGGTCTATCTGTTCTTGATGTTTGAGTAATCATTCGCGGATGTTGGCCATAAAAAACACATCCACATATTCGCCATCACGGAAGGCATAGTCCCGCGCCTCGCCCTCAATCACAAAGCCATGGCGTTTGTAGAGCGCTATGGCGGCGTGATTGTCGGTATAAACCGTCAGCTCAAGGCGTCTCACCGCCAACCAGTTATGGGCCAAATCCACAGCGGCGGCCAGCAGCGCAGAACCCACGCCGATACCTCGGCACTCTTCACTCACCGCCATCCCCAGATCGGCCACATGCTTACGTCTGGGGTTGGTTTGTACCTGTAAGGAGAGCTGACCGGCCACCTCCCCTTGCCACTCTGCGACCAGTGAATAATAACCATCCGGCAGTTCCCCCAGGCGCTTATACCACTTTTCGAGTGACGGAAAGGGCTGCTGCAAGGTGCCAGCATAACAGCTGGGCTGAGTAAAGAGCGCCCGTATTGCCGGAATATCCGTGTGCTCGCTGTGGCGCACCACAACCTCTTGTTGTGACTGACTCACCTTGGGTTCAAACTCTGTTGCCTGCACTCTGTTGTTCTCCTTAACTAAAAGCTGCCAAGCCTGTCTGGGCCCGCCCCAGGATCAAGGCATGAATATCATGGGTCCCCTCATAGGTATTGACCGCTTCCAGGTTCATCAGATGCCGGATGACATGAAACTCGTCACTGATACCATTACCACCGTGAATGTCCCTGGCCTGGCGGGCGATTTCGAGCGCCTTGCCGCAGGAGTTACGCTTGATGAGCGAGATGGCCTCAATAGCCAAACTGTCCTGATCTAGCAAGCGACCGGCCTGCAAGCAGGCAAACAGCGCCGTGGTGATCTCTGTCTGCATGTCCACCAGCTTTTTCTGGATCAGCTGATTGGCCGCCAGCGGCCTGCCAAACTGGACTCGATCCAGACTGTATTGCCGCGCGGCATGCCAGCAAAACTCGGCCGCGCCCAAGGCGCCCCAGGCGATGCCATATCTGGCCTTGTTGAGACAACCAAAGGGCCCCTTGAGCCCCTCGACATTGGGCAGCAGAGCATCGACACCCACTTCAACTCCGTCCAGCACGATTTCGCCGGTTATCGAGGCCCTGAGAGAGAACTTGCCCTCTATCTTGGGCGCCGACAGCCCAGGGGTGCCCTTTTCCACTAAAAAGCCACGAATGACCCCATCAAGCTTGGCCCAAACCAAGAAGAGATCGGCAATCGGTGAATTGGTGATCCACATTTTGTTGCCATGGAGCCGATACCCTCCCGGGATGGCTTCGGCGCGAGTCTTCATGCCGCCGGGATCTGACCCTACATCCGGCTCGGTCAGGCCGAAACAGCCAATCAGCTCACCGCGGGCCAGCCTTGGCAGATATTTCTGTTTCTGCTCTTCACTGCCGTAGGCAAAAATCGGATGCATCACCAAAGAGGACTGCACACTCATGGCCGAGCGGTAACCACTGTCGACCCGCTCTATCTCCCGGGCAATCAGGCCATAGCTGACATAGTTGACCCCGGCGCCGCCATATTCAGTCGGCAGAGTCGCCCCGAGTAACCCCAGAGCACCGAGTTCTGTCATGATCTCGGGATCAAAGTATTGCTCGCGATTTGCCTGCAGGATCCTGGGTTGCAACTTGCTTTGGGCATATTCATGCACAGTATCGCGGATCATCCTTTCTTCCGGCTGCAACAGACTGTCAAACTGCAAGGGATCTTGCCAATCGAAGGGATTACGGGCCATAGCTTTATCCTTTTTTCAGCTGATTTTCATCATGCTACCTCAGTCCCGCATATCTGCCCAGCACAGACACAAGTGTCAAGCCAAGATTACACCTGTATCAATTTGCAACACATATGATAGAAGTCTCTGAATTTAAGCCGAACAAATGCTAATCTTCTGCGCTCAACCAATCATGCTTATTATTGATATACCGTATTTTCATGTCTTTACGACTCTGTTTGTTCATTTTCAGCCTCTTGTCTTTCAGCGCCTGGGCTCATCCCTATTGCGAGGAGAGGGAGTGCATACCTGTTGGTGAATGGGAGCTTGGGCTGGCCATGGGTTATGGCCAAAAGAGCAATCCCTTGCGCCAGCAGGACGATATTCCTCTCTACGTGCTCCCCAGCATTGCCTACTATGGTGAGAACTGGTTTTTTGACAATGGCAGCTTGGGACTGACCCTGGCGGAGTCGGAAAACTACACCATTAATCTGGTGACGGCTTATAGCAGAGAGCGGGCATTTTTCTATCGCTGGGATCCCAGCAATATCTTCACTTTTGGTAGTCGCTCGCAGATATCGGTCGCGCCTCAAAGCCGGGCGGTGTCAGTGATGTCAACGCCAAGAAATGAGCCTCCCAAAGTTTTTAACGAATTGGAGGACAGACACTTTACATTTCTTGGTGGAGCCGAGGCTTTTATTTACACTCGATACGGTACACTGAATCTTTCGCTTACACATGATATGTTTAATGTTCACCGGGGCACCGAAGCCAAGGCTAGGTGGTTGTATAACCTGAATTGGCAACGCTGGAAACTGGAGTTCGCCCTGAATCTGGAGTGGAAGAGTAAAGAAATAGTCGATTATTACTTTGGCGTCAGACCAAGCGAGAATGCCTATTGGAGTCAGGCTTACCAGGGGAGTTCAGGCTTTAACCGCGGACTGGAGTTTACCGGTCGCTACAGCCTCAACGAAGACTGGGATCTTGTGTTAGGACTACGTTATACCCAACTTGCCGATGAAATAGCCAAGAGTCCTCTGCTGGATGAAGATGACGTCAGAACTTTTTTCATTGGTGCTGCCTATAGGTTTTAATCAAGGTGCGCTTAGTAAAAGGCTGGTGTTGGTTGTTTCCGTTGCTGATGTTGTCAATGACATCAGCCTCCCAGGTGCAGGCCGACTCAAATAATAATAATCAAGAAATCAAGCTGGCTATTACCCCTCAGCTCTGCATTCTCAAGAGCGAAGAGGACACCTGTTCGCTTGATGTCAGTTTAAGTTGGACTAATACAAACGGTGCGGTTTGTATCCTTTCTGATTATGAAGGGTTACAACGTTGGTGCAGTGAAACAGAAGATGTGCACGGCTTCACATTCCGACTCACAACCAGTGAGGACATTCACTTTGTCATGGTAGATAAGGACACATGGCAAACCTTAGCCGGCGTTTATTTTAGAACTACGCCCGTGTCTGACACCAGCGTCAGGCGTAGATATCGCAACCCTTGGAGTTTATTCTGATGACCTCAGCGCAATCGACCCACCGCGTTTTACTGGTGGAAGACGACACTCGTCTGGCCAACCTTATTGTGGATTATCTCAAGTCCCATGGTATGCATGTGGAAGTTGAGCGCCGCGGTGATACCGTCTTGACCCGACTGCTCACCTATAAGCCAGACATTATTCTTTTGGACATCATGTTACCGGGCATGGATGGCCTGTCCTTGTGTGAAAAACTACCGGACTACTTTGCCGGCCCAATTCTGCTGATGAGTGCACTTGGCTCCAATGAAGATCAAATCAAAGGCCTAGAACTGGGCGCCGATGACTATGTGGTAAAACCGGTGGATCCGGCGCTCCTGGTTGCACGGATCAACAATCTGCTGCGACGTCATACCAAGCCGCCTATGGCAGAATCCCACTGCCTGAGCTTTGGCAAGCTGAGTATAGATCCTCACACCCAGGCGATCCGTTTGGGCGAGAAAGAGGTGGATCTCACCAGTCACGAATTTGAACTCCTGTGGCTGCTGGCATCCCAAGCCGGCCAAGTGCTGAGCCGCCAGTATATCTACCAATGTCTGCTGAACATCGACTTCGATGGCAAGGATCGCAAGATAGACGTACGTATCTCTCGTCTGCGCAAGAAGCTGGGCGATAATATTGAAACGCCATTCAGGATCAAGACGGTTTGGGGCCAGGGATATCTGTTTGCTCCCGAAGCCTGGAATAGCTGATCCCCTGTTAGGTTAACGTGTGAAACGCCTCTTTATCAGTTTGTATCTATTGATCAGCCTGAGTTTTCTCGGGCTGGGATGGACTCTCGATGCCCTCTGGCAACAACATGATGATGAGACAGAACAATTGGCCGATGCGCCATTGATGGCGATGGCGGCCATGCTTAAACCCATGACGCCCGAGCAGCGGCAACAGGCGATTGCCGCTGCCAATATCAATGCAAACTACCCGCTGCGTCTATTCAGTGCCGACAAGATCACTCAGGCCGATGATGGTGAGTTGGCTCCCGGTGAAGTCTTCACCACCCTGACCAACTCTGGCAAGCAGATGCAGTTTATCCGCCTGGATCAACAGGTACTGATGACAGGCCCGATAGATACAGATCCCAGGGCCAGACTGCGCGGCCTGTTCACCCTGTTCTTCTATCTGTCGCTGGCCGGAGTAGCCCTGGTTTGGGTCTGGCCACTCTCCCGAGATCTTAAGGTGCTCAAACAAGCAACGGAAGCCCTTGGACAAGCCAAGTGGGATACTCGCATCAAGCTGTCCCCCCGCTCTCAAGTACAACCCCTGGCACAAACCTTCAATGAGATGGCGCGGCATATCGGTGCTCTTATCGACAACCAGCGCCACCTGGCCAATGCCGTCTCCCACGAGATCCGCACGCCGCTGGCCAGGCTCAAGTTCGCCCTGGCACTGATCCCCAACTATTGCCGGGAGGGGAATGATGAGGCCGCCAGGGCCGAGTTTATTGCCGGCATGACAGAAGATGTCAAAGAGATGGAATCCTTACTGCAAGAAATGCTCACCTATGCCAGTCTGGAGTCGGCCCAAACCGGACTGAGACAGGAGAGTTGCAACCTCACCGCCCTTTGCCGCCAGGTGATAGACAGATTGCAGAGCCTGAGCCCTATTCCGATAACCCTGGACAGTTCCGTCGCCAAACTGCCCTTCACCTGTGAGCCGGCCTTGATTGAAAGAGCCCTGCAAAACCTGCTCACCAATGCCCAGCGCTTCGCCGAGAGCCAAATTCTGGTGACTCTGAAAGAAGAAAACGATGGAGTCACCATCGAGGTTAAAGACGATGGCGAAGGGATCCCTGAAGAGGAACAGCGCAAGATATTCGAGCCCTTTGTCCGCAGCGATACCTCACGCAACAGCAATAAAGGCTTTGGACTGGGGCTGGCGATTATCAAACGCATAGTCGAGCGCCATCAAGGCGAGATCCGGCTATTTAGCCGCCCCGGGGAAACCCGTTTTTGCATCAGTCTGCCCACGCGGGAACTCAATCGAGACTGAAATCGCTGAAGTCCAGAGGCTCGTCTTCGTCACCTTTGGCATCAAAGTCCAAGCTGTGATTCAACTGCAGCTCTTCCACCTTGAGCTGCTCCCTGCGCGCCTTTATCTGCGCCAGCTGCCAGCGCCGTTTACGCGCCTTGCAAAGGCGAATGACGTCCAACTTACGGGCGTTGGAAAAATTGAGCCAATCGAATCTCTCTTCGCGGTTCCGAAAACAACCTTTGCAATAGCCCTTGGCATCTGTCTGGCAGACACCGATACAGGGGCTGGGGATATCAAAAAAGACCAGTTGTTCCATAGGGGCGTAATTGCAGGCTCTCTCTGACGGCTGAACCTTAGGTATATCATCTCATTCTTAAAAAGGCGATTTTTTATCCACTTCTTGCACTGACGGCCGCTTTGGCACAAAGTCACAGGGTAAGGTATATCCCTTCACGGAGGACAAGCGATGACATTCAGGACACTCTTGCTGCTGGTACCCCTGCTGCTGACAGCCTGCGCCCAGCAGCCGAAACAGGACTACGACCCGGAATACAACTTCGCCAAGCTACAAAAGTTCACCCCCCTGCCGATTTCCAGCAGTGATGATCCCCTGAGCGCCGAGCGGATCAATCAGGCAATTGTCGACACGCTAAAAAGCAAACAATTTACCGAAGTCACCGAGTCGGCGGACTTCAAGGTTTCCTTTGCCTTTCGCACTACAGATAAGCCAAAAGACTCAGGCCTCTCCATCGGCCTTGGCAGCGGCACCTGGGGCTCTGGCGGTGGCATTGGCGTGGGCACCAGTGTGGGTGTGCCTCTGGGAGCCGATGCCAAACTCCAGACCATACAAATCGATATCATAGAAGCGAGTAGCAACCGCCTCATCTGGCGCGGCAGCGATCAGTTCAGCTTCAGCGATGGCGGCGAAGGTAAGGCTCAGGCAACCCGGGAAACCGTAATGCGGATCCTGAGCCAGTTTCCGCCTCAACCGTGAGCCATCACAGTGCGACCGTTGGCCCATTGACGCAGAACATTGAGCTTTTCCGCCATCACCACAGATAAGGGGCGGGTCCGACTCAGGGCATCGAGCAGCCAGGCCTGATTGGCCTCCTGCCCCGCTGCCCTCGCGGCATAACGGGCAGAAATAACCGCCTGCTCTATCTCGGCGCCGGAGAAACCTTCACTGGCGCTTGCCAGACTCGCCAATTCCAGCGCGGCCGGATCGATATTGCGCTTACGGCAGTGGATGCGAAAGATCTCCTCCCGGGTGGAGCTGTCCGGCAGGTCGACAAAAAATATCTCATCCAGGCGTCCCTTACGCAGCAACTCGGGGGGCAGCGCGCTGATGTCGTTGGCGGTCGCCACCATAAAGACTTCGGACTTGCGCTCTGCCATCCAGGTCAGCAGGGTGCCGAGGATCCGCTTCGAGGTGCCTTCATCGCTGTTACTGCTGCCCAGCCCTTTTTCAATTTCATCTATCCAGAGTACGCAGGGCGCCATCAATTCCGCCATCTCCAGCGCTTTCTTGAGGTTGCGCTCCGTCTCGCCTATGTACTTATTGTAGAGTCCGGCCATATCCAGGCGCAGCAAAGGCCGCTGCCAGATCCCGGCCACCGCCTTGGCCGCCAGGCTCTTGCCGCTACCCTGCACCCCGAGCAGCATCACGCCCTTGGGCGTATCGAATGATTGCGCATCGCTGCCAAGGCGCCTGTGGTTCAGCCACTCCTTGAGTCTGGAAAGCCCGGCAACATCGGCAAAGTCACAGGTGTCGTACTCAAATTGCAGCACACCTTCCATATCCAAAAGCGCAAACTTGGCCTTGTTGACCACGGGAATATCCGAGTGACACAAGGCACCATCATCCCAGATGGCCTTACGGGCAAGACGGCGGGCATCGGCATGGCTCAGGCCGCGAAGGTTACCGGCAAGCAGTGGGATCACGGCTTCATCGAGACGATTCAAGACCCCTTTGGCTCGAGCCAGGCGAGCTTCCTCTATGATGAGGTTTTCCAACTGGGCCTGCCCTGGCATGGAGAGGGAGAAATGAGCGCAGTATCGGCTCAGTTCAGGGGGCACATCAAAGGCGTGGCTAACCATCACCAGGGTGTGTTGCAAGGTTTCGTGCTCAAGGGCAATCTCCTTGATCATTCTCACGTTACGCGGCGCCTCAACCACATAAGGGTGAAAGTCACAGAGCACATAGATCCCCTGCTGCTGGCTGGCCTTGATGTGCGCCAGAATATCGGTCGGTTCGGCATTGAATTTCTGCACCCCGACTTCCCTGTCCAGCCGCTTGAGCCCCTGGGTAACACTCCAGCCATACAGGGGCCGCATCAGCACACCGGCCACTCTTTTGAGCAGCTCCAGAACTCTGGGCTCCTCATACGTTTCAATTATTACCAAGGGCGTACCGCCCCTGAGCACCCCGGTTAAGTCTTTGACATCCTGCATTCTGGCTTCCCGCACGATAATAGCGGACTTAAGAATAACAAAGTTTCAACATCCGCCACAGCAGCGCAAGCAGTGATCCAGCGCACAATTTATCAAGCCTTCCGCCCAAGCCGATTGCCAAAGGGTAAACTAGCAAAAAATCCGCTGCCACAGGCAGCTACAATAACCAAAGGTACCCACACTATGTTAGGCACTCCCCTTAGCCAAGGCGCCGTGCGCGCCATGCTGCTCGGCTGCGGCGAACTGGGCAAAGAAGTTGCGATTGAACTGCAGCGCCTGGGCGTCGAAGTCATCGGCGTTGACCGCTACCCCAATGCCCCTGCCATGCAGGTCAGTCATCGTTTTCATGTGGTGAACATGCTCGATCCCGAGGCGCTGCGCGCCGTCATCGAGCTGGAAAAACCCCATCTGGTCATTCCGGAAATCGAAGCCATAGCCACAGCGACGCTGGCGCAAATGGAGGCCGAAGGCCTGAAGGTGGTGCCCACCGCCAGGGCCACCCAGTTGACCATGGACAGAGAAGGCATTCGCCGTCTGGCAGCAGAGACGCTGGGGATCCCCACCTCGCCCTACGTCTTTTGTGACACTGAGACAGAATTCAATCAGGCGGTGGCCCAAATAGGTTTGCCCTGCGTGGTCAAGCCTGTGATGAGCTCATCGGGCAAGGGCCAGAGCGTGATCCGCGAGCAAGCCCAGATAGCCGCGGCCTGGGAGTATGCCCAGCAAGGTGGCCGCGCTGGTCAAGGCCGGGTGATTGTCGAAGGCTTTGTGCCTTTCGACTACGAAATCACCCTGCTCACCATAAGAGCAGTCAACGGCATTCATTTCTGTGCACCTATAGGCCACAGGCAGGAAGACGGTGACTACCGCGAATCCTGGCAGCCACAGGCCATGAGCCAAGTGGCCCTGGAAAAGGCGCAACAGATAGGCGCCAAAGTGGTTGAGGCGCTCGGCGGCCATGGTTTGTTTGGGGTTGAACTCTTTATCAAGGGCGATGAAGTCTACTTCTCTGAAGTCTCGCCCCGCCCACACGACACCGGCATGGTGACCCTGATAAGCCAGGATCTGTCCGAGTTTGCCCTGCACGTGCGTGCCATTCTCGGATTACCGATCGCCAATATCCGCCAGCACGGCCCCAGCGCTTCGGCTGTGGTGCTCAAAGAAGGCGACTCAGACAACCTGCGCTACACAGGCCTTGCTGCAGCGCTAAGCGAAGCCGACACTCAGCTGCGACTGTTCGGCAAGCCGGAGATCCATGGTCGCCGCCGTCTGGGGGTTGCTCTGGCAAGGGATCTGGATGTTCAAAGCGCCATAGACAAGGCGCTGCGCTCCGCCGCCAAAGTGGAAGTGATTTTTTAAAAGAGACCGCCGTGGGCCAGCATTTTCAGGGTAAGTATGAAGTGGAGCTCAAGTTCCGTCTGAATGAATCTTGCAGCAAACAACAACTGCTTGAGCGCCTCAATGCCATGGAGCATGAGTGTATGTTTGCCGATAATCAGGAGGACGACTGCTACTTCGATACCCCGGATGGTCAACTGGACGCGGCGGACAAGTCACTGTGCATCCGGGAGATGCAGCCATCCAACAATCTGCTGTGGATCCTCAAGGGCCCGGGGACAGATTGCTGTGAAGCGGTCAATATCTCGGATGCCGCCAGGGCCCGCAACATGCTCAGCGCCATGGGCTATGTGCCGGTGCAGCGGCTGCAAAAATGCCGCAGCATCTACTTTATCGGCAAGTGGCATATGACGCTGGACAGCCTGGCGGGGCTCGGCGATTTTGCCGAACTGGCGATCATGACCGACGATAGCGATAAGCTGGAGCAGCTTCGCAGCGAGCTTTGGCAACTGGCAGCCCGGTTCGGACTGACCCAAGCCATGTTGGAATCCCGCTCCTATCGGCAACTGTGCCGCACTAAACCTTATTGAGTTAAACCTGGTTAACTGAGTTTCCACCAATAAAGGCGCGCAGATTGTCCACGGCAATATCCAACAGCTTCTGCCTGGCTTCTATTGTCGCCCAGGCATTGTGCGGACTTATGCTGACTCCTTTAGCATTGAGTAAGGGGTTGTCAGGCATTGGAGGCTCACTGGAGAGCACATCCACTCCGGCCCGCAACTTGCCCTGATTGAGTGCTGTGGCAAGCGCATTTTCATCCACCAGCCCACCACGGGCGGTATTGATCAAAATAACCCCGGGCTTTAACAGCTGCAGCGAGTCTTGATTGATCATCTTCTCGGTCGCCGCGGTCAGCGGGCAGTGCAGCGAGATCACATCGGCTTCACGATACAGCTGCTCCAGTGGCGCCCAGCTGATGCCTTCGGCCAGGTCATGGCGCTTAGTTCGGGTATGCAGCAGCACCCGCATCCCCAGCGCCCGGGCAATATTCGCCACTCGCGAGCCTATATCACCATAACCGACAATTCCCATCACCTTGCCCGAGAGTGACATCAGCGGTGACAGAGTAAAACAGAAGTCGGCGCACTGGCTCCAGGCCCCCGCCGCCACAGCCTGGTGGTGCTGCGCCACTTGTTGGGTGTGATACAAGAGATGGGCAAAGACCATCTGCGCCACCGCATCCGGACCATAGCCAGGCACATTGGTGACCGTGATGCCTAGGTCACCGGCGGCCTTTAAGTCAACCACATTGGTGCCCGTGGCAAGAATGCCTACGTACTTGAGTCCGGGCAGCGCCGCCAGTTGCTGCGCCCCAAGCACTGTCTTGTTGGTGAGCAGAATATCGGCGCCTTGGGCGCGCTGCAGCACAAGCTCAGCCGGGGTTCTGTCATAGACGTTAAGCTCCCCAAGCGCCTTGAGTGGCGACCAATCGAGATCGCCAGGATTGAGACAAAAGCCATCCAGAACCACTATTTTTAAGCTCATACTCACCTCTTTGTTACCCCACTCAGAAACGGTATCTTAACCCCAGATTGACCTGCCCCTGCCACAGGGTATCGCCCTTGATATGCCATAAGCACTGATTGGCATCGCAAAACAGGCTGCTGTCGCTGTTTATCAGAGTCGCATAGCCGCGCACATCGGCAAACAGGGATAGCTGCTCTAGCAGTTGATAATCCAGCCCCAGTCCAAGCCCCATGGAAAAACGGGTTTCGTTGCTGCCAAGCTCGGGACGCAGTTGCGTCAAACCGGCGCTGGCGGTGACATAGGGCCGCAGCTTGTCTTTGGGGAAATAGAGTGTGCCCCCCAGATGCAGATAATCGACGCTGAGGTCCATCAGCTTGTCAGTGCCCGGGAAACCGCTGCCACTGAGCTCAGTGCCCTGATGGGAGTAAAGCAGATACATGTCACCCGGCTCTGACGTCGTCAGCCCCAACATAAAGCCAAAATGACCGGCCTCTGTAATATCCGCACTACTGTTGTTATTAACCGTGCTTTCGCTGGACCTATAGTCCAGATCATTGCCGCCAAAGCTGTAACCGCCGAACGGCGCAACAAACACTTCGGCCTGAGCCTGACCGCTCAGGGCCAAAAGCAAGGGGATTGAATAAGCAAGTTTCATGGCGCTCTCCTTGGGTGAACCCTCTTTAACAGCATGAGCCGACACCCAAGGGCGAGGCTCAGCGCATTCCTCTACTGCTCTTGACCCTGTCGTAAGCCGCCTGAATATCCTGAGCCTTACGCTTGGCCAACTCCATCATCTCTTCCGGTAAGCCCTTGGCTACCAACTTATCCGGATGGTGTTCATTCATCAATTTGCGATAGGCGCGTTTGATGTCCTGATCGCTGGCGGATTCTGACAGCCCCAAGACTTCATAGGCATCGGCAACCGATGGTCTGTGATCGCCGGGAGCTTGTTGAAAACGCAGCTCCGCCTGCCAACGCTTAAGCAGTTCATCGAGCTGAAAGCTGCTGAATCCCAGCTCTCTGGCAATCACCTGCAGTATTGCATATTCCTTGTCCTGCAGTTCACCGTCAGACAGGGCAGTCTGGATTTGAATTTCCAGAAACATCTGCTGCACTTCCCGGCGGCCAAAGGTGATACGTCGAAAGCGGCGCAGGCTGGCTTCCAGTTCAAAGTCCGGCTCCTTGCCCTCGCGAAACGCCTGCTGGGCGTCTTTTCGCGCTGTGCCGCTGAGGCGCAGCATATCCATCAGACTGGTGGCCATGCGGATATCATTTTCGGTCACCCGCCCCGAGGCCTTGGCGATATGCCCCATAACGGCAAAAGTGGTGTTGAAGAACTGTGCCTGCCGACTGCCCCCCGGTAGGCCCTGAGAGGCCGCCATCCGCTTGTCATATAGATGCCCAAGCCAGATCCCCAGCAAGGCGCCGAAGAAACGCCCGAACATAAAGCCAATGACACCGCCGAAAAATTTACCCCAAATACGCATCTGTTATCCCATAGTGCGCCCGTGCTTGGCCGGGCCAATACTTAATCTTGAACTGTCTTGTCTTGCGTCCGCTTGCGCGCTCGTGGTTAAACAGCCCCTTTAGCCTGCCTAAGCTCCAGCTGTTGCAACCTGTCCAGTGTGCCGACATCACACCAGTAACCCGTGAAATGACTGCCACTGATAAGCCCCTGCGCCATCTTTTGCCGCAGCAGCGGCGCCAAGGCAAAATGTGTCTCTGCTACCCCATCGAATAATTCGGGGCGATATATTCCCACCCCGGAGAAAGTGTACCTGGGCGCGCCCCTGTCACTGACCCGCGAATCGCCGAATGTTTGCGGCAGCAAGGCGAAGTCTCCCTCGGGATGCTGCGCCGGGTTATCCACCAGAAACAGGTGCGCCAGCGTATCTGCAGCCAAATTGGGCAGCTCAGGCATGGCGTCGATAAACACATCGCCGTTAATCACCAAAAAAGGTGCATTACCCAGCAGCGGCAGGGCCTTTTTGATCCCGCCGCCGGTTTCCAGCGCCTCAATCTCACGGCTGTAATGAATCGTCACGCCAAAACGGCTGCCGTCTCCCAGGCGTTCAATCAGTTTGTCTGCCTGCCAGGCGCAGTTGATCACCAATTCTGTCACGCCCATGGCGGCCAAACGTTCAATGTGATACTCAATCAAGGGCTTACCGGCCACTGTCACCAGAGGTTTAGGCAGCTTGTCGGTCAAGGGACGCAGACGCTCCCCTCTGCCGGCTGCCAGAATCATCGCCTTCATTTGTGCTCCTGTGGCTCTGCTTGTGGTGACTGTTGTTGAGTCAGCGGCAATAACCTCTGCCTGACCCAGGAGGAAAGCGCCTGCAACTGAGGATAACGCTCGCAGATATCAGCCACATATCCGAGTGTAAGCGGTATATCCTTGAGATAACCTGACTTGCCATCTCTGTGGTGCAAGCGGGCAAAGATACCCGCCGCCTTCAGGTGTCGCTGCACTCCCATGAGATCGAACCAGCGACTGAAGGTGGCAAAATCAACATCTTTGCCAACCAACCCCGGCTCGCGACACTGTTCAAAGAAGGCTTTGAGCAGCGGCTCGACTATCGCATCCGGCCAACGTATATAGCAATCTCTCAGCAGCGAGACTGCATCATAGGTCACAGGCCCCAACACGGCATCCTGAAAATCTATTACCCAAAGCTTACCCTCTTTAAGCATCAGATTACGGCTGTGAAAGTCCCTGTGCATGCCGACCTGGGGTTGCGCAAGCGCGCTGGCAGTCAAAATAGCAAAGCTTTCGGTCAACATAGTATGCTCAGCGGCTGTCAGGGAGACTTGCAAGTGTTTATCCAGCAGCCACTCGCTGAAAATCGCCAGCTCGCGTTCGACAAAGGCCGCATCATAGTCGGGCAATGGGCCAAGTTCACTTTCCCGCACCGCCGCGATATCCGGCAAAATCGCCAGCGCCTTGAGATACCAGTCACTCACATTGGTTTCGGTCAACTCGGGCAACAACAAATTATCGCCAAGGTCCTGCTGCAGAATAAAGCCCTCTTCCTCGTTGAACTCAAGCACCTTGGGCACCCGAATGCCCGCTTGGTGATACGCTCGCGCCAAGGCAATAAAGGGCTTGTTATCCAATAAGTTGGGAGGTGAGTCCGTGACTATGTAATCACAACCATCGACATTGAGACGAAAATAACGCCTAAAGCTGGCATCGCCGGAAATCAGCTTGGCTTGCAAAGGCTTACCGAAAAGTTGCTGCAACCAGCACGACATGGAAAGAAATCTGGGATCAGACAAGGTCATCTCATGGCTCTTGACGAAAAATTGCTTTATTATACCGAGGTAAAAAACAGGAAACAGCCAATAAATACAGAGTTTTTTGGCTGCGTTGCCCGAGGCAGGATGCAACTTTTCCCTCCGAATACTTGTCCAGACAAAGAAATCTAAATAATTGACCTAAGATGCAGATCCGATATTTTCTGGCATTGAGCCTTTTACCTCCCCTGACGCTGGCTGAACCCCTTCCTCAGGAGGGCGGCAACAACGCTCAATGTGTTATCTTGCCTCCGGTTCCCTATCATCAGGATGGGGAAAGCAGCGGCCCTTTGGCCGATCAAAAAATACAGATCCATTCTGACGCCTCTTCGGCGCAATTGGGGCGTGAGGCGACCTTCGAAGGCAATGTGACCTTTTCTCAGGCCGGGCGCAAAATTTCCGCCGAAAGAGCCACGGTCAACCAGCAGGAGCAGCAGTTAACCGCTCAGGGCAACCTGGTGTTTCAAGACCCGCTGTTTACCGTGACCGCCGACTCGCTGATGGCGCAGATGCGTTCCAATAACGCCACCCTTGAAGGGGCGCAGTACTGGCTCCATGGTCAGCAGGTTCACGGGGATGCCCAGAAACTGGAAATTACCCAGAATAACAACCTGGTATTGAACAACACCAACTTCACCACTTGCCCACCGGATAATGTCTCCTGGCTGCTGGAAGCCGAGAAGATCAAAATCGACAGCAAGGAAGAGTGGGGGGAGATCTGGGATGCCAAACTCAGAATAGGTGGCGTGCCGGTATTCTATATTCCCTATATGACAGTGCCGGTTTCGGAAAAACGCAAGACAGGTTTCCTGTTCCCCAGCTTCAGTTCCAGCACCACCAACGGGGTGGAATTTGCCGCGCCTTTTTACTGGAACATAGCGCCAGAGTACGATCTGACCTTTACCCCGCACTATATGTCGTCGCGGGGCTTGTTTACCAAGACAGAATTCCGCTATCTGCTGGGCGATAACGGTAACAGGCAAACGCCTACCGGCCAGTTCAACCTGGAGTACCTGGGCAGCGATAACATGCTCGATGGCAGCCCCAACCGCTATATGTATCACTGGGAACACAGCGACGCCCTGGATGAGAACTGGCGGGTGCTGGCCAACTATACCGATGTCTCGGACAACAACTACTTCAACGATCTCAACTCAGATGTCAATCGTGCCACCGACAACCAGTTGTCCCGGGTTGGTGAAATCGCCTATTTCACCGACAACTGGGACTTCAATGCCAGGGTGCAGGACATCAAGGTACTGGGCAATGAAGAGCGACCCTACCAGGTGATGCCGCAGTTGAACTTCAACTACCGCACCCCCGGGGTGTGGCAAGGCCTGGATTTCAACTTCGCCTCCGAGATAACCAACTTCCGCCACAGAGAAGACAGTTACACCACGGCAACCCGGGTACATATGGAGCCCAGCATCAGTCTGCCAATCCATGGCCCGGCAGGCTCACTGACCAGTGAAGTCAAGTTGATGCAAACCAACTACTGGCAGCACAATATTCAGCAGCCCGAGTTGGATGACAGTGTCAGCCGTACCTTGCCTCAGGTGAGGGTTCACGGTCAGATAAACTTCGAGCGTTATACCGAATACTTCGACCAGAACTACCGCCAGACGCTGGAGCCGCAGTTCCAATACCTGTATGTCGGCTATGAAGATCAGTCCAAAATCGGTCTCTATGACACGGGTGAACTGCAGCAGGACTATTTCGGCCTGTTCCGCGACCGCCGCTTCTCGGGTCTGGACCGTATCGCCGATGCCAACCAGTTGACCCTGGGTCTGACCACCCGCCTGTTTGATGAGCGTAACCTGGAACAGCTGAAGTTCAGCCTGGGCCAGATCATCTACTTCAAAGACAGTAAGGTCAGCCTCTATGAGGATGAACTCACAGAGCAGCCGTCCACTTCGGTACTGGCCGCCGAGCTGGATGCCAGAATCTACAAAGACTGGTTTGTCAGCGGTGCTATTCAATACGACACCCGTTACAGCTCCAACAAGAAGAGTGAAGCAACCCTGGACTACCGCCCCGGCCCCAACAAGCTGTTGCAATTCAGCTATCGTTACGTGCCGGATCTGCTCAACAGCAACACTAATGACAGAGTGGATATCTCCCAGGCCGGTGTCCGTACCACCTGGCCAATTACCGACAGCCTCTATTTTGTCGGCAACTGGTATTACGACCTCAAAGAGGAACGTTCGGTGGAAACCTATACCGGCTTCCAGTACGAGTCATGCTGCTGGGCAGTGCGTCTGAGCTACCACTACCGTATTAAGACCAACTACGAGGACGACCTCAAGAATGCAATGCTCAACGAGCGTGAGATGTTCGAAACCGGCGTCTACCTCAACTTTGTGATCAAAGGCCTCGGCGGCTCAGGCCCACTGGGGGTCAGCGACATGCTGGATGAAGGTCTGTTCAACTACCGCAAACCACTTTATCTGAGGAATTAATCAAGATTTGTGGTAGATTGCTGAACCTCGGACGGGACAGAGAGTCCAATCTGGACAACCCAGGCCGCTGCCATCGGCGGCCAACGAAACGAAAATGTGGCAAGGATTTTGTGGATGAAACCCTGTAAGAAACTGATTTTTGGATTTTTTGCTCTAGTCATGAGCCAGGCTGCCCTGGCAGCACCACAGCTGCTGGATCGCGTTGCAGTACAGATCAACGACGGTATAGTGCTGGAAAGCGAAGTCCAGAACATGGTCGACACTGTTAAGGCCAACGCCAAGGCCGCCGGCCAGAGTCTGCCTTCGGATCAGGCGCTTCGCACCCAGGTTATTGAGCGTTTGATCCTGACCCGCCTGCAACTGCAGATGGCCGACCGTATCGGTCTGCATATCGGGGATCTGCAGCTGGACCAAACCATAGAAAACATTGCCAAGCAACAGAACATGACTGTCGCTCAGATGCGCGCCGAAATTGAAGCCGATGGCAGCAGCTTCAGCCAATACCGCGAGCAACTGCGTGAAGAAGTAACCATAGGCGAGATCCAGCGTATTCAAGTACAGCGCCGAATTCAGGTTTCACCCCAGGAGATCAATAACCTGGTGAAGCTGATCAAGGAACAGGGCCTGAAAGACGTGGAATACCAGGTTGGCCACATTCTGATTGAAGTGCCTTCCAACCCCACTTCAGAGCAACTGGAAGGAGCCAGCAAGCGTGCCAATGCCGTGCTGGAGCGCCTGAAATCCGGTGCCGACTTCCGTGAAACCGCCATCGCTTCTTCCGCCGGTCCCAAGGCGCTGGAAGGCGGTATCTGGGATTACATGAACATCAATGAGATGCCTACCCTGTTTGCCGAAGTGATCACAGATGCCAAGAAAGGCGACATCATAGGCCCTATCAAGAGTGGTGCCGGTTTCCATATCATCAAGATCATGGACGCCCGCGGCCTGCAGACCAAAGAAGTTGAGGAAGTCAGAGCCCGCCATATCCTGCTCAAGCCGTCACCGATCCTGTCTGAAGACAGAGCCAAGGCGATGCTGCAGCAGTTCCTCAAACAGATCCGCAGCGGCGAAGCCAAGTTTGAAGATCTGGCGCGCCAGTATTCGGAAGATCCCGGTAGCGCCACCAAAGGCGGTGAGCTGGGTTGGGCGGATCCAAGCATCTATGTGCCCGAGTTCGCCCAGACACTCAACAACCTGAAGCAGGGTGAAATCAGTGAGCCGTTCCGTTCAACCCACGGCTGGCACATCACTCAGCTGGAAGAGAGACGCAAGACAGATGCCACAGAACAGTTCAACACCAACCGTGCGCATCAATTGATCTTCCGCCGCAAATTCAACGAAGAGTTACAAAACTGGCTGGACGAAATGCGGGCCGATGCATACATTGAACTCTTCGCCCCTGAAACGGATAGAGGTTAAGCAGCTTGAACATTAAACGTATTGCCATTACTCCCGGAGAGCCAGCCGGCATAGGTCCGGATCTGGTAGTACAGCTGGCGCAGCGCGACTGGCCGGCCGAGCTGGTCGTGTGCGCAGATCCTGCCTTGTTGCAGGCGCGTGCCAAGATGCTGGGGCTCAGTCTCCAGCTCAAGCCTTATCAGCCAAGCCAAGCGGCCAAGCCTCAGCAGGCCGGTAGTTTGACCATAGTGCCCTTCACTATGGCCTGTGAACCTCGCTGCGGCGTGCTCAATGAACAAAACAGCGCCTATGTGGTCGACACCCTGCGTTATGCGGGTGAAAAGAACATGAACGGCGAGTTTGACGCCGTGGTGACAGGTCCGGTTCACAAGGGCATTATCAACCAGGCCGGGATCCCTTTCTCCGGCCATACCGAATTTTTTGCCCATCAGGCCGGTTGTCAGGATGTGGTGATGATGCTCGCCTGCCCCGGTCTACAGGTAGCCCTGGTGACCACCCACATCCCATTGGCTTACGTCTCCAAGGCGATCACCCGTGAACGCCTGCATCAGATCATCAAGATACTGCACCAGGATCTGGTGAATAAGTTTGCCCTGGACAACCCCAAGATTTATGTCTGTGGCCTTAACCCCCATGCCGGTGAAGATGGCCATTTGGGTCGGGAAGAGCTGGATGTGATCATCCCGGCGCTGAACGAACTCAGAGAGCAGGAACAGATGCGGATCATAGGCCCTTTGCCTGCCGATACCCTGTTCCAACCCAAGTATCTGCAAGACGCCGATGTGGTACTGGCCATGTACCACGACCAAGGCCTGCCTGTGCTCAAGTCTCAGGGCTTTGGCAAGTCGGTCAACATTACGCTGGGCCTGCCCTATATCCGCACTTCGGTGGATCACGGCACGGCACTGGAACTCGCAGGCACGGGCAAGGCCGATATCGGCAGCTTCGTCTGTGCACTCAACAAGGCCATAGAACTGGCCGGTAAAAACTGATCCAACTGAGTATCAATGAGCAATAAAGTACACTTAGGCCATACCGCCAGAAAACGTTTCGGACAAAACTTCCTGACCGATGACAATGTGATCAACCGTATTGTGGCGGCTATCGCCCCGGATAATGAGCATGTGATGGTCGAAATCGGCCCGGGTCTGGCGGCCCTGACCGAACCTGTGGCCAGTGCCATCGACAAGCTGACCGTGGTCGAGCTGGATAGAGATCTGGTAGAACGCCTGAAGCAGCATCCTGTGCTGAAAGACAAGCTGGAAATTCACCAGGGTGATGCGCTGCAGTTTGACTTCAACAAGCTGATGGTCGAGGGCAAGAAGCTCAAGGTCTTTGGTAACCTGCCATACAATATCTCCACACCGCTGATGTTCCATCTGTTCGAATATGCCGAGCAGATCACCAACATGCACTTCATGCTGCAAAAAGAGGTGGTGTTGCGGCTTTCGGCCAGCCCGGGCAGCAAGGCCTATGGCCGCCTCACCGTCATGGCTCAATACTATTGCCAGGTAGTGCCGGTACTGGAAGTGCCCCCAGGCAGCTTCACGCCACCACCTAAGGTCGACTCTGCCGTAGTGCGCCTGGTGCCCTATGAAACCAAACCCTGGCCGGCCAAGGACGTTGCCATGCTCGGCAAGGTAACCAGCACCGCCTTCAACATGCGCCGCAAGACCCTGAGAAATAACCTCAAGGGGCTGCTTGATGATGCCGATTATGAGACCCTGGGAATCGATCCCGGCCTCAGACCCGAGCAGATCAGTGTCGAGCAGTATGTTGCCATCGCCAATTTGCTGAGCGACCGTCAGGCGTAACATCCGGACGCCGGGCGGCGTCCTTCCTTTCCATCAGAGATTTTGGCCAGGAACTTAAGATGAATCCCCAGAAGAGCCGTATCAGAGTCGAGGTGCAGACCCACTACATAGAACACCAGTCTGCACCGGATGAAGACAAGTATCTTTTCAGCTACACCATCACCATTATCAATCTGGGTGATGAGGCGGTGACTCTCAAGAGTCGCCACTGGGTGATCACAGATGGCAATGGCCAACAGAGCGAGGTTCAGGGCGCCGGAGTCGTCGGCGAAACCCCGAGGATCAAGCCCAATACCGCCTACCAATACAGCAGCGGCACAGTGCTGGAAACGCCGCTGGGCTTTATGGAAGGCCGTTACCTGATGGAAACCGATGCGGGCGAGAGTTTCTACGCCCAGATCCCTGCTTTCCGCCTGGCCGTACCCGGCCAGGTTCACTAATGGACAGATAACAGTGGCTCACTATTTTGTCGGCGATATTCAAGGCTGTTTCAACGAGTTGCAACACTTACTGGATAAAGTCGATTTCAACCCTTCCCAGGATGAGCTTTGGGCGGTCGGCGATCTGATCGCCCGCGGTCCGGATTCTCTCTCGACCTTGAGATTCTTCCGCGATCTCGGCGATTCGGCCAAGTCGGTACTGGGTAACCATGATCTGCACCTGCTGGCGGTCAAGGCCGGGCTCAAACGGGTCAAACCCAGTGACAAGCTGCAACCGCTACTGGAAGCGGCTGATATCGACAGTCTCATCGACTGGATCAGAACCCAGCCCCTGATGCGCGAACTACCCGAGCATAAACTCATCATGACCCATGCGGGCGTACCGCCCCAGTGGGACATCCAAACCTTACGCCAGGAAGCAGGCGCCGTTAGCCAGGCGCTGCAAAGAGTCGACTATCTCGACAGTCTCATCGCCCGGATGTACACAGAAGAGCCGGAAGACTGGTCCGGTGCGCTCAGCGGCCTGCCCAGACTCAGATACTGTATCAACGCCCTGACCCGGATGCGTTACCTCTATCTCGACGGCACGCTGGATTTCAGCTGCAAGGTGCCGCCGGCCAAATGTGAAGACCCCAATCTCAAACCCTGGTTTTTATTCCCATCCAACACCGCTGACTACACCAAAGTCTTTGGGCATTGGGCCGCGCTGATGGGCAAGGTCGAAGGCGAAAGACTGCAGGCGCTGGATACCGGCTGTTGCTGGGGAGAATACCTGACACTCTGGCACCTGGAATCAGATCAAAAAATTACCCAACCTAGGTTAAAAAAAGGTTAAACTTAGTGGACGTCGGCCGATAACCATCTGGTAACGTGCCCATGAAAACTAAAAGATTTTTCCCAAGAGAAAAACCATAACCTTTTCCGGAGTAGCCTATGAAGTTGAATGTAGCGACCCGAGTCATAGCAGGGTTTGCCGTAGTCACCCTGCTATTGATCCTACTTGGTGCTGTTTCCTGGTTCACCAACAATGAGCTGAAAAACACCACCGAAGTTCTACAGCAACTGAGTATCCCGGCACTCAAATCAACCGGCGAGCTGGGTGAAACCCTCAGCGAGCAGCAAAGATTGGTTCTGGTGGGTTACCACGTCCCCAAGGCCAATAAACTCCCGCCGCTCCAACAGCAATTTACCAGTCAAAAGCAAAGCTTCAAGGCGCAACTTGCCAGTCTGTCAAAGCTGGTACAGCAAGAGCCCGGACTCAAAGAGATCCTGCCCCAGGTAGAACGCAATTATCAGGCCTTCATCAACACTAGTGAACGCATGATGGCCGACCACCTCAGCGCCCTAGAGCAGCAGGAAAGCCTCAATAAGCAGCGGGATCAACTGGAAAGCACGGCGGATGATGCCGCCAGTCTGTTGCTGGATCTAATGGATCTGGAACAGAGCCAAGACACTACTGAGCGGGAAATTGCCGCTTCCGCCGCCGCTCTGGACAGCAATGTCACCAATGTGATCAGTACTGTCTACGATCTGGTCGCCACCGAGGACCGCAGCAAGTACGAAATCATAGTCAAAGAACTTAGCTATATCAGCAACGAAGCCGAGGCCAAGCTGGAGTACATCAGTCGTCACGGCGCCGGTGTCATCGATGCAGACATACTCAATGAAATGACCAGCGAGCTTGGCAAACTCAGCCAACATCTCAAGGGCAAAAACTCGATTCAGGCCCAAAAAGCGGCCCAACTCGAGCTCAAGGCCAGCACTCAGGCAGCACTGGAGCAAGTGGAAACCGACAAGAAAAATGTTAATCAGGCAATGGCGGCTCTTTCCGGGGCAATCGAAACCCTGACCAACGAGATCAACGCCAAAACCCTGGCCAGTATCGACTCGGCCAGTATGCAAACCCTATTGGTGGTGCTGGTAGCAATAATGGTGGCCATAGCCGTGAGTATTGCCGTGGTGAAACCACTGACCGCGTCACTCAACCGTATCAATCAGGCATTGAATATCCTCGCTTCCGGTGACTTGACCCATAAGCTGGATGACTCTGGACAGGATGAGTTTGCCGAACTTTCCCGCAACTGCAACCGCCTTATCGACAGTCTCAGAGGTCTGATCCGTGGCATTTTGGATAGATCCAACCAGTTGGCAGCCGCCGCCGAACAAACCTCGGCGGTCACCTCACAAACCACTATCGGGATCCAGGAGCAGAAGAGCCAGGTCGATCAGGTAGCCACAGCCACCACAGAACTGAGCTCAAGTGCCCAGCAGGTATCCCACAGCGCCGATCACGCCCTGAGCCAGATTAAACAGGCCGATGAAGAAGCTCAGAATATGCGGATCATTGCCGAGGAAAACCGCCGCACCATAGAAGCGCTGGCCGACGAAGTCGCCAAGGCGGGGCAAGTGATCAACAAGGTGCATTCCGACAGCGATGCCATAGGCTCGATTCTGGATGTTATTCGGGGTGTTGCCGAACAGACCAATCTACTGGCACTCAACGCCGCCATCGAGGCCGCCAGGGCCGGTGAACAGGGACGCGGCTTTGCCGTTGTGGCCGATGAGGTACGCAACCTCGCCTCCCGCACCCAGGAGTCGACCCAGGAGATCCAGCAGATGATCCAGGTGCTGCAAACCGGCACCCAAGAGGCGGTCGCTGTCATGGAACAGGGCCGCGCCCAAGCCAACTCCTGCGTCGCCAAGACAGAGCAAGCCAATCAAGCTCTGGAAGCCATCAGCGAATCTGTACATCAGGCTTTCGATGCCGGAACCCAAATCGCCAACGCCGCTCAGGAACAGAACCTGGTCAGCCAGCAGGTTTCAGAAAAACTGGAACATATTGCACTGATTTCGGAAGAAACCGCCTCAGGCGCCGATCAGACCGCCCAATCCAGCCATCAGGTAGCACAACTCGCCGAAGAGTTGCAGGCTTCGGTTGGCGAGTTCAAAGTCTAATCTTAAAACCATCGGCCGTCTTCCCCAGGAGGTTTTGTCGCGGGGACGACGGCCGACATAACTTTCAGCTCAAAATAGCCAAATAACATTGATTGGGCTTCCGGTGACGGATGTTTCATTGCCTGCAGCGGGGATGGGCTGGGAGCCCGAATGCGGTGAATAACACCCGGTTATGGGGCGGAAAATGCTTGGCTATAATTTAGGAACGAAGTGACGCAAGCCAAGCTTTTTTGCGTCCCAGCATAAACCGTTTGTTATATGCACTTTAATTCAGTTCTATTTCTGGGTGATCTTTGATGCCATACATTTCTTCCATAAGTTTCTTATAAAATTCTAAAGGTGGCATGTTCATTTCAGCCCTTCTTTCATCCACTGTATCAATGTCTGAAATGGGCATAAAAGCTATTTCACCATTTTTAACATCTGCTTGTGTGCCATATATTTGCTTTTTGCCCATACGGATAAGTACACGATCAGTTAATAACGCTACTTCCTGTCCTGATACGCCTTCGTTGCTTAAGTAAGATTCCTTTAAAATAGGGAGCATCCTTTCTTGGAACTCAGTGTCTGGTGAATGCTGAATTATAAGAAAAGCAGCCCCTATACCTTCTTTTCCTACCTCAACATCAGTAAACCATTTTCGTTCGCTCAATATTGCTTTGAGCTTTTTTGTATTCTCATGGTCGACAGTTGATAATTTGGTATGGAGATTTTTTGGAGCTTTGTCCCAGCCAGCTTCGCCTAATTGTTTGCGTACTGATTGGTCCAATTTTGCCATTTCTAAGAGTTGAGACTGTAATACTTTGTCTATCTCGGCATTAGCAAAAGAAGGAATGAGGAGAAGTAAAAAAAGTAAGCGCATTTTCGAAATCCTTTTGTGCATATAACGCCGCATTCTAGCAAAAAATCAAGCCACCCATTATAAAACAATAACCTAATCTTCTTTCTGTCAAAAAAAATCAAGCCACCCATTATAAAACAATAACCTAATCTTCTTTCTGTCTATGTTCAAGCACCGTTAGGGGATTTGAGCACACTAAGGTCGAAAGATATCCGTGAGATGCAGAGGCTTGATGAAATCGAACCTATTTCACGCAAAAATGCGAGATTTGAGCCGTGCTAGCCCCACCCATGGTTCAGGGGGTTTCAATGACTGCGGTTGAGATNCACTAAGGTCGAAAGATATCCGTGAGATGCAGAGGCTTGATGAAATCGAACCTATTTCACGCAAAAATGCGAGATTTGAGCCGTGCTAGCCCCACCCATGGTTCAGGGGGTTTCAATGACTGCGGTTGAGATAAATAGCGTGGGGTTCAAGCCGTTTGAAAGTACTGACAGCTGGTTGCAAAATGCCGTCGTCGCTTCTCCAAGTGTTCGCAGTAACAACTGAGCTCTTGCAAGGTGCCTACTGGCCCACGAAATAGTCTTCCAAATTCAGTGGTAAGCTTGAGCCAATTATCATGAGGAATATTCAACCGCGTCAGTAGCTTGGTACTCTTTTCACTTATCGAACCTCGCTTATCATCGCGAATACAGCGCCCGGTATCATCCACCAATTCAAGATAATCTTTGAGCCCAAACGCAATACCACTGCGCAGGTTATCGCATTCATTGCCGATAAAGGGCAGTAGCTTGGCGGGTTGTTCGCATTTCAAGGCTGCCTGAATACGTAGCCGAATGCTGGTATGTTCTGACTGCTCAGGCGTATCGGCCATCTTGGCTCTGATGGG
>NZ_NGVS01000008.1 GCF_002777975.1 Shewanella carassii
AAACAATTAGCCAAAGGTCAAGTTTTGACAAAGGCAACAAAACCCTGATTTGGGTTGTTTTTACAACAGAATTGACTGGGTTTGAAACCCAAAGCGACACGACTTTAAGCCGCTGGCACAGCGGCTATCATAGCTTCCAGCTAAAAGTTCCTAAGTCGAGCTTCCGGCCACGGTGTAGCTAATCACCTGCGGTGCGCCTTTCGCACAGGCGATCCTGTGACTCGTTATAAACCCATCCATGGGCGCTCGACGAAAACGTCCCTGTTTTCGACGGTCACAGTTCCGCCTGTGCCTGGAAATGAGGTGTATGTCTGCAGACATTTCAGATGTTTCAAGCTACTCCATTTTTTACAGAATTACACCAACTCCCGCTCGAAGCGGCCGCAGGGCGTTGATGACAATCGCGTAGCGAGGCATGGATGCCGAAGCAGCGCCAGTCGAATCAGGGGCGAGTGTCGCTTAGCGACGAGCTAACGAGCGCGAAACAGGATGTTGAGCTGGATAAGAGTCACATGGATGTGACTCTGAGCGTCTGAAGCGGTAGTTATTTGCGCCATTAGGCCGAGGGGCTTTCGACACCGTGTGGGGCGGCAAGGGAGATCCAAGAGGGGGTTGCTGTTGATCCCCTCTTGGTCGGGTGTGGGGCGGCGAGTGTCGTCTAGCGACGAGCTTACGAGCGAGAGCCAGGGATGGCGAACTGGCCGTTGTGCATGGATGCATTTGCTCCACGACTTTAACCCGCTGGCACAGCGGCTAACATAGCTTCCAGCTAAAAGTCGCTAATTGGGCCTCCGGCGGCGGATGTTTCCCATTGCCTGCCAACACAGGTATAAAAAAGGATGACCTTGGGTCATCCTTTTTAGCAACTTACTGAGTTGATATTAGATCAGAGTCTATCCAGCACCGCTTGGGTGAAATCTGTGGTGCCATGGGTACCACCGAGATCGCGGGTAGTGCGGTCGCCTTCTTCGATAACCGCAGAAACTGCAGCGCGAATGGCGGCGGCTTTATCTGACATACCCAAGTATTCCAGCATTTGGATAGATGCCAGGATCACTGAAGTTGGGTTCGCCAGGTTTTTGCCGGCAATATCCGGGGCACTGCCGTGAACCGCTTCAAAGATAGCGGCGTTGCGGCCGATGTTGGCGCCCGGGGCCATGCCCAGACCACCCACCAGACCGGCGCAGAGATCAGACAGAATGTCACCGAACAGGTTGGTGGTGACTATCACGTCGAAGTTTTCCGGGTTCATCACCAGCTTCATACAGGTGGCGTCAACAATCATCTCTTCGGTAGTGATATCCGGATAACGCTGGCTGACTTCACGGGCCACTTTCAGGAACAGGCCTGAAGTTGACTTCATGATGTTGGCCTTGTGGACTATGGTCACCTTCTTGCGACCTTCCTTGCGAGCCAGTTCATAGGCGAAGGTAGCAATCTGCTCGGCACCCTGACGGGTAATGATACTGGTGGCTTCGGCAATGGCACCGTCTTCAGACAGCTTTTGTCCCAGGCCTGAGTACATACCTTCAGTGTTTTCACGCACTGTAATGATGTCTATGTTCTCATATCTGGCTTGGGTGCCCTTGAAGGAAAGCACAGGCCGCACGTTGGCGTACAGGCTGAACTTCTTACGCAGGGTCACGTTGATAGAGGTGAAGCCTTCGCCAACAGGGGTTGTCAGTGGGCCTTTGAGAGTGATACGGTTCTTCTCGATGAGATCCAGCGTGCGCTGAGGCAGGAGCTCACCGTGTTTTTCCAGAGCAGTCAGACCGGCATCGGCAAATTCATATTCAAAGTCGCACCCCGCCTTATCGAGAATTTTAAGGGCTGAGTCGATAATACTGGGGCCGATCCCATCACCAGGGATCACGGTAATAGTTCTTTTTGACATGGAGAGGTCCTTCCACGGTTGGTCGTTACTGCTATTTATCAGACCATGTCATCGACACGGTTTTCGACTGAGGATCTTGTACTTTAGAACGCCGCTATTCTATACACTTTCAACGCGTTTTCACAGGGAATAGTGAGCAATATCACGCTTTTTTGTGTGGGTTAGCTTGCTAAAAAGCGGGTGCCTGACCATGATGGAACGCCAATAAAATAATAAAGTCTACTTTAGTCTAACAACAATGAAAAAGAGGACGATCTTGAAGTTAACGCCCTTAGCCTCGCTGCTGTTGCTGTCAGCCGGTTTCGCGACCGCTGTCAGTGCCCAGAGCAGCCCCTCACTGACCCTCAAGGATATAATGCAGTTTGAGTCGATTACCGATCAGGTTCTCGACCCACAAGGCAAGGTGCTGGCCTACAGTGTCGCGCCGGATCGCGGCGACAGCCGGGGTGTGGTCAAGTCACTGGTCAATACCAAGGCTTATGATGTTGCCGGCGGCTCCAAGCCGCAGCTGTCAGCCGATGGCCGTTACACCGCCTTTACTCTGGCGCCTTCGCTGCTCGAATCGGAAAAGCTTGCTCCCAAGGCGCGCAAGAAGCTGAAAAATGGTTTGTTGCTGCAGGATAACACCACAGGTGAGCAGCGCCGCTTTGAGCGGGTCAAGTCTTATGCCTTCAGCGAAGATGGTACTTTACTGGCTATCTGGTATGAAGCCGATGAAAAAAGTAAAGAGAGCTCAGAGGCAAACGGCATTGATGCCAAAGAGGCCTCAGCCCAAGCAGCCACTCAAGCATCCGCCTCTGAGGCTCCAGTAGCCAAAACGCCGAAACTGGATGCCGGTAGCAGTTTCGAGCTGTTGTCGCTGGCAAGCGGTAAGTCACAGCGTTTCGAGCATGTGACCGCCTGGCAACTGGCTTATAACGGCAGCGTGCTGGCACTGGCGCAAAACGACAGTGCCAGTAATAGCCACAGCATCTCTGTGCTCGATACCCGCAGCTTTGAACTCAAATCGGTCAGCAGTCAAGCCGATAAGCAGTTTGGCGCCCTGGCTCTGAGCCGTGATGGCCGCTATCTTGCCTATACCCGAGGTGATGCGGCGCTGGATGCGAATGAGCGCCCCTATGCCTTGTCTCTCTACGACAGAGAGTCGGGTAAACTGAGCCAGATTCTGCCGAGCAAGGGCGACAGCAAGGGTTGGCTCATTAATCGTCATGCCAAGCTGAGCTTTTCGGCCGACGGTGAGCGGCTGTTCTTTGGCCGGGTGCCCGAGATAAGCAAGCAGCTGCAAATTCCCAAGGTGGAGCAGAGCAGCGACCTGTACGACACCGCGCTGGTCAGTGCCCAGCGGGATCTGAGCCTCTGGCACGGGGATGATCCGCTGATCAAGCCCAATGAAGTCAAACAGTATGAAAAAGAGCAGAGCCGCACTTATCTGGCTGTGCTGCATCTTGGCTCGCGTAACCTGGTGCAACTGGCCGACCGCAAGGTGCCGGACATTGAGCTGAGCGAACACAAGCGGGTGCTGCTGGGGAGTTCGGATATTCCCTATCGCAAGATGATCACCTGGGCTGGTTTCTACCGGGATTTTTACCTGGTGGATATCAATACCGGCCACAAGACCCGGGTATTGACCCAACAGCCAAGCGGCAGTGCGCCAACCTTGTCACCGGCCGGTAAATACCTGGCCTTTTATCAGCAGGGCGGCATCTATCTCTATGATGTGGCCAGCGGTCGCAAACATAACCTCAGCAGCAAGCTCAAGGTCAGCTTCGCCGACGAAGATCATGATTATCCCTCTGCGGCGCCCGGCTATGGCTTCGGCCCTTGGCTCGAGGATGACTCAGGCCTACTGGTGTACGACAAATACGATATCTGGCAATTTGATACCCGCTCCCACGACGGCTTTATGCTGACAGGTGGCGAGGGCCGTAAGCAGCAGTTAAGTCTGCGTATCGAAGCACTGGCCCAGCCAGACAAGGCTTATCCGGCCACTGTGGCGCGCAACCAGGCTGTGCTGCTGCAGGGCTATAGCCACAAGACCAAGGCTGACGGTTTTTACCGTGCGGTTATCGGCCGGGCTCAGCTGACGCCGCTGCTTGCCAACGACAACAAGCTGTCTGTGCTGGCTAGGGCCGACAAGGGTGATACCTTGCTGTTCAGTCAGGAGCGTTATGACAGCTATCCGGATCTCTACAGCTCGGCTTTGCTTGAACCGGCCAAGGCGGTCAAACAAACTGACTTTGATGCCCAGCGCCGCAAACTGCCCTGGGGCAAGTCAGAGCTGGTGCACTGGCGCGACGGTGATGGCCGTGAAATGGACGGCGTGCTAATCAAGCCTGCCAACTATCAAAGTGGCAAGCGGTATCCTGTGTTGGTGTATTTCTACCGCTTTATGAGCGATCGCCTGCACGCCTTCCCGGACATGAAAATCAATCACAGGCCCAATTTTGCCTGGTATGCCGCCGATGATTACGTCATCTTCCTGCCGGATATTCGCTTTGAAGTCGGCTATCCCGGTATCAGTTCTGTTAAGGCCTTGACCGCCGGAGTGCAGAAGCTTATCGACATGGGGATTGCCGATCCGGATGCCGTGGGTATTCAGGGCCACTCCTGGGGCGGTTACCAGACAGCCTTTGCCGTGACCCAGACCAATATCTTCAAGGCCGCAGTCAGCGGCGCGCCGGTAAGCAATATGACCAGTGCCTACAGCGGCATACGTCACGGCACCGGCCTTGCCCGTCAGTTCCAGTATGAAACCGGCCAGAGCCGTATCGGTGAAAGTCTGATGCGCGCGCCGCAGAAATACATAGAAAACTCCCCTGTGTTTTATGTCGACCGCATTCAAACGCCGATGATGATTATGTTCGGTGACAAAGACGATGCCGTGCCTTGGGAGCAAGGGGTTGAACTGTACCTGGCAATGCGCCGCGCCGGAAAAGATGTGGTCTTGCTGCAGTATCAGGACGAGCCGCACCATTTGAAGAAGTATCCCAACAAGCTGGATTACAGTGTGCGGATGAAAGACTGGTTCGATCATTACCTCAAGGGTGCCAAGGCCCCCGAGTGGCTTGAAAAGGGCGAAGCCTATCGCGAGCCCAAGGCGGAAGACTGAACTTTCTTGCTGGCAAAATAACTCACAGAGGCGGCCTAATTGGTCGCCTCTTTTTTGGGTTGAGAGGCTTAATTTCAGACACGATAGCGCCAAGACAAGGCTCGATAGGCACTGTGAAACGGGAGCATAGAGAGTTTAGGGCGTTATCTTGCTCGTCATTGGGTTCGATTGTCTTCGCCTGTAAAAGATGGCCTGTCTTTGGCGCAGCATTAACGCAGAACCCATGCCAACGACATGCAAGATTGCCGGATATTGAGTAGGGCTAGGTTGTGGTCAAACAGAGCAAAAGAAAGGCTGCCTAAGGCAGCCTTTGTTCCTTGGCAATCAAGCCGGACTCATTTGCTTGCGGTTTGGGTGGCCGCCTTGGTTTCAGCATGGGGATTGCGGGTGTCCATACCTTCCGGCAAGTTACGCAGCAAGATGGCTGAGTCCAGTTCCAAATCGGCCGGTACCGGCATGTAGACGGTATGGCCCGAACCTAAACCTGCCTCAATGGCTTCGCCCTTACGGTTTTGCAGGCTTTCCAATGTCAGGTTGATGTTGCCTTGTGGCGTCATCATCTCCAGGCTGTCACCCAGCAAAAACTTGTTCTTCACTTCGATTTCGGCCAGGCCTTCGGCGTTACGCTTACCGGTAAACTCACCGACAAACTGCTGGTTGTCACTGATAGAGTGGCCGTATTCATAGTTCTGGTACTCATCGTGAACATGACGGCGCAAGAAGCCTTCGGTGTAGCCTCTGTGAGCCAAGCCTTCCAGGCGGTTCATCAGGCTGCGGTCGAAGTCTTTTCCGGCAGCGGCATCGTCTATGGCCTGACGGTAAAGCTGCGCCGTGCGCGCCACGTAGTAGAAGGACTTGGTGCGGCCTTCAATCTTCAATGAATCCACGCCGATACGGCTCAGGCGCTCTACGTGCTGAATGGCGCGCAGATCTTTGGAGTTCATTATGTAGGTGCCGTGTTCGTCTTCGAAGGCCGGCATATATTCGCCGGGACGGTTGGCTTCCTGTAGCAGGAAAATCTGATCGCTGCTTGGGCCCTGGCCCAAAGTCGGCTGCTCTATATGCACCGGATTGACTGCGACTATGTCGCCGGTTTCATTTTCCTTGGCCTCGTGGGCATCATACTTCCAGCGGCAAGCATTGGTGCAGGTGCCTTGGTTGGGATCGCGCTTATTGATATAGCCGGACAACAGGCAACGGCCGGAATAGGCCATACACAGTGCGCCGTGAACAAACACTTCCAGCTCTATGTCCGGGCAACGTTGGCGGATCTCTTCGATTTCATCCAGTGACAGCTCGCGGGAGAGGATCACACGCTTGATCCCCTGGGACTGCCAGAATTTGACCGAGGCCCAGTTGATGGCGTTGGCCTGTACCGACAGGTGCACGACCTGCTCGGGAAAGGCTTCACGAACCATCATGATGAGACCGGGATCTGACATGATGAGGGCATCCGGCTGCATGGCGACCACAGGCTCCATGTCCTTGATATAGGTCTTGAGCTTGGCATTATGGGGAGCGATATTGCTGACCACATAGAGTTTCTTGCCCAGAGCATGGGCTTCCTGAATCCCCGTAGCCAGATTTTCCATCTTAAAGTCGTTGTTGCGAACCCTTAAGCTGTATCTGGGTTGGCCCGCATATACGGCGTCTGCACCATAGGCAAAGGCATAGCGCATATTTTTCAGGGTCCCGGCGGGAGACAGAAGCTCTGGTTTAAACATAATTTACTCTCAATTAACGGCAGTCCGGCGGTTGCACGACTTGGCAGCAGGGGCGGCATTTTACTCAATTAGGGCCAGGCTATCAAATATCCCCGCCCCAGGTTGCCAATCAACAAACTTTGGCCATTTAAAATGGCCTTAATGGTTCAACTTGGCGAGCCATTTAGAGGGCTTTAATTCCGACAAGCTGTTACTTGGTTGAATTTTAGTGGCAGTTAACATCGCTTGACGTTTTTTTACGCTTACGGCCGCCGGGGTTGCTGATATACTGAGTCACAGTATCTGAACAGTTTTTTTACATTGGAGAGTGCATGTCTACCGAACATCAACTCTTGGTTGGTTTGTTGCGGAAACTCAAGAACGATACCCTGGTGCTGCCCACTTTGCCGGAAGTCGCCATGCGGGTGCAGGAGGTGGTCAGTCGTCCCGACTCAAGCCTGAGGGAAGTTGCCGATATCATAGGTCAGGATGCGGCTATATCGGCGCGTATGATCAAGGTAGCCAACAGTGCTTTCTACAGCCGGGGGATCCCGGCGGAAAACATCAACAGCGCGGTGACCCGTATAGGCTTGGCGCAGATAAAATCTATTGCTACCTCCATCGCCATGGAGCAGTTGTTTATCTCTACCAACGAGATGGTGTGGGAAGTGATGGACGAAGTGTGGCGCACTTCCATCGATGTTACCGCTGCGGCTGGCGCCATGTTGCTTATCTATAACAAGACCCATCCGGGCAGCGGCCTGAATTATGATACTTTGACCCTGGCGGGCCTGGTACATAATATCGGTGCCTTGCCGGTACTGACCGAGGCCGAGGCTCATCCCGAGCTCTTTGGCAGCATAGATCAGCTAAGAGCCTTGGTGCGCAAGATGCAAGGGCCCATAGGGCGGGCGGTACTCAAGAGCTGGGACTTTGCCCCGGATGTGATGGAAGTGGTCGAACGCTGGGCCGATCTGCCCTATCTGCCGGATCATGTGACTTACCTGGACTTCATTCGTTCGGCGGCCTTCTATACCGGTGAGTTACGAGCCGGCGCCGAGCTTGAGCAGCGCCTGGAAGTCTTTGTCGACAGGGGCTTACCCGTCAGTGCCGAACTGCTTGGCAGTGATGAGTTTCTGGACAAGTATCACTCAATCAAGCAAAGCTATGAATGAGTATTGCATTAACCCTGCTTGATCTTTAACGGGAGA
This sequence comes from Shewanella carassii, assembly GCF_002777975.1. Taxonomy (GTDB): domain Bacteria; phylum Pseudomonadota; class Gammaproteobacteria; order Enterobacterales; family Shewanellaceae; genus Shewanella; species Shewanella carassii. Next base: position 7,918 of record NZ_NGVS01000008.1, read on the forward strand.
ATATCGCTTTGATGATAGGCCCATGGTTGCTTTCTATCGCGTTAATCACAGTGTTTATTCTCCTTTTGTGGCGCCGCCAACGTCAAAAAGAGCGGCGTTTTATCAAACAGCTCGGCAAACAACTCGACAATCAGATAAAAGTGCGCGCACCACTTGAACTCCCTTGGGTGCCGGTCGCCTTCTATGAGCTGGTCAATAGTCTGGAGAAGTTGCTGCTGGCCCTTCCGCCACCTGTGGGGAAAGATAAACTCACCGGCCTTGCCAATAGGGTAGGGCTCAAGCGCAGCGTGACCGCCTTGATGCCGTTGCAACAGGGCACCATGGTGCTGCTGGATATCTACCGTTTCCGTTACGTTAATGACCTGTTCGGCTTTGCCTTTGGCGATCAGCTGCTTAAGTTGATTGCTGAGCGTTTGCAGGGGCTGCAACACGCGCCCAGATTGCTGGCGCGGATGAATGAAGATGAGTTTCTGCTGTACTATGAGCAGCATCAGACAGAGGAGGATCTGCATCGGCTGCGGGGACGGTTACAGGTGCCTTTTGATATTGATGGTACGCCGGTGAGTATCCGCATTCAGATGGGCTATCTGGATTTGCATGCCCATCATGCGGATCTCAGCCTGATGTTGCGCCGCCTGGATCTGGCGCTGAAAAAGGCCCGCAGTAGCCGAGACCTATTGGCCGGTTATCAAACGGGTGAAGACAGCATTCAAATGCGCGAGCTGGAGATCATCAACAGCTTGCCCAAGGCATTGAAGACCGGGCAGTTGTATCTGGTTTATCAGGCCAAAGAAGAGGTAAGCAGCGGCCTTTGTCGCCAAGTTGAAGCGCTTATTCGCTGGGAACATCCCAAATTCGGTGCTATTTCCCCGGCCGAGTTTATTCCGTTGGCTGAGTATTCCGGCATGATAGGCTTAGTGAGTCAGTGGGCACTGGAGCAGGTGATGCAACAGCAGTGCAAGTGGCGTAGTGGTGGCTTCAAGGTGCGGATTGCACTTAACCTTTCGGCGCAGGATCTCAATAACGGCTGCATGCTGCAGGAGATTGAACGCCAATTGCAGCATTATCAGTTACCGGGTGAGGTACTGGCGATAGAGATCACCGAGAGTAGCCTGATGGCCGATCTCGAGCAGGCGATAAAAATCCTGGAGCGGCTGCGGCAACTGGACATTCGCCTGGCGATAGATGACTTTGGTACCGGGCACTCGTCGCTGGCCTACTTGAAAAATCTGCCGGTAGATGAAGTTAAGATCGATAAGGCGTTCAATGAAGAGCTGCTTAGCAACAGTAATGCCAAACATATCATGCGCGCCAGTATTCAGATGGCCAAGTCGCTGGGGTTTGAGGTCACTGTTGAGGGGGTCGAGTCGATGGCACTGAAACAGATGCTGATCTCCCTGGGAGCCGATCAGCTGCAGGGGGATATTGTCGCCAAACCCAAGACGGCGCCCGAGCTTGAATATTGGTACGCCAAGCACAGCATGCAAACCAAGACGGTGAGCTGAACGATTGGCTACAGGCCTAAGCCTGCCGTCGCTATGCTGTTAACTGTGTCCCCAACTGTTCGAGTAGGGTTACCGGCATGGGGCAAAGCTGGCGCTGACTATTCATACACACCATTTCTACCCGGCCACTGACAGCCGCTCTGGCGGCATTTTCACGCCAGATCTCCTGCTCCCACACTGTGCGGTATTTGCTTTCGAAGGCAAAGCGGGTACGGACATCCAGGATATCGGCAAATTCGACCCCTTCCTGACAGGTGAGCTCGGAGCGGTAGACCGCAAAACCTATTCCATCCGAATGCCACAGGCGTTTGAGTTCATTGGCCCCTATGACCTGTTCACGGGCGCGCTCGAAGTACTTCAGAAAATTGGGGTGATACACCACGCCGGAAAAATCCGTGTCTTCGTAGTAGATCTGCAATTGAAAATGAAACCATGGGCTGAAGCTGAGCTGCATGCAAATACCTGTGATTGAGTCGCGCCAGGCAGTTTAGCACTCACGTCGGTAAAGGTCAGCTCAGAAGCGACCGCTGCTGATGATCTGCTGATATTGACCACTTTGTTTCATCTGTCTCAGTCCTTCATCCAGTGCCTTGGCTAACTTTGGAGAGGAGGCATTTTGCAGCGAAAATGCCAGGAATATTCGGCTCTGATGGTTGGAAAAGGCTGGCAGAATATCCTCTTCAACCCTCATACGTTGGATAAAGCCTTCGGCCACCTTATCAAACATGATGGCGGCATCGATACGATTGAGCAGCAAGAGATTGAGCAGTTGCTCCTGACTGGCAACCTGTACCAGTTGCAACTGTTTGCCCAGCTCAGAAAACTCATCACCGTATTCATAGCCCTTGATAATCCCAACCACGCTGCCCTTGGGTAATTGCCATTTGTTTTGGGCATTCAGTGGCCGGTTTTTGTTGTAGTAAAAAGAGGCGTTGGCGATAAACAAAGGCTCTTCGCCAAACAGAAAATCCGCTTCTGTGCTGCGCTCACGAGTCACATTGAACACTCCGTGTACCTTTCCCTTTCGGGCCATCATTAAGGCTCTGGAGTAGGGCACTACCAAGCTTTCTACTTGAATATGTTCAATGGAAAAAGCCGCGGCGATCAGTTGATGAGACAGGCCTCGCCCGGTTCTGTCGGCGAAGGGAGGCCAGCTGTCTTCGGCGGCGAGTAAGACTTTTTTCTGGGGGGTTGCCCTGGTTGACTCGGTAGGTAATATGCAAAGAAAACAAATTAATACAGCTATTATTCCAGATCTCATTCTCATCCTTTGATTGAGGCGCCCGGTTTGTAATGGTCAAAAATAGTACCTGAGTCTTAGTCTTTTCGATAGTCTCTGTGAGACAAGTTTTTGAGTTGTGAGCTTGGCGACATTTACGCCATACGGGTTTGCATTTTAACAAGCATTAGATTAATCTCATTAAAATTTTTCTAATGGATGAGGTAGTACCATGGCAGAAAAGATCATTGAACTCGAAACCAAAATGGGTAAAGGCTGGAAAGTAACAGCGCAGGTGCGTGAGCATACCTTGGTCATTGACCAACCGACGGCCGGTAACGAAGGGGCCAATCCGCTTGAGACTTTCCTGTTTTCTCTGGGCGGCTGTATTTCGGCTATCGCCAGAATGGTGGCCAGAGAGCAGAAAATCGATCTCAGGGGCATGAACATCAAGGTACGTGGCGAGATGAATTCCGATGGTTTGCTTGGGAAACCCAGCGAGGATCCGGTCGGGTTTCGCCGAATTACCCTGGATGCCGATATCGATGCCGACTTGACAGCAGAGCAGAAGCAGCAGTTTCTCGATACTGTCTGCAATCGCTGTCCCGTGCATGACAACCTGTTGAGCGCTTCCAGAGTAGAACATCAAAGTCTCTGAGTGCTGTCGGGCATTTTTTAACAGACAAGGGATGCCGCATGGCATCCCTTGTTTTATTGAGGCTTTCGATTGTTCCAGACAGGATTAATCTGAACCTGAGCCTATGTTTATCTGCGCCTGCTGCCGGGCGATAGCGGCATTGAGCCTGTCTTTGACATGGCCGGGCGACTTGGTGTTATAGGACAAGAGTCGATACATGGCCGGGATCACCAACAGGGTGACAAAGGTCGCAAACGCCATACCGAAGAACACCACAGTACCCACGGCAATACGGCTCTCAGAGCCGGCACCGGTGGAGAAGATCAGCGGGATCGCGCCGACAATCGCGGTGAAGGAGGTCATCAGGATCGGCCGCAAACGCCGCGCCGAGGCATCGATAACCGCCTGTTCGAAGGCCAGCCCCTTGTCTCGCAGTTGGTTGGCAAATTCGACTATCAGAATACCGTTCTTGGTTACCATGCCTATCAACATGATCATCCCTATCTGGCTATAGAGGTTGAGCCCTTGTTGTGTCAGCCACAGGCCAAGGAAGCCGCCGAATACCCCCATGGGGACGGTCAACATCACCACCAGTGGGTTGATAAAGCTTTCGAACTGAGCCGCCAGCACCAGATAAACCACCAAGAGGGCCAAACCGAATACCAGCAGCATGCTGCTCTGGTTTTCCTTGAAGTCTTTCGACTCACCTGTATAGCTGATACTGATATCACCGGGCAGGGATTCAATCGCCTTGGCGTCGAGGAAATCCAGTGCTTCCCCCAGAGTGGCGCCATCCATGAGGTTAGCCTTGATGGTGATGGATTTTTGCTTATTGGTATGGCTCAGTCGCTGCGGCGAGGCCACTTCTTCGATATGCGCCAGGCTGTCGAGGGTAACCAGCTCGCCCTTGCTGGTCCGCATATAGATCTGGCTGAGGTCGCTCATGCTGCTGAACTGTTTTTCATCCCCGCGCACGTAGACATCATACTCTTCACCCCTGTCCACATAGGTGGTTTGTTTGCGGCCGCCGAGCATCACCTCCAGGGTTTCCGAAACATCGGCAACACTGACACCAAGCTCTGCCGCCCTTTGTCTGTCAACCGTGACCAGAAGCTCAGGGGTGGTTTCGGCATAATCGAGATCGGCGCCGCGCATCAGGCCGCTGCTGTTGGCCTCCTGTTGCAGCAGCTGTGCCCATTTGAACAGCTCTTTATAGTCGGATCCGCCGATCACAAACTGCACTGGCTCACTGGAGCGGCCACGGAAGCCGGGTAACATGGGCCGCACCATCACATCGGGAATATCTTTCAATACCTGGGCTATCATCACCAGCGCCTGATCGGCGTTGATATTCCTGTCTTTCCAATCCTCGAGCTGCATGATCACAAAACCTGTCTGATCACCGGCGCGGCCACCAAAGGCCGGCGCCTGCACACTGAAGGACTTGAGCACGCCCTGGCCCAGCAGCGGCATCAGCCTATCCTGTACTATGTCCATGTTGGCTGTCATGCGGTTATAGCTGGTGCCTTCGGCGCCCTTGATAAAGGCGAAGATCACCCCGCGGTCTTCCTGCGGTGCCAGCTGTGCAGGGATATGGTTTACCAGCAAGGCACTGCCGCCGATACAGGCGAGGATCACCAAGGGCGCCGCAACCTTGTGACGTATGGCAATGGCCACCATGGCGCGATACTTAAGCTCGAGCGCGGCAAAGAAGCGATTCAAGGCGCGGTTGAAGGCGTTGGGTTTGACATTGGCCTTGAGCAACTGGCTGCTGAGCACAGGTGTCAGTGTCAGCGCGACCAGGGATGAGAACAGTACAGACACCGCCAGCAGCACGGAAAACTCGGTGAACAGCAAGCCGACCATGCCTTCCATAAAGGAGATGGGCAGAAATACCATCACCAATACCGCCGTGGTGGCAATAACGGCAAAGCCCACCTCGCGGGTGCCCTTGTAGGCGGCCAGCAGCGGATCTTCCCCGCGCTCTATGTGGTGAAAGATATTTTCTACCACCACAATGGCGTCATCCACCACCAGTCCTATGGCCAGGATCAGTGCCATCAGGGTCAGCAGGTTGATGGAAAAGCCCAAGAAGTAGGCGGCCATAAAGGCCGAGATTAGCGAGACCGGCACAGTCACAGCAGGAATAAGCGTTGCCCGCAGCTGGCCGATAAAAATATACAGCACCAGCAGTACCAGCGCCGCCGTGATATAGAGGGTGTAATACACCTCATCTATGGCCTGATCGATAAACACGGTCGAGTCGTAGTCCACATACAGCTGGGTACCGGCCGGCAGAAACTTTTGCAGTGCGTCCACCTGCTTGTAGACATCTTTGGCGACATCCAGCGGGTTGGCATCCGATTGCGGCACTATCCCCAGGCTGAGGTTGACTATGCCGTTGCTCTTGAAGGTGGAGTTCTCATTCTCGGCGCCGACAAACACTTCGGCCACATCCTTGAGATAAACCGGCGAGCCGTTTGCGCTGCTGACCTGCAGATAGTCGAACTGTTCAGGACTCAGATAGAGGCGGGCGGTGCGCACCGTCATCACTGTGGTGTCGTTACGCAGCTCGCCGCCGGGGGATTCCATATTCTCCGCCTTCAGGGCTGCAAGGATATCCTGCACAGTGACATTGCGACCGGCCATCTGCTCAGGCTTGAGGCGCACATACATCACCTTGTAGAGGCCACCTGATATATCCACCGAGCTGACCCCTGTGATCAGGTTGAACTTGTCTTCCAGCACCCGGCGGGAATAGTCAGTGAGCTGGGTACGATCCATCTCGCTGGAGCTCAAGTTGACATAGATGGAGGGCTCGCCCGAGCCGTTGTCTTTGGAGACTATCGGATCGTTGGCCTCTTCCGGCAGCCTGCGCTGCGCCCGGGCCACGGCATCACGGACATCGCTCACCCCTTCGGTGAGGTTCCAGCCCAATTTGAAGGTCACTGTGATCCGCGACATGCCGTTGCGGCTCACCGAGGTGATTTCATCGATACCGCTGATGCCTGTCAGCTCATCCTCAAGGTTTTTGGTGACCTGACTCTCCATGATAGAGGCGCTGGCCCCTTCATAGGTGGTCATCACTGTGACGACCGGGCTCTCCACATCCGGCATTTCCCGCACCGACAGCTTGCTGAAAGACACCAGACCAAAGACACACAAAAGCAGGCTCAGCACTATGGCACTGATCGGCCGTTTGACCGAGACATCGGATAACAACATCAGTGAAGCTCCCCGGTCTGCTGTACTGCTTCGGCGGTCAAGGGCTTGACGCTGGCGCCATCACGAATATTCACCAGCCCCTGCACCACAATGCGATCCCCCAGGCTGACGCCATCTGTGATCAGCACCAGATGTTCGACCCGGGCGCCCAGATGCACTTCGGTGCGGTGGGCTATGTTGTTTTCATCTATGCGATAGACATAGCGCTTGGTGCCGGAATACTCTAACGCCTGCACCGGCACTACCGCCTGGTGCAGTGGTGGGAAGGTCAGGGTGGCCGACAGCATCATGCCCGGTCTCAAGCGTTTGTTTGGGTTGTTGAATTCTACCCGCACCCTGACATTGAGGGTATCCGGGTTGACTCTGGGATCTATGGCAACCACCTTGCCCTGAAACAGTTGGCCGTTCCAGGCACTGCTGCTGCCTTGAACCTGCATGCCGACACTCAGTTGCGACAGATAAGACTCGGGTACCTGCAGATCGAGCCGCAGCAAGCTCAGATCATCGAGACTCAAGAGTTCGGTTCCCTGGCTCACCAGCTTGCCCTTGCTGAAATCCACCAAGCCCACTGTACCGGAAAAGGGAGCCCGCAGATGGTGGTAGGAAAGTTCGGCTCTGGCCGAGGCCAGCCTGGCTTCGGCGATACTGACGCTGGCGCGTTGGGCATCAATTTCTGTCTGGGTAATGGCGTTGCGGCCGATCAGTTTTTCATATTCGCCCAACTTACGCCGCTCATCGGCCAGATAAGATTCGGCTTCCATCACCGCCGCCTTGGCCTTGGACTCTTCCAAAACCAGCAAGAGATCACCCGCCTTCACCTCTTGATTGGAGCGCACCGCGATAGCGTCTATCTTGCCGGCGACTTGAGGCGCTATGGTGACCGAGCGCTCAGCTTCCAGCTTGCCAATCAGAGTCAGGGATTGCGCCAGGGACTGCTCAGTGACTGTGGCAGTAATCACGGGAACGGAAGCTTTTTTCATCCCCATGCCTGAGCCGGGTTTTTTGACGGTATTTTCTGCCGTTGGAGTCAATAGGAGATAGGTGGCCACACAAAGGCCAAGGACCAGGAGTCCTATGTAGCTTTTCTTCATGGTGTCTTATCTGATTCCGGTAGAGATCCATTGCGGATCTTGAGGGCACCTATTTTACGTTAGCCTTATGCATAAAGCTGGTAAATGAGTGTAAAAAAGCGCAAATTCCAGTACAAAAATGTGACTGGAAAATCGATTCACGTAACCGTCTCTGGCCTATGTTATTTGAATGAAGTGATGTTCAGGGAATAAAAAAAACGGAGGCCGCTACCTCCGTTTTTTATGTATGACTGTGGGTATAGCCCTTGAGGCCCTACTTGGTCATTCGCTTGTACTTGAGTCTGTGCGGCTCAATCACATCGGCACCGAATTGGTTTTTCAGCCAGGCCGAGTATTCTGTGTAGTTACCTTCGTAGAAGTTAACCTGACCTTCGTCACGGTAGTCGAGGATGTGAGTACAGATACGGTCGAGGAACCAACGGTCGTGCGAGATCACCATGGCGCAGCCGGGGAATTCCAACAGCGCTTCTTCCAGTGCCCGCAGAGTTTCCACGTCCAGATCGTTGGTCGGTTCGTCGAGCAGCAACACGTTGCCGCCGGCTTGCAGCAGCTTGGCCAGATGCACCCGGTTACGTTCACCGCCGGAAAGTGAGCCGATGATCTTCTGTTGATCGCCACCACGGAAGTTGAAACGACCGACATAGGCGCGGCTCGGGATCTCCAGATTATTGATCCGCATGATGTCCTGGCCGCCGGAGATCTCTTCCCAAACCGTGTTCTTGTCGTTCATCGAGTCACGGAACTGTTCCACAGAGGCGATTTGGACTGTATCACCTATCTCGATTTCACCGCTGTCCGGTTGCTCGGCGCCACTGATCATTCTGAACAGGGTCGACTTACCGGCACCGTTGGCACCGATAATACCGACGATGGCGCCCTTGGGAACGCTGAAGCTTAAGTTGTCTATCAGAACCCGGTCACCATAGCTCTTGGTGAGATTACGCACCTCAATCACCTTGTCACCCAGGCGAGGACCGGGCGGAATAAACAGCTCATTGGTCTCGTTGCGGCGCTGATAATCTGAGCTGTTCAGCTCTTCGAAGCGGGCCATACGGGCCTTGCCCTTGGACTGACGTCCCTTGGCACCCTGACGCACCCACTCCAATTCCTTGGCAATCGTCTTTTGGCGGGCGCTTTCGCTGGCGGCTTCCTGCTTCAGACGGGCATCTTTTTGCTCCAGCCAGGAGGAGTAGTTGCCCTGCCATGGGATACCTTCACCCCGGTCCAGTTCCAGGATCCAGCCGGCGGCATTGTCGAGGAAGTAACGGTCGTGGGTAATGGCGACCACAGTGCCTGAGTATTCCTGAAGGAAATGCTCCAGCCAAGCAACGGATTCGGCATCCAGGTGGTTGGTCGGTTCGTCCAGCAGCAGCATCTCCGGTTTTTCCAGCAGCAGACGACAGATAGCCACCCGGCGACGTTCACCCCCGGAGAGCACCTCTACCTTGGTGTCCCATTCCGGTAGACGCAGGGCGTTGGCGGCGCGCTCGAGAATGTTGTCCAGATTGTGGGCATCCTGGGCCTGAATGATGGCTTCCAGCTCGCCTTGCTCCTTGGCCAGGGCGTCGAAGTCGGCATCCGGCTCGGCATAGGCCGCATAGACTTCATCCAGACGCTTGAGGGCGTTTTTGGCTTCGCTGACGGCTTCTTCTATGGTTTCCCGTACTGTCTTGTTGGGATCAAGTTGGGGCTCCTGGGGCAGGTAACCTATCTTGAGTCCCGGCATGGGACGGGCTTCACCTTCAATTTCGGTGTCCAGACCTGCCATGATTTTCAACAGGGTGGATTTACCCGAGCCGTTGAGACCCAGGACACCAATTTTGGCGCCGGGGAAGAAACTCAATGAAATATCTTTGAGGATCTGCTTTTTGGGCGGCACTATTTTGCCGACCCTCAGCATGCTGTATACAAACTGAGCCATATTGTTTCTCTGTTGTCCTGAACTGAGTTTTCCTAAACTGGCGGCAGTTTACCAATTTGCCAGGGCTCCTGCCAGATGCGGCCGGATAGCGGCACCATTGTTCAGCAAATGAAACATAGTCATCTGCTGACACAAGGATTTTCATCATCCTGCGACTGGGATATTTGTCACACTCAGAGTAGAATACCGCGCAACCCTACCCATAAGATTTGCCAGCTGGAGTGACAGATGCTGAAGAAAAGTATGAACATTGCCGACTATGATCCTGAGCTGTTCAAGGCGATTGAGGATGAAACTCGTCGTCAGGAAGAGCACATTGAGCTGATCGCCTCCGAAAACTACACCAGCCCCAGAGTCATGGAAGCCCAGGGCTCACAACTGACCAACAAGTATGCCGAAGGTTATCCTGGCAAGCGTTATTACGGTGGTTGTGAGTATGTCGATGTGGTGGAGACTCTGGCAATTGAGCGTGCCAAGCAGCTGTTTGGCGCCACTTACGCCAACGTTCAGCCACACTCAGGTTCACAGGCCAACAGCGCGGTTTATATGGCGTTGCTGCAACCCGGCGATACCGTACTGGGGATGAACCTGGCTCACGGTGGTCACCTGACCCACGGCTCTCCGGTTAACTTTTCCGGCAAGCTGTACAACATCATCCCTTACGGTATCGATGAGTCTGGCAAGATTGATTACAGCGAACTCGAAACGTTGGCGCTGGAACACAAGCCCAAGATGATCATCGGCGGCTTCTCGGCCTACTCAGGCATAGTTGACTGGGCCAAGCTGCGCGAAATCGCTGACAAAATTGGCGCTTACCTGTTTGTCGATATGGCACACGTAGCTGGTCTTATCGCTGCCGGTGTTTATCCTAACCCTGTGCCGCATGCCCACGTGGTGACGTCGACCACTCACAAGACACTGGCCGGTCCCCGCGGCGGTGTGATTCTGTCGGCTGCCGACGATGAAGATCTGTACAAGAAGCTGAACTCCGCGGTATTCCCGGGCGGTCAGGGTGGTCCTCTGATGCACGTTATCGCCGGTAAAGCCGTGGCCTTCAAAGAAGCACTGGAGCCGGAATTCAAGACCTATCAGCAGCAGGTGGTCAACAACGCCAAGGCCATGGTTGAGGTGTTCCTTGAGCGCGGTTACAAGATAGTTTCCGGCGGTACAGATAACCATCTGATGCTGGTGGACCTGATTGGCCGTGAGCTGACCGGTAAAGAAGCCGACGCCGCTCTGGGCCGCGCCAATATCACAGTCAACAAGAACTCTGTGCCTAACGACCCCCGCTCACCCTTTGTGACCTCCGGGGTGCGTATTGGTACTCCGGCCATCACTCGCCGCGGCTTCAAGGAAGCCGAAGCCCGTGAACTGACCGGCTGGATCTGTGATGTGCTCGACAATGCTCACGATGACGCCGTTATCGAGCGTGTTAAGGGCCAGGTGCTGGAACTGTGCGCTCGCTTCCCTGTTTACGGTTAACCTTTTCAAGGGAATAGGATAAACTTCGATGGCCGCTGAATTCAGCGGCCATTTTTATTTCTGCCATTTCGCAGCAGCTGCTGCCGGCAACTGAGCACCAGGAGGCATAATGCATTGTCCATTTTGCAGCGCGACGGATACCAAGGTGATAGATTCCAGGCTGGTGGCAGACGGTCATCAGGTGCGCCGTCGCCGGGAATGTACTCTGTGTCATGAACGCTTTACTACCTTTGAAGGTGCCGAGCTTGTCATGCCCAGAGTGATCAAGCGCGATGGCAGCAGGCAGCCGTTCGATGAGGACAAGCTGCGCGGCGGTATGCTGCGCGCCGCCGAGAAACGTCCGGTTTCCATGGATAAGATTGAAGAGGCGATCAGCAAGATCAAGTCTACCCTCAGAGCCACAGGCGAGCGGGAAGTGACCTCGGAAATGATCGGCAACCTGATGATGGATCATCTTATCGAGCTGGATAAGGTGGCCTATATTCGCTTTGCCTCCGTGTATCGTGCCTTTGAAGATGTGTCAGAGTTTGGTGAAGCGATTGCCAAGCTGGAGAAAAAATAGGCTGCCAGTCACAGCCAACTGTTAAGTAACGGAAACCCCCATGTGGTCCAATACTGATATCGCCATGATGAGCCGCGCCATAATGCTGGCTCGCCGTGGCTGCTATACAACCCGTCCCAACCCCAATGTCGGCTGCGTCATCATAGATGCCGATGGCAAGATTGTCGGTGAAGGCTGGCATCAGCGTGCCGGCGAGCCCCATGCCGAAGTACATGCTCTGAAAATGGCCGCTGATAAGGCCCGCGGCGCTACCGCCTATGTCACCCTCGAACCCTGCAGTCATTATGGTCGCACGCCGCCCTGTGCCGAAGCCTTAATTAAACATGGCCTCAAGCGGGTGGTGGTGGCTATGACAGATCCCAACCCTCAGGTGGCCGGCCGAGGTATCGGCATGTTGCAGGAGGCCGGGGTTCAGGTGCAGAGTGGTCTCTTGGCTGAGCAGGCCAGAGCGTTGAATCCGGGCTTTTTATCGCGAATGGAGCGAAATCGCCCCTGGGTCACCCTCAAGCTGGCGGCGAGTCTCGATGGCAAGACGGCGTTGGCCAACGGCGAGTCCAAGTGGATAACCGGCCCCGAGGCGCGCCGCGACGTGCAAAGGCTCAGGGCCCGTAGCTGCGCTCTGCTCACCGGCATTGAAACCGTATTGGCCGATGACCCTTCCTTGAATGTCCGGCACGCTGAGCTTGGCAGCCTGGGTGAAACCCTGAGTGAGCAGGAGCTTATTCAACCGCTGCGGGTGATACTCGACAGCAACTGCCGTATGCCGCTCGATGCCAGGTTATTGAAGATTGTCAGCCCGGTACTCTTGGTCAGCTGCCGCCCCTATGAGGATGAGTTCCTAGCCGCTTTGCCGCCTTATGTCACCACTTTGGTGTTGGCCGGTGAAGACAACAGAGTCGATATCGCGGCGCTGCTGCAACACCTGAGCCAGAGCTGTAATGCGGTGTTGGTCGAGGCCGGGGCAACGCTTTGCGGCGCCTTTATTAGTGCCGGACTGGCCGATGAACTGCTGCTCTACCAAGCCCCGAAACTGCTTGGCGCCGCTGGCCGAAACCTGCTGGCCTTGCCAAACTATCAACAGATAGCCGATACCCCGGCGATACGGGTAACTGACCAACGTAAGCTGGGCAATGATACCCGGCTTACTCTCAAGATAGGTGATTGAATGTTTACCGGAATAATTGAAGCTGTCGGTACAATACGGGCCCTAGAGCGCCGTGGTGATGATATTCGTCTGACGGTGGCCAGCGGCAAGCTGGACCTTGGCGATGTCCAATTGGGTGACAGCATTGCCACCAACGGTGTGTGTCTGACCGTGGTTGAACGCCTGGCGGATGGTTATGTGGCCGATATTTCGGCTGAAACCGTTAGCCTCACCGGCTTTGACCGCTACAGTGTCGGCACCAAAGTCAACCTGGAAAAGGCGGTCACGCCAAGCACCCGTTTGGGTGGGCACTTGGTCAGTGGCCATGTGGATGGTATGGCGCGGGTCATCAGCGTGACCCCAAGGGGCAAGGCGCTGGAGTTTTGGCTCGAGGCACCTGCTGAGCTTGCCCGTTACATTGCCCATAAAGGGTCCATTACCATAGATGGCGTTAGCCTCACGGTCAACGAAGTCGATGGCCGCAATTTCCGTCTCACCATAGTGCCCCATACCGCCAGCGAAACCACTTTGCTTGATCTGCGTCCCGGAGTTCAGGTGAATCTGGAGGTGGATCAGATAGCCCGCTATCTTGAACGTCTGATGCAGCACAAAGAGGAAGGACAGCCGAGCGAAGGCGTGACCCTGGCCATGCTCGCCAAGGCTGGTTTCATGCGCTAGATGTGCGCCAGCCCACTGGTTATCGTGCGCTAACAGGTTAGAATTCATTGATTTCACAGAGTAATAAATAAAGGTCTTACAATGGCGCTACACAGTATCGAAGAGATCATCGAGGATATTCGTCAGGGTAAAATGGTTATCCTGATGGACGATGAGGACAGGGAAAATGAGGGCGACCTCATTATGGCGGCGGAGAAAGTCACCCCGGAAGCGATCAACTTCATGGCTCGCTATGGTCGCGGTCTCATTTGTCAGACGATGAGCAAGGCTCGTTGCCAGCAGTTGAATCTGCCCTTGATGGTCAGCAACAATAACGCCCAATTCTCAACCAACTTCACCGTCTCTATCGAGGCCGCTGAAGGGGTAACCACAGGCATTAGTGCCCATGACCGCGCGGTGACAGTGCAGGCGGCGGTGGCAAAAAATGCCAAGCCTTCCGACATAGTTCAGCCCGGACACATTTTTCCGCTGATGGCTCAGGATGGCGGAGTATTGGTGCGCGCCGGTCATACCGAAGCCGGTTGCGATCTGGCGCGTCTGGCCGGTTTGGAACCTTCGGCTGTGATCGTGGAGATCCTCAATGAGGATGGCACCATGGCGCGCCGTCCAGATCTGGAAGTGTTCGCCAAGGAGCACGGCGTTAAGATGGGCACCATTGCCGATCTGATCAACTACCGTAATAACACAGAAACCACAGTGGTACGTGAGGCCAAGTGCAAGCTGCCTACCCGTTTCGGCGAGTTTGAGCTGCACACCTTCCGCGACACCATAGACAATCAACTGCACTTTGCCATGGTTAAGGGCGAGATTGTCGACAATATCCTGGTGCGGGTGCACCTGCAAAACACCATTAATGACCTGCTGTTTTCTGAGCGCGATGAAGTGCGCAGCTGGCCGCTGGAGCAAGCCATGGCGCGAATCGCGACCGATGGTGGTGTGCTGTTACTGCTAGGTAATCAGGAGCCGAACGAGAGCATTATTGCCAAGCTCAAGGCTTTTGAGGCCGAAGACAAGGGTGAAGTGCCGGTAACTGCCAAATGGCAGGGAACCTCCCAACGGGTTGGCGTAGGCTCACAAATTCTGGCGACGCTTGGCGTCAACAGAATGCGCCTACTCAGCTCGCCCAAGCGTTATCACTCTTTGGGTGGTTTTGGCCTAGAAGTCACTGAGTACATTCCCGGCGAATGAGCCGACCAAATTAATTAACCATTTCCGAATAATTGCATAGGGCGGAGGGGTAAATTGCGTGCTATCATAGCGCCACTTTTTGCCCCCGGCCGGGTGCTTTAGCTAAGTTAGGTAAGATAATGAACATAGTTCAAGGTAATATCGAAGCAAAAAACGCCAAAGTCGCGATCGTTGTATCCCGTTTCAACAGCTTTGTGGTTGAAAGTCTGCTGGAGGGTGCCGTAGACACTCTTAAGCGCTTCGGTCAGCTAAGTGACGACAACATCACTGTGGTACGCGTACCTGGTGCTTTCGAGCTGCCTTTGGCCGCCCGTCGTGTTGCCGCCAGTGGCAAATTCGACGGTATCATCGCCCTGGGGGCAGTGATCCGTGGTGGTACACCACACTTTGATTTCGTTGCAGGTGAATGCAACAAGGGCCTGGCTCAAGTGGGTCTGGAATTCGATATCCCGGTATCTTTCGGGGTATTGACCACAGACACTATCGAGCAGGCCATTGAGCGTTCCGGCACCAAAGCTGGCAACAAAGGCGGTGAAGCTGCCCTGGGTCTGCTGGAAATGGTGAACGTGCTGCAACAACTTGAGCAACAGCTGTAATACAGGAAAAAGCATGAAGCCTTCAGAGCGCCGCAGAGCCCGCCGTTTAGCGGTTCAAGCCATCTATTCATGGCAACTGAGCGGGAACAATATTGCCGATGTGGAGCACGAGTTTCTGACCGAGCAAAACATAGACGGCGTGGATGTCGCCTACTTCCGTGAACTGTTCACCGGAGCGACAACCAAAAAGGCTCAACTGGACGAGTTAATTGCCCCCCATCTGGATCAACGTCCCATGGAAGAGGTTGATCCCGTAGAAAAGGCTATTTTGCGTTTGGCGGCTTACGAGCTGACTTTCCGCAAGGATACGCCTTACAAAGTGGTGATCAACGAGGCTATCGAGTTGGCCAAGGCGTTCGGCGCCGAGGACAGCCACAAGTTTGTCAATGGCATATTGGACAAACTGGTAGCTCGTCGCTAAACCAGAAAGAAATTAGATAAACGGTATCGTCAGATACCGTTTTTTTCATTGGAAAACCGGGAGGCTACCTAGCTGTGGCCAAGTCAACAGTGAAAGAATTTCAACTTATCGAACGCTATTTTCACGGCCGTGGCCAAGCGCGCAAAGATGTCCGCCTCGGCATAGGTGATGATTGTGCCCTGGTGCAACCCGCCGAACACAAATCCATTGCCATCTCCTGCGATACCCTGGTGGAAAATGTCCACTTCTTGCCGGACATGCCGGCTCAGGCACTCGGTTATAAGGCGTTGGCGGTCAATCTGTCCGATCTCGCCGCCATGGGGGCCGAGCCTGCATGGATGACCCTGGCGCTGACCATGCCCAGTGTCGATGAAACCTGGCTGGAGCAATTCAGTGCAGGTTTGTTTGAAGCGGCTGATTACTACGGTATTTCCCTGGTCGGAGGCGACACCACCCGCGGCCCAAAGGCCATCAATATCACGGTTCATGGCCAAGTGCCGGAAGGTAAGGCGCTCACCCGTAGCGGCGCCCGCGCCGGTGATTGGATTTATGTCACAGGTTCTCTGGGGGACTCAGCCTTGGGGCTGGATATCATCCGCGGTGAATTGAAGGCGAGGGCCGAGCACAAGGAATATCTGGTTAACCGCCACTATCATCCCAGCCCTAGAGTCTTGGCCGGTCAATCCCTGAGAGGCTTGGCATCGAGCGCCATAGATCTCTCAGATGGCTTGCTGTCGGATATCAAGCATATCCTCAAGGCATCGGCCGTCGGGGCGGTTATCGAAGTGGATAAGCTGCCGCTGTCCCAGGCGATGAAAGATACAGTCACAGCGGATGCGGCACTCGACTATGCCCTTTGTGGCGGCGAAGACTATGAGCTGCTGTTCACTGTGCCGGAAGCGCAGCGCGGCGCGCTGGAAACCGCCTTGGGCCATGCCGGAGTCAAGTTTTATCTGGTTGGTCAGATAATGGCCGGCAATCAACTCAGGCTGCAATATCATGGTGAGGTATTCGAGCCGCAACAGACAGGATTTGAGCATTTTTAAATGAAGTGGTTTGCTCATGACGAGGCGCTCGCAAGGGTCAGCCTCAAGAATCCGGTGCATTTTCTGGCACTCGGTTTTGGCTCTGGCCTCGCGGCTAAGGCGCCGGGGACTTTTGGAACCTTGGCGGCAGTGCCTGTGTTCCTGTTGTTGTCCCAGTTCAGTTTGGGGGGGTATCTTGCCGTGACACTGCTGGCCTGTATCGGCGGCATTTATCTGTGCGGCAAGACTTCCAAAGATATGGGGGTGCATGACCACGGCGCTATCGTATGGGACGAAGTGGCGGGGTTACTGATCACCATGATTGCCGCACCGGCCGGAGCACTCTGGTTGTTGCTGGGCTTTGTGCTGTTCCGCATTTTCGATATCTTCAAACCCTGGCCCATTCGGGTGCTGGATGCCAAGGTACATGGCGGTCTTGGCATCATGGCCGATGATATTCTGGCCGGCATCTTCTCAATGTTGTCACTGCAGGCGATTGTGTGGGCGGTAGGCTGAAACAGCCTTGAGCCGAAATGTATAAGCCTTGAGCAGAAACGTATAAGCCTTGTGGCGGGTTGCAATCACTTGATTCCAGTATTTGATTCCTGCCGTTGACTCAGCATAGTCCGCTAACCCTCATTGAATACCAGGCGCCGTCGATTCGGCGCCTTTTTCCTTGTTACCTCCCTCTACTCATATCTACCGGCTCGGTTTAAGCCCGTTATTTGAGTGCTTTATGCCTAATCCCCAAAGCCGACTATCCTTAAGCTAAGGGAACCCTCATGGGGGCAGTATGATAGGTTGGCTAGCCAACGCCTTGTTCCGGCGCTGCGGCTGTGTAGGACTCTTGGCTCTGTTGTGGATCTTGCCTGGCTTAGGTGCAGACCACGTCCGGCCAGAATCTTACTCCCCGGCCGCAGCGCCGACCATTACCCTGCTCAGCGTCAAAGGAGCCATAGGACCCGGTGTCAGCGACTATTTGATCCGGGGTATAGAGAGCGCATCGGATACGCCAAACAGCCAGTTGGTGTTGATCACTCTGGATACCCCCGGCGGTCTGGTGTCCAGTCTGCGGGATATCAACCAAGCGATTCTCGGTTCCAGGGTGCCGGTTGCCTGCCTGGTCTATCCATCCGGCGCTCGTGCAGCCAGCGCCGGGACTTACATCTTATATGCCTGTCATATCGCCGCCATGGCGAGTGCCACCAGCCTTGGTGCGGCCACCCCTGTGCAACTGGGCCCGATGGGAAATGAGCCGCAACAGCCTAAGCCGTCAGAGAATGAAGCCGAAAAACCTGTGGGTGATAGCAATAGTCAAAAACTTGAGCGCAAGCAGCTCAATGATGCCATCGCTTATATTCGGGCGCTGGCGGAATTGCGTCAGCGCAATGTCGAGTGGGCCGAGACGGCGGTACGTGACGCGGCAACCCTGACGGCCTCGGAAGCGCTGGAGGCCAATGTTATCGACTATATCGCCGATACGCCGCAGCAACTCCTGGCCATGCTTGATGGCAAGTCGGTAGCCATGCCTGGTGGTGTTCGGATACTCAATACCGAAAACGCCATAGTGCTGGATCGCAGTCCGGATTGGCGTGCCCGTTTCATCAATCTGCTCACCAACCCCAATATCGCTTACATCCTGATGTTATTGGGGATCTACGGTTTGCTGCTGGAGTTTTACAGTCCTGGCGCCATGTTGCCCGGCGTAGTAGGGGGGATCTGTCTGCTGTTGGCCTTGTATGCCTTCCAGCTGCTCCCTATCAGCTATGCCGGTGGCGGTTTATTGCTCTTGGGAATTATTTTGCTGCTCGCCGAGGCCATGCTACCAAGCTTTGGAATTTTAGGATTCGGTGGCCTGGCCGCCTTCGTGCTGGGGTCGGTATTTTTGGTGGACAGTGAAGTGGAGGCCTTTCGTATCGCCTGGCCTGTGATAGCCCTGGTCAGCGTCGTGAGCCTGCTGTTTTTCTTGCTACTGCTCAGCTTTGTGTTCAAGACTCGCAAATTGTCTGGGGTGGCTGGCGCAGAGGGGATGGTAGGGGAATATGCCATAGTGATAGACGGCTTTCCCGGGCGCGGCCGGGTGCACTTTATGGGAGAAGATTGGCAAGGTGACAGCGAACAGGCCTTGAGCCCAGGGCAACGGGTGCGGGTTTTGGGGCTTGAGGGGTTAGTACTTAAGCTGGCAGAGGTGAAAAGCGCTGATATCGAGCCGACTGAAAATCAACGCAGAGGAGACTGACATGGGTGAAGCTATCAGCGGTAGTTTGAATATTTCCTTTGGGGTGTTGTTGGTGCTGTTTGCAGCCTTGCTTATCAGCATGTTCCGCATCCTCAGGGAGTATGAACGTGGGGTGATTTTCTTTCTCGGGCGTTTTTATCGGGTCAAGGGACCAGGGCTTATCATACTGATCCCTGTGGTGCAGCAGATGGTGCGGGTGGATCTTCGAACCATAGTGATGGATGTTCCCTCTCAGGATGTGATCAGCCGTGATAATGTCTCGGTGCGGGTCAATGCCGTGCTCTATTTTCGGGTAGTCGACCCGCAAAAGGCGATTATTAATGTGGAGAACTTCCTCGCCGCCACCAGTCAACTGGCCCAGACTACCCTGAGGTCCGTACTCGGTCAGCATGAGCTGGACGAGATGTTGGCCAATAGGGAGATGCTCAATGCCGACATTCAAAGGATCCTCGATTCCCACACAGATGCCTGGGGCATCAAGGTGGCCAATGTGGAAATCAAGCATGTGGATCTCAATGAGAGTATGATCCGCGCTATCGCCCGTCAGGCCGAGGCGGAGCGGGAGCGGCGGGCCAAGGTGATCCATGCTCTGGGGGAGATGGAAGCTTCGGAAAAACTGGTGGAAGCGGCGCAGACGCTGGGGAAAGAACCCAATGCCATTATGCTGCGCTATCTGCATACCCTGACCGAAGTGGCGGCAGAAAACAATTCGACTATCCTGTTTCCGCTGCCGCTTGAGTTACTGAGTAAATTAAATGGTGCATTTAAAGATTTAACCGAAAAATCAAAAAACTAGCCCGAGAGCTGTTTAAAATACCAGCTATTTACAATAGGTTTATATATTGTTACTTTGAGCAGTTATTGGCGTTTGTGATTTGCTCGGCAGTAGGCCCGCCGAGTCAGTGACTTGAAGTCACCAAGCGCCGATTATCCATAAAAGTGCTAGATACTCAGTGTTAAGGAAGACGCGCCATGTTCAACTTCTCGCAATCTACTAAATCTATCCCTGTTTCAGTATCCAAACTGTCGCTATTGCTCCTGCCTCTTATGTTCGGTACTGCCCAAGCCGGGTTGGATGAAAGTTATCAGGCCTATCAACAAGCGTTGGAAAAGGGTGACAAGGCTCAGATAATTAGTGCTGCCGAGCAGGCCTATGCCGACGGTAAAGCCAAATTGGGTGCAACCGATAAGACGACCTTGGCGCTGGCGATGAATCTGGCCAAGGCGTTGCAGCAGCCGCGTAATCAGATGTTAGATGAGCAAGGAACTGCCAATCAGCAAAGGAGTGAAGCCCTATACTTGCAAGCGCTGCAAGGTTATCGAGCACTGTATGGCGAACAGGCCTTGGAAGTGCTCGACCCTATGCTGGGACTGGCGCACAGCAGCAATCCTAAAGAGGCGGCTAAGCTTTACCAGCAGGCTATCGCCTTGGCTGATGGTAAAAATGACCGGCTGCTAGCCGCCGCAGTGCGTCTCGAAGCGTTTAACGATCTCGTTGTGACTGAGGTTTATGACCGCGAGGTTCGAGCCTATGCCCTCGATGCCCAGAAGATTTACCATGAACTCGCCCCCAAAGATTCTTTGCAGCGGGTCAATGTCGATACAGCTGTGGCCACTATTTACTTGGCAGAGCAAAAGTATGCCGAGGCCGAACCGCTGCTGCTGGAAGTGATAGAGCAGCTCAAGGTATTACCCTTTGATGCGCCGGTTGCGCTGTCGGCTCATGCCTACCTGGTTGAACTCTATTCCCGCCAGGGAGAAGAAGACAAAGCGACTCAACACTGTCAGGCGATAGGCAATATGCGCCCTTGGAGTGTGGATCAGGAGCAGCGGCCCCTGTTTCGGTTGGTGCCTGGTTATCCGCTTCAGTACGCCAAGATGAGCCGCCAAGGTTGGGTTGATGTCGAGGTGACAGTCAACGAGCAGGGCGCTGTCAGCCATGTGGAGGTGCTGGATTCCAAAGGCGGTAAACAGTTTGAAATAGAAACCGTCAAAGCCGTGTCCAAATGGCGCTATGCCCCTAAGTTTGTCGATGGCAAACCCGTTAGCGCCAAGACGCGATCCAAGATCTCCTTTACGCTTTAGCGCTGCTGCGGATAGCAGAGCCAGACTAGGTTTACATTTGTTTCTATGATCCAATCAGCCGCTACAATTCCTGTAGTGGCTGATTTTTATGTTTATCTTCAAAGAGTGACGATAGTTTTGTGACAGTTGTGGCGGAGCACTCCTTTGAGGCTTTTGGGCAGTACTGACTGGTAAAGCTGATGATAACTGTCATGAGTGGTCTTATGAATCGTCTCACAAATCTTCTTGTAAACCGTCTTTTAAACAGAGACGAGCGGCTTTGGCGTAGTGACATAGCCGGAGGCATTAGTTACTCAGAGAACCGAAATACTCTCAGGTGAAGAGGAAAAGGTGGAGGAGGAGTTGGGGCTAGGGGGCAATCAAGCCTTGAACCGAAACGTTTCGCTATGGCTAAGATACGGCAAAAAACAGGTTAATTAGGCTTCTCTTCGAATTTGAGAGCGGAGGTCAATCCACCGGCAATGCCGGTGGATTGATACAGCAGAATGATTACTTCAGACCCGCGGTCTTCTTGATAAAGTCCACTATCTCCGCCATAGGCACTTCCTGCTTTTCTCCGGTGCGGCGGTTCTTATATTCATAAACACCGGCATCCAGGTTGCGGTCGCCAATCACTATGGTGTGAGGCAGACCCAGGAGTTCCATATCGGCAAACATCACGCCAGGGCGCTCTTTACGGTCATCAAACAGCACTTCGATACCCGCATCGGTCAGCTCTTTGTAAAGCTGTTCGGCAGTATCAGTTACTCTATGTGACTTGTGCATATTCATCGGCAGAATACCCACTGTGAATGGCGCAATAGCTTCCGGCCAGATGATACCGCGGTCATCGTGATTCTGCTCGATAGCGGCGGCAACGATGCGGCTGACGCCGACACCATAACAGCCCATCAGCAGGGTCTGAGACTTGCCATTCTCGTCCAGCACAGTGGCGTTCATGGCGGCAGAATAGTTGGTGCCCAGCTGGAAGATATGGCCAACTTCAATACCGCGGGCGAAGGCGTAAGTGCCTTTGCCGTCAGGGGTGGTTTCGCCTTCCACTACGTTACGGATATCGGCGGCGCTGGCCAGCGGCAGATCCCGCTCCCAGTTAATACCGAAATAGTGTTTGCCATCTAGGTTAGCACCGGCGGCAAAGTCGCTCATCACGGCAACACTGTGATCTATAACCACAGGAATAGACAGACCGACTGGACCAAGAGAACCTGGGCCGGCTCCCAGTGCGTCACGGATTTCTGCTTCAGAGGCAAATTCCAGCGGCGCTGCAACCAGTTCCAGTTTGTCGGCTTTGACTTCGTTCAGCTCATGGTCGCCACGGACAACCAGGGCCACCAGAGGGGCTTCTTCGGTGGCGCCTTTGACTATCAGAGTCTTAACCGTCTTGGTGATATCCAGGCCAAACTGCTCAACCAGTTCGTCTATGGTTTTGGCATTGGGTGTGTCGACCAGGGTCATTTCCTGAGTGGGCGCGGCGCGCTCTGTGGTTGGCAGCGGCGCTTCAGCCTTCTCGATATTGGCGGCATAGTCGCTGCCATTGGAGTAGGCAATCAGATCTTCGCCGCTGCTTGCCAGCACGTGGAACTCGTGTGACATGCTGCCACCGATAGAGCCGGTATCTGCCAGTACAGGACGGAAGGCCAGGCCCATGCGCGACAAGATGTTGCTGTAAGCCGTGTACATGGCCTGATAGGTATCATCCATGGTTTGCTGATCCAGATGGAAAGAGTAGGCATCTTTCATCAGGAACTCACGTGAGCGCATAACACCGAAGCGTGGGCGAACTTCATCACGGAATTTGGTCTGAATTTGATACAGGGTCAGCGGCAGTTGCTTGTAGGAGCTGACTTCTTTGCGCACCAGATCGGTAATTACTTCTTCATGGGTCGGGCCCAGGACGAAGTCACGATTGTGACGGTCTACAAAGCGCAGCAATTCCGGGCCAAATTTGTCCCAGCGACCTGTTTCCACCCAGAGATCCCCCGGCTGTACCATGGGCATCAGAATTTCGATGGCACCGGCCTTGTTCATCTCTTCACGCACAATGGCTTCGACCTTGCGTAGTACACGCAGGCCGGACGGCAGCCAGCTATAGAGGCCTGAGGCGTTGCGACGTATCATACCGGCGCGCAGCATAAGCTGATGACTGACTATCTCTGCATTGGCAGGGTTTTCTTTCTGTGTTGATAACAGGTATTGACTGACTCGCATTACCTTGGGTCCGAAATGAATTGAATGGCCGCCATTTTATCACTTGCTTTGATGATGTCACGCGGCGAGGGTGGATAAATTCCCCTTTCCTTGCTCGAATTTAGCCTATAGGTAACTGATTGACCCCTGCACTGCAGTTGCCGCCGCGATTTTGGGCGCTGAGCAGGGCTTCTTCGGCCTGAAATAGTAAGCTGTCCCAACCTTGTTGTTTGCTGGGTTGGATGTTGGCCACGCCGATAGAGACTGTCAGTCGCGGGCTTTGGGCCTTGGCTCGCAGATTGGCCGCCAACACAAATTGATTGAGGCTCTGGGCGATGCGGATACAGGCTTCCGGATCGCGGTCTGGCAGTAACAGCGCCAACTGAGATTGCTGTAATCGCGCCAGAAAGTGCTCTCCGTTAATTTCAAAGTCCAGCAGCCTTTGGGCCAAATGCAGCAGGGGTTCGCCGGTAATAATTTGATCGCTCTGAATGAGTAATAGGCCTATTCTGCGTTGCTTTGTAGCCCCCTTGTGCCAGGCCTGTTTCAGCAGTTGGTTGAAACTGCGGCGGTTATAGAGTCCTGTGAGTTCGTCTTGTTGTTGGTCGCTGGTCAAGGCGCTCATCTGGGCTTCGAGTGCCTGCAGCGCATGGTTTATCTTGAGTGTTTCCCGATTCACGGCACTTGGGGAGTGACCGCCGAAGTTTTGCTCGGCCAGCTCGCTGAGTTTATGGCTGGTTTGCAGTAGGGGTTTAAGCAGATGGCGACCGAGCACGGCCCAGGCCACGGCTTGGCTCAAAACTATCAGCGCCAATGACCCGAGCATCAGCCAAAGCAGAGTCTGTGCCAGTGACTCGCTGTTCTTTTGAGCCTGAGCATCCAGATGGGTCAGCCCTATGCCGGATAGGCGCAGGGAGAGATGATCTATGATACTTATCATGCCGCTCATGTGCGGGGCTCTCACCGGGTAACCGCTCATCACAGACAGTTGCTGCCCCAGCGCCAGAGCCTCATCATACTCTTGGGTCGCCAGGGTGAATTGACTTAGGGTGGTTATTATCTGTTGTTGTCTCTGCCTGGCTTCATCGAGAATAGCTTCCCGCTCATTGGGGGAATAGGTGGGCCAGTTGTTTTTGAGCTTCAATAGTGCCAGATGTTGGACTTGATTGGCCTTAATGGTTTGCAATAGCTTCTTTTGTTTATCGAATTCTGCTGCATGGACTTGGCCGGTACGCTCCATCACCCAGATGCTGGCACTGCCGGAAAAGACTATCAGCCCAGCCAACAGGAAAAAGCCAAGTAGTAACCGGCTACGGATCCCCGGTAAGCTTTGGAGTGCGGTTGTTGACGGTTTGGGGGTGGGTTGGCAATCCATGGCGCTCATCTTCCTCTTATTGATTTTTTTCACTGCCCGTCAGTGGCTTATCGCGTCTATCGCCCACTACTCTAGCAGGGTTTCCCGCCATTATGGCAAACGCGGGTACCGACTTGGTGACAATGGCGCCCATGGCAATCACGGCGCAGTCGCCTATGGTCACGCCATCGACGATACCGGCCTGGGCACCAATCCAGACATCTTCGCCAATCACAATCCCCTTGGATTGGCTGCTCTGACGATAGATGGGCATATCCGGCGCCATACCATGATTGAAGGCGTAGATGGTGACATTGTTGGCGATACGGGTCTTGTCACCTATCACTATGCCGCGACTGCCGCCATCCAGCGAGCAGCCGTGGTTGATGCTGACCTCCCGGCCTATCTGTATCGGTCCGTGCAGAAAGCAGTTGGCGGCTATCATGCACTCATCGCCCAGGGTTATCGGCCTGCCGGGTTCGGCAAACAGCTCTGCCTCGGGGGCGATAAAGCAGTTTTGCCCTATGCTGATGGTTTCAAGGGCCTGGAGTCTCGCCTGAATCGCCTGTTGCCAGGGGCGGGCCCACTCGAGATGCTTGGGTTTGAGGCGATACCAGAGCCAGGGCATCCAGGAGAGGCGCCTCTTGTGTTGCGCCTGATAGTCATCCGCTGAGGGGGTAAAATCAATCATACTCCGGCGCCGGACGCTTTGGCACAAAAGGGCTGTATGGTTTCGACTTCAATGCCTTGCTCTTGGGCATACCAGAAGATATCCAGATCATACAGCGCCACTTGATAGCGTTTAGGATCCGGTTTACCTTTCTTGTAAGCGGGTCTCGGATCCTGGGCCAGCACCGCCTGAATAAGCTTATCCAGCCCGGGATAGCGTTTCTCGAGTCGGCTCAGTTGTTCTACTGCCTGATTGCTAAAGTTGACCTCAACCTGCTCTGGGGCTTGCTGCGCTATGCCGCCTATCGCGTCGGGTATCGCATCCGAGAAGGGGATATAGGGCTTGATGTCGATTATTGGGGTGCCATCGAGTAGATCCATGCCGGAGATCTCCAGGACCACCTTGCCTTTGCCTTGGTGGATCTGATGCAGCTTCACCACGGATTGGCCAATGCCATTGGGCCTGAAGGTGGAGCGGGTGGCAAACACCCCGAGTTTTTCATTGCCGCCGAGCCGGGGAGGGCGCACCGTGGTTTTCCAGCCCTGAGCCAGATTTTCATGAAAGCAGAACAGTAACCAGAGGTGGGAATACTGCTCCAGCCCACGTACCGCATCGATATGATTGTAAGGTGCTGTCAGTTCGACAAAACCGCGAACAAAGTCCACCAACCCCGGCTGACGAGGAATACCAAACTTCTGTTTATATGGTGTCCGGCAATAGGCTACCGCTTCTATCTGAGTCGAAAACCCCATAACGCTCTGCTTACTCCTTTGGGATTGCCAGGCGAATAGCCTGACCGACACACATGGCGCTGGTGTAGCAACCGGCGGCGGCTTCCTGGGTTTCGACACAATTTTTAATGATAAGACCATTGGCCTTCATATCGGCGGCCGCCCGGCGCGCCTCAGTGCGGGCATCAGCCATAGTGGCCGGTACACCATCGGGAGCGGACTGACAGGCATTGCCTTCCACCAATCCCAGCACTTCATATTGGCCTGTTGGTCGGCTGCCATCGAACAACTGTACTTCCGAGGGTTTGAAGTACTCCTGGATAGCCTGGCTGTCGAGGTTGGAATTGAAGCTGTATTCCCCGGCGCAGCCGCCAAGCAGCAGTACCAGAGTGGAGAGAAAAATCGGTTTCATGGCCCGGCCTTATGGTTATTGGTCCATGCTCCCGGCCATCCCGGGAGCTGTATGGGAAATTCTATCGCTTCAAATACTTTTGATAAAGCTGCCGATGACGATTGTTGAGATCCACCTGTCTGCCGTCGATAAACATCAGCTCTATCCGGCTGCTCATGGGGTCGAGAATATCGCCGCTGCTGACGACAAGGTTAGCCTGAAACCCGGGCGCTATCGCCCCCAGGTTGTCTACGCCCAGTATCTTGGCGGCATCTTGCGTAATCGCCTTGAGCGCCTGCTCTTTGCTGAGCCCCCAAGCCACGGTTTGGCCTGCGGCCAGCGGCAGGTTACGGCTGTCCCAATCGGAGCTGAAGCCGAGAGCGAAGGGAATACCTGCGCGCTTGAGCAAGGCCGGTACTCTAAATGCCTGACCTATGGGCTCATCTTCTCGTAGTGGCAAGTCAAGCGTATGGGTATAGATGACGCTTGCCTCTATTTCATTGAGCGCTGCATCCAGGCGCCAGGCATCATAGCCACCGACCAGGGTTAACTTGAATCCATACTGACGGGCCAGAGCAATGGCAGCCTCTATCTGCCGTTGCCTGTCGGCATGGACAAACAGCCGCGCCTCCTGGCGATACAGAGGCAAGAGCGCTTGCCAGCGGCTATCTTCAAGGGCACCTTCGCTGCTTTGTTGACTCAAGGCATAGCGTTTACCTGCTTCAAAGTGTTTGTGTATCTGTGACAGGGCGTCCAGATAGGCCATTTGCGCCTGCTTATCTGCCTCGCTGGTACCTTGTTTTTGCGGCGCAGTTGGCCAATAGAGGTGGAACTGTGGTCTAGCTGGAACCTGGGCATCTTCTATGGTCCAGGCATCCAGTGAGACCAGTGCCGATTGCCCGGCAATGCCCGAGCCTCTCGGCACTATCTGGGCATGGGTGATACCGTTGGCCCGCACACTGGGCAACAATTCCGAATCCGGGTTGAAGGCGCTGGCGGCTTCAAGCTGCGGATTGGCACTGCCCACATCACGGCTATCGACTGTTGGCCTGGCCATGGCTATTTCCACCAATCCCAGGGTGGTATCCAGTGCGATGAGGCCGGGATAAAGGTGTTTGCCGCTGAGATCAAATTCCCGGGCATTTTCAGCCGTTAATCCTAGGCCTACGGCGCTGATAATGCCTTGCTCGAGCAGCACATCGGTATTTTCGAGTGTGCCTTGGCTGACGGTGTGAACCGTGGCGTTTTTCAATAATATGGCTTGCTGCTGGCGCTCGGCCGGGATCAGGTTATGGGCCTTTGCCGGGGCGAACATCAATAGCGAACCACCCAGCAGCAGATATACCAGCATAGATGCCATGCGTGGCAATAGAGGAAACTTAGTCACAGGCGGCTCTCCTTATTCTGGCCCCAGGCGTTGAATTGGGTATCGCATTGCCACAAGGGCTCTATGATTTCTGAAGTCGTTTCGCCTTGAAGCCGCGCCGGGTCACTGCCAAGAATTTTCTGGATCAGCGCCTGGCGCTCGCCGGCAATAGCCTGGGTCATTTGCTTATCCTCAATGCGGTCGAAGTAGCGTTTGCCGCCAATCCACACTGCCTGGCTCTTGGCATAAACCGATAGAGGGTTGGCATCCCAGAGCACCAAATCTGCCTGTTTCCCCTCTTCAACCGAACCTGTTATGGCGTCTATTCCGAGCTGTTTTGCGGGGTTGATGGTTACCATCTTCCAGGCATCTTCCTGGGACATGTCGCAGTATTTCACCGACTTGGCGGCTTCCTGATTCAGGCGCCGCTGCATTTCAAAGTCATCTGAGTTAATTGAGGTGAGCACGCCGGCATTCATCATCAAACAGGCGTTTTGCGGAATGGCATCATAGACCTCAAATTTATAGGCCCACCAGTCGGCAAAGGTGGAAGCACCGGCGCCATGAGCCGCCAACTCGGGGGCCAGCTTGTAACCTTCCAGTACATGGGTGAAGGCGGTGACCTTGAAATCGTAAGCCTCGGCGAGGCGCAAGAACATCAGGATTTCAGACTGGACATAGGAGTGAATATGCACATCGCGCTCGCCGTTCAGCACTTGGGCAATCGCCTGTAAACGATAATCGGGGCGAGGGGAGAGTTGCTTACGTTTCTCCCGTGAGCTTAGCTCGGCATATTGGGCCTGGGCATCTTTATAGTCTCTGGCGGCATTGAAAGCATCGCTCATCAAGGCCTTCACCCCCATGCGGCTTTGCGGGAATCTGCGGGTATAGCGCTCACCCCAATTGCTCTGTTTGACGTTTTCCCCTAAAGCAAACTTAATCCCCTGATGGGCTTGGGTGAACTTGAGTCCCTCGGCCGACTCTCCCCAGCGCAGTTGAATGACCTGCGACTGGCCACCTATGGGGTTGGCGCTGCCATGCAGTAGATTGGCGGTGGTGACGCCACCGGCCAAGGAGCGATAGATAGCAATATCATCCGGGTTAAGCACATCGGCTATTTGCACTTCTGAGGTGATGGCATCGGACATCTCATTGAGGCCGCCGTTGACGGCAATGTGGGAATGCTCATCTATGATCCCGGCAGTCAGGTGCATGCCTGCTCCCTCTATGACCTGATAACCACTCGGGGTGCTGAGATTGGTACCAACCTTTTCAATCTTACCATTGGCCATAAGCAGGTCGCTGTTGCCAATAATGCCGGCCTCGCTTGAGGTCCAAAGGGTGACATTGCGGATATGCAGTTTTTCCTTACCTGGCAGCTCACTGCGGCCATAGGCTTGCAGTGGACTCGTCAAACGGCTGAGATACTCGGGTTCAGTCTTGGAAGAGGTTGGTGGGGAATTGGCATTGCCTCCCGTCTCTGTATTCGCCGATAAGGGCGCTGGCGGCAATCTTGAGCCGGCCAGTTGAGTGATGGCGCCATCGGCACGCAAGAGTCTGCCCTGCAGCCCTTCATCATCTTGCCAAAGAGTTACTCGACTAATGCCATCGATGCCCGCACTTTGCAAATTGACGCTGAAACTCAGACGGTTGCTGTTGGCACTCAAGTGAGCAAGCGCTATCTGTTGATCGCCACTATTGAAGCTGCCCTTGAGTTTTCGGGGTGTTTGCTGGCTCAATTGCAGCTCAAGATCTAATTCCAGCTCAGCCAAATGCAGGCGATAACTGCCTTGCCACTGGTATCCAGGAGCCGTTTGTATTTGTTCTTCACCTTGTAGCCAAACGCTGACTATTTTGCCGTCCTGAAACAGATTACCCTTGGCTATCACCAGATCGGCCATATAGCCGGGCGCCAGTTTACCGACCACATTATCTATGCCAGCGGCCGCAGCAGCCTGGGTTGTCAGTGCCGCCAATGCAGTTTCTTCATCGAGACCGGCTTGCAACGCCATTTTCAGCCTAGGCCAAAAGGCTTTGCCGTCTATGCCGTATTGGGTGAAGGAGAAGGGGATATTGTTGGCTGCCATCACAGCAGGATTACTCGGTGCCCGCTCCCAGTGTCTCAAGGTTCTGAGTGGCACTTCCCTGGCATTGTCTTCATCACTCATTTCTGGGGCCGCTGGAAAGTTCAACGGCAATATCAATGCTGGTCGATATTGCTGAAGTTCTTTCACTCTTGCATATTCCTGGCCATTGCCCAGTAAGGTGGGAGGGATATCGGCTTGACTCAATAGCTTGGCTGCACGCAACTGGTTATTGAGGTTGCGGGTATCAAATATTGCCCCGCTCGCTTTTATATCGTGCAATCGTTCCAGGGCGATATTAAATTCGGGAAGTAATAAGTCATCGCGACCGACTGCTTTCTTTTTATTCTGGTTATACCAGTGGGCATCGCTGAGCGTCTGCCTTATTAAGGCTATGCTCCCCATCAGGGAGTTGGGGTAATCCTGCGGAGAACTCCCTTTGTCAAAAGCCATAAAGTGATGACTCCTGGGGCGATATATCAGTTGATTACTATTCTTATCAGCCAAAGATAAGGAAACGCCTATACCCCTGAATATTCCGTCAAGATGAGCACTTTGAACGCTGGTAAAGCCATTGCTTATCCAATTTGACGCAGTTTCTTTATCTGCCGAGACATAGGCGAACCATTCTTTATCGGCGTGAATTGCCCCATTCTTTGCTGCAGCCCCCTTTGACTTAATTTGATAAACAGGGCCCTCAATAGTAGTAGGTGTTTGTGAATACTCCAGCCCGTAATCAGTAAAGGGATCGATAAATCCCGGATAAATAGTGTGCCCCTTGAGATCTATCCTATAGGCATTTTGTGGAATTTCATTATTGGAAATTACTTGTTTGATATGATTATTTTCAATGAGTAATGTGGCGTTATCCAATTGCTTACCCGGGGAGAGCATGAGTCGTGCATGAGTTAAGGCGGTCAATCTCGGGGTATTGTCTGTCAACTGCGTTTCATCTGCATAGGCACTGTTGACGATAAGAACGGCTAAAAGCGGCAGTGCTGCGGGGAATATGCTTCTCATTTTTATGTAACTACCCTGTCATTATACTTTTAGTAAAGTAATACTAATCAGTACCTTGATGTAAAATTGTGCTAGTGGTTAATGAAGGTTAAAAGTCATTTTGACTGCCGTTAAAAGTAACCCGTAGATGTTGCGAAATGTGATTGAGGCAGCGTTTTATACTGATTTAACATGGAAGTTAACTCAAGGGGGGTGTAAATGCCAAGAGGTAATTGTAAGGCTTTTTAACAGTCGAGTGATGTTTTATAGACATAAAAAAGCCCCGACACTGTCGAGGCTTAAGTAAATAGACAACTGGTTAGATCAGGAAATCATCCATTGAACGACCTTTGTCTACTTCATTCTTGAATACGGTTGGCATACGGCCTTGGCCGGTCCAAGTAATGGTTTCACCGTCTACAACGATTTTGTATTTCGGTGGGCGAGGGGCGCGTTTCTTTTTAGGAGCAGATTTGGCAGCAACAACATCACCAAGATCTTCAACTGATAGGCCAACGGCTTCCATCTGTTTACGGATATCTTCAATTTTAGATAGACGTTCAGCTTGAGCCTTTTCTTCTTCCTTGGCTTCTTCTTCACGTTCAATAATGATTTTATCCAATTTTGCCGCCAGATCACGCAGATCTGCAACGCTTAACTCTTTTACTGCGGCCTTAAAACGACGACCGTGAGTCAATATATCAAGAAAATCGCTCATAGGTATTTAGGTCCCACGCTAATTTATAAATTGGGTTAGGGTTAATATCGTTATAAATAATAGAAACTATAAGAGTCAGGATCAAATATTTTTACGTCCATTGACATTAATTTCTTTATTTAACTCGATTCTATGACCATGAAAGTTGCCAAGTGTTCAAAAAACTGGCCTTAAAGTGTGACAAAATTGACAAACGGTCGTTTAAGTTGATGTTGACGTTAACGTTAACAGCACGTAAAGTTGACTCATTCTGTACTGATGTCCTGGAAAAGGGCGAGTAAGCCAGCGCTGGCTACGCCTTATCTTGTTATCATCGGTACGCAACCCACATTAGATACAAGGTGTAGGAAGGAAACCCTATGAAAGTATTGGTGCCAGTAAAACGTGTGGTCGATGCCAATGTGAAGGTCAGGGTCAAGGCCGACAACACAGGCGTTGAAACAGCCAACCTGAAAATGGCGTTGAACCCATTTTGTGAGATTGCGGTAGAAGAAGCCGTGCGTCTGAAAGAAGCGGGCAGTGCTACTGAAGTCGTCGTTGTCAGCATAGGTCCCAAGGCGGCACAGGAGCAACTGCGTACCGCATTGGCTCTGGGCGCCGACCGTGCCATTCACATCGAAACCGATGAAGAGCTGGTGCCCCTTTCTATTGCCAAACTGCTTAAGGCGGTGCAGGACAAAGAACAGGCGCAACTTATTCTGCTCGGTAAGCAGTCTATCGACGGCGATAACAATCAAACCGGACAGATGCTGGCGGCGCTTGCCGGTATGCCCCAGGCAACCTTTGCATCTGAAGTGAAGTTGGAAGGCGATAGTCTGCTGGTCACCCGGGAAGTGGATGGCGGCTTGCAGACTCTGTCTATGCCTCTGCCTGCCGTGGTCACCGCGGATCTGCGTCTCAACGAGCCCCGCTATGCTTCTCTACCCAATATCATGAAGGCCAAGCGCAAGCCGTTGGAAACCCTGAGTGTTGAAGATTTGGAGGTGACTCTCAAGCAGCATGTACAAGTGCTTGAGGTGGCAACGCCGGCCAGCCGTCAGGCAGGTGTGATGGTGGCTTCCGTTGAGGAGCTGGTGGACAAGTTGAAAAACGAAGCGAAGGTGATCTAAATGGCCGTATTAGTAATTGCAGAACACGATAATGCCAGCCTGAAACAGGATACGGCTAAAGTTGTCGCCGCGGCTAAGGCCATAGGCGGTGATATTCACCTGCTGGTTGCCGGTCAAGATTGTAAGGCCGCCGCCGATGCCGCCGCCAAGCTCGAAGGCGTCAGTAAGGTACTGCTGGCCGATAACCCTGTGTATGGTGCTCATTTGGCCGACAATATTGGTGAGCTTATCTTGTCGCTGAGTGGCGACTACAGCCATATCCTGGCTGCAGCCTCAAGCCTGGGTAAGGACATTCTGCCTAGAGTGGCGGCTTTGCTGGATGTGGCTCAACTTTCTGAGATCACCAAGGTGATTGATGCCGACACCTATGTTCGTCCCATCTATGCCGGTAATGCCATGGCGACCATTAAGAGTCTGGATGACAAGATAGTGGCCACTGTGCGCGCCAGCGCCTTCGATGCCGTTGCCGAGACGGGGACTGCCGACATTCACCAGCTCGACAGCGTATTTGAAGCCAAGAGCAGCTTTGTGTCCCAGAGTCTAACCGAGTCGGTTCGTCCGGAGCTTGGCAGCGCCAGAGTGATTGTTTCCGGTGGTCGCGGTATGGGCAGTGGCGAAAACTTTGCCATGCTGGAGACGTTGGCCGATAAGCTGGGCGCCGCCGTTGGTGCATCACGGGCCGCCGTAGATGCCGGCTTTGTTCCTAACGATTTGCAGGTCGGTCAGACGGGTAAAATTGTGGCGCCCGAGCTTTATATCGCTGTGGGTATCTCCGGGGCGATTCAACATCTGGCCGGGATGAAGGACTCAAAAGTCATAGTGGCCATCAACAAAGATCCTGAAGCGCCTATCTTCCAAGTGGCCGATTATGGTTTGGAAGCGGACCTGTTTGATGTGGTGCCCAAGTTGAACGAGTTGATTTAATCTGTGATCTAGGTCACGATAGGCGGCTTTGGGGTAGCATCCTCAAAGCCGCCTATGTTTTTATGTGCCTCACGCCTGACATCAGGCGTCCTGAGAAGTAGAGGCGCACTAAATATCAGTAGCGGTAAGCAGGGTGATTCCGTTTATGTATCGCGAAAGGATTTGGTGCCGAAGTGGTTGCGACTCATCAAGGTCCACCGCTGGGGCTGTTACCAAATAGGGGCAGCACTGCCATAGTATATTCTGTCGGGATGACAGATTGACGTTACTATGGAGCGCTACTGAAAGGACAGGTGCTACTCGGTATGTTATTGCCTTTTCCCACCAGTTCAGTTGCCCTCCATTCGTATTTAACGAAGAACAAGACTCAATGACAGTACTAAGTTATGCCGACTCGGCACTCTCTTTGTTGCCGCCGGTTGTGGCAATTTTATTGGCGATCTTCACCCGGCGGGTGTTGTTATCGCTGGGGTTAGGAATACTGATTGGAGCCTTGTTGCTCAATCAATGGTCGGTGTTGGATACCGGGGTTTATCTGGGGCAAAGGGTGCTTTCCCTGGTTTGGGATGATGACGCTTTTAATGCCTGGAACCTGTATATTCTGGGGTTCCTGGTGCTGCTGGGGATGATCACTGCACTGATCACCGTCAGTGGCTCAGCCAGAGCCTTTGCCAACTGGGCCAGACAGCATATCCGCAATCGCCGTGATGCCAAGCTGCTAACCATGTTTCTCGGTTGTGTGGTGTTTATCGATGACTACTTCAACAGCCTGGTGGTGGGCAGTATCGCTAGACCGCTGACCGACAGATATTATATCTCCCGCTCCAAACTGGCGTATCTTTTGGATTCTACCGCGGCGCCCGTGTGCGTTATCTCGCCGGTGTCCAGCTGGGGCGCCTATATTATTGCCCTTATCGGCGGTATTCTCACGGCTCATGGTTTTACTGAAATAGGGCATCTGAGTGCTTTCGTGCAGATGATCCCGATGAACTTCTATGCCTTATTTGCCCTGGCGCTATTGCTGTGTGTGGCCTATATGGAGCTGGATATTGGCGCCATGCGCAAACACGAGCTCAACGCCCGTAAAGGCAATCTCTATGATGAGTCCAAGGGACTGCCGCCCGGCGCCAATGCCGATCTGCCCGAGGCGGAAACCGGTCAGGTGCACGGCTTGTTCCTGCCCATAGGTGTCTTAGTGGTGGCGACCTTCTACTTTATGGTTTCCAGCGGCGCCGATGCCCTGGCGGCAGAAAGCCTGCCTTTCAGCATTATAGGCGCCTTTGAGAAAACCGATGTGGGCTCGTCCCTGTTTTTTGGCGCTTCCATCGGACTGGTGGTAACGCTGCTGCTGGCCTTTATCCAGAAGATTGAAGCCAAGATGATCCTCAAGGCGCTCACCTCGGGTGCCCGCTCTATGTTGCCGGCCATCTATATTCTGATGTTTGCCTGGACCATAGCCGGGATCATTGGCTCACTGGAAACCGGCAAGTTTATGGCCAGTCTCGCCAGTGGCAATATTCCCTTTGCCTTGCTGCCGGCCGTGTTATTTATTTTGGCTGGGCTTACCGCCTTTTCTACCGGCACCAGCTGGGGCACTTTCGGGATCATGTTGCCGATTGCTGCGGATATGGCCATGGGCAGCCACAGCAGTATGATGTTGCCTATGCTGGCCGCCGTGCTTTCCGGTGCTGTGTTTGGCGATCACTGCTCGCCGATATCGGACACCACGATTCTGTCATCCACAGGTGCCAGTTGCCATCATATCGACCATGTGCTGACTCAGTTGCCCTATGCGGTCTTGGTAGCAGTTATTTCCCTCGGCGGCTATATAGTACTCGGCTTTACCGAGTCGGTATGGCTAGGGCTTGCCTGTAGCTGCATACTGTTCCTGTTGGCTCTGGTGTGGCTCAAGTGGCAGCAGCCCAAGAATAGTGCGGCCTAATCCGCCAACTGAAAAACGCTGCCGAGGCAGCGTTTTTTATTGCCTATAATTCAGGAAATCGCTTGAGTTGGAGGTGTATGTCAGCCTTGGATATCCCCGTGAAATATCAGTTGGAGGCCAGGCAGGCATTCCTCCATGACTTAAGCTGGCGTATGGCTGCCGGCGCCTTTGTCTATCTGTTTTGTTGGCTGTTGCTCTTGATGCCCTTTAATGCGTTGTTGCCGCAACCCATAGTCTGGGGTGAGATGGTTAAAGGTGCACTCTTATTGCTATCGGCGGCGGTGATCCGAGCCATGGGAGTTTGGCTCTATGTGCGCCGCGCTTCATCCAGCGTGAATTGCGATGAGACGAGTGGGGCCAACTATCCCTTTGAAAGCCGCGATTGGGGACTGAGTATTGGCTTGGTGCTCAATGCCCTCAGTTGGTCGGTGCTTATGGCGCTTATCCTCAATGGGGAGCAATTTACCGCACTTAGAGAGCCTAGCTTGATGATCTGTGGCGTACTCTACGCCTTTATCAGTATTTCTCTCTCCATTGATTTACGTCAGCTCAGGCTATTCCTGCTCTGTTTTCCCCTGCCTTTAGGGCTCGCCATGATGTTGCAGGGCCAGGCGCATGATATTCTGGCCGGTGGCTTGTTGATGGTATCTGTGTATCCAACCTTTCGTTTTTGTCGACTGCATCATAGGGAGTACTGGCGGCAACTGACAGCCAGGTTGCAACTCAAAGATTACTCCGAGCAGCTTGAGCATCTCAGTCGAACGGATTCTCTTACCGGACTCTACAATCAGCGCAGCTTCATTGAACAGCTGGATAGACTTGACAGTCGGCAACCTCGGGCCTTGTTATTGTTGGATCTGGATCATTTTAAACAAATCAATGACAGCTTTGGCCACCGGGCCGGGGATCTGTGCCTATCGGAAGTGGGGCGGATCATTCGCGCCGAGACTCAGGGAGGAATAGCCGCTCGCTATGGTGGTGAGGAATTTGCGATTCTACTTACTTCAATGGATGCCGAGCAGGCTAAGGGGCTCGCCAAGCGCCTGCGGCGAAAAATAGAGGCCCTAACCTTGGTCTATCAGGGGCAGACATTCAAGGTGACCGTCAGCATAGGCTTGGCCTGCGCCCCTGTGGGGAGTGAGCCGGGAGCATTATTTCACGCTGCCGACACAGCGCTTTATGCTGCCAAGGATGCGGGTCGCAACTGTATTCGTGAGGCCGAAAGCAGTACAGTGACTTGAGCATGGCGCAATAAAAAACACCTGAGCGAAAGACCCAGGTGTTTTTATTTAAGCCTTGGGGCTGCAATTTTGCATCTCCAGGCTATTGGCTGTTAACGGTTTTTAGCGCTCACTTATCAGAGCAGACCGCGACGCTTGAGCAGGGCATCGGTTGTCGGCTCCTGGCCGCGGAAGTTCTTGTAGGCTTCCATAGGGGGCACGCTGTTACCCACTTCGCGGATAGTCTTGCGATACTTCATGCCGATATCCCGCTTGAGGCCGCCTTGGCTCTGCACATAGGCAAAGGCATCGGCCGCGAGGATTTCGCTCCACATATAGGCGTAGTAGCTGGCGCTGTAGCCACCCGGGAAGGCATGGGCAAAGTAGGTCGACTTGTAACGTGGTGGCACGGCTTCAATGTTCAGGCCGTGTTTTTCAAGCGCCTTGGCTTCAAATTCGGCCACATTCTGCAGCGGTGCATCCTTGTCCAGCGAATGCCATTCCATGTCTACCAGGGCGGCGGCCATATACTCCAGGGTGTCGAAGCCCTGGTTGAAGCTGCGGGACTTCAGCAACTTGTCCAGCATCGCCTTGGGTAAAGGTTCACCGGTTTGGTAATGCTTGGCGTAGTTGGCCAACACTTGTGGATGACCGGCCCAGTCCTCTTCGAAGGTGGATGGGAATTCGACAAAGTCACGGGATACTGCAGTACCGGACAGGCTAGGGTAAGTCACCTTGGAGAACATACCATGAGTGCCATGGCCCAGCTCGTGGAACATGGTGGTTACTTCATCATAGCTGACGAAGGTGGCTTCGCCTTCCGGCGCCTTCTTGATGTTCATTACATTGACCACCACAGGCTTTTCACCCTTGAGCAGGTTCTGACTGACGAAAGAGCTCATCCAGGCACCGCCACGCTTGCCTTCGCGGGCGAAATAGTCGCCGTAGAAGATGGCCATGCTGCTGCCATCGGCATCAAACATTTCCCAGGCTTTGACATCTGGGTGATAAACCGGCAGATCCGGCCGTGGCTTGAAGGTCACTCCATAGAGTTGGTTGAGGGTAAAGAAGACACCGTCTTCCAACACTCGATTGAATTCAAAGTAAGGCTTGAGGCTGGCCTCATCCAGATCATACTTCTCCTGGCGCACCAGCTCGGCGTAGAAGGCCCAGTCCCAAGGCTTGAGCTGGAAATTGCCACCTGTCTTGTCGATCATAGCCTGGATATCGGCGGCTTCTTTCTGGGTGTTGGCGACAACGGCAGGCACCATGGAGCCGAACATCTCATAGACGGCCTCGGGCGTCTTGGCCATTTGTGGGCTCAGACGGTAACTGGCCCAGTTATCAAAGCCCAGCAGGGCGGCACGCTCGGCGCGCAGCTGCGCCAGACGAGCCACCAGAGAGGCGGTTTCATTTTCACCTTCAAGACCGCGGTAGGCCGAGGCTTCCCAGATCTGCTTTCTCAGCTCTCGGTTTTTCAGCTGCGTCAGCACAGGCTGGCGAGTGGTGTTGGTGATGCTGATAAGGTATTGGCCATCGAGACCGGCTGCCTTGGCATCGGCCGCGGCATTGCGAATGGCCGAGTCGGACAGACCCTCCAATTGAGCAACGTCAGCCACAGTTACGGCAATCTCTTTGTTCATCCGCATCAGTCGTTGCTGGAATTCGTTCACCAGCTTGGACTGCTCTTCGTTCAAGGCGCGGATCTGGGCTTTTTCGTTCTCGGTCAGCTTGGCGCCGGCGAGCACAAAGCGTTGGTGGTACACCTCAATAAGGCGCACTTCCTCGCTGCTCAGGCCCAGTTGGTGGCGCTGAGAGTAGAGGCTGTCGATGCGGGCAAACAGCTCTGGGTTGAGATTGACGTTGTCTGAATGGGCCGCCATCTTGGGCGCCATTTCACCCTGAATTTTACGCAGTTCAGGGTTGGAGTTGGAGCTGGTCAGGTTATAGAAGACGCTTGAGGCGCGGTTTAGCAATTCACCGGACTTTTCCAACGCCACGATAGTGTTGGCAAAAGTGGGTTTCTCTGGGTTGTTGGCAATGGCCAACACTTCCTGGTAGTGCTCGGCAATACCGGCTTCCAGTGCAGGCTTAAAGTGCTCATCTTTGATCAGGCGAAAATCAGGAGCCTGATATTGCAAGGTGCTCTTGGCAAAGAGCGGGTTGTTTTGGGTGGCTTCAGCATTTGCCAGATTGGTGTCTTGAGGTGTGTGGGTGCTGCAGCCCGAAATAGCCAGAGTGGCGCCAACGGCCAGCGCCAGAAGAGATTTTCGCATTGATATGACTTCCATCTTTAGTTATGAGTTTTTTAGCGCAACTTAGCACTTGTTGCTTAAAAGTGGCTGAATTTGATGGTTATAGCCTACATAATCCTGATGTTTATATGCCAGAGGCTTATTGAGATAGAAGTGTAACAAATTGATTTTAATGAGCAGATTCAGTAAATACTGAATCATTGCCCAAGTTTGGCCGCATGGGGCATGCATTCTGTATTTATGTG
Organism: Shewanella carassii; assembly: GCF_002777975.1. Lineage (GTDB taxonomy): Bacteria > Pseudomonadota > Gammaproteobacteria > Enterobacterales > Shewanellaceae > Shewanella > Shewanella carassii. The sequence continues at coordinate 47,131 of NZ_NGVS01000008.1, forward strand.
GTAAAAAGTGTAAAATTGCGGCCGGAATTTTTCTCAGGGGAGAGCCGTTTTGGCGCAACTTTATTTCTACTATTCGGCGATGAATGCCGGAAAATCCACTTCTTTACTGCAATCATCCTATAACTATCGCGAGCGCGGCATGCACACCCTGGTGATGACCCCGGCGATAGATGACCGTTTTGGAGTGGGAAAGGTCGCTTCCAGGATCGGTATCGAATCTGATGCACGCATTTTTGCCCATGATGACAATCTGCTGGAGATGATCCGCGCCGAACATGAGCGTCAGCCTCTGCACTGTGTGCTGTTTGATGAGTCCCAGTTCCTCAGTAAAGAGCAGGTCAAGCAATTGGCCTATGTGGTCGACATCCTGGATATTCCCGTACTCTGTTACGGTTTGCGTACCGATTTCCAGGGCGAGCTGTTTGTTGGCAGTCAGTACCTGTTGGCCTGGGCCGACAAGCTGGTAGAGTTGAAAACCATCTGTCACTGTGGTCGCAAGGCCAATATGGTGATCCGTCGTGATGGTGCGGGTAACCCGGTGCGCGAAGGTGAGCAGGTGGCGATAGGCGGCAATGAGAGTTATGAATCTGTTTGTCGTAAGCACTACCGCGAACTGATTTGGGACTGATGTGAGGCGTCGCGTTTGCAAGCCCAAAGAGGCAAGTTCAATAGTAAAAGTCCAGGCGAACAGCCAAAGATATAGATAAAGCGATACAGATAAAGAAAGGAAGCTTATGTCGTCTATTTCCCCAGCTGGAAACCGTATATCCAGAAAGCGGTTTCCGGGTTTGTTGTTGTTGCTGGGCTCAGTTTTGCCATTGCAGGTCATCGCAGATAAAGCCGTTCCCGCCTCAGAAATTAAAGTGATTCAAAAACTTATTTTTGAAAGGAAGATGGCAGAGGCGGCGCCCAGGTTGGATGCGGCCATGGCAAATTACCCAAATTCCGGGCGGCTGGCATTTTTGCTTGGGCAGCTTTATTACTTCAGCAATCTCCCCAATTATCCCAAGGCGGTGGCGGCCTATGACAAGGCCGAGTCCGCGCTGTCCAAGGACCCTGAGCTGTATTTTTTCCGCGCGGCGGCCAAGGCTCAGGAGCTGTCTGCTTATTCCCAGCGCCTGCGTCCGGACTATAGCGGCGCACTGGCCGATTACCGCAAAGCCGAGGCTTTGGGATCGGAGCGGGATCTCAGGTTGGATATTGCCAGGACACTCTATGAGACCCGGGACTATCCGGCAGCGCTGGAGCAGATAAACCGCTATCTCAATAACAAGCCTCAGCTTTGGGCCGATGGCCAGATGCTCAAAGGCAATATCCTGGCACAAATGGGCCAGCATGAGGCGGCGCTCAAGAGTTATCAACGCGCCGCGAGACAGTATGACTATCTGGATAAGTTGCAGTTTTATCAGGCTGTCAGCTTGCGGGCGTTGGGGCGGTACGATGAGGCTCTGGCGCAGCTCGACAAGGGAGCAAAGCGTCAGGGCCGAGCTTACTTGCAGCTTGTCTATCTCAAAGCCATGCTGAGCTATGAGCAGAAACAATACCAAGAGGCGGCCCTGTTGTACCAGCAGCTGATAGAAAGGCGCCGCGACTGGGCCATACCCTTACTCGGTTATTACAACAGCTTAAGTCAGATGGGCGAGGCGCCCATCAGCATCAGCCATATACTGGATCTGGCACTCAAGCTCGACCCCGAGGTGGTGCTCCATTTTCATCAGCAGGATCTGTTGCGACTGTAACGCCCGGCAATTGACGGGTTAATCCGGAATATCCAGCTGACGCTGGGAAGATGCTTTGCGCTTATAGGCCAGATCCAGGCTGGCCAACTCGCCATGAATGGCCAGCAGAGCCTGGGCCAGTTGATAGATAAGCCAGCTGTAACCACTGAGCGCAAAGTCTTGATGGGCCGCTTCCGGCGAGTCGTCGCTCGGCTCAGATGGCAATTGTTTAAGCAGCTGTTGCTGCAATTGATAACCGAGCCCCAGGGGGAGTTTGGGGCAGTCGTGGGTGTTACCGGCCACATAGTCCGCCAGATAGGCGAACTCTCGCTGCAGCCCGCTGGCCACCTGTTTGACTCTGGCATAGGCCTCATCTTCTTCGGCCTTCCAGCGGGTAAGCAGTAGTAGCTCCAATAGGGTGATCACTCTTATCTGTTTGTTGGCCAATTCGGTTAGAGTCTGGGCCTCTTTTTTCAAAGTCTGGCTCTCCCATTCCAGTGAAAACAGCAGTTTTTTCTGTGCCAGCACCGCCTTCATTGCCGTCTCCAGTGACTTACGGGCATTTTGCGGTTCTTCCTGGCCAGCATTGAGATGTTGTTCCAGCACTTGGGTCATGATTTGCAATGAATTAGCCAGTTGGGCCCGCCAGTCCTGTTTGGCCTTGATTGGCAATACAAACAGGGATACCAGCACGGCAATCACGCAACCGATAAGAATATTGGCGGTGCGCCACAGGGCTTCCGAGGTGTCGTGGTTGGCGTCACCTATCACTATGATCATGGTGAATCCCGCCACCAGATAGGCATAGCTGTAACGGCCGGCGTTGAGATAACAGACTATGCTGACTCCGAGGATCAGCAACCCCATCAGATCCCAATAGCCGTTCATCAAGATCACCAAAGAGACTCCGTAAGCCGAGCCCAGGCAGGTGCCTACAGCCCGCTGCAACGATTTTTCGATAGCGCCGCCCACCTGTGGCAGGCCCATCATGATGATCACTATGGTGACCATGCTCCAGACAAAGTGAGGCAAAGACCAGATGGCGTTGATGGCGGCGGCAATAAATAGCGCCAAGGCCAACTTGGCAGTGTGCACGATACGGGAGTGGCGATAGATAAAATCGGCGAAGCCTGAGGCTTTGGCAAACAGGGGCATGGCTGTGTCTCAAAAAGCATATGGTTGACAGTCAGCGGCAATTATGACAGAGATGCGCGGCGATAGTGTCTCGGGGACGAGCTAAAGATGCAAACTGGGAGCCTGAATTAACGGTGGATAATATGCCTGTGAAGCAGGTCACAACTTGTGGTGACCTGGTGTCTTGTTACCCCAGTTGCACGCTGCCCGTTCCCGCAGTCTGATGAGAGGTTAAATCCAGCGCCTGACTCTCTGACAATACGAGTGGTAGCTGTCACCAAAGAGTTGCTGCATTGCCCGCTCCTCTGGACGGATCTGAAAGCGTTGCAAGTAGGCCGCGAACAGGGCGATTAAAATCAGTAACCAGAGGCAGTTGAGAAAGACGGCTTGTGCCAGCAGCAAGAGCACAAACCCCAGGTACATGGGGTTGCGTGACCAGCGGTAAATACCTGAGGTGACCAAGGCCGAACTCTGTTCGGGCACTCTGGGATCCGGCGTGGTGCCATGGCGTTTAAAGCTAAGCACTCCGGCCAAAGGAATAACCAGCCCAGCAGTCAACAGAGAAACAGCGAGCCCCAAACTAAAGGTCGGATGCAGGTTTGAAGAGGGCAAGTAATAGGATGTTAGCTGCAGCAGTAGCGCAAACAGCAACAAGAGCGCCAGGGGCGGCAGTTTCTTTTCCAATCCGGACATGAATTACGCGGTTTTGAGTATTAGGTATCGGTTAAGATGACATGGGCAAGGTACTGAATACAAGGGGCATACCATTGGCTATTCCGCTTTTGGCGCTGCCGCGTTTTGTGCTTTGTGCCGAAACCTGTCAGTTTGCCAGTCGATTTGATTGTGGCGATAAAAGACCCGGCCAGGTGGCCGGGTCTTAATCTAATCAAGTATGCTTCAAGCGCGATCAGAAGGGGGCGTTAATATCCACCACGTTGATCAGCTTGTGGTTAACGAACTCTTTCAATCCGAGGTCTATCAACTCACGACCATAGCCGGAGCGGCGGATGCCGCCAAAGGGCAGATCGGCCTTAACCATGGTGGGGTGGTTAACAAACATCATCCCGGTAGAGACTTGCTTGGCTACCGCCAGACCGCGTTGCTCATCGGCGGTGAACACAGAGCCACCGAGGCCGAAGGGCGAGTCGTTGGCAATGGCAATCGCTTCCTGTTCATCCTTGGCCTTGAGGATCATTGAGACAGGGCCGAAGAACTCCCAATAGTAAGCCGGGTTGTCCGGGGTCACATTGGTGAGTATGGTTGGCTGTACAAAAGCGCCTTGCTCCGGTACTTTGGGGCCGACTTCGGTAGCCGTGGCACCATGCTCAACCGCTTCACGAATTTTCTGTTTCACTTCATCGGCAGCACCCTGGGAAGACAGGGGCGCCAGAGTCGTGTTCGGATCCATAGGATCGCCGGCCTTAAGGGCGGCGACGCCTTGGGTATAACCTTCCATAAACTTGTCATAGATGGCTTCCACCAGGATCATCCTTTTGGATGAAACACATACCTGACCGGCATTCCAGTGACGGCCGAATACCGCCCAATCTATGGTTTTCTCTAGTTCGGCATCTTCTAGCACGATAAAGGCGTCAGAGCCGCCCAGCTCCAGAGTGGATTTTTTCAGTGCCTTGCCGGCCTGGGAGGCAATAATGGCGCCAGCACCTTCAGAGCCGGTCAGGGCCACGCCATGTACCTTGGGAGAGTTGATGATCTGCTCGACTTGATCCCGAGTGGCATACAGGTTCTGGAAGGCACCCTGCGGCAGTCCGGCATCCCGCATCAGGCTCTCGAAAGCGGCGGCGCACTGAGGCACATTGGAGGCGTGTTTCAGCAGCAGGGTATTACCGGCTGAAAGCTGTGGTGCCAGGATCCTGGCTATCTGGTAATAGGGGAAGTTCCAGGGTTCGATGGCCAGCAAGACCCCAAGAGGTTCGTTGACCAGCAGTGCTTCCCCTTCGGCGGGATCGGCCACAGGCAGTTTCTGCGGTGCCAGCAGTCTCTCGGCATGCTGGGCATAGTATTCGAGGATCTGCGCCGACAGCTCAACTTCAGCCTCGGCTTCACCTATGATCTTACCCATCTCCAGAGTCAGCAGCTCGGCGTAACGGCGTTTGCTGTCTCTGAGCAGGGCCGCAGCGCGATTGAGTATTTCAGCCTTGTCGGCAAAAGAGGTATTGCGCCAACTCAAAAAGGCCTGATGGGCCGATTCAATCGCCTCGGTGACTTGGGCATCGGTGGCGTTGGGAAATTGTTTGATGAGTTCTCCCGTGAAGGGATTAATTGTTGCATATGCCATGTGTTTCTCCCGGCGTTGCAGATTATAGGGTATTGATGCCAAGTACTGACATCGGGTATTGGGGTTCTTTCTCTCTGATGCGGCACCAAACTCATGTTTCATAGCGTGACTGTCGCATCCGGATGAAGGTTGTTGTCGCCGTAGTTGGATAGCAGCTTGAGTGTTTAAACTGATCAAAACGGCTCGAAAACCACCTCTTTTGAGATGGTTTTCATTTAGTTACTGTGACTATTTATTAGGTTAACGATAGCGCTCTGCCATGGCGTTGGCGGCGATCATCGCCTGATAGACGTCATCGGCATTGACAGCCATCGGCATATTGCCCATGGTATCGCCTTCGGCGCAGGCTATTTCGGCAACCTTGCGCCATTCCTCCTCACGGAAGTGCTTCAGTCCCATATCCGCCAGAGTCAGCGGCAAGCCTGCGGTTTTAATGATGCGGATGACATTGTCGATTTCGTTCTGTGGGGCGTTTTCCAGCACCAGTTGGGTCAAGAGGCCAAAGACCACCTTCTCGCCATGTTGGGCACCATGCAACTCGGCAACGGCCGACATACCGTTGTTGACCGCGTGCGCTGCCGCCAGGCCACCGGCTTCGGCGCCGACACCGCTTAAATAGATGGTTGCCTCTATGGTCTGCTCCAGCGCCGGAGTGACTATTTGGTTGTTGACCGCATCCATGGCGGCGGCAACGTTTTCACTGAGCAATTGATAACACAGCTCTGCCAGACCAAGGCCGGTGCGTGAGGGCTTTTTCAGCACCAGGTTGACACCATCGGCCTGATAACAGGCCCTGGCTTCAAAGTAGGTGGCCAGAGCATCGCCGATACCGGCGGCAAAGAAACGTGCCGGCGCGGCGGCGATAATGCTGGTGTCGGCAATTACGGCATCCGGATTCTGTGGCAGGAATAGATAGCGCTCAAATTCACCCGTTTCGGTGTATATCACAGATAATGCCGTACAAGGGGCATCAGTTGAGGCTAGGGTGGGATACAGGATGACCGGCAGCTTGCGGTAGAAGGCGACAGCTTTGGCAGTATCCAGGGTCTTACCGCCGCCGACACCCACAATGACCTTGGTATTGGCTTGCTCTGCCAGGGAGGCAAGGCGCAGGATCTCGGCTTCGCAGCATTCATAGTTGAAGCGCTCGACTCGACTGGTTATCCCCTGCAGTTTCAGCTCTGTTTGGGCTTCATCCTCAATCCTGCCGAGAATAAACTCATCGGCGATAATAAAAGCGTTATCGCCAAAGTCAGACACATATTCGTGCATCTGCGCCAGCAGGCCTTTACCTATGATGAACTTTTTGGGGGAAGTGACTGTACGTGGAACTACTGTGCTCATATGGCCTCCATTACACTCAGACTTGAATCCTTGCTCTGTATGACTCTATCACAGCCAATATTTAAAGCTATGGTTTAATTGTCTGGTTTTTGGGTGATTATTGGTGAATATGGCAGGTGTTTTCGAGTTTGAGCCACCAGGATGTTTGGTCGGTAGCCGTGCTTGCAGAGCTTATTTGAAGCTTATTTAAACAACGTCAGCACCAAGCTCCCGGCGCGAGGGGAATGAAGAGAGCCGAGATAAGCGGTTTATCCATGAAGGAATCGCAGTGATGGATAACTCCGTCTTATCTGGGAGCTTGTCGGAACGCTATCAGTTGCTTTTGAGATTGGATTGGCGGCATTCATTCAACAGGGATTGCAGATGACCACCGAGCTGCTGATTATTACTGTCAGTACCGTTTTTCAGCTGCTGTTCGACATCTGCCAAAGCCTTGTCTATTCCCTGGGATTCGATAAGTGTGCTGACATAGACGGCGAGATCTGCGCCCTTATTCAGCAGTGCGGCTGCGTTTTCAAAGCTGAAGCCCTGCTCTAATAGCTGCTGAATTTGGCCGAGTAGGTCACTGACCCTGGCGGACTCAGCCAATACGCCATCGACCTGGATCAGCTCACCAAGCGGATCCTGGCTGAGCTTTTCGGCGACGCAAGCAGTTACCGAGCTGACCTCGGCGCTGCGATTGATGGCCTCCAGACCTTGAGAGCGGATCTGCTCAATGGCTTGTTGCAACTCTTGATCTTTGGCGAGCCACTGTTGCTCCAGTTGCGCCTTTTCATCTGCGGCAAACCAGCCGCAGCCGGAGAGAGTGCCAAGGGCCAGGGCCGAAAACATCCAGAGTGTGGTTTTTCTGGCGGAGAAATGTGTTTTGCCTAAGGTGTTGGACTGCTTCATTCACTGGACTCCTGCAAAGGTGCTTAGAGGACACAGTATCGGCTATCAGCCTTAAGCCGGGCTGAACAGCTTGAGTCCTTTATTCTGTATAGCAGGTTGGACAAGGCAGACGGGAGCCTAGGCTCCCAGCCTGTTTAGAGACTAAAGCCCGGCAAACGTAAAGGGCTTGGCCGTGACAAAGTCTTGCAGCGCATTGCCTGAGTAGAGGCTGCTGTTGTCAATGGTCAGCTTTTTCACCTCCTGCAGTTTGCCAAAGTCGATGCCCTTCATATCAACCCAGAAGGTGTTGGGGGTCAAGGCGGTTTCAAAGTAATACACCCGATTTTTATGATCCGAGACCGAGCGCCAACGGGTCGAAGAGATATTCGGCTCAGTCTCGGAAGCTATGCCGAAAGGCACAGAAGCGTTACGAATGACGCTGAAGGCGCCGGCAACAGCCACCCGGGTATTGGCAGTCTTGGGAATGGCATCCATATAGAAAGAGGCTCTGACAAACCTGTCGGCGGCGCGGTTGGTTCCCGGCAACATGGTAAAGCCGCCAATCTGCTGCCAATACTGGTTCAGTGCCAGTTGCTGCTCGAAGATGGGAGAGTTGGTCATGACTCGGTACTTCGGGTCGTGATGGATCACCAACTTGCCGTCTATGTACTCGAATATGGCGCTGTCACCTGCCGCATCGGAAATCGACAGATGCAGGGTGGCAAAGCGTTGGGTACCGGGAATATTGGCGGAAACCACCACAAAAGGCTCGGCTCTCAGAGCCTCAACCGTTTCGGCGACTGTGGCAAAGTTATCCAGCACATATTGCACCCAGGCGGCGACCGACAAGCCTTTTCGTTTACCCTGGTATTCGGGATAGCTCGACTCTGCCAGCCAGAGTAGATTGGCCACCAGGCCCTTTTCGTTCATGCCGTCGGTGCTGGAGATATCAAAGGCGCTGGTGATCAGGCTGCCGTAGCGTGAGGTCCAGGTGACAGAGTTGTCGCCGACCGCTCCATGACGCTGCATGCCGCGAGGAAACAGCCACAGGCTTGCCGGGATCTCGTCGCGCCAGTCCATGGAGCGGGCGGTGATCACCAACTGCTGTTCGCCGTGATAGACGGCGCGGGTGCAGGCCTGCGCCGTAGTGCCGATAACCAGCATTAAGGCGCTGCTGAGTAAAGTGATGAGTTTACGATTCATAGTGACTTCCCTGTTTGATGGCTAAAGAGAGTTAGAACGCGTGATGGCAAGCCAGGTTGCTAATCCTGGCTGTTAGTCCTGTCTCAAGTGAAACAGTGCTTCCAATCCTGGGTTTTCGGTGTCTTGCCCCGGATGATACAGGTAGCAGCTGATGCGGGCATAGTTATCCAGATCGCCGCGCCACAGGCAGCTGGCTTCAATATCCCGCTCTTGTTGCTGAAAGCGGATCCTAAGCACCTTGGCATCGCCGTTCAGCACTGGCTCTATGGCTGCTGTTCCTTGAATGCTTAAGCCTTCTATCTCCCGGCGCACTTTAAGTTCGCCGCCCTGCTCATAAATGCTCATCTTACCGGTGTAGCTGGCATCTGAGTCAATGGCTTTGCCAACCAGCTGATAATGGCCCTGCAGATACTGCTTAAAAAGCTCATCTACTTCGGCCAATGCCGCAGGCGCCAGGCAGAGGGAAAATAAGGGCAAACATAATAGTGCCAAACGGCGAATAAACGCTTTATTCATTGACCTTCCTTAGTATGTGTTTTCCATCAAAATCCATTTTCTAACCTTATCAAGAACTGCCAAATTTTTCCTAGCAGACTCGGGAAAAGTCGCGGCAGTAACAGCGCCGTCAGGGCAAATACTGCCAGTGTCAGCCACCAACCCTGGCTGCCGATAAAGGCTTGGCCGTTGCTCCACAGGGCCAGATGCTTATTGGTTGCCAACCAAAGCAGCGCCGCGGTCGGCACGGCAAACACCAGAGCGGCCAGTTGCCCCATGAGCAGGCCAACAAGCCAACCGGAGTGGGTCTTGCTGCGCGCAGTTGATGACCCTTTGCCGCTGTTTCTATTTCGTGAGTTATGTTTCATGGGCGATGCTTTATTGACCGTGTGTTATGGACTGAGTTTTATGGGCCGTTCATGCTCTCTATCTTTGCTCTTTATCTGAGAGCAAGTGCTGTGGTGATTGCCCCTTTGATGTATTTGGGGCGGCAAAATACTGCTGTGGTTGGATTAGTTTAACCCCTAACATATTGGCCAAATACTGCTCCAGAAACACCTTGTGACTGGCACCGACTATCACCAGTATCCGGCCTCCAGGGTTAGCTGCTACCACGCGCATGATGTGGGAGCTCATGTTGAGATTGCGTATCTCCCAAAGGGCAACCCGGGAGAGCGCCGCATCCTGGGTTAAATCTTTATCGATAAACAGGCTCCACTCTTGGTCAATGACAGCCCTCTGGTACTCCTGGCTGTTTAGCCAGGAAAAGAGCGGCAACCAGTTGCCTGTCTCAAGCGCCTCTGTCTTTAACCTCTGTGGCTTGTTGATATAGTCGCTTTTGGCCAGAGCGGCGGCATGAGGCGACTGATTGTAAGACTCCAGCAGCCGCGCTTCGATGGGGCGGTAGAGATCTTTATCCAGATGATCATCTATCGGATAAATGCGCTTGAGCTTCAGTGCCATGGCCAGGTTATTGCCAAGGGTGTTTTTCTCGTTATTGCTCGCGGCAAGTTGCTCCAGATAGTGCTGCAACTCGGTGGAAATCGTTGGGCTCGCCGCGGTTTTGTCCAAATAATGCCAGTGCAGCAGGGCTATCTCTTTGTGATAGGCGGCAACGGCCAACTTGATGAGCCTTGCTCGCTGCACAGGTTCAAGGCTGGTCTCGTCCAATAAGGGCTCCAGACTCTCAAGCGCCTTTTGCGCCGAGAGTCGCAACTCCTGCTGCTCCTTTATCGCCAGCGCCAGAAATCTTTGTCCCACAAAATGATCCAATACAGTCTGATACTCGCCTGAGCCGTTGATCATGGTGGCGATATCCTGTGGCCGCAGTGATTCCACCGCTATGGCCGTAGGCTGGTAACGGGAGAGTGGCTCAAGGATCGAGGATAGAGAGCGGCTGTCCAATTGCTGTTTGATATTGCTCAGGTGCAGGCTGCCAAGCACCATCACCTGGGTTTGCAGCTTACTCTTGGCACTGAGTTGTTGCAGTGCACTTTTTGTACTCTCTATGCCTAAAGCGGCAGCTTCTGTGGCGGTTGCATGAACTTGGGCAATACTCGATGCCGCCAGGCAGGCAAGAAGAAGCAGTACTTTAGTGGCCAAATTGAGTCTCCAAATTATGATTATTTTTTTACCCTATACCCGTGTTGGATACGAGCGGCGCCGGACTAAGGGGCTTTGCAATATCGGCTGGGCAGTATTTTGGGGTTTCACTAAGAGGGGAGAGAGCCCGACTTTCCCTGTCGCATGCAGCTGCCTGAAGTAACAGGCAGAGAATTGAGCCATAGTCGTGAGCATCCAAGTACTAAAACATAAAGGCGTTAGCCGCTCTTGACTGGCGTCAGACTCGCGTCAAGCCATCCATTGCCAATGCCGTTTCAGGTTAATGGATAGCCACTGTGTATACAAGAGGGGAATACAAGAGGGGAATACAAGAGGGGGGATACAAGAAGATATAAAAACTATGGATGCTGGTGGGACAGAACAGTGAAGCTATAAGACTCTTTAGTTAGTGCATTTATTTTCTAAGCACAGTTGGAACTATGCCCCTCCGAGGCATGGAGAGTAACGCATTGCGTTGGCTACGAACGAGAGGCATGGACGCCGAACTGACTCATACCCGGGGAAGTGTATGGCCGAGGCAGGGCCTTGAGGGATAATGGGCCAGCTTCCCCTTCTTGGTTCACGCTCGAAAGCACCTTGCTACGTAACTAGCTATGTAACTCACTATGCAACTCGCTATGTAACTCGCGCCGCGTCACAGATGTGCCTGTGCGAAAATTTGCGGCAGGTAATAGGAAAATCCACTGCCGTAAGCCCTGCAAGTGTTGGTGGGGGAGTTGTCCCTGTTGACTGAATACAAAAACACCCGCAACGGCGGGTGTTTGGGATATCACATCTCTGCGGGGCAAAGGGTCTGATTTACAGTGCCATCTCTGGCACATGTTCCGGGACGATAAGCTTGCCGGCGGTTTTGGCAACTATCTCCTCGACACTCACACCAGGTGCCCGCTCCAGCAGGTGGAAGGCGCCGTCCTTGATTTCGATAAAGGCCAGGTCTGTCAGTACCCGCTTGATGCAGCCGTAACCTGTGAGCGGCAACTCGCATTTGCTCAGCAGTTTGGAGTTGCCGTGTTTGTCGGCGTGCATCATGGTGACTATGATATTGTCGGCGCCGGCCACCAAGTCCATGGCGCCGCCCATGCCTTTAACCAGCTTGCCGGGGATCATCCATGAGGCGATAGAGCCTTCGACATCCACCTCGAACGCGCCCAGTACCGTGAGATCCACATGCCCGCCACGGATCATGGCGAAGCTCTCGGCGCTGGAGAAGAAAGACGCGCCTTTGACGGCGGTAACGGTTTGCTTGCCGGCGTTGATCAGATCCGGATCTATAGTGTCTTCGGTGGGGAATTCACCCATGCCCAAGAGGCCGTTTTCCGATTGCAGCATCACCTGCATGCCCTCGGGGATATAGTTGGCCACCAGAGTCGGGATACCTATCCCCAGGTTGACGTAGTAACCGTCTTTGAGTTCCTTGGCGACGCGTTGGGCCAGTTGTTCTCTTGAAAGTGCCATTTTGCTCTCCTGCCCTTATGCCTGTTTGACTGTGCGCTGTTCGATACGCTTCTCGAACACACCCTTGATGACGCGATCCACATAGATGCCCGGGGTGTGGATATGATCCGGGTCCAGTTCACCCGGCTCGACTATCTCTTCCACTTCCACCACAGTGATCTTGCCGGCGGTGGCCATCATGGGGTTGAAGTTGGCGGCTGTCTTGCGAAATACCAGGTTACCCATGGTATCGGCCTTCCAGGCGCGGATCAGCGCGAAGTCGGCTGTCAGTGCCTCTTCCAGCACATAGTGGCGGCCATTGATTTCGCGGGTCTCTTTGCCCTCGGCCACCGGGGTGCCGTAGCCGGTGGCGGTAAAGAAGGCGGGGATCCCGGCGCCGCCGGCGCGGATCTTCTCCGCCAGAGTGCCTTGTGGGGTAAGGATTACATTGAGTTCGCCGCTGAGCATCTGCCGCTCAAAGGTGGCGTTTTCACCCACATAGGAGGCGATCATTGTGCTTATCTGCTTATGTTGCAGCAGCAGCCCCAGTCCGAAGTCGTCCACCCCGGCGTTATTGGAGATGGCGGTCAGGCCGCTGACGCCCAGCTTGACCATTTGATTGATAAGGCCTTCGGGAATGCCGCAAAGGCCAAAACCTCCCACCATGACTGTCATATCATTGGTGAGACCTGCGAGCGCTTCGTCGTAGCTGCCGACGACTTTATTGAGTCCTGCCATAGTGATGTCCTTGCTGTTTATTATCTGTCGTTTTACTGCTTATCTGTTGTGCCACCTGGAGGCCTTAAGCTCCCAGGGCTCTGGCTACTTTTGAACCGGTTTCCCGGCCAAGCTGCTGGCTTATCTGCCGTCCGGCCCGGGCCAGTTTGTTGAGATCTATGCCTGTGTCTATACCCATACCATGCAGCATATAGACAAGATCTTCACTGGCCAGATTACCGGATGCGCCTTTGGCATAGGGGCAGCCACCGAGTCCGGCGACCGAGGTATCTATTACACTGACGCCGGTTTCCAGGCAGGCGAGAATGTTGGCCAGCGCCTGACCATAGGTATCATGGAAGTGTAGCGCCAAGCGCTCTACCGGTACGCGCTCGGCCACGGTTTCCAGCATTTTGCGGGCCTTGAGCGGTGTACCTACGCCTATGGTGTCGCCGAGGGATATTTCATAGCAGCCCAATTGATGCAGAATGTCGGCGACCCGAGCCACTTCTGCCGGGGCGATTTCACCATCATAGGGGCAACCCAATACGCAGGAAACATAGCCGCGAACCCGAATGCCTTGCTCCTTGGCCCGGCTCAGCAGGGGCTCGAAGCGGGCGATGGACTCTTCGATGGAGCAGTTGATGTTCTTCTGGCTGAAGCCTTCGGAGGCGGCGGCAAATACCGCCACTTCATCGGCGCCGGCAGCCAGCGCCAACTCCAGGCCCTTGAGATTGGGAGTCAGGGCGCTGTAGCAGACGCCGGCGCGGCGTGAAATGCCACGCAGTACCTCGCCCGAGTCTGCCATTTGCGGCACCCACTTGGGCGACACAAAGCTGGCGGCTTCGATGCGCTTCACCCCGGCATCGGCCAAGGCTTCAATTAGGGCTATCTTGGCTTGAGTGCTGACCGAGGTTTCATTTTGCAGGCCGTCTCTTGGGCCCACTTCAAACAGGCTTACCTTGGGAGGCAGCATTTTTAAGCCTCCTTGAGTTGTTCGCTGAGCTCCAGCAACTGGGCGCCATCGCTGACCAGTTCGCCGGGCTGGAAGAAAAACTCACTCACAGTGCCATCGAAAGGCGCGGCTATGGTGTATTCCATCTTCATCGCTTCCATCACCATCAGCCCTTGGCCGGCCTTAACGTTATCGCCTACAGCCACCAGGTGAGTGACTATGGTGCCGTTCATCGGCGCCTTGAGCAGATCGGCATGGTTGGCCTGCTCCTCTTCCAGCTCATTCTGAATGGCGCGGAAATGACAGGCGCTAAGCTCGCCGGAGCGGCCAAGCAGGGTAAAGTCCATGCCCTGGCGGCTGATTCGCTGGCTGCTGATATGCCCATCGACCACACAGCGAAGCGTGTCACCACCGGCCTCATCTGTGCTCAGCTCGCCTTCGATAACCAGGGTTTGGCCATCCAGTGTCAGTTGCCAGCTATCGGCCTTGGCCAGCTCAGTCAGCTGCAGGTGATGAATATGGTGTTCATCGTCCATCAGGGCGATATCGTGGCGCTTGGCGCTGTTGAGTCTAAAGCCACTGGCGCTGCCCCAAGGCGAGGAAGGGTCCTGACTGTTTGTCTGTTTGGCCCGGGAGTCGCGTTTGCGCCACAGCATTTCATACAGTGCGGCTTTGGCCAGCAGCGGCAAGGGCAGAGTGCTGTCTTTCGCTTGAGGCAGCAGCTGTGCTTGATAACGCTCAATAAAATTTGTGCTGAAGTCGGCGCTGGCAAAGGCCGGGTGAGCGGCGATTTTACCCAGGAAACCGATATTGTGTTTCAGGCCGGTGAGCTGGAAGTCATCCAGAGCCCTTTGCAGGCGCTGCAGCGCTCTTGGGCGTGATTCATCCCAGACGATCAGCTTGGCTATCATGGGGTCGTAGAAGTTGGAGATTTCATCGCCTTCACGAACCCCTGAGTCGATGCGCACATGGCGAGATGGCTTGGGCTCGCGCAGGAAGTTGAGCTTGCCGCTGGCGGGCAGGAAGTCGTTATCCGGATCTTCGGCATAAATTCGCACTTCAAAGGCATGGCCATTAATGGCAACTTGCTCCTGAGTGAGGGGCAGAGGCTCTCCGGCAGCGACCAGCAGTTGCCAGTGCACCAGATCTGTCTCTGTCACCAGTTCGGTAACCGGATGCTCTACCTGCAAACGGGTATTCATCTCCATAAAGAAGAAGCTGCCGTCTTCTTCTGTGGCATGGGTGTCCAGCAAAAACTCGACCGTGCCAGCGCCCACATAATCGATGGCGCGGGCGGCGGCCACGGCGGCTTCACCCATGCGGCGGCGCAGGGCGTCGCTGAGGCCGGGGGCCGGCGCTTCCTCCACCACTTTCTGGTGGCGGCGCTGAATCGAGCAGTCCCTGTCTGACAGATAGATGGCATTGCCTTGGGTGTCGGCAAATACCTGCACCTCCACATGGCGCGGCTGCTCCAGGTAACGCTCCATCAACAGCTTGTCATTGCCAAAACTGGAGGCGGCTTCACGGCGGGCCGAGTCGATGGCCGACTTGACTTCCGTCAGGCTGCGGACAATCCGCATTCCCTTGCCGCCGCCACCGAAGGCGGCCTTGATCAGCAGCGGGAAACCGATTTTTTCGGCTTCACTGAGCAGCAACTCATCGCTCTGGTCATCACCGTGATAGCCGGGTACCAGCGGCACTCCGGCGCGGCCCATGATGAGTTTGGCGGCGCTCTTGCTGCCCATGGCTTCTATGGAATCGGCCTTGGGGCCGATAAAGGCGATATTGGCCCGTTCACAGGCGGCGGCAAAACCGGCGTTTTCCGACAGAAAACCATAACCCGGGTGGATCGCCTCGGCGCCACAGGCCTTGGCGATATCGATGATGGCATCGCCCCTGAGGTAGGAGTCGGCCGGCGCCGAGCCCCCCAGATAAAAGGCTTCATCGGCCATAGCCACGTGGGCGGCATGGCGATCGGCATCCGAGAACAGTGCGACAGTGCGCACTCCCAATGACCTGGCGGTACGTATGATGCGACAGGCAATTTCGCCGCGGTTGGCAATCAGAATCTTGTTGAACATCTTACATCCTTCCTTAGTCACGGCGCTGTGGCGGGTTTGAGCTATTGCCTGGATGGCAACTGGAGTTATTGCCCGGATTGTCACTTGAGCCTTGCCAGCTCGGCGGGCGTTTTTCGAAAAAGGCGTTCAGCCCTTCCTGGCCTTCAGCAGACACCCGGATCCGGGCGATGGCCTCGCCGGTGAGCGCCAGCGTCTGTTCATCTATCAGTCCGTGGCGGATATCGCTTATCAGCTGTTTGCACCAGTTGAGCGCCTGCGGACTGTTGCCCAGCAGCGATTCGATAAGGGGCGCGGCGGCGGCCTCGAGATCGTCTGCTACCTGATGCACCAGTTGCAAAGTCTTGGCGGCTTCGGCATCGAAACGCTCTGCGGTCAACATATAGCGTCTCGCCTGACGCTCGCCCATGGCGCGGCGCACATAGGGGCTGATAACCGCCGGGATCAGGCCAAGCTTCACCTCTGACAGGCAAAAGCTGGCCTTGGGCTTTGCTATGGCGATATCGCAGCAACACACCAGCCCAAGTGCCCCGCCAAAGGCCGCGCCCTGTACCAGTGCCAACGACGGCTTGGGGAATTGATCCAGAGTGGCCATCAACCGGGCCAGCTCGGCGGCGTCTTTGAGGTTGTCGTCAAAGTCCATCGCCGCCTGTTTGCGCATCCAGTTCAGGTCGGCGCCGGCGCTGAAATGTTTACCGTTGGCTTTCAGCAGCAGCACCCGGCAGGCAGGATCCCGGGCCAGGGACTCCAGCGCATCAATGAGCTCGGCAATCATCACCTCATCGAAGGCGTTGGCCAGCTGCGGGCGATTCATCACCAGGGATGAAACGCCGCGGGAGTCGGTGGTTAAGGTCAGATATTGATAATCCATACCGGCCTCCATTACATGCGGAACACGCCGAAACGTGTGTCCTCAATGGGCGCATTCAGCGCCGCCGACAATGCCAGGCCGACTACATCCCGGGTCTGGGCCGGGTCGATAATGCCGTCGTCCCACAAACGGGCGCTGGCATGGTAGGGATGCCCCTCTTTATCGTACTGGGCTATCACCGGAGCCTTGAAGGCGGCTTCTTCCTCGGCGCTCATGGTCTGCCCCTTGCGGGCCAGGCCGTCTTTACGCACTGTGGCCAGCACTCCGGCGGCTTGTTCACCCCCCATGACTGAGATGCGGGCGTTGGGCCACATCCACATCATGGTGGGGTCAAAGGCGCGACCGCACATGCCGTAGTTACCGGCGCCGTAGGAGCCGCCGATGATCACGGTAAACTTGGGCACAGTGGCGCAGGATACTGCGGTCACCATTTTGGCGCCGTGTTTGGCTATGCCTTCATGCTCATATTTCTTGCCGACCATAAAGCCGGTAATGTTTTGCAAAAACAGCAGCGGGATCTTGCGCTGGCAGCAAAGCTCGATGAAGTGAGCGCCTTTTTGTGCCGACTCGGAAAACAGAATGCCGTTGTTGGCCACTATGCCTACCGGGTAGCCATGAATACGGGCAAAACCGCACACCAGAGTGGCACCGTAACCGGCCTTGAACTCGTCGAAGTCTGAGTCATCGACGATGCGGGCAATCACTTCTTTGACATCGAAGGGCTTTTTCAAGTCGGTGCCGACTATGCCGTAGAGCTCATGAATATCGTACTTGGGTGGCTTTACCTGGCTCAGTGTCTGGGCAATCTGCTTTTGGTGATTGAGGCGGGAGACGGCATTGCGGGCCAGCTCCAGCGCGTGGTCGTCGTTTTGCGCCAGATGATCGGCCACACCGCTTATCTTGGTGTGTACCTCGGCGCCGCCGAGCTCTTCGGCACTGACCTCTTCACCTGTGGCGGCTTTCACCAGCGGCGGGCCGGCCAAAAAGATGGTGCCCTGTTCACGGACAATAATCGATTCATCCGCCATCGCCGGCACATAGGCGCCACCTGCGGTGCACAGGCCCATGACCACGGCGATTTGCGGGATCCCTTTGGAGGACATGCGGGCCTGATTGAAGAAGATGCGGCCGAAGTGATCCCTGTCCGGGAACACTTCATCCTGGCGCGGCAGGTTGGCACCGCCCGAGTCCACCAGATAGATGCAGGGTAGGTGACAGCGCTCGGCTATCTCCTGAGCCCGCAGGTGTTTTTTCACCGTCAACGGGTAGTAAGTGCCGCCTTTGACCGTGGCGTCGTTGGCGATAATCATGCACTCGACTCCGCTGACCCGGCCGATCCCGGCTATGATGCCGGCGGCGGGCACTTCTTCGTCATAGACTTCGAAGGCAGCAAACTGGCTCAGTTCCAGAAATGGCGAGCCGGGATCCAGAAGTTTCTCTACCCGGGTGCGCGGCGCCAGTTTACCGCGAGACAGATGGCGCTCCATGGCCACAGGGCCACCGCCTTCGACTATCTTGTTGAGCTTTTGTTGGACATCGGCCACCAGGTGGGACATGGCGGCTTGTTTTTCCCTGAATTCATCGCTGCGGGCGTTGATTCTACTGCTGATTTGAGGCACGGCTTGTCATCCTTTTCGACTGAATGGGGGAGCGTGAAGGGCCGCTTGAACGGCCCCGGCATTCGCCATTACTTGGTTTCGTTGAACAGCTCGCGGCCGATGAGCATGCGGCGGATTTCCGAAGTACCGGCGCCGATTTCATAGAGCTTGGCATCGCGTAGTAGGCGACCTGTAGCGTATTCATTGATATAGCCGTTGCCGCCCAGCAGCTGAATGGCGTCCAGTGCCATCTTGGTGGCGAGCTCGGCGCTGTAGAGAATGGCTCCGGCGGCATCTTTACGTGTGGTTTCGCCGCGATCGCAGGACTTGGCGACGTTATAGATATAGGACTTGGCGGCATTCATGCCTGTGTACATGTCGGCCAGTTTGCCCTGCACCAGTTGGAATTCGCCGATGGATTTGCCGAACTGCACCCGCTCGTGCATATAGGGCATCACTATGTCCATGCAGGCGGTCATTATCCCAAGAGGGCCGCCGCTGAGCACCACCCGCTCGTAGTCGAGGCCGCTCATCAGTACCTTCACACCCTGGTTGAGGCCGCCGAGAATATTCTCTTCCGGGACTTCGCAGTCTTCGAATACCAGTTCACAGGTGTTGGAGCCGCGCATTCCCAGCTTGTCGAGCTTCTGTGCCTGGGAGAAGCCTTTGAAGCCGCGCTCGACGATAAAGGCAGTGATCCCGTGCGGGCCCTTGTCCAAGTCGGTTTTGGCATAAATCACATAGGTGTGGGCATCCGGGCCATTGGTGATCCACATCTTGTTGCCGTTGAGAATGTAACGGTCGCCTTCCTTGCGGGCATGCAGCTTCATGGAAACCACGTCCGAACCTGCGTTGGGTTCACTCATCGCCAGTGCGCCTATATGTTCGCCGCTGACCAGCTTGGGCAGGTATTTTTCCTTCTGGGCCTGATTGCCGTTGCGGTTGATCTGGTTGACGCACAGGTTGGAGTGGGCGCCGTAGGACAAACCTATGGACGCCGACGCGCGGGAGATCTCTTCCATGGCGACGACGTGCGCCAGATAACCCATGTTGGCACCGCCGAACTCTTCTGGGACTGTGATCCCAAGCAGCCCCATGTCGCCGAACTGAGGCCAAAGCTCATTGGGGAAGGCGTTGTCCTGATCCACCTTGGCGGCAATGGGGGCAATTTCATTGGCGGCGAAACCGTTGACTGCATCCCGCAGCATATCGATTTCTTCACCGAGTCCAAAGTTGAGGCTTGAGTAGAGAGAGTTCATTGGCTTGATGTCCTGTAAGTTAATATTTTTATTTTATTATTATGGTGTTTGGTCAATGGCTCAGGCTTTTTCCTGCTCCATGTCATCCAGCGCCTGACGGCACTGAAGTTCGGCAGAATTGAGTTCCATCAACACCACCTTGATATCGTCCATCTGCTGTTGCAGTGAGGTCTTTTTTTCCTCAATCAGGGCCAACATGGTATTGAGTTGTGCATGGCTGCTCTTGTCGGCATCGTAGAGTTCAAACAGTCGGCGGGTTTCCGCCAGGGAAAAGCCCAGACGCTTGCCGCGCAGAATAAGTTTCAGTCTGACTCTGTCCTTGAGACTGTAGATACGGGTCTGGCCACGACGCCTGGGTTTGAGCAGCCCCTGATCTTCATAGAAGCGGATGCTGCGGGTGGTGATATCAAATTCCTTTGATAGATCACTGATGGAGTATGTGGTTTGTGGATTGTGATTTGTGTTCATCGATAACACCATAAAATAGAACTTGTTTTGCAAGATATATGAAGTTTACGTAAAGGTAAAGTTTGTTGTGTGTTTTTGCGACTGTGTGGGTGTCAATCGCTGCTGCCATCGGCCTTTGCCCGTATTGAAACGCTAGTTTCAGTTATCAATAAATTTGTCTTTCCTTGGGGACCTGGTCAATAACGTCTTTGAATATGCGCTTCAATTATTTGTTTGACCCAACAGCAGAAGTGCGAATTGGCGGGAAGCTCTAAGGCTAGGTCAGTGCAGGGTTTTAGGCTAACGTCTAATTGGGGAGCGGGCCAAAAAGGACTTTAATTGTCCCAGGAAGGAAGGGAACGCAGTGCCGTCGCAGAACGGCGTCCTTTGGGAGGAAAGATAATGATAGATCCGGGTTTAGCCATGCATAAGGCGTCACTCGAGGACAAGACACAGTTTTGGGGTGAGTGTGCCCGCGCCATAGATTGGCAACAGCCCTGGGAGCAGGTGCTGGATGAGAGTGAAGCGCCATTTTATCACTGGTTTCGCGGTGGCATGCTCAACACCTGCTACAACGCGGTGGATAGACATGTGGCCGCCGGGCGCGGCGAACAGACCGCCATTCAATATGTCAGTCCGGTAACCGATACCGAGTACGGCATCAGCTATAACGAATTACAGCAGCAGGTGAGTCGCCTGGCGGGCTGGATGCAATCTGTCGGCATCAATAAGGGCGACAGAGTCGTTATCTATATGCCCATGGTACCGGAAACCCTCTTCGCCATGCTGGCCTGTGCCCGCATAGGGGCGATACATTCTGTGGTGTTTGGCGGCTTTGCTGCCAATGAACTGGCAACCCGGATCAACGATGCCAAACCCAGAATGGTGTTGTCTGCCTCCTGCGGCATAGAACCCTCAGGTGTTGTGCCTTATAAGCCCCTGCTGGACAAGGCGCTGGAACAGTCTGAGCATAAGGTGGAAAACTGTCTTATTCTCGGTCGCAGTCAGTATCAGGCCGAGTTGCAGCCAGGGCGTGATCATGACTGGCAGAGTGCTATCTGTCAGGCGACTCCTGCCGATTGTGTGGCGGTCGAAGCCACTCATCCCTTGTACATTCTCTATACCTCAGGCACCACAGGGCAGCCAAAGGGGGTGGTGCGTGATAACGGTGGCCATGCCGTGGCGCTGGCCTGGTCGATGAAGGCCATTTACGACATAGAACCAGGTGATGTCTTCTGGGCCGCCTCGGATGTGGGTTGGGTAGTGGGTCACTCCTATATTGTCTATGCACCGCTGCTGGTGGGTGCCACCACCTTGCTGTTTGAAGGCAAACCTGTGGGCACCCCGGATCCCGGCACTTTTTGGCGCACCATAGCCAAGTACAAGGTCAAGAGTTTCTTTACCGCACCGACAGCGATTCGCGCTATCAAACGTGAGGACCCGGAGGCAAGCTACGTGGCTCAAAGCGATCTCTCTTGTCTGAAAAACGTGTTTCTGGCTGGCGAGCGTTGTGACCCGGACACCCTGAAGTGGGCGGCTGAGAAGCTGGCCAAGCCAGTAATAGATCACTGGTGGCAAACTGAAACCGGATGGGCGATTGCCGCCAACTTGATGGGGGTGGCCCCTATTCAGGTCAAAGCCGGGTCACCGGCCAGAGCCGTGCCCGGTTATCAGGTGGAAGTACTGGATGAAATGGGGGAGCAGGTGGCTCCCGGGCAGTCGGGCAATGTGGTTATCAAACTGCCTCTGCCGCCAGGAACCCTGACTACGCTGTGGCAAAACGATAAGCGCTACCATGACAGCTATCTGGCCATGTATCCCGGCTATTATCTCACCGGAGATGCCGGCTATATGGATGAAGAGGGCTATCTCTACATCATGAGTCGCATTGATGACATCATTAATGTGGCTGGTCACAGATTATCGACCGGGCGCTTTGAAGAGGTGCTTTGTCAGCACCCGGCGGTGGCTGAAGCGGCGGTTATCGGTGTGGAAGATAAGCTCAAGGGCCAGGTGCCGCTGGGGTTGGTGGTGCTCAAGATGGGCAATACCCTGAGCGAAGAGCAGCTACACAAGGAGCTGGTGGCTCTGGTGCGCCAGGAAATAGGCCCGGTGGCAGCGTTCCGTTTGGTGAGCGCTGTGCCCAAGTTGCCCAAGACCCGCTCCGGCAAGATACTGCGCGGCACCATGCGTAAAATTGCCGACAATCAGGAGTTCAAGGCGCCGGCGACCATAGAAGATCCCGCTACTCTGGATCTGGTGCGCACCGCACTGACCCGTATGGGCTATGCTGATTCTCTGGTGAAAGAGCACGCCTGAGGCTGACTTTCTCCTTTTGCGCCTGCCGTCGGCAGGCGTTTTTTTAACTGTTTCAAGCTGTCTTTCATTTTGTGCATAAGTGCCGACAACGCTTTGCCCGTCGAGACGGCCTTTGCTAAGATGTTGCCGCTCCGTTCGGAACACTCTTAAAGTTTAAGCTCATCACTCTGGCCGCAGGGACGACCCTGCAAGCGCCTTATCTATTACCGGGGACGACCCCTCTTAAAAAAGGGATGAGTCCATGAACTGGTTGCTCTTAATCCTCGCTGGTTTGTTCGAAATAGCTTGGGCCATAGGCCTTAAATATACCCAGGGCTTTACTAAGTTGGTTCCCAGTCTATTGACCTTGGGCGCTATGGCCATCAGTGTCGGTTTGCTTGGGCTGGCGACCAAGTCATTGCCCATAGGCACGGCTTACGGTGTTTGGGTTGGCATTGGCGCCATGGGCACGGCAATGGTGGGGATCTGGCTATTCGGCGAGAGCGCCAGCCTGTTTAAAATCGGTAGTTTGCTGTTGATTTTTATCGGCGTTCTGGGGCTGAAACTGGCCGAATGAGCCCGGGCTTGATTAGCGTCAGGCTGAACCAAGGCCTCCCGATAGGATTACCGGGAGGCCTTGATGAGATTGGGCAGGAATTAAAGGGTAAACACTAAGCCTAAGCTGAACAGGGCACTGAACATCATGGTCAGTTTAGCTGTGCGTCCCAGTAAGGGATTTAGTGCCGCACCTGACACTTGGGTGAAATCGCTGGACAGCTTACGAGCCATTAGTAACGCAAGGCCCGTCAGCAGCACCGGCAGGCCAGGCAGCAGGCCCAGCAGGAAACCCGCAATAATCAGGCCGAAGGGTAAGTAAACCAGCGCTTGGTACAGCACCTTGGACTGGGCTTCACCTATGCGTACCGCCAGAGTGCGCTTGCCAGCCTTTTCATCGGTATAGATATCGCGGGTGTTGTTTACCAAGCAGATGGCTGCATTGAGCAGACCCACGGCGCTGCCCAAAATCCAGGCCGCAGTGTTAGTTTCGCCAGCCTGCAGATAATAGCTGCCGACAACGGCTACCAGACCAAAGAAGATGAAGGCAGCTACTTCGCCAAGTCCGTGTGAGGCAAGCGGGTAAGGGCCGCCGCTGTACCCCAGGGCACCCATAATGGAGGCCGCCGCCAGGATAGCAATTGGCCAACCACCGTGCCAGATGAGGAAAGAGCCCACCACCAATGCCAGCAAGAGGCAAAAAATCATCGCATTACGTACTTTCAGCGGGTCGAGTAAGCCGCTCTGGGTGACTCTTATCGGCCCTAATCGTTCTTCGGTATCTATGCCGTTTTTAAAATCAAAGTAGTCATTGGCCAGGTTAACGGCAATCTGCAGCAACAGGGCGCAGGCCATGGACGCCACTGCGATGGCCCAACTGAAACTCTCCAATTGCAGAGCCAGTATGTTGCCTATCAGCAAGGGTCCTATCGCCGCAGGCAAAGTGCGCGGCCGCGAGGCTAAAATCCAGGGATTCATCTTGTCAATTCTTCAGCGTTAAAGATGGGAAAACATGCTAAGGATACCAATTTTCCCGTTGAAAGTTAGCACAATCGGATAAATGCATTTAACAGAGTTTGAGTCAGCGCACATTTGTACCCGCGCGGATTGGAAAAATGCAGCCATAATCAAATAACCCTCGGGGGTTATGTGCTCTTATTGTTAAAGAAAACTCTATATTTCATGGAATTATTGCTAAGGCAGGGGTTAATATGATGGGGTTTGGGGGTAGGACAGCCCTAGTCAGTGGTGCGGCGTCCGGTTTGGGACGGGCCTTTGCCATAGGTTTGGCTCAGCGCGGTGCCAGCCTGGCATTGCTGGACATAGACAGCTGCAAAGACACCTTGAATGCACTCACGGCTCTAGGGGCCGATGCCAAAGCCTGGCACTGCGATGTGAGTGATGAAACCTGTGTCGCCAAGGTGTTGCAGGAAGCTTGTGACCACTTTGGTACCATAGAGTTGCTGGTGGCCTGTGCCGGTATCCACACTTCAAGTCCATTTGAAAAGTTAACCTTCAAGCAGTGGCGGCAACAGCTACAGGTAGATCTCGATGGTAGTTTTTTACTGTGTCACGGCCTCTGGTCGCGAATGAAGGCACAGGAATATGGCCGTATTTTGTTGCTGACCGGTGTTAGCGGCTTATTTGGCGATCCATTCGAATCAGCCTGGGCCAGTGCCAAAATGGCCTTGCTTGGGTTAACCAATAGTCTCAGTCGTGAAGGCAGTAATACCAATATCCGCGTCAACAGCCTCTGCCCCATGGCCACCACTCCTATGACGGAAAAACATCTGGCGTTGTCGGTGCAACCCCTGTTTGGATTGGATGCGCCGCTGGCCGCCGGGCTGTTTTTACTCAGTGAGCAGGCGCCCAATGGTCAACATCTGATGGCGGCGGCCGGCAGTATCAGTCGAGTGAGAGTCGCAGAATCTGAACCCGGGTATTTCAATGCCTGTGCCTGTAGCCCCGAGCTATTGGCCAAAGCTTGGCCCGAGTTGAGTCAGGCTGTCCCGTCTGGTCTCTGTGACAGTGGTGAGGCCCAAATCGTCAAATGGGCCAGGCAGGCTGCCGAAGAGCATAATATCGAGATAGAGTAAAGGATTCTGGTCACAGGGGCCGGTTCTAGGTTAATCTTTGCGGTATATGTCAGCCAGTTAACAGAGTTTTATGAGCCAGGTTTTAGACGATCTCTTAGCACTGCTCGCGCTTGAACAGATAGAAATTGGACTTTATCGGGGCCAGAGTCAGGATCTGGGCTTTGGTCATGTATTTGGTGGTCAGGTCATGGGCCAGGCACTCAGTGCCGCCCGTCGCACTGTGCCGCAAGATCGCCAGGTGCACTCACTGCATTCCTATTTTTTACGGGCTGGTGATGAAAAGCTGCCGATAGTCTACGAAGTTGAAAATATGCGTGATGGCGGCAGTTTCAGCGCCCGTCAGGTGAAGGCAATTCAAAAAGGACGGCCTATTTTCTACATGACCTGTTCCTTCCAGGAGCCGGAAGCGGGATTCAGCCACCAGGCAGAAATGCCACAGGTGCCGGGTCCTGAGGGAATACTCAATCAGCAGGAGCTGGCGATGACCATGAGAGACAAGGTGCCCGCCAGAATGCTGGAAAAGTTTATGGCCGATGCTCCCATCGAGATGCGCCTGGTCAATCCGCTTAACCCTGTGGCACCGGCCGCCACCGAGCCTGTACGCCATGTATGGATGCGAGCCAATGGCGCCTTGCCGCCCGAGCATGAAATGCATGATTACTTGTTGGCGTATGCTTCGGATTTCAATTTTTTGGTGACGGCGGCTCAGCCCCACGGGGTGTCATTCCTGACTCCCGGGATGCGGATGGCCACCATAGATCACTCACTCTGGTTCCATCGTCCGGTCAATATGGGCGAGTGGTTGCTTTATGCCATAGAGAGCCCCAACGCCAGCGGCGGCCGTGGGTATGTGAGAGGGCAATTCTTCAACCAACAGGGCGAGTTGGTGGCTTCGGCCACTCAGGAAGGCCTGATGAGAATGACCGCCAAATAAGGGTATAGCAAGATGATTAAGTATGTAAGAGGACTGGCCGTGGCCGCGGGGATAGCATTGCTCGGAGCCTGTGTTACGGTTGACCCCAAAGCACCCGTTATCGTCAATGGAGCGGCGGGTTACCTGGAAAGAATAGCCTTGCCTCAAGGCTCCAGCATCACCATTGCCATCATAGACTTGGATACTCCCGGGGTAATCGTGGCACAAAAGAGCTTTGATATTGCCAGGGCGCCAGTGCCGTTCAAGTTTATCTTGCCGGCAGAAACCCTTGAGTCCAATGTCAATTACGGTGTGGTGGCCATGATCCAATATCAGGGACGGGTGATATTCCAGACCTATGACAGATACCCGGTGATCAACAATGACAAGTTTACCACCGAAGTGCTGATGAAGGCGGTGCCTTTACCGCAACTGGAGCAGCGTTAAGCGTTGCCGCTGGATATGAACAAGGCGCCACTTGGGCGCCTTTTTAATGGTTACACTCTGAAAATACTTATCTGTTTCTTCAAGGCGGCGGCCAGCTCAGTCAACTCTTTGGCGGAGTTGACCGTTTCTGTGGCGCGGATATCGCCTTCGCGAGCCAGATCGGTTATCTGATGCAGGTTACGGGTCACTTCATCGGCCACGGCGCTTTGCTGCTCAGTGGCGCTGGCAATACTGCTGACAGATATCGCCAGATCGGCAATCCGCTGGGCAATGGCGGTCAACTGATTGTTGGCTTCTTTGCCTTGATCGGCTGAGCGGTTACCCAACTGATGGCTCTGGTCCATGCGCGTAGCCGTGTCCTTGACCTTGGCCTGCAGTGAGGTGATGGTCTGACCGATTTCCGAAATAGAGGACTGAGTGCGACTCGCCAGAGTGCGCACTTCATCGGCCACCACGGCGAAACCACGTCCCTGCTCACCAGCGCGGGCCGCTTCGATGGCGGCGTTCAGTGCCAACAAGTTAGTTTGTTCGGCAATGCTGTTGATGACCTCGGTTATGGTGTTGATGGCATCACTCTCTTTTGCCACCCCTTCAACGGCGGTATGGCTCTCGCTCAGCTGTCTACTGAGGGTTTCCAGCCCTTGCACCACCTGGGTCAGTTGCTGGTGTCCGGCGCGGGAAGCTTCATCCACCTGCTGGCTCTGGTTGGCACTCTCTCCGGCGTGGTTGGCCACATCGCGTATTGACGTGGACATCTCCTCGATAGCGGTTGCTATCTGATCGGTTTGTGCCATCAATGCCTGGGCTTCATCACCGTTGAGACGAGCGACCTCCTGGGCCTGTTCGGCTTGATACTCCAGGGTTTGCACCGAGCCCTGCAATGCTTGGATCAGTTGCTTCAGTTCGCGGGTCATTTCGGTGACGCTGTTGCTGATCCTGATGACCTCATTCTGGCTGCGGCTGTCGAGCTTGGGTAGGTCATGACTAAAATCACCTTTGCCCAGGTTCTCCATGTGGCGCTGCAAGGTTTGCAGTGGTTTAACTGTGCGTACCAGTACGATAGAGAGTAGGGCAGTGATCACCAGTATGCCAACCACGGCAACCATGGCATTGATAAGCAGCAGCGTTTGGCTTTCTTCGTTTAATTCGGCGGCCTTGACCTGACCGATAAGTTCCCAGTTCCAGCCAGGAATGGTGGCACTGTAGGCGATCATCGCGACACCTTGGCCATTGGTGTAGCTCTTGATCGCTTCACTCTTCATCAGTTCATCGAGTGGCAGGCCATCGAGTTCTGAGTCTGTCATGACATGGCCTTGTGAGAGCGAGGGGTGAGCAACCACAACTTTGTCGGTACGACTGAGCAGTAGATAGTTACCACTCTCTTCCAGGCGCAATTGCTCAACCGATTTCTGTAGTTGTACCAGGGAGTCGCTGATGTCAAAACCTATGTAGAGAATGCCTATCACCTTACCCTGAACATCTTTGACCGGGCGGTAAACCGTCATATAGTCACGGCCAAATAGTTTGGCGTAACCTTCATAGTCCTGGCCTTGGATCATTTTCTGATAGGCAGGGTGTTTACTGCCAAGGTAAGTCCCCAATGCCCGGCTACCATCGGCCTTTTTCAATGAGGTTGCGATACGCAAAAAGTCATCACCATCGCGAACGAACACTGTGGCATTACCGCCGGTGAGGTTGGCATATCGGTCGACTTTACTGCGGGAGGAGTTGAGCTGCTCCTTTTCATGCATCAATGCCGGAGTATCCATGCCGAACACCCGGACGGTTTTATTTTCTGGTTTATGGAATTGGCCTGGGTACATGGCGCGAAACACATCGGCATTCCGACGGGCCAATGACAATAGGCTTTGATATTGCAGTGCCAGTAAGTCATCAACACCGTGAACCTGTTGCTTCAGGGCGGTAATCGCTTTTTCTTTGAGGGTCGAGGAAGCTGTCAGGTAGGAGATACTGCTTAAGATGCCAAACACCAAAATCGTTAATATGAAAGCCAGAGTGCCGATTTGCTTGGCGATAGGCCAGTTGCGGTAATTCATTATCATTATTCCTATGTAACCGGTTTTTAGGACTTTATCTCATTATCATTAAATAAATTTTGACCTGAATCTAACTATCGGACTCATCTTGTTGTTTTAGATGATATTAATTTACCGATTTTGTGTTGTAAAAGTTAACTCTTTATATTTTATGCAGAAATGCGGAAGCTGGCAGGCAGATATCTTGATTCAAGCGGCGGTTGGGGCTCGATAGTGATACTGTGATGTTGAGTTTGCCGCGAGAGCAGAGCTGGCAGTTGTGGAGCGGTCACAACTGCATATCGGGATTCATGGTTCATTTCTCTGGCTGCAAGGGAATGTTGTGTTATTCCGTCTGGGGGGATTGGTTTACAAAAAGAGTCTTGGGCTTGTTAAGCCACAGAGAATAAACCACAGGCACCCAAACCAAAGACAATAGGGTCGTCAGCGCCGTGCCCCCGGCAATGGCGATGGCAAAGGGCGGCCAAAAACCCCCGCCAGCCAGGATCAAAGGCAGAAAGCCGCCCACTGTGGTGATTGTGGTTGAAGCGATATGACGACTGCAACGCGTGACGCCGGCGAGAATGACTTCGGTGTCGCCCAAGCGCGCCAGAGGCTCAGACTCGAGTTCGGCCAAGATCACTATGGCGGCATTGATAGCCAGGCCCATCAAGCCCAGCAGACCTATTATCACCGTAAAGCCAAAGGGATAACCCAGAGCCCAGACCGCCAGCAGCCCGAGCCCCGCCGATTGCAGGGCGCTGAGCAGAATGATCCCCGTCAGTCTGAACGAGTTGAAAGAGAGCACCAGCACGGTCAGCAATGCGGTCAGTACCAAGACGATATTGGAGAGCAGATTACCCACTGCTTCATCACGTTTGGCGCTCTCACCGCCTATCTCTATTCGATAGGAGGCGGGCAGTTTAAGCTCGGCCAGTTTGAGTTTGACTCGCTCCAGCACTTTTTGCGGCAGCACGCCCGAGGCGATGTAGGCTTCGAGAATATTAACCCGCTGGCCATTATAGTGAGGAATGGCGCCGCGACTGGCATTGACATGGCTTTGACTCACGGCCGAAAGCGGAATCGACTCACCATTGGGCGACAGCAGGCTTATTTGTGACAGCCTGGATTGCTGCTCGCCGACATCGGCACCGAGCTTGACCCTCACCGGCAGCGATTCGGTTTGCTCCAGCAAGCTGCCGCCTGTGATGCCTGTGGTGGACATCTGGATTTGTGAGGCGATCTCACTCAGACTCAGGCCTGCCATCAGGCTGGCATCTTCATCGAGCTGCAGCCACACTTTGGGCGCCCCCGGGCTCAGGGTCGCCCGTGTGTGGATCACATCCCGGGTCTCGGCCAGCAATCGCCGCACCTCATCTCCAAGCTCGGCCAGGCGGTCGAGATTGGGGCCATAGAGCCTTAGCTCCACAGGGGCGTTGAAGGGCGGGCCCTGTTCCAGTTTACGCACCAGGATCTGCGCATCCGGATAGTCTCTATCCAGCTGCTGTTGCAACTCGGGAATTAAGCGGTTAGCGGTGCGAAAGTCGCGGGTTGTTATCATTGCCTGGGCGTATTGGTTAGCGCCCTGCTGTTTTTGAGTCAGGTTGTAGTAGAAGGATGGCACGTTCCCACCTATGACCCAATTGACGCTTTCTATGCCGTCAGTGCTGCGCAGCTCTCTATCGAGTTGTTTGACTCTCTGCTCTGTCCTCGCCAGGCTGGCATGGGGCGAAAGATAGAGCTCCAGCTGGAACATGTTTCTATCCGATGGCGGGAAAAACTGCTCTGTCATCTGCCCGGAGGCCACAAAGCCTGTCAGTGGCAAGATACCGATCAGCAGCGCGGCAGTTTTCGGGTAGTTGAGCGCCAGTTGCAGAGTCTGGCGATAGGTTCTGGCAAGCCTTGGCAGGTTTACCCCGTGGTGATACCAGCGATTGTCGTCCTTGGCGCGGCTGAAACGCCCGGCGAGACCGGCTATCAGGGTGTGGGAGATGAGGTAAGAGCCGAGCAGGGCAAAGATCACTGAAATAGCGATACCGCTGACAAACTCGCCGGCGGCGCCAGGCATCAGCACTATCGGCGCGAATGCCAGCATGGTGGTGATGGTGGAACCGGCGAGCGGCAGCCACAGGTGCCTGATGGTGGTGTTGACCGCCTGCAGCTTACTCATACCCTCGCGGCGGCGCTGGGCAATGGCATCGACAATCACAATGGCGTTATCCACCATGATCCCCAGCGCCACCACCAAGCCGGTGACCGACATTTGATGAATGGGCAGGCCGGTAAACTTCATGCAGGCCAGGGTGAACAGCGCCGTCAACGGCAGTGACAAGGCGACGATAAGCGCATTGCGCATGCCGACAGTCACCAGCAGCACCAGAAGAATGAGCACAAACCCCTGCAGCAGGTTGAGGAGCAACTCTTGCAGGCGCTCCTTGGTGTAGCCTTCCTGTTCAAATAGCCATTGCATGCGGATATTGGCAGGGAAGCCCTGTTCCAGCTCGGTAGCAACCCGGCGGACTTGTTCACTCCAAATATCCACCCGGGTGTTGTTGAGCATGCGGGCGGCTACCATGATGCCGGGCTCTCCATCCAGCAGTGCCAGATTATCGGGCGGATCCTTGGGCTGGCGGCTGATAACGGCGATATCGCCAAGGCGGATCAGTTGCCCGAAACTGTCGGTCTTCAGCGGCACCTGGCGGATACGCTCCAGCGAGTCCAGTTCACCGGAAACTTCCACCAATGCCCGGAAGCTCTGGTTGTTGATTTCACCGGCCGACACCTTGGTATCGGCGCGATTGAGAATGTCGGCAACGGCTCCCGGTGTCAGCCCGAGCCGATTGATACGTTCGCCATCCAGCGTGACCAGAATTTCCTCCGTCGGCGCGCCATAGAGTTTGACAAAGTCAGTGCCGCTCAAGAGCCGCAGTTTGCTTTGCAACTCTTTGGCGTAACGGCTGAGAATGTCGGGGCGCGCTTCACCGCCGCCGTGCCATTCCAGGCCTATGATGGCGGTATAGGCGTAACCCAACTGATCGTCCAGTACCGGCGGATTGACATTCTGTGGCAGGCGGCCGCCGCTATCGGCCAGCAGATCTCTGGCTCTCGACCAGACCGGCTCGGTTTCTATGACGTTATCTTTGAGCTCGAGTTGAATCACCGAGACCCCGGGTCTTGAGGTGGACTGGATAAGCTTGAGTTCCTCAAGTCGCCTAAGCTCATTCTCCAGTACTTCTGTCACCAGTGCCTCGACCCGTTCGGCCGAAGCGCCCGGATAGCTGGTGATCACAGAGGCAAAGCGGTTGGTGATATGGGGGTCTTCGGTGCGTGGCAGGCTGGAAATGGCGCCGAGCCCGGCAACCAGCAACAGGGCTATCAACAGGCTGGCGAGGCGGCCATTCTCGACGAAAGCCTTGATGAGAGGGTTCATTGACCACCTCTAACCGCCAATGCGGCGCTTGGCGCGACTCTTTGCCCGGCAACCAGTTTATGCAGGCCTGTGGTGACAAACGGTTCTCCCGGGCTGATGGCGCCGGTAATAAAGGCGTTGTCGCCCTCGGTATAGATAATTTCCACATCGCGGCGCTGCAGTTTAAACCCATCGGCATCTTGCTTGAGCACATACAGATTCCAGAGACCGCGAATACCATCGGTGAGCGCCGATACCGGGACCCAGTAGCCTTCACGGGGAACTTCACGGCGGTATTGCAAATAAGCCAGTTCGCCATTGATAGGTGTCGTTTCCGATGTGGGGGTGATGCTGAACCTGAGCTGCACTGTGCGGGTGACGGGATTGATCTGGCCGCTGATCCCTTGCAGTTGGGCCTGATAATAGTGTTCGGCGACTCTGAGGCTGAGCATGGCTCCCGGTTGTAACTGCTCGGCAATATTCAACGGCACACCTATCAGTGCCTGCAGATTGTCGCTCTGCACCAGGGTAAATACCGGGCTGCCCAGGGCGATGACTTCGCCGAGGTTGTGCTCTCTGGCGGCTATCACTCCGGCAAAGGGGGCGATAAGAAGCGATTTCTGCCGCTTAAGTTCATTGGCCTTCAGTGAGGCTTCCAGCCTGGCATGCCCGGCTTTCAGACTGGCCAGCTTGCCTTTGAGCTCATCGAGTTGCTGCTCGGAAAGGTATTGTTTGGCACTGAGCTCCAGTGAGCGTTTCAACGTTGCCCGGGCCAGTGTGATATCGGCATTATTCTGATCCAGTGCCGCTTGTAATTCGGTCTGCTCTGCTTCCAGCAAGCTGGTATCCAACTGTGCCAGCAATTGTCCTCGCTCGACTCTATCGCCGGTATCTACCAGGATTTTTTGCAACTTACCGGCGAGCTCGAAACCTATGCCTGTGGTATTGCCGGCGCGCACGCTGCCACTGAATTGCTGCAGCTTGGTGTAACTTGGCTTGAGTACAAGAGCGGCACTGCTGACCACTGCGGGTTTGGTTTCAATGGGCTCAGAAGACTGCGGCTGGCAGGCGGATAGGCACAACAACAAGCTGAGAGTAGCCAACGGCGCGCCGCGACCTAAACCTCGGTGACGGGAGTGTTCAATGTCAGGCTCTGGTGCCTTTGGTTTTCCGACTTCCTTGATGCGCTGTTGCAACGGCTTCTCCCTGCTCTGCTTGCTGATTGTTAATAACGAGTTAAACTGGACTTGCTAGTCTAATTTGGCTGAACTGGACTGTCTAGTCTATTTTGTGCTCTAATGCCTTCCAAGACGTTGCCGAACAAGGTGTAAGTCATAAGGTTATGAATAATCAGCAATTAACTCGTAGCGAACAGAAGAAGGCTCAGATATTGGAGGCCGCTATCGAACTCTTCTGCGCCCAGGGGTTTCCCCATACCAGCATGGATGAAGTGGCTAAGAGGGCCGGGGTATCGAAACAAACGGTTTACGCTCATTTTGGCTGTAAGGATGAGCTGTTTGTGGCGGCTATCGAGTCCAAGTGTGTGGTGCGTCAGGTTGCCGAAGAACTGTTGGCCGACGCTGTACGGCCGGAGCAGGCGCTGGCGGTGTTTGCCGAGTATTTCGGCGAGCTGATCGTCAGTGAAGATGCCATTACCGTTTATCGCGCCTGTGTTTCCCAGGTCGATACTCATCCGGAACCGGCGCAGCTTTATTTCGATGCCGGACCCGAGTATATGTTGAGGTTGCTGGTGGATTTCTTTACTCAGGTTGAGCGTCATGGCGGTTATCACTTCGGCAACAAGCGTCAAGCCGCGGTGAGACTGAGTCTGATGCTATTTGGTGAGCTACGGCTCAGGAAAGAGCTGGGGCTGGATACCGGACAACTCGAGGCGCAACACAGGGATTATTGCATTGAAACGGCGGGATTGTTTCTCAAAGCGCATAGGTTGGAATAGCGTATGGTTATAATTGGGCATTTTCAAAGCAAAGGGACATGAAATGAAAAAAACGGCCGCATTTATCTTACTGGGCGCTATGAGTGCCAGCACCGGCTTATTGGCCGCAGAGGCTCCACCCTCCCGTTATAGCCTGAGCCTGGCGACGATTGAAAATGCCGATACGGATATTGACGGTGGCGGAGAGCTGGGACGCCGCAGCTATCTTCTGGGCGCGCGGGCAGACTGGCAACTGAATGAGCGTTGGGGGCTGGGTGTCAGCCTAGGTTATGACAAATTGAACTGGGATTTCTCTGCTTTGCCAACCTATGGCGCCAGTGATATTGCTTTTGCCGCCAGTCAGTTCGACTCGGCCCAGCGTTACTCGGCTTCTGTCAGCTTGAGATATACCCTGAACCGGCATTGGAGTCTGATGTTGGCGCCTCAGTTGCAGTATGCCTACAGTGATAACGTCTCCTCATCGGACGCTGAAAGTTATGGTGTGATTGCCGGTGCAGTTCACAGGTTTGATTCGGGTAATATGTTGGGCTTTGGAGTGGCTTATCTCAATGATATCAGTGAGGTAAGAACAGTTCCTTACTTGCTTATCGATTGGCAACTCAGTGATAGATGGCGGGTGGGTAACCCCTTTCAGGCAGGTTTTACCGGTCCGGCCGGGATAGAGTTCAGTTATCGGATTTCGTCTGAGGTGGAACTGGGACTGGGATCATCTCATCGCACTGAGCGGATCTTGGTGGGGGAAAACGAACAGACACTGGAGCTGACGGAAATCAGCAGCTTCGCCCGTTTGGGTTGGCAGCTGGGACAAGGATTCAATCTCAACGCCTATTTGGGTTACTTCATCAACCCGGAACTTGAGTTGAGCGAGCCGGAGATCAAGCGGGAGCTGGATAACTATTTGGCCGGCGCCGTTCATCTCAGCTATCGTTTTTGATTAATTTGCCCGCAGGAGCGGGCAAGTTAGTTTCATCGATTAAACCGGGTCATTCGCTAAGCGATTGGCCCGGGAAATTCATTCAGAGGCTCAGTTAGCCAGCATCGCCTTTTTCAGGCTGCCCTGCGCCGGTCCATCGCCGAGCCAAATGTTCAGCAGCGCGCGGCGAAAGTTTTCTCCGGCGATAGTGTCCTGCAATTCACCGTTCTTGTAGGCACTGACACCATTTTCCTGGCTGGTATACAGGAGAAAGGTATCGCCTTGTTTGATCTCTTCCTGAAACAGGCTCATAAATCGGTCGATATCGGCCTGTATGGCCTCAGTTTTACCGCCTGTGGCGTCATCGAAGCCTTCAGTAATCGCCGAGCGCATCTTATCTGCGGTGATAAGACCCGAGACTATCTTCAAGCTGACTGCTGCCTGTGGCTGGGCCAATACCTCGGCTGTGGTAGTCGCCTTAGCAGGCAGATAGAGCCCCCCAATATATAGATCCATAAAGAACTTGCTGCGTACCCCGGCACCATTGAGATTAAGCGGGGTTGCTGCCTGAATGCTGAGGGTTTCCGGGATATTTTCACCGGCGATTTCACGGGCATCGACCGCAGTGGTCAGTGACAACCCCAGTAACATAGCCGCTAAGGTGATCTTATTCATCTTGTTCTCTTTAGTCTTGGCCGTTGGCGCGTTAATGACGCGATTATGCCTTGGTTATTTATTGAGTGTTTTCAAAAATGCTCAGCCTCGCAGGCCCATTTTGAAGTTGCCATCCTGACTGAACCAGACGGCTTGCTTGTGTTTAGGGCTTATCAGCAGAGGGCCATCATCGAAAAACAGAAAGCATTTCCAGTTACGGGCAAAGACTTCCCAGCGTGTTTGGATCACCTGATACTTTTCATAACAGAAATACACTGTGGCATCCGCTGGCCAATCGATAAATTCGACCAGGGTTTCCGGCAAGCTGTTGTCTTCGCTGTCCCAATGGCTTTGCCAGTATTCGGTCTGATGCCAAGTAGAACTGCGGCTGGCCCAGTCGCCCTTGGTAAAGTCTTCGGCGCAGCTGCTTTTGTTGCTTATCCAGCGATTCCACACTTCCATGGCACTCTTCTGATCCAGCGGTAAAATGGCTGCCTTATCCAGGTCAGTGACCGGCAGATCCTTGTGGTTGAAGATCCATTTGCGACGATACTGATCGAGTGGAATATAGCTGTGATTCAAGTTTGTTCTCCGGGGCTGCGCTTATTTGCCGGGGCATTATAACGGTGGCGAAAGGGGAAAAGAAAGGCCGCATGCGGCGGCGAGGGCAAGGCGAGTCTATTGTATAGGACTTGAGTCATTTGCTGCGAACCACGCCTTGCATCTAAGCATGTAAGCCACATACAAGTGGCTTGCTTGCACCATCTTTATTTCTGGGTTTGTAGTTCGGCTAATCCCTGCTTGGCGCTGAGATTATCCGGATCCAGCTCCAGGACTCTGGAAAATGCGGTGATGGCAGCATCATTTTGTTGTACTGCTCGCATGAACTGCGCCAATTTTAACCATACCTGCAAGTCTTGCGGGTACTTTCCCAGGTAATCCAGATAGGTTTCCAGTGCTTGTTGCCCGTTACCGCCGAGGCGCAATATGTGCGCATATTGCGGTAGAAAACTGTCGTTCAAGCGGCTTAACTCCGCCAGAGTGGTTTCGGCTAGGGAGGGCATATTGAGCTGCAGAGCCAGTATGGAAATCATTCTGAGCTCGGTTTCGGTTGTTTGGTCCTGGGCTATCTGTTGCAGGGCTTGCAGTGCCGCTTCTGGAGCTTGCTGGAGCATATGAAGATTGGCTTTGGCCAACCAGTAGAGGCGTTGATATTCGGGTTTTTCAATTAGTATGGACTCCAAGTATAGTGTCATTTGTTGTAAGCCGTAACTATGTTGCTGACTTTTAAGCAACATTATCTTGTCAAAAACCCTGTCTTGAGTATTTCTGGCTGCGAGCACTTGGCGATATACGGGGCGTGCTTCCGTCAGCATTTGCTGAAAACG
The DNA here is from genome assembly GCF_002777975.1 of Shewanella carassii. Classification (GTDB taxonomy): domain Bacteria; phylum Pseudomonadota; class Gammaproteobacteria; order Enterobacterales; family Shewanellaceae; genus Shewanella; species Shewanella carassii. The sequence continues at coordinate 83,842 of NZ_NGVS01000008.1, forward strand.
GCTCTCGAGTTCATCCACAATCGGTTGCTCTTCAGCTAAGAGTCTATGATGTTGCTGCCAAATCAGGACTCTGCCGGGAGTGTTATCTTTGTGCCACTGTTTAGCCAGCGACTCGAGTTGGCTTTGGGGAGCCTGTTCAAGTAAACGGGACTCTACCCGAGTCAAGGCGTCGGCAATCAGTCCCCCCAAGTGTTTGGCGATGACACTATAGGCTTGATAATAATCCAGGTTCATCTGTTGCATCTGTGCCTGGGTCCACTCATCACTGCTGCGAGCGGTTAAAAATGCCGAAAATTCCTTGAAACCGTAGAATTTAATCAATTGGGCCATGTCATTGTAGTCTTTGTTGAGTTTGGCCTCAGTGGTTTTCAGTAGCTTAAGTAGTTTATTCGAAGGGGTGTGTGAATGGACTTCAGCCTGACAGGCTTTGAATGCCTTATGGGTTAGGCTTTCTACTCGAGTCAGCTTCTGCTTGGCCTGTTCGAGTTGTTGCCGACACTCTAGCAAGTCGGCCTCCTTGTCCGCTGGGTTGAGATTGTGGCCTGAAAGCAACTCTGACAGAGGTTTTTTGCTGTGTGGTAGCGTTATCGCTTCGCTACTACAGTAGTTGATGCCCGCTATTTTGGCGGCATCTTCAGACAGATTGATGTATTCGAGTTGCGGATGCTTGGCAATATCGTTTTCGATTGCTTGGCGGGCATGAAGCAATTGGATGGGGGTTTCCGCCAGGTAACCGCTGTAGGTTTCAACCCATTCACAAATGCCGCCAATATTTGGACCTCGCTTGGCTTCCAGGGTGCCGGATGCATGAGATACACCTTGCTTGGAGAAGCAGAGATCCATACCGGTAAACAGAATGCGGCTGAAACCCATCTCAATTGCCAGCAACAATGAGCTGTTGGTGACAGTAGGGCCTTGAGTGATGATATTGCTGTGTTGGGTTTGCCAAGGGAATCGGTCGCCCAAATAGAGGCTTTTCCCGGCCCACTGGCCAACGATCCAGGGATGGGCATGATAGGAATGAACCAAGAGAAAATCTTTGGGGTATTGCATCATCTCTTTGCTGACATCGAAGCTGAAGGCTTGCGGGTCGACGGTAACCACTATATCTGGGGTGATCCCGTTGGACATGAGTTTGGCGGCAATTCGGGAAACCGCGAATATAGTCAGTCTGTGCTGGTTAGCTTTGAGCCAATCGAGCTGCTGATCCATAGATGGCCCACCTGCCACTATGATAGCGGTTTCACCCTTAAAGGTTCCCCGCAGCAATTCGGCCTTTGTATGATTGTCGCAGACATTTTCCAACTGACGTTGAACAAACTCTTTTTGGCCAAAGTTGACCGCCTGATTAAAGCGTTCGTGATCCAAGGCTTGGGCGATAGCGCTTTTCAGTAAGACATATTCGGGAAGTGTCTCGGCAGCCGCGGCCAGAGAGTGATAATGTTGATAGTGACCCTTGGCGATACAGATATCATTGCCCGCCAGCTTGAGTATCTCGGGTAACTCGGTTTCAGTGGTGATCCACAACTTGCCCTTGAGTGAATCAGGCAGGTCAATATTGAGTAGGGCCAACACTTCGGCAAGCTCGACGAAGATAAAGCGACTTCCGGCCGGAAATGTCATGGATAAGATATAGTTGGCCAACAGCCCCGAGTCCATACCGGTGAAAACATACAAGGTATCTTCAGCATCGAGTTGTTTGGCAAACTTATTGCGATACTGGCTTGCCGAGTCGAGTTGCTCGAACATCTGTCGGTTAACCGCTGGTAGATAGGTCTCGTTAAAACGACTAACGGCAAAGGTATTGAGCATGGCTGACGGAGTGCTTTGCATCTGGGCCCCTGATGGCTTTCACGCCAATTGTCTGACGCGCGATTGTACTTGAGTCCATAATCTCAAGATATGTGCCAGTTTTCAAAGAGAGTGAAGTGATCTCTGTATTGAAAATCGGCTTTTGACTTTCTGTCCTAAGTTTTTGTTATACAATGAAACCTATACTGTGCATACTTTAAGTTATCGGTTAATGGCTTGGTTTGGCTCAAATTTTGTATATTGATCGAGATGAAAAGATGGCGCTNCAATGAAACCTATACTGTGCATACTTTAAGTTATCGGTTAATGGCTTGGTTTGGCTCAAATTTTGTATATTGATCGAGATGAAAAGATGGCGCTTCCCATCAAGGGGAATGCAGGCATGAAAGCAGAGGGCTGAATAATATATGTTCAATAACCAAACGATACTCATTACTGGTGGGACAGGTTCCTTCGGACAGAAATACACCAGAACTCTGCTGGCTCGTTATAAGCCCAAGCGTTTAATTATCTTTTCTCGTGATGAGCTCAAGCAGTTCGAAATGCAGCAGCAGTTTAACGACCCCTGTATGCGCTATTTTATCGGCGATGTGCGCGATAGCGATCGCTTGATGCAGGCGATGCAGGATGTGGACTATGTGATCCACGCCGCGGCAATGAAACAGGTGCCGGCTGCTGAATACAATCCAATGGAGTGTATTAAAACCAATATTCACGGTGCCGAGAACGTAATTAAGGCGGCGATCAGCAATAAGGTGAAGAAGGTGATCGCGCTATCGACCGATAAAGCGGCCAGCCCGATTAATCTTTATGGCGCCACCAAGCTGGCCTCCGATAAGTTGTTTATTGCCGCCAACAACATAGTCGGCAGCGGTAAGACACGTTTTGCAGCGGTGCGTTATGGCAATGTGGTGGGCTCCCGCGGCTCTGTGGTGCCTTTTTTCAAGAAGTTGATTGCCGATGGCGCCGAGTCCTTGCCGATAACCCACCCGGAGATGACCCGCTTTTGGATCACCTTGCAGCAAGGGGTGGACTTTGTGCTGAAGAATTTTGAACGGATGCAGGGAGGGGAGATCTTTGTCCCCAAGATCCCTTCGGTGCGTATTACCGATCTGGCCAAGGCTTATGCACCACATCTGGAGCATGAGATTATTGGTATCCGCCCCGGCGAGAAAATGCACGAAATCATGTGCCCTGCCGATGACTCTCATCATACCCTGGAGTTTGACGATCACTTTGTTATCACGCCGAGTATCCGTTTCTTCGGCCGGGAAACCGACTTTTGTACCAATGCCTTGGGAGAAAAGGGGCAGACGGTAGCAATGGGATTTGAATATAACTCGGGAACCAACCCTCATTTTCTATCCGGGGATGAGATAGTCAAACTGGATGCCGATGTATGATCCCTTACGGTAAGCAGGATATCAGCCCAGACGATATTGATGCTGTCGTTGAAGTTTTGCAATCCGACTGGCTGACTCAGGGTCCCAAGGTGCCGGCGTTTGAACAGGCGATATGTGACTATACTGGTGGCAAATTCGCCGTTGCCGTAAACAGCGCCACCTCGGCTTTGCATATTGCTTGCCTGGCACTCGATGTCGGCCCTGGCGACAGGGTGTGGACATCCCCCATTACCTTTGTGGCTTCTGCCAATTGTGCCTTGTACTGCGGCGCGAAAGTGGATTTTGTCGATATCAATCCCGAGTCCGGTAACCTGTGCCCTGAGGCGTTAAAGGCCAAGCTGGAGCAGGCTAAACGAGAAGGTACTCTACCCAAGGTGGTTATTCCGGTTCACCTCTGTGGTCACAGCTGTGATATGGCGGCTATCGCCGAGCTGGGTAAAGCCTATGGATTCAAGATCATCGAAGATGCTTCCCATGGTATCGGTGGCAGCTATCAGGAGCATAAGCTTGGTAGCTGTGAGTTTTCGGATATCACGGTTTTCAGCTTTCATCCGGTCAAAATTATTACTTGTGCCGAGGGGGGCATCGCACAGACGAATGATCCCGAATTGGCGTTTAGGCTTGGGTTATATCGAAGCCATGGGATTACTAAAGAGCCGCTCAAAATGCTGCGCCCAGACGAAGGCGACTGGTACTACGAGCAACATGCCCTGGGCTTCAATTACCGTATGACAGATCTGCAGGCGGCGCTGGGGCTTTCGCAACTTAAGCGCTTGGATGAATTTGTCTGCAAGCGCAACCAACTGGCCGCTTATTACAGCCAAGCACTGGTCAAGTTGCCGGTTGTGAGCGTGGAGCCTTTACCCGGTAGTGTGAGTGCTCGTCATCTTTATATGATACGTCTCAAGGAGGCCGGGCGGCGCCGGGCGGTGTTCGATACCATGCGAGAGCGGGGCGTTCAGGTGCACGTGCATTACTTCCCTGTGCACTTGCAACCCTATTACCTGTCTCTTGGCTTCAAAGAAGGTGATTTCCCGGCTGCCGAGCAGTTTTATCATGAGATATTGACTCTGCCTCTTTATCCGAACCTGGATGAAACTGCCCAGCAAAAGGTGCTTGATGAGTTGACCGCCAGCCTAAATACCAGGGCGACGCCTTAAGCTTTTGAATGTAAGCTCGAAAATGTCAGCTTGGGACGGTCAGACTGCCGTGCCGTTGTTTGCTTTACTCTTTGCTATTAGCTTTGTCGCTATTTTAGCAGCGAACTGATTTCAGCCATCAACTGCTTGATGCCGCCATGGTTGGCAAAGACCCTGGCGGCTTCTGTTTGCAATTTTTCGCGCTCTTTGGCATCACTGAGCAACCATTCAAGTTTGTCAATGGCATCCGAGAGCGAGTCGCTGATAAGGCAAGATTGCGTTTTTTCCAGCATCGCCAACTCGGCGTCATCGCACAGATGCCTTGGCGGCAGCAGCAAAGTCGCCGCCCTTGCATAGATGGATTCAAACAGCGACAAGCCATAACAGCTCAGCACTACTTCGGATTCGGCAATCCATTGCTTGAGATTTTCCGGATTTTTCAGCACTTGGATATTACACCCTGCAGGTAATACAGGCCTAGGCGCCAATGGCCCCTGGATCCAGACTATTGGCCAATCGGTATGCAGTTGACTCAGTAACCCAGGCAACGCTTGGCCATACCCCAGGGCATCGCTGCCGCCGGTCAATACCAAAATTTGAGGCTTCTTCGGCCTTTGGGGAAGGGGACTGAACAGGTAGTTTTGCCAGCCGGAAGATACCTTGGGATGTTGCAGTGAGGTATTGAAGCTGGGAATGAACAGCCAATCCAACTCAGGTAACAACGGTGCCAGTTTATCTATGCCGACAAGTTTACATCCCTTGTGTCTTAAGTTTTGCAGCGACTGCTTGATGGCAGGTAGAGCGATAAAGTCCGGGTGGAGATCCAGTATGATCAGCGGGTTGGCATCGGCCTTCAACGCGGTAAGCCATTCCGCCGGCGTTTGATACCAAGTGACTTTTGCCGATGATGTCTGGGCGAGTAAGTTAGGTGTCGAGCCTTCGTAGAGCGCATGAACTCGGGCACCTATGGCCAGATACTCCTGCAAGGCATCGGCGATTAACTCGGCGCGCTTGAAGTGTCCCAGGCCGATATCCGCTCCCAAGTGACAATAGATACTGGCCTTGGCGTATTGACGATCGGCGGCTTTTTGCTGCACATGGGCGTTGATGGCGCTCAAGGCCGGGTCGCTGAGCAGTTGCTCCTGAACCCAGGCGAGGCTAACGATAGAGTCTGCCGGATGCTCGGCGTACCAGCGGCGGTAGACCTCGGCCATGAAGCGGTAATCGGCCTGGGTATCGACAGAAATTCGCTGCTGGACTTTTGAATAGTCGCCGCTGTCGGGAATGCTCAAACGTTCGAGTATCGGGGTTAACTTATCCCCATAGCCTACGTGCTCTCTGGACATGGCGCATTGACTGACCGACTTCAATTTGTCCCAGCCCCGGCGGCTATAGAAGGCCATGCCTTCATGCATAGAAACAACGCCTGGATTCAGTTTAATGCTGTCTTTCCCCGATGCCTTGAGCGCTTTCAGCCCATGGTCGATAAAGCCGGGATCTATCAGCGGACAATCACCGCAGACGTAGAGAATATAATCCGGATCTTGCCTTTGGATTATGCTATCAAGCCTTGCCATCAGGTCGTTGACATCGCCTTCATAGGGATGACATTCAACGCTATGCTCAGCAGCCCAATCCAGCAGTGGGCGGTTAAAGTCATCTGCGGTTGTGGCCAGTTCACTGTCATTTACTTCTTGGCATTGCATCAGTCTGCGCCAAATATGGCTAATCATGGGTTTGCCGGCCAGTGGCAATAAGTGTTTTCCCGCCAGACGACTTGAGTTGAGCCTGGCCCCGACAATGGCAAGTGTCTTGGTCATAGCGGCTGTTCCTCTGTTTTGGGTGTTTCTGTTGCCGAAGGGTGAGAGGTTTGGCTATCGGGACTGATGCACAGCTCAAGGCTCAACAGTTGCCCGCCGGGTTTGAGGGTTTCATCGGCCTCAGCCAGCGAGAACCACAGCCGATTCAGATACTGTTCATCGATTTTTTTGCTGGAAATCATCGGCAAGGCGGCACAAAGCGCGGGGTTCCAGTCAATGCGAATGCCTCTTGCCCGGGTGCCAAAACAGATGGAGCCCGCGGTTGCCCCCAAGGCGCTGGATGAAGAGACTATCGAGGAGATTGGCGCGCCTTGGTCCATGTCATGGGTTATTTGGAAATATTCATCCCTGTGACCACCGAGACGGGTCTGATACCAGGCCCGCTGCTCACAATCGAGTAGGGTCATAAAGCCTAAACGTACCGAGGCTTCGGGGCGGCAGCTCTCTTCGAAATGAAAACCGCTAAAGAGGCGCTCACCTTCGAGCCGATACCATTTTAATATCGCGCCGCTCTTGAGCGCTTGGCGGCAATAGATGACCAGGCAGCCGTCTTGCTCCCCTAGCTGGTATTCCACTCGATTGAGATCGGCCACTCTGTCGCGGTCGCGAAAACGCTCCAGCAGGAGGTGATTGCTGTAAAAATCGACGCCATAGCTGATATGGTCGAAGTAGCCGTGTGATAGGGTACCGACAACCGCTTCAAAGTCATGGCTGGCAAAGGCCAGCGTATCAATTGCCAGACCGCGATTGCCGTTGAGTGTCAGCTTGATGTCCGGAGTTTGCACCTCCAGCCTACGCCTGGCCTCATCATAATGAACGTGGATGTCTTTACGGGCTTGCCAGGGCGCAAATGTTGGTGCGGCCGAAGCGCTCTTGGTCAATGCCAGCGCCTCGTAGCGTGCTTGGGTCAGGTGGGTTCTGAGATCGCTGGCCCAGAGGCGGCACAAGTCTCGCCAACTCGTATCGTCTGTATCGGGCTGCGCCTTAAGCTCGGCCAGCCTTTGGTAACAAAGGCTATTGAGGTGGAGATCATTGCGGCCACTTAGCCCCCAACGGGTAATGTTGTATTTGGCCTGTTTCTTGACCGAAACCGGGTGCTGGGCATTGGTGAGCACCATAGGCTCTAAGTCTTGCCAATGTTGCAGCAGTTTAGTGGGGAGGCTCCACTGGTAGCCGTCCAGGTCATTGAGGGTCATGAACAGCTGCGCTATGCGCTGCCATTCGCCGCTTATTGGCTCGGCTTCTGTATGGTAGCGCCCGGGACGGAAGTCAAACACTTCGGCATCGCTGCCATAAACCGGAAATGCCACAGAGCCGGGTTTCAACACCTTGCGCAGATATTGCAGATAATCTTCCAGAGTTAGCTCGCCGTGAACATAGCGCTGGAATTTTTGAAAGGCGATGGCATGGTTCCAGATGACCTTGATCTGTCGGCCGCTGGCGCTCTTTAACGATTGCGGCCGCATTAGCCGCTCTCGTTGCCACTCTGGGTTATGGGAAAAGGGATTGTCCCACTCCACCACCACGGCTTCGAAGCCTTTATCTATGTAGATATCAAGCAAGCCGGCTGAAACCGCTTGTTCATTGAGATAGGCGAGTCTGGGGCTTATACCCAACAGGCGCTGATAAGCCTCTTGACCCAACCTCAGGTTGGCACAGTTGACCTCGGCCGGGATCAGCGGCCCTATGATTTGGCTGTCGCCGCTGGCAACCAACTCGCATTTTTGTTGCTTCAACAGTTGTTTGAAGCGAATGACCCAGGCCGGGTCTACCGCGTTGATACACTCGAGTGTATAAGCGGTTAGCTCAAGACCAACAGGTATGCCCCCCTCAGCTAATTGCAATAATGGCCAGTAGCAGCGTTTTACCACCTCAGAGTGCTGCTCTGTTTCAATGGAGGAAAACGCCAGGTTGAGGTGAAAAACTGTATATAATTTGCAATTGGCTGGCATCTTGTGGCCCGATAATGACTGGATATTGATATTGTCTTGATTATTTTTGAGCGTAGATACAGATCTCTCTACCGAGCTCCAGTTCTGCTAGAGCTTGATAGAGGCGGCGTTTCAAATCGTTTTTCCCAGCCGCGGCAAGCTTGGTCTCAAACCTGACCCGTTTATGATGACACGCTCGTCCCAAGGTATTGTTGCCAACATAGTTATCGCCCATAAGCAGAAACATATCCAAAGGAAAGCTAGTTTCTTTTTGTATGATATTAAATCCCTGCTTTTCCAGTAAGCCTTGAAGGCTACTTGGAGAAAAATAGTTCAGGTGATGATCCGGGCAAACCCACCAAGGTTGATAATTGTCCTCGTCCCTCAACGTTTGCTGGAACGGGTTGTAATCATTGGGGGCGGTAATACAGATTATTCCTCCCTCGGCCAACATGCCGTACATAATTTGAATGAGTTCAATGGGGTTGGGCACATGTTCCAGTACCAAGCTGGCATGTATGACGTCAAAGGTTCCCAATTGTTGGGCTGTATCCTGGGTCAGGTAACCTACTTCTTGGTCAACTCCCATACTCTGAGCATAGGCAACGGCCTGCGGAGAAGGTTCAACGCCTTTGACTGTCCAGCCCCTGTTTTGACCGTATTTTAGGAAATAACCGGCACCGGCGCCCACATCCAATAGATTTCTGCGATCTATAGGAAGATGTTGCTCAAAGGTGTCGTATCTGTCGGCATATTGCAGATTAAGCCAAGGCTCATCTTGTTGTTTTTGAACGAAATGAGTAGGTCTTTCGGTAACGTAAAAGGCTTCTTTGTAGAACTTATCCAGTTCTTCGAAAGAGGGCAGTGGCGACACATGGGTAAAACCGCAGACTTCACACTCTATGATGTCGTAGCCCGCTTTAGCGTCTATTTTTTTGCCGTAATGTGATGAAGTCATGAGGTATCCTTTTTCAGTCCCGGGGTTGAATCGATAATAGATGTTCTTGCATGGAAGTCGGGCGCCCAGAATACCAATAGCCGTTGACTTTAAAGCGGGTGTGACTATAAGCCAATTCTATCTGCTGTGTTAGCGCTTCCTGTGATGGGGCTGCCAATACAAAAACACCGCTGCGATTGGCATGAGATAGTATTTCCGGCAGTTGAGATCCTATTTGAGGGTAGAACTCCAGTTTGCGACAGAATGCTTGGGACTCGAGCCACTCCAGCCCTTCAATTTCCTGCAGCTGTCCTGGCGGCAGAAAGAAATAACGGTTGGCAACCCAAAGCCGATGTTTTGGGGTCAGTTCTTTAAGGTTTACTGAATTACTCAATGCAATATCAATGACAGTTTCAACGTAGTTTATGCCGCAGGACAGCGGAACCAAGCTGGCGGAAAAATCTCCACCACTGAGGCGAGCTGCCATTTCTATTACCATGGGACCACGGCGTGGACAGATGACTATGTCTCCCTTTGCCACGCCGGAGGTTATTCCAAGGGCCCTGGCGGCACGTTCTGCCAAGGAAGATATCTGAGCTTGCGCTTCAATGGATTGACGACTGGGCAACCATCCGCCGTTTTCCATGATATTTGGCCAAAAGCACTCCATACCTTCATAGGCTCTATCGGCAAAACCGGGCGTTGCAGCCTGAGCGCCGTCGATAATACTTTCAGTGCTTATTTGTGGCCCTTCAATAAACTCTTCCAGCAGAATCTCATTGTTGAGCGAGAAGGACCTGGCATGAGCCAACGCTGATGCCACCTCTGCTGTATCTTGAATGATCCTCACCCCGCGAGAGCCAGCCCTGTCTGTCGGTTTAATGATCAGTTTGTCACAGCCCCACTGTTGCCAGAGTGCCAAGATGGCAGCTTCGCTGTCGACCAGTGCATAGTTGGGAACCGGGATCCCCATCTGTTCAAAGCGTTGTTTCATGGCGAACTTGTGGGATGCCCAGAGGCCTGTTTGCTGACTGGGACCTGGCCAACCAAAGTGCTTGGCGATAGCGGCTACCAAGTGGGGGATATCGCTGCCCATGGTGGATACACCTGCCAGATTAACCCCGTTTGACAGTAATTGTTCACAGTAGTGGATTACCCGGTCAACATTTGAAAAGTCGATGGGTTGTGAATAATCGGCTATCTGGAGTCCGGGTGCATCGGGATTGGCATCCACGGCAACAGTGATATAGCCCATACGCTGGGCCGTTTGGATCATGAATAGTTGATCAGAGCCTGCACCTAGGACCAACAGGGCCTTTGCTGGTTGGGTCATAGTGCAATATTCCATCTGGCCAGGACTTGCCGGTAGACACTATCGGCGTCTATTTGGGTCATTTTTGCCAGTGACTGTTTGTCGCCGGCAGGCAATATGCCTTGCTCCAGCGCATTGACCAAAAGGTCACAATTGAGGCGCTGATCTCTGATGACCTGATTGATGGCCACACCGATACCGTTGTCTTTTTGCCCTTCTTCAAGGCTGATGACTTTGTCGTGTTGCTCCAGTAGCGGTAGTAGACTGGGCAGTGGCAGGGGTTTCAACCAGCGTAAATTGACTACCTGGAATTGCAGCTGCTGCTCATTAGCCAGCTTGTCCCTGAGAGCCACGGCCGTTTGCAATTGGTTGGCTACGGCAATGATCAGGCCATCTTTACCTTGGCAGATCACCTCCACTTCGTCCAGAGGAGTGAGATTGGCCGGCAGGTAATCGGATTCATTATCAGGCACGGTTTCGTAGGGATGTAGCACAATCATGGGCCCTTCAGCATGCTGAGCTCTGGCGTTTATAATCGCTTCCAGATCTCGGCCAGTGCCGGCATAGAAGATTTTCACGTCAGGCAGGCTGCGTAGCAGGCCGAAATCATAGATGCCGTGGTGGGTAGGGCCATCAAACCCGGCAAAACCCGAGCGGGCACTGACTACAGTCACAGGGTGCTGCGGAAAACACAGATCATGGAACAGTTGGTCCCATGCCCTTTGCATAAAGGTGGATTGGAAGCACATGAAGACTTTGTTGCCGGCCATGGCTAATCCGGCAGCCATACCGACTGCATGCTGCTCTGCCATACCGACATCGATGGCCCTATCAGGAAAGGCTTTCATCAGCGCCTCGACGCCTGAGGCATAAGGGGTGGCTGGTGTTAGGGCATAGAGACTATCATCGGTAGCCATTTTTTCCATCAATGTATCGCCCACTATCCCCTGGAATGTTTTGCCAGTGAGGGTTGCGGCAACGCCAGCGCCGGTTTCAGGATCAAAGGGCATAGAGAAGTGCAGTTTATAGGGGTGGTTATCTGCCAGCGCCAGTCCACGTCCTTTCTCAGTCTTTACATGGATAACTACTGGAGTGGAATGACCTGCCTTAGTCCCTTTTTGCTTGGCTTCATCCATGCCTTGTAAAAGCTTGGATAGGTCATGGCCATCGTCAATGGCGACGTAGCCAAATCCCATACCTTCAAACCAAGCGCGGCTGCGTTGTTGCCAATCGGGTGCCGAGAACAGTTTATGCAGTGCTCCCAGATTGGGAGGAATACTCATGCCGTTATCATTGATGACAATGTAGAGTGGTAACGGATATTCGGCCGAAAAATTCAGACCCTCAAAGGCCATACCTTCTACCATGGAGCCGTCACCAATAAAGGCAATGACGCGGCCTCCCTGTCGCTGTTTCATCTTGCTATATGCCAAACCACAGGCAATGGGAATTGCCGTGCCTGCATGAGAGGCTTCCATCAAGTCAAAGTCGCTTTCATGGTGGGAGACAAAGCGCGACATGCCGCCCATTTGGTTGAGGCTGGCAAAGGATGACATTCTGCCGGTTAGCAGTTTATGGGTATAGCCCTGATGACCGACATCAAACAGAATCGCGTCACCGTCTTTGTCTTCGAGGGGGCTAATATCGAAGGCGTGATGCAGGGCGATAGTCAGCTCAATGACCCCCAGATTGGCACCTATATGACCACCGGTTTTGCTGATGTTGGATATCAGAAATTGCCGTATTTCTGTTGCTAAAGATTCTAACTCATTCAGTCCCAAATCTTTTATATCGGCAGGCACTCTTAGTGTTTCCAGAATAGCCATGATGTTAGTTTCTCCCTTAGATTTGAAATAGTTGCGAGTTAGCCTAGATAAGCGCCGCCGCTTACACTGAGTACTTGTCCGGTAATATAGTTTTGTTCATCAGAAGCCAGAAACACGCAAGTAGCAGCAACATCTTTGAGCTCTCCGGCACGTTTAACCAGCGTCATATCGATAATTTTTTGTCCAGCCGGACTGGCCAGCTCATCAGCTGTTTGTTCGGTCAACATTATTCCAGGTGCAATCGCATTAACCATAATATTGTGTTCCGCACCATAACGAGCCAAAACCTTGGTTAGGCTATTCAGCCCGGCTTTAGACACCGCATAATGAACAGTTTTGGGGCCATGATACTGACCCGCCACTGAGGAAATATTAATGATACGGCCGAAATTCTGGGACTTCATATGAGGAAAAACCTCTTGGCAACAGATAAATGGCCCCTTTAAGTTGGTGTCCATTATCAGGTCCCAGTCATCGTCTGTAATTTCGTCAAACCAACCTCGCTTGTTTATACCTGCATTATTTACCAAGATATCTATTTTGCCGAAGGCGTCCAAGGTGGAGGAAAACAGCCTTTGAATATCAGCTCGTTTAGATACATCTGCTTGTATAACAATAGCTTGAGCACCGATAGACTCTACTTGTTCTTTGACTTCTTGTGCTGCCTGGAAGTTGTCCCGGTAGTTGATCACAACATGGGCTCCTTCTTTGGCAAACTGAACGGCGATAGCTCGCCCAATCCCACGAGAGCTACCGGTAATGATGGCAACTTGATTTTTTAACCGCATAATTTTCCCTTAAGATGAAGCTTCCAAACAATCAACCGCCAACTCTGAGTAGGTGAGGATATCTTTACACCCTTGCGCGACTTTTGTGATTCGGTTTTGCTTAATCTTTTGCTGATTTTCAACTAATTGATTGGTTAGCTTTTTAAGATTCTGGAGGCTCATTTGATTTGGTGCCAACACATATTCCTCCTCATTCAAGTATTCCATAAATGAGGCTACTTTGGGGTTATAGTCAATGGCAATGGAAGGTACTCCCTGAATAGCACTGCAAACATTGGCATGCAGGCGGGTCGCTATAGCAAAGTTGGCCCCAACATAGGCTGCACAAGTTTGATAAACATCTAGTGCTTGTTCAACTAAAACAACCTTGGTTTGATGGGTCATAAGAGCGTGAATCTGCCTGGCAACAACACGATCGTCTTCCTGTGGATTCCCGTGTTGGTAAATTTGCTGTGGAATGAATACCACTGTTTTGCCAAGCTCTTCCACCAAATAGTCGGCAAATGCCGCGAGCGTTTGCTGGTAAAGGAGATTGTCTTCTGGTGACTGAGGTAGATAGCGGACACTGATGGCAACAAATCCAGGTTCAATAGCCAGAGGGTTATTGGCGATTTGTTCTTTCGCATTGAATAAGCCCATTACGGCATCTGGCAGTACCTTGGCTTCACCTTTGTAGCCGAGAGCTTTGAGGTTATGTAAGCTCAAGGGATCTCTCAAGGTAATACAATCGGCAATAGTTGAGGAAAAGTAGCTTAATTTTTGTCCGTAACAACTACTGAGTGGCCCTACAGAAATACCGTACCACATTACGGGGACGGCATTCATTCTTGCCATTATTGAAAGCACGCTGAAATAAGGTACTGGTCCTCGAAAGAGTTCAATGGCGTAATCTACCAAGAAGTTTCCGGCACCCAGAACCAGTAAGTCAGCGGTTGCTATCTCGCCAAATAGTTCATTCAATACCTGGGTATCATCATCATAATTAAATCCTTGAAACCATTTCCCTAAGCTTTCTGCCTTGGTTTCATACTCAAGATTTTTTACGCTGCGAAGCCCGTAAATACTATAATCCTGATCTAAGTGGCGGCTTAGTACTACTCCCTCAAAATCTCCAAATTGCTGACGTAGCTGGTCTATCAATACCACCAAGGCTGCATCATCGCCGTGACTGTAGATACCATAGGCTCCGGCAAAAATGATTTTTTTGCGACGAGATGTAGTGGAGTGGGGGTTCATATGGGTTTCCTATATCAACAAGAGGCTGCACCTAAGTGGTTTAATCCTGTAGGTAACAATTGCGTTAGTTATCTAAGGTGTTTTAGCGGCCGCAAACCATCGCTGGGGTCGGCGCGCCAGTCGCGATCCGGCGCTTCGCTGGGTGCCAGGAGTTTGCTGCTCTGACCATCGATAAGCTCGGCTTCGCGGCATTCGGCGATCACCGGCTGCATCTGCTGGGGTAGCCAACAGTGCCCCGCAGCGTATTCGGCGCCCTGTTCATCCAGGTCGATATGAAATTCCACGCAATCGGCTTGCCAGCGGCCTACGGCGCGGCGAATCACCGCCGCTGATACGCTGTGATCAGACCAACCTACTTTAACTCCATAGCGCTCCCGAAAAGCGCCAATTACCGCCAGGTTGCAATCGGATTTAGGTGTCGGGTAGGCCGATACGCAGTGCAGCAGGGTAATATCGCGGCAACCCGAGTCTTTCAACACAGAGATAGCGTGATCTATCTCATCGAAGTTGGCCATGCCGGCAGAAATGACCACGGGTTTTCCTGTCTTGGCACAGGCTATCAGCAGTTCATCCCATAGCAGTTCATAAGAGGCGATTTTGTAGAAATCGACATAGGGCTCAAGCTCTTTGACGGCATCGAGATAAAAAGGCGTGCAGGAAAATGCAATGCCGTGGCTATCGCAGCAGCGTTTCAACTGTGGCAGAAAACTGACCGGCAGTTCCCAATCCTTGCGTTTTCTGTGCATTTCGCTCTTTTCGAGGATCTCGGGGGCGAACAGCTGATCAATTTTAAAGAGCTGAAACTTGACGGCATCACAGCCGATGGCCGCCGCAGACGCAATAAAATCAAAGCAGCGTTCCAGATCCCTATGATGATTGCTGGAGACTTCGGCAATAAAAAGCGTATGTTTCATCAGTTTCTTCCGCTTGGGTGATTCAAGTGCTTTATCGGCACTGAAAGAGTATTCCTGAGTGCTTAGGCCAATAAAGGCACGAGTTCATATTCCAGGGTGTCGGCCAGCCCCAGCCAGTCATGGCGTTGTTGCGAGGCCAACATGCCGGGGACCAGTTGCAACGCTTCGCTTGGCAGCTGTTGCTGTTCCAGTCGGGTTTGCATCTGCTCGATGCAATCTTTCAGCCGCCCGGAGGCCTCGGCTTCTTTGCCAAGCCTGAACGCGGTGGCCGTGTCGAGTAGCTGTTGTGGCAATGAATCTTGGATCATGGTTTCAACTCCTTGTATTGGCAACCTTTAATTCGGGCGCCTGAGAGGCTGGTTTGATAAAACCTGACATGGGGCCGCTTGGCTATGTAGGTTTCCAGGTTTCGCAGGTAAGCCCTGAGGTTGAGATCGGTTGCCACCCTTTGACCATGGCCATCCAGTACCCAGTGGCTGGCATTTAGCACTTTTTGGGTGGTGCATTTTACCCAGGTTTGGGTCATCTCGTCCTGAGTGGTCTTGGCAAAGTCATCCCAAAAGGCGTGGCTCTTGTTGTGGCAATAGCAAAAGTCGCAGCCCAGCAGGGTAATTTCCCGTCCGCCCAGTAGTACTGCCAGATCTATCGCCGGGTGGATCACGCTGCCATTGGTATAAAGGCGAGTCTTGGGTATCTCTTTGCCCAGCGCATCATAAAGTGGACTATTGCCATAGGCGTTAAACCTGGGGCCTTTCCAACCATTGAGGATCTCGGGAGCGACCCTGGGATAATAAGCCAGTGCAATGCCTTCGCTGAGTGCCAGGGGCAGGTGGTATTCGCCGATAAGTCCGTCGATGCAAACCACTATGTCGGGGCGAATATTGTGGTGCAGTAAGCCTTTCATGGCGGTGTCGGCGCAGATAATGACAGGCCTTTGCGGTTGTGTTTGCAACTTGGCTAGGTAATCGTAATGTTCTTCCAGCGAAGGCCCGGCACCTATGACCAGGGCCTTATGGCTATGGATCTGCCGCTTAAGCTCAATCACATCGGGGTCATGCAGCAGAAAAGGGCGATTATCCTGCAAACGCTGGATTATCGCAGGGTCGGTCGCCTGATGGCGACGGTTGATATAAGGCAGATTTTGCTCGAGCACCAAGAGATCCCTGAGCCTGGCATTTTCATCACTGCAGAGTTCCAGGTCGGCTATCAGGGCGATATAAGGTTCGGTCACCTTAAGTTGTCCCGGTTGCAACTCCAGAGTGACGGCCGGATGGCTCAACCACTCGGATTGATCTGTGTAGCTGAGCACCAGAGCGAAAATGGCCGGGTTGAGAACATTTACCGCCAGCTTGGTTATGGCAGGATTATCCAACAATACACTGGGCACATCGCCCATCCCTACGCCATAGAGACTGACCTCGGTCGAGTCGGCTGGCAGAGTATCAATATACAGTCTGGCTTCTGCCAAACGGTTGTGACGGCTGCTGAGCTGAATGCCATCGACACTGATGGTCTGATTTTGCCCTGTCACCAAGGCCGCATCCAGGCTGCCGGGCGCTTGTTGTTTGAGTATCGCCCCCGCCAGTGGCCATCTGGACTGGATGATTTGCAAATTGGCTGCAAATAGCTCTGTCATGGAGGTTTCCTCGTTGAAGATAGATTAGTGTCACAACCCTGATTGTTACCTACCGCTTGGTAGGCGATAGGGTTCTGACTTTAAAGTTTAAATAATACAGTATCTTGGTACTTAGCGTTTACCAAAGTCTTAATCGGTGCCTGAGAGCATAAGTTTCCAATATCCGACTCATTTTAGGGTGGTACGCACCTTGTTGTATGCCAAGAAGCTGGAAGTTCAATGGCCTTGAACAAACGGGATTTCCCCTCAATCTGTTGATAAGTGCATGGCACAACATCTGGCGGCTCAATGCTCAGGCCTTCGGGTCTCGGCTGCAGTCTCTTGCGCTGTACTCACCTGGTAACCCGCTTGTCAAAAAAATGGCTTTGTTGACTCCATGGCTATGTCCGCTTCAGTGCAGCAAATCGCGTTCCAGTTTGTAAATCTTTTACGAGTTTAACTATGACGAGGCCGCAGAGCGGCTCTGTTTAATCGACCTAACAAATGTAAGTTACGTTTTTAGCGGTTTATTTGTGATTTGAGTCAAAAGGTTGATTTGGTGTGATTGTTATCATTGCGCGCCGTGTGGCTCGGCACCGAACCATACCTATTTTATTTGGGCTGACTGTTTCGGCTCATGTGCATTCCCAAGGAAATGACATGCGACTTAAATTCAGATTTATCAAGTTGTTATTATGCTCTGTGCTGGCGGTTCCTGCTGTTGGCATGGCGTCTGAGCTCGATCGCTTTGAAAACTTGTCCGGTACCTTGAACATTGCCGGTGGTACCGCGCATATCCCTGTGATGAAGCAGGCGGCAAAAACCATTATGTCTGCCAATAACGATATTCGCATTACTATTGCCGGTGGCGGCAGTGGCGTGGGTGCTCAGCAGGTTGCCAAGGGACTGGTTGAAATCGGTAATACCGGCCGCCCTCTGAAGCCGGGTGAATTGAAATACGGTCTGCTTTCTTTCCCATTTGCCATCGATGGCGTTGCGGTTATCGTCAATCCGACCAACCCCATTCAACAGCTGAGCTCGCAACAGGTGATGGATATCTATTCCGGTAAAATAACCAACTGGAAGAGCCTGGGCGGTGACGATCGGCAGATCAATATTTTCACCCGTGATGAAGCCAGCGGTACTCGCTCGGTATTCGTTAAAAAGTTGCTGAATAAGTCGCCTGTTTCGGCTCAGGCCAATGTTGTACCTTCCAATGGTGCGATGAAAACTGCGATTGCCCGCGATCCCGGTGCCATTGGTTACAGCAGTGTCGGTTATATCGATCAGACAGTGAAAGCGCCGATATTGGACAATGTGCTGCCCACCAATGAAGCCTGTGCTTCTGGTGAATACCCTGTAGTGCGTAAGCTGTATATGAATACCAAGGGACAACCTAAGGGGCTGACCCAGGCGTTTATTGACTATATCTATGGTCCAGACGGCGCTGAATTTATCCGTGAAGCCGGATATATTCCTGTCGGACATTAATGACTCATGACCACACAGATCTCCGCTGAGCGGATACTGCAACTTCTGGCCGCATCAGTATTGTTGCTGATCGTGCTGCTGTTTGGGTTTCTGATGTGGTTTGCATTGCCGGTGTTTTTCAACCCGCAAACCAGCGTGTTGTCGTTACACTGGCAACCGGAGCAGGGGCAATTTGGCATAGTTGCCATGATTGCCGGCTCCGGTTTGTTGGGACTGCTGGCCTTACTGTTGGCATTTCCTATCGCCCTTGGCATCACAGGGTTTTGTTTATTACCTCGCTATCGAAGGCCTGCGCGTTTTATCCGGGCGCTGATCCGCTTGATGGCCGGGATCCCGACCGTGGTGTATGGGTTGGCCGCTGTGTTTTTGCTGGTGCCGCTGATCCGGGAAACCTTTCGAACCGGTTCGGGGTTCAGCCTCATCAGTGCCACTCTGGTGATAGTGCTGTTGATCTTGCCTGTGATGGTGATGATGTTGGACAGTCAATGTCGCCCTTTGGCCAAAGAACTCAGAATGGTGTCTGCTTCTCTGGGGTTCAGCGATCTCCAAACCCTGTATCATCTGGTATTACCCAATGCCCGCCGCGCCATGGCCAGCGCCGCCTTACTCGGTTTTGGCAGGGCCATAGGCGATACCTTGCTGCCTTTGATGCTGGCCGGCAATGCGCCGCAGCTTCCGGACAGTGTATTTGATTCGGTTCGCACCCTGACGGCGCATATTGGCTTGGTGCTGGCCACGGAAAATGATAGCGCCATGTACAACTCACTGTTTGCCGCCGGTTTGTTGCTGCTCACTATCAGTGTGCTGGTGACTCTGTTGATCCGCTATATGACCTCGTCTGCCAAGGCCACCACCGAGGGTTCTGGGTCTTGAAAGCCAAGTGTTTCCATTATTGGTGTTTATTCTGCAGCGCCATGCTGTTGCTGTGTCTCTTGTCACTGCTGGGATTTATTCTATATCGAGGCGTTCCCACGCTCAGCCTGTCGCTCTATTTTGGTGATACTGAACCCTTAAAAGGTTTCTTGGGACAGGCGCCTATCTGGGATGGGATTTGGCCTGCCTGTGTTGGAACTCTGGCGGTGGTTGCCAGTGCTTTGATGATCGCCTTGCTGCCCGGGCTGGCAACCGGAATTTGGCTGGCAACGGCGAAAACATCCAAGGCAAAGGTGCTATTGGAGCTGGCGGTCGATATCCTGGCCGGCGTTCCCTCGATATTGATGGGCTTGTTTGGCTTTACCCTTATTCTGTTACTGCGCAACACCTTGCTGCCTTCTGCCAACACCTGTCTGGTACTGTCGGCATTTTGCCTGGCGATGTTGATCATTCCCTATCTGGCCGTTTCTACCCGCACGGCGCTGCAGGCGCTGCCTGTGTCTTTGAGTTTAACCGCACTCTCACTCGGCATGACACAGTGGCAAGCTTTGCGCTTTGTATTGTTGCCCCAGGCCGAGCGCGGGATCCGCGGTGGCATCATGTTGGCCATCGGCCGAGCCGCAGAAGATACCGCGGTGATCATGCTGACCGGCGCAGTTGCCAATGCGGGGTTACCTGGCGGGATCTTTGAACGGTTTGAAGCCCTGCCTTTTACGATTTTTTATTACAGTGCCCAGTATCAGAGCGAGGCCGAATTGCAGATGGCGTTTGGTGCCGCGCTGACACTCCTGTGTTTAACTGCCACGGTATTTTCCATGGCCAACTGGGTGACACGTTTTCCCGGAAGGAATCATTAGTATGGCGTTATCAAAGGCTGCGGATGTCGCGGGCACTGTGTCTAACCTCAGTGTGTATTTTGGTCAACAAGCGGCACTCGAAAACATCAACATGCAGATCCATCGGCGGCGGATCAATGTGCTCAGCGGGCCGTCAGGCTCGGGGAAAACCACCCTGTTACGGGCGCTCAATCGCCTCAATGACGAATATCAATATAGTCGTACCCGGGGTGAGATAACGCTTTGCGTAGCAGATAAGCCGCTTTCGGTTAATCAACTGAAAACCACAGAGTTACCCTATTTGCGCCGTAAAGTCGGTATGGTGTTTCAACATCCGCAACTGCTTCCCGGCAGTGTGGCGCAAAACCTGTTACTTCCCTTGAAAGTGGTCGGTAACCTGCAGGGGGAGGCCGCGCTGAAACAGATGCAGCAAGCTTTTGAGCAGGCGGCGTTGTGGGATGAGGTCAAAGATCGCCTGTCGGCACCGGCCTCAACCTTATCCGGCGGGCAACAGCAGCGCCTTTGCCTGGCCCGCACCCTGGTTTTTGAGCCGGATATCTTATTGCTCGATGAGCCTACCTCTTCACTCGATCCCGAAGCTACTGCACAAATTGAAGCCTTGATAAAACGCCTCGCCGGTCATTGTACCCTGGTGATGGTTTCTCACTGTGAACATCAAACAGCCAGATTGGCCGATCATCTCTATCGTTTTGAGTACGGGAGATTACGACCTGAGTCGGCATGAGTGCGCCGAATCACTCTTTGTCTGGCTTAACCAAAGAGAGATTCAGACACGCTTTTGCAATTGCTCGGCTTAATCGTCGAGATACTTGGTCTGCTCGGTGTAATTCGGGGTCAGCAAGTTTTGATACAGCTTGGGGTTCATGTTGAAACCGCTGAATTTGCTTATGGTGTAACAAAGGACTTTCAGCTTGAGCTTTCTGAAGCTGGGAGGGATGGGTTTAAGGAATTTGCAGCAATCGATACTCAAGCGTTCCAGCTTCTCAAGCGCCAACATGGACTCGGGTAGAGACTCAGTGACAAAATCCTCCAGAGATAAGGTATCCAACTCGGTAAACTCACCGATAAAATCAGGGATAACCTTGATATCGCCGCCTCTCAGAGAAAGCCGTTTTAACGGTAGTGCTTTAAGCTCCATGGGGAAATGATCCAGGCTCTTGTGCATTCCCATCAGTTTAAGGTGATGCAAGCGGGTATATTTCACCAAGGCCTTGGTGGCTTCCAGACCAAACTCATAACACAGGGCCAGTTTCAAGGTTTCCAATGCCGGCGCATCGAGTGAGGCCAGGGTTTTAAGATCACTGCGTGAAATCAACAGGGTTTTCAGCCGTGGCAGCGAAACATTGGCGGGGAAATCGTCGAATTTGTTGAGTTTAACTGTCTCAAGCTTGGGGCTACTCGTTAGCAATGGGCCAAGGGTAACGACGTCTGTATGGTGCAGTTCCAGCGAGGTCAACTGGGTAACGGCGGGGCAATTCAAACTAGGTAAAGTCTCCCTTGGGTCTGCGTATCCATCCTCACGCTCAGTCTCAGTCTCAACTTGGGCCGGGTCAATATTGAGCGACGCTAGATTGGGACAGTGCATTAATAGATCGGCGATTTTAGCTGTTGCCAGTCTAGTGGTGAAGGAGGTGAGTCGCTCTGGCTGAGGCAGGTATTGAGACAGCGCTTCCCCCGCGTCCGGCGTGTCATCGTCAGGGTAGTATTTCATCACAGCTGTAGAAATATTGCTGAACAGCTGCCGTTCGTTGTCCACCGGGCAATGGCTTAGAATGAGTTCATCCAGGGTTAGTAGCCTGGTCGGCGCAATAAGGCGATGACAGCGGTCGATTTCCAACTTTTTGATGTTTCGTGGCAACAATGACGCATCTATGGTGAGTTTTTGGCCGTTTATTATGCTGAGGCTGTCCAGCGCCGCTATCTTTTTAAACGACTCGGGGATGGTTTCCGAGTTGGTCGAATTAAAACTAAGATTTTTAAGGCTTTGACATAGAGGTAGTTCATCCCAGAAGCCGTCGTCGCCGAAATCTGCCCCCCAGATGCTCTCCAGTTGCGAAAACGCCCCAAAAGGGAAGCGAATGCCGGTTAAGTCTCTGGCATAACCTAGGTGCAACTCTTTGAGATGAGGAAAACATGCAGCATGCTCACAGACCAATGCCAGCAGTTTCTTTTCTTGGATTTTAAGCCGGGTTATATCTTCATATATCTTTGGGGCAAAGCGGATATCTATGTCATTAGTGAAAGATGTTTTTTGATTGCCAAGCACCGTATTGGCATGGATTGAACTCAATAACGGGTTCTTCCATAGTGTCAGCTTATTGAGGTTGGCTAAGGTCAGTTGCTCATCAATAGATGCAAGTTGGGGACAGCATGAGATTTTTAAGTGTTGCAGCTGTGGCAGCTTATCCAAGTTAGTGCCAAGGCGTTGTAAATCCGGGACTAACGCCAAATCAATCTTGGTCAATCCCGCCGGTAAATCAAACAGCTCGGCGCCGCAGATAGGGGTATCGTACCAGGTTAGGCTGCTGAGGTTTGTCAGTTGGCGAAAATCAAGGTCCAGACTTTCCAGCGGCACAGAGTCAATTTTAAACTCTTGCAGTTTCTTTAGCTTTTCAATGCTCTTGGGCAGTGTCTTGTAATCGCCTTCAATGTTGAGCTTTTCAAGCAGTGGCAGACTACCGATACTTTCCGGCAACTGTTGTCCACAAAAGGGCACTTCTTCGATGGCCAGAAAAGTCACCGAGGGGAAACGCGCCAACAGCTCGGGTTGCTCGCAGAGTGCCTCCAGTGGCTGACTGGCTCGAATATCTATGATGGTATGTCCAAGCCTGGCATAGAGGTAATCGACATCCAGCTCGGCCGATAGGCTGGCATATTCGCAAAGGACACAGAAGACATCTCTCATATCAGGCTCTTTCTC
The DNA here is from genome assembly GCF_002777975.1 of Shewanella carassii. Classification (GTDB taxonomy): domain Bacteria; phylum Pseudomonadota; class Gammaproteobacteria; order Enterobacterales; family Shewanellaceae; genus Shewanella; species Shewanella carassii. The sequence goes on from NZ_NGVS01000008.1 coordinate 106,716, forward strand.
GCCTTTAATCAGTTTCTTGCGGCACTTGAAGGCATTTTGAATATCCTGGTTCGCATGCTGTTTCAGCAGTTGGCGGATCTCTTTCACGCAGTCGGTATCGGCGCTGCATTTGCCAATCAAGAAAAGGTCGTTGATGAATTTCTCAGGAAAGCCGTCACTGTTTTTAACAGCATTAAAGTAGTCGGGGAGGGATTCTATAAATTGGGACATAATATAAACAACTTATTGTAGGGTATGGTTATTAGCCAGTTGGCCGCTGCAGATGCTTAACGCCGTAGTTTTATCGTTCTGATTTAGCTGAGTTTAGGGGGACAAAAGCCCTGGATTTGGCTAGATTTACTGTCGATAGTGCGCCGGAAGGTGTGGAACGAGATGGATTGCAAGATGCCCGGTAAAGTGCATCGAAAAGTGCACCGAATATGACATTAAAATTTACAGATGGAGGCGCAGCATAAGATGCCGCGCAATGCGAAGAGCTGATTAATTCCATTTACCGATTTTCCTTCCAGTGACCACAAAAGTGGCCCGCACTCAAGCTTGCTACCGGATTTTACAAGAGTTGAAGGCCCCGTACAATCAATGGGATAGATATCTGCAGTGAGCTCATTGAACTTGTTGTAATTGTGGCAGCCACAATCCACTTTGGGCTGCTCGCTAAAGATGGGGGGGAGCGTGTCTTTGCACTGACTTGATAAATCGACCGCTAGGATACAGCAGGCTCAGTGAATATTGTCAAAATCACTTCGCGCTCAAATACGAATCGGAAGACTTCAGCGAAGGATGACTACTCTGCCTTTTTAACCGCAGGCGCTATCCCTTTAGGTGCCGTTTCGGATATATCAATGACTTTGCCGGAGGCATCATAGTGGTAGTACATAACTGTCCCATTAATAGATTGATAGATGGGCTTTTGAAATCCATCATATGTAATCTCTCTTGTGATACCGAAACTATTGCTGAGAAGAATGGTATTGCCGATGTTATCGAATACCCGAACCCCTTCGAGCCCCTCTGGGTCTTGATAATAGGCTTTGTTGAAAGTTAACACTTCATACTGTTTGGCCTGATAGATTAAGTTGAGTGCAACACCAGAGGTTAAAGCCGGGCACTTATCGGCGACCTGTTTAAGGCCGGTGATTATTTTGTTATCAGTCGTCATCAAAGTAACTTGGCCATCGGCAACCAATAAGCGTACTCCATTGTTCCAGAACGATAGTGAGTTTTCAGGGACCTGCTCACCACAAACTTCAATCGGAATATCAACCATTTATTACCTCACCTGTTACTTTTTATCGAACTACAACCTTGAAAACAGCGCCAACAGGGTAGATGTTAATTTTCGGGGGAATGCCCATCCCTGGGTTGTTAAGCTTTTTCATTTGGCAAAATCACCCGGCGCCGCTCAAGATTAGATGGGGCGGAAGCGCATAAGGCGTGCACAAAGGACTAACATGATCTTAGGCCGCTCATTGGCTGGATAAATGTGATGGGCCGCACTCTCAAAGGGTTTACATTGTAAAATCAAAATAAATCAGCATCTTGCTTAGGTAATCCCCCCCGAAAAATCTAGTCAGGGCAGCTTCTGGCACCGGCCTTATTTAGGACAAGAAAGGACAGGGCAGGCCTACGGGGCGAAAGTAAGGGCGAAAGCTTCACTATTCATGACCTCAGGCGAACTATAGCCAGTTGGAGCGTGATGCGCGGTGGCTGATGTTGAAACCACGGGCAAACCACCAGTAATCTGCTAGGCCACAGTGACATCAGTTTCACCGCCAGCACCTATGCCCACTTGGAAATAGAGCAGGTAAGAAGAGAGCTTGGGATCACCACAGCGGCCTTGCTGGGGGTGGGGGGGTGAGGCTGGTCAAGTCGTGCAGCCAGCAGAGCAGGAAAGCAGAGTAGAGCGGCTGGTCAGGGAGATTGAACAGCTCTCGCCAGAGGAAAGGCGAGAGTTGATGGGAAGATTGTCCGCTGTTCACTAATGTAGCTAGGCTGTTTATGGCGAGCTTTGCTATTTTTACCATTCAATGGCTTTTGATGAAAAGGTTTTATATTGTGCTGTAACTGTTTGAGACCGTAGTGTTAAGTTACTGTTGATATGGACTAAACATCAGACAAACGGTAAGATACTGAAATCTCGATATATATGGTTAAGGCAGTAGCTTATGAAAGATAACTTGTCAGAATTCAAAGAGGAATTATCTGAATCTGGTGAAAGAATCGGAATTGAGGCTGAAGAAGATAACGAAACTATAGAGCCTTTTGATCCAGAGGAAATATCAATCCAGCAAAAAATTGTATCTATGGATGTAATTGTTCGGCGTTTAAATCAAGGCTCTATTATCTTATCTCCGTCATTTCAAAGAAAGGAGGTTTGGGATAGAACTCGTAGAAGTCGATTGATTGAGTCTCTGATGCTGAATATCCCGTTGCCAATGTTCTATGTTGCTGCTGACGAAAATGGAGATTGGGAAGTTGTTGATGGGCTGCAGCGATTGTCTGCTATAAGGGATTTTTTGATTGGCAATAAAGATGGAATGCCTTTGCAGCTAACTAATCTAGAATTTTTAGGTGAAAGATATGGCAATAAAACATGGAAAGTTATCGAGTCTGATAAAGATTCCCAGAAGCTTGTGAATAGTATATATGAGACAGAGTTACGGTTTACTGTTATTAATCCTGGAACGCCAGATGCGGTAAAAAGAAATATATTCAAGAGAATCAATACTGGTGGCATGCCTCTAACATCTCAAGAGATTAGACACGCACTTTATGAAGGCTCCTCATCAAATTTATTACGTCGGTTGGTTGATTCTCAAGAGTTTGTAAGAGCTATGGGTAAGAAAATTGATGATAGTAGAATGGGGGCAAGTGAATTGGTGTTGAGGCTTATATCATTTATGATATTTGATCGTTCTAGCTATTCACATAGTATGGATTCTTGGCTAAGTAATGCCATGCGAGTTATGAACCTATTCCCAAATATTGAAAGTGAAGATGTTGATAAAATATTTGGAGATGCGAAGGCTCCAGCTATAACAGTTGGGACGCTTGAAGAGGTAGAGGCGCGGTTTTTCTTGGCAATGAGTCGAGGTTATGAAATTTTTGGTGGTCATGCCTTTAGGAAATCTTTACCTAGCAGTGACAGAAAAAGCCCAATTAACAAGTCTCTATTTGAAGTATGGGGAAATATTCTTTCTGATCTATCTGATAATGAATACAATAAATTAAAGAAAAATAAATGTAATATGCTTAAAGAGTACGGCTCTATACTTTACGATAATGAGTTTAGTAATGCTATTAGTAGATTTTCATCTACTTCGAAAGGTATTTCAGAAAGTCACTCAACAATTTTTGGATTGGTGAATAATCATATTTAAGGAATTTTTATGTGTGTGGGCAATATATATCTAAACGGTTTTAAGTCGTTTGTTAGTGAAGCTGTTGCATTAAAAAGCTTAACTCTTTTAACTGGCTTGAATAATAGTGGCAAAAGTTCAGTTATACAAGCCGTAAGAATGTTGCAATTAGCGTATAAAGGGAGTTCACCACTAATTGCTGGGCATGGAAATGTACATGACCTTAGGTCTAAGAACGTTAGCGCAAGTGATTCTATATCTATTGCATTGAACTATAAAGATGGTCGGAATGGAACAGTTGAGCTTTGTGAGGGTTCTAATACAAAGCCATCGCTTTGTCCTGAGCTTATATATGTTGGAGCAAACAGAGTTGGGCCGCATGCATATTTGCCAGTGAACACATCATTGGAACCTTATCCTTTCATAGGTGATCACTGTGAATATATTTATGATTTCATCAATAAATATGAATCGATGGGATATTTAGTTCCTGAAAGGCTTAAGCATGAGAAAGCTCAAGGCAATACATTTTTATATGCTCTTGAGGGTTGGTTGCATGAAATAGCTCCCGGTATTGACTTTACATTTTCTACGAACTTAAAAGCAGATGTGTCCTACGGTGAGTTTAATAAATACAGACCTGCTAATGTCGGTTTTGGATTAAGTTATACACTGCCAATTATAGCTGCGACATTGGCAGCAGTAGCGAAGCCAAAATCTCAAGACTTAGAGTGGATTATGGATTGGGAAAGTCTTAAAAATAGCAATGGCAATTTTTTGATTTTAGAAAACCCTGAGGCTCATCTTCATCCAAAAGGACAAACTGCTATGGGTGAAATGATAGCTAGAGCAGCAGCATGTGGAGTTCAAGTGATTGTAGAAACTCATAGTGAGCATGTTATGGATGGGATAAGAATTGCGGTAAAAAATGGTGTTTTACCTTGTGAAGAAGTCCTCTTTCATTATTTTTCATCGTCGACAGAGGGTGTAACAAAAATTGAAACTCCCCAAATTGATGAGAATGGTAAAGTCGAGTTTTGGCCTGATGGTTTTTTTGATCAGACTTTGAAGAATAGAGCATATTTGGCAAAAAGGAATCGCTAGTATGGATCATATAGTTTGCATCAATGAAAATAGCTTTCCTGCACCAGATAAATTAACTGCTAATGATTTATTTCTTGATGCGATACATGGAGCGTTAGAGTTATTTGAAATAGGCGATAGATATGCTTTTTATTTGGATGTGTCTAGCGGTTCATTGCTTGATTTTGAAATTTTTCCTGATTACTCAATTGATGATTTTTTGAGTGAAGTTGATGATGTAGATATATCGACATTTATTTATGAAGTAGAGGATAAAAGTCCTGCAATTGACCATTTAACTGAAGGGCAGCTAGATGAGGTTACCGAGTTTACCTATTACATGGCTGATTTCGCAGCAGATAAGAAACCAGAAGTTTTTGCAATAGCATGTGTGCTTGGTGCATATTTGTTAAGTATAAAATCAGAAAATCGTTGGTGTGATAACAAAATTGAGGTTTCAAGACTTGATGCAAATAGTCAGTTTGTTGAAGGCACTATTGATATTAAGAATTTGAGCTGTTACGAGCATGGTGCTTTTTATTCAGAATTGCTTTCAAAACTAGATGTTAGGAGCGTGTTAGACGATCATCTATGTACTGATGAATTTGTAGGGTGGTTTGACTCTCTAAACTCTTTAAACAAATGGTCGGTATATCAAAAAATGAAGCTTGCTTGCTCGCGTTCATTCGGTGGTGGTAGACCATTAATTGATACATTGGATGATGCAGATGGACTTAAGGAAATAAGAATAAAAACTCCCCAAAACGCGATTAGAGTGCTTTTTAAAAACCATAGAGATGATAAGCAAGCAATTCTTATTGGTTTTACAAAAAAAGCGAATAACGAAGGGTACGACGATGCTATCAAAAAGGCTAACGAACTTTATAAAGCTCTTGGTTGAATTTTGATCACCCATATAGGCTTCATCTTTGTAATGCTTAAATTTTTTACTAGGTGACTGGCATTAAGCTTTTGAACAATTTTTTGTCAATTCATATTTATAATGATGGCTCAAGCATCAAGGCTTTTTATTTGGTAAGTTGCTTAGAACATTTGCTGTGTACACTTATTGATAGCACTCCACGGGAAAGCGGTCTGTGCTCTCTGCCTGATACTCTTTATGGATTTCTCGTTGAGAAATGGCCCATTGGTGGACTCGGGTGATGACTTCACCCCCAAAGCTGGCAATGCCTCTTAGGCGGGTTAGGGTTTCATCGCCGTAGCGGTTGGTTTTGATTGCAGGAATACCCGAAGCACAACTGAGTTGCTAAATATATACACCTAATTCCCAGGCACAGGCGGAACTGTGACCTTCCGAGGCATGGATGCCGAGGCAGAGCTTACAAGGATGTACTTGCAGCCAGTCACAGGATCGCCTGTGCGAAAAGGACTGTTCTCGGACGTCCTGTCCTTCACGGCGTACCCATTCGCGCCGCAGGTGATGGTGAACTGGCAGCTAAGCTCAAGTTTATTGGTGAGTTCTGGCTTAAAGCCATGATAGCCGCTGTGCCAGCGGCCTATTGTTGTTGAACAAATGCATCCATGTACAACGAGCCAGCTCGACATCCCTGACTCGCGCTCGAAAGCATGTTGCAACGCAACTCTCGCCATGTCACAGGAGAGCCTGTGCGAAAAGGACCGTTCTCGGACGTCCTGTCCTTCACGGCATTCGAGCTTCCTGCCCATCTGCGCCGCAGGTGATAGGTTGTTGCTTAGCGGGAAGTTAAATCCAAGTTGGTTGGCTATTTAAGGCTTTAAAGCCACGATGGTCACATCGCTAACTCAATGTTTTCCTAAGAGAAAACTATCAGAGAACAAAATCACTAATTTGAAGCGCCTGGATCGGCAGGTGGATGGTTCTAAAAGAAGCTTGAGACTTGTGCAAGCAGGCACAAGAAGAAAATGCTGGTCTCCCCACAGGGACTCGAACCCCGATCGGTCGCTTAGGAGGCGACTGCTCTATCCTGTTGAGCTATAGGGAGACGCCAGTGATTATACTGGTTTTCACCCGGATGAAAAGGCTTAAGATTTAATTGCTTAAATCTTAATCGCGATGTCATTCACCTGAATGTTGAGAGCGGCATTTTCACCGCTGAGCACTGCGATGGCACTTTCCTCTGTGACTTGATCTATGGTGATTTTCGCCCGGGTTTCTCCGGCCACGGCACGCATTTGGTTCATGCGGTCGGGCAGGTTTTGTTGCAGCACGATTTGGAACTGATCGCCAACGCGGATGCCGTTGCGTCGCCCCAGGTTGAGTATCACTCTATCTTGTTGGCGCACGACTATCTGTGCCAGCAGCGGTCTACAGGCCAGTGCCATATCGATATCTTTACTGGCATTGGCCAGCACCTTATCTATGGCTTGCCCGTAACTGGCACGCCAGAATCTGTCGCTGTTGGGAGGGACGGATTCATTTTTGGCAAACTCCCAGGGGGCGGAAATGCTGTAGTTCTGATACCAGATCTGCTCGCCGCTGATCCCATGGTAGAGGCTGAGCTGCAGCTGAAACAGTCGCTGAGGCTCGCTGTCCCATAGGCCCATAAAGCCGGACTCGGCCGGTTCGGTGGAGATATCTATGATTTGCGGTAGCAACAGATACTGGCTGTCGGTTATTTCACTTATCCAGGTCGGCAGGCGGTAGCCGCGGATATTGATAAGCTCTTCTTTGATATCCAGCCGCTCTTTGGCATGTAAGTGGGCAAAACTGGTGGAGGATTGTTTATCCAGCGTTGCCGCTATCCGCTCTGACAGGATTTGCTGGAAGTTTTCCAACTGACCATAGCGTAGCTGGCCTCTGTCCTTAATGCTGGCCTGGGGGACCAGGATAGCGGCCTTGATGGCCGAGCTTTGACACTTGTTGTCTGGGCCATCGAGAATATCGAGCCGCATGACTACCTTGAGCATATCACCCTGGCGCAGTTCGCTGACCAGTTCGACACTGCTTATCTGCGCCTGGCTGGAGAGGCTGAAATCGTTTTGGGTCAAGCGCCCCTGGCTGACACTCTGGGTCGATTGAAAACTGCCGCCACGGGAGAGCAGAGCCATGTTGATGGCGTTGTCCATTGCCGCTTCCCGTGCCTGGGTCAGATTGCCATTGATTATTTTGGCTTCACCTCGGGCCTCGGTCCACTCTGCCATGGCGTTGAGGCTGATACTCAGCAGCGGCAGCAAGAGCAAGGGGGGCAATCTCATAAGACGGTTCCTCAAAATAGGAGTCAGGGTGACGGAATTTTGCCACCACTTAAACTGGTATTGCTTGGCATTCAAATTTTATGCCAGTGAGACGGAGGGCTTATGGTGTTGTTTGTGAGAGCCAAGCTGTTGTTTGAAAGAGCCAAGCTAAAGAGCGGCAAGAATTTGCCGATAAGGCATGAGAGGCTCAACCCAAGCCGGTGGTTGGGATTGGGACAGTGCTACATCACTAAGGTTGAATCATAAGGGTTGCATTCCTGTGATTGCATAGTTGGGGTCGTCTCAATCTGGTCATACTGAGATGGTCGTTCTGCGCTGATAAGTGTCATTGGCGGATATTGATATTTTAAGCCACCTAATGTCGGTGCTACTCACTTGACATGCTTAAACCGGCGCCGGGTAGCTCTGAAGCAAGAAGATTCAAAAACGACTAAGCATAAAGGCTTGCCGTTAGAGGTCATCCGAATTGAGCTCTATTTTTACATAACCCTTGGTTGGTATTTTATTTGCATAGCTTTAGCCAAGGAATATGGAGCCCGGCCAATCGACTTTGATGAGCTGCCTTGGCGGGGGATTGCGTATCCCAATGAAGCGGTGGGAATGGATTAGTGCCCTTGTTAATTCGGTAAATACCGCCGTTAAAGAGTGGCTCAATACTCAGTGTCAAGCGCCGCCTAATATGGCCGTTAAGCCAGGTAGAATAAGGTTTACGCCGGACTCCAAAATAAAGTTAACTGCCCGCTCGGGCGTCAGTGGGATGGATATTATGTATAAAGCCCTGTGTATACTGCCTTTACTCTTGTTGCCGGCTTGCAGCATGACTGCGCCGCAACCGCGAGCCGACATTGCGCAACCTGTGCCAGTCAATCTATTGGCGCAGCAGTTGGTTGATGAATTGGTAGCTCACAATGATGCCCTTAAGCCGACCCAGCCGTTACTGGTGATGACGCCTGTGATGGTGGAGGACATGCAGAGCAGCAATGCACTGGCTTCACAACTGCAGCAAGGGTTGATGACAGCCTTTCATCAACAGGGCTTTAATCTGGTCGATTTGAACCTGGCCGATGCGGTGCGGGTCACGCCACAGGGGGATTTCATCCTTACTCGTGACTGGCAAAAACTGCCGAGCAATATTGCGGTGGAGCATGTACTGGTCACCAGTATGAGCCAGGCCAAAGGCGAGATGCTATTCAATAGCCGGATAGTCAGTGTTAGCAACAACCGGGTGCTTTCGGCGGCCACGGCGCGGATAATGGAGCAGGAATTGCCGGGCTACCTGGCGCCATCCAATAAGGTGGTGTCAAAAGAGGGCTTGCTCTATCGCTACGAAAACCGTGGTGAAGACAAGGGCCGGATAGTGGGGGATAAGTAATGAAGTATTGGAGTAACACTTTGTCATTGGCCACGCTGGCATTAGCGTTAATTCTCAGTGGCTGTGCCGATAAAGACAGATATGTGCAGTGGGAGACGGAGGCACCGGGCAGTTTTCCCAAGCTGACGGCAGTAGGCTATGCTCCGCTGGCCAGCCAACCGGCCAAGGAACAGTCGCAAAAGGTGTTGATGGCGATGCAAGCATCCAAGATAGCTGCCTATCGGGAGCTGGCCGAGCAAGTCTATGGTCAGCGTTTATCGGCCGACAGTAAGGTCAGTGACTGGATGCTGAAGGGCGATAATATTCAGGCCTCTGTTTCCGGGGTGATCCGTGGTGCCAAGGTCGTGCGTAGTTATCCGGCCGGAGATCATTATGTGACAGAGCTGGAGCTGGACTTCGCCCGGGTGTGGGATCTGTATCAGCAGCAAAATCGTCCGCAACGAGTCAAAGAGATCACTTACTTTTAGGAAGGTGCCAATAAGGCTTGGTGGTGTTCTCTTTTGTAGAGAGTGATGGCACTTTCCTTAGATTAATTGGCGTAAGCAGCTTGGTTTAGCTGCTTTTTTATGGCTTAAGAGTCCTTGTCGATTTGAGATCAGGGGATACGTTTGGGAAGGTATCTTGAATGTTGCCCCTTGGCCTTAGCGCCCAGTATTGAATCAGAGGAAGGCTAGGGGCACAGTAGCGCGGGTCGCTCCAAGGAGCCAAACTTACTCAATAAGCTTAAGCAACAGAACAGGAATGGGGCTTTAATCAAGCCTTGAGATCGTTACCCAAGGTGGCGATGGTTGAAGTCTTTCCTTTGCCGTCATAGGTCAGGCTGGAGGCGTTACGGCTGACCTGCAGAGCCTGCGCCAAGCGATTGATACTGGCCATGCTCAGCTCTATCAGGCCGGCATTTTCTTGATTGCGCAGTTGGCAAGCAGCCAATAGTTCACGCGCCTCAACGACTCTTTCGGCCAACGGCGGCTGACTGAGCTTGACTTGTTCCGGGTGAGAGGAGAGCGCTTCATCGATGGCCTTGACCTGGTTGAGCAAGTCACTCTTGTCTTTGGCCAATTGCAGCAGATGGTCGGCATTGCGATCCAGCAGGGCATTTTTCTCCTGCCCGATCAAGTCCAGCAGACGCTCGAGTTGAGTCGTCTGCTGTGCTACCAGGCTGATGATATCCGGAGTATCTGGCATCAGGACCCTTTATTGAGTTCGTTCAGTTCTGATTCGAATTGAGATATGTTGGCGGCCAGTTTTTCCGGATCAACCTTATATCGGCCTTCGGCGATCGCCAATTTGATTTCGGTGATCTTCTTTTGATCTATTTCCGGCAGGGAGGCCATTTTGCTCTGTACTCCTTGCAGCTGTTGCGCCTGTTGTGACACAACCACAGAATCTGTCTTCTGCGGGGTAGCACTTTGTTGAGCACTGCTTTGAGTGCTCTGGGTGGTGTTTCTAGGGATAGAACCTGTGTTCACCCTAGGTTGATTTTGCAGTTGTTTAATATCCATCGCCATCGTCGGATCCAGCCTGTTCTCTGATTACCTTGCTGTCTTATCGGCACAGCCAAGGGGAACTTTAGCATTTTTTACATTCGAACTTCCACTTCGCCAACATTGATGACGGTGGCTTCCAACACTTTGTCAGAACGAGTGTTTTTCACCCGAATCTGTTCTCCAAGGTTACCATCATGCAGGGCTTCACCGACAGTTTTTATTTGAAACTTCTCGTTACCGGCATAGATGGAGACGCTGTCACCCTTGCAAACAAAACAGAGATTAGCGGCAAATAAGGGGTAGTCTTTGGCCACCCGTCGCTTGAGTCGGGTACCTGTGACTGTGGCGATATCCTCGAACTGTTCTCCGCGCAGGCTGGTTTCATCTATGTAGCGTAGTGCCAGGTTTTCCGGCCCAAGCACAGTGCCCGGGGCCAGTGTTTGGGTGGCCACTACCACGGGATAACTGATGTCCACTCGCACTGAGACGTAGATTTGCCACGGGTAACTGAGTTCCGGGCTGGTACAGCCGATGCGTACCGTATTGTTGCGACTTATTTCTCTGTCGCTGGCCATCTCGGCCGTCAACGGCGAACTGCAAGTGGGGGGCGTGAGCCTGGAATCCAGTCGTTGTGGCGTGATGATTATTCTGGCATCTGTGGTCGCCAACACTTTTTTGGCAATAACTTCTTTAGCCAGCGCCTCTATGGCCGATATACTGGGAACGAAGTTGTTCTCAGCGGCCATTGCTGAGATGGACAGTAAAAACGTGGCTAAAATACATGCAAAATTTACTTTCATAATGAACGGGCTAGCTTGTCTCGCCAGATTACACCTATACTTTCAATGATTCCCGGGATCCCTGAACTGGCTTCACCACAGGTTCAGTCAGAAATTTGACTGAGATCCGGTATCTTGGATTAAGCAAATAGTATGCCTGTCTGCATGACGACAGGTATTTATCAATACAAAGACAACAAGGCAGCCTTATGTCGAGCATTCTTGAATCAGTCAATAAGCGCACTCAACTGGTTGGACAAAACCGCCTCGAACTTCTGTTATTCAAACTCAACGGCAGACAAAGGTTTGGGATAAATGTGTTCAAAGTTAAAGAGGTTCTTCAGTGCCCTCCGTTGACCGCTCTGCCTAAACTGAATTCCTTCGTTAAGGGAGTCGCCCATATTCGTGGTACCACTGTGTCGGTTATCGATCTCAGTGCGGCGACTGGCGGCAGACCCATAGATGATGTCAAGGATTGCTTCATCATTATTTCTGAATATAACCGTAGCGTACAGGGCTTTTTGGTTCGTTCCGTTGAGCGGATCATTAACATGAATTGGGAATCCATCATGCCGCCACCGGAGGGGGCTGGTCGGTACTCTTACTTGACGGCCGTGACCGAAATTGAAGGCGAACTGGTTGAAATTCTCGATGTCGAAAAGATCCTCGATGAAATTTCGCCGGTCAAGACAGATATCAGTCAGGAAATCGACGAATCTCTCACAATCGACAGAGAGCAGAACTATCATATTATGGTGATTGACGATTCCTCTGTGGCCCGCAAACAGATCATTCGGGCGCTGTCATCGTTGAATCTGCAGATAGATACCGCCAAAGATGGTCGGGAAGCCCTGCAAAAGCTGAAAAGCATCGCCGCAGAGATGGACAATGTTGCCGATGAAATTCCGTTGATCATTTCGGATATCGAGATGCCGGAAATGGATGGTTACACTCTGACTGCCGAGATCCGTGATGATCCCAAGTTAAAGAATATCAAGGTGGTACTGCATACCTCTTTGAGCGGGGTGTTCAATCAGGCCATGGTGCAAAAAGTGGGCGCCAACGATTTTATTGCCAAGTTCAACCCCGATGAACTGGCATCGGCAGTTAACAAACATCTGAGTCTCTAGTCGCTGTCAGCTGTGGATTTTTATGACTATAGTGAGTGAGATGTCTTGTGTTGCAAATGGGGCTGGGGTATAACGCTGACCCAGTTTTTAAATGTCGTTGTTGCAAGCCACGGCGACATTTTCACGGATAGTTAGGACACAAAGGTGCCAGATAAATCTCTCGCAGAAACTGAATACAATCAATTCAGGCTGTTTCTCGAACAGCACAGTGGCATTGTATTGGGTGAGAACAAACAGTACTTGGTTCGCAGTCGTTTGGCGCCTTTGATGGGGAAATACGGTTTGCCTTCCCTGTCAGATGTCGTTAAGCAGTCGATGCGACCCACCGAACGCCAGTTACGTGCTGAAGTCGTCGATGCCATGACTACCAACGAGACCCTCTGGTTTCGTGATAGGTATCCTTTTGAACTCTTGGGTAATGTATTGTTGCCGGGCTATACCAAGTTGGGGCGGCCGCTGAAGATATGGTCGGCGGCTTGTTCATCTGGTCAGGAGCCCTATTCACTGGCGATGACAGTGCTTGAGTATCAGCAGCGTAAGCCGGGTGCTTTGCCGGGCGGTGCCATGATCCAGGCTACCGATCTGTCGCCCTCCATGTTGGAGCGCTGTAAAAACGCTGAGTATGACAAGCTGGCGTTGGCCCGCGGTCTGTCTGAAGAGCGCAAACGTCAGTTTTTTGAAGCTCTGCCCAACGGCAATATGCGGGTCAAGGATAATGTCCGCCGTTTGGTGAGCTTTCGGGCGCATAACCTGCTTGAGAGTTACACCTTGCTCGGTAAGTTTGACATTATCTTCTGCCGCAATGTGCTTATCTACTTTGCCCCGGAGGCAAAGGCAAAAATACTGCGGCAATTTGCTGCCGCTCTCAATCCCAAAGGGATACTGTTTTTGGGTGCCAGCGAATCGATTGCCGGTTTGACCGACGAATTTGACATGGTTCGCTGTAACCCTGGTATTTATTACCAAAAGAAAAACTAACCAATAACCTTTTGATTTTACTGGTAAATATGTAAAGGGCGCGTCGAATTAGACGGGCCCTTTTTGTTATTTCCTTTCTTTATGGCGCACAGCTGTGCTGTCTTTCGCTATTACATCCATATTTGGCACAAAGCTTGCTTTATCTTTGTCGAGTCATTAGAGGAGGCGGTTTTATGGCGATCAGTTTCGATAAGGCCCTTGGCATACATCAATACACTCTGGGTATTCGCGCTCAGCGTGCCGAAGTGCTTGCCAGCAATATAGCCAATGCTGACACCCCTCACTATAAGGCTCGGGATGTTGATTTTTCATCGGCGTTGCAGGCGGCAAAGGGGCGGCAACAGGGGGTCAGTATGATGGCCACTTCTGAAAAACATTTCGACCTCAAGGCGTTGACTGCCGAGCATGTACAGTATCGAGTACCGGATCAGCCTGACACGGGTGACGGTAATACGGTCGATATGCAAAAAGAGCAACAGGCCTTTATGCAAAATGCGCTCGAATATCAGATGTCGCTGGGATTTCTCGACGGTAAGTTCGCCGGAATGAAAAAGGCATTGAAAGGAGATTAATCATGAGTTTGTACAATATCTTCAATGTTGCGGGTTCGGGGATGTCGGCGCAGTCGGTGCGCTTGAATACTACCGCCAGTAACATAGCCAACGCAGACTCCGTTTCTTCCAGTATCGATAAGACCTACAAGGCGAGACACCCTATTTTTGAGGCCGAGTTGGCCAAGGCCAATGGCCAACAACAGCAGGGCGCGGCGGTGAAGGTCAAGGGCATAGTGGAGAGCGATAAGCCCTTGTTGAAAGAGTATTCGCCGGATCATCCGATGGCCGATGCCGATGGTTTTATCTACAAACCCAATGTCAATGTGGTGGAAGAGATGGCCGATATGATTTCGGCTTCCCGCTCTTATCAGATGAACGTCCAGGTGGCCGATGCCGCCAAGTCTATGCTGCAGCAGACCCTGAGGTTGGGCAAGTAAAGGGAGACATAGCCCATGAGTGTGAATTCAATTAATCCCTTCCAGGACAATATCAGTGTTCAATCGGGCACTGAGGCCAAGAAGAGTAACAACCAGCAGCTGACCCAAGAGGATTTCTTCTCGCTGCTGAGTAGACAGTTGTCGATGCAGGATCCTTTCAAACCTGTAGACAATGACCAGATGATTGCCCAAATGGCATCGTTTTCTACCGTTGATGGTATCTCCAAGCTCAATGAGGAGATAGTTAACCTCAATACGGTAATGACCTCGAGTCAGGCATTGCAGGCATCAGGCCTTGTGGGGCAGAAAGTGTTGATCCCGGCTGGAACCGGTTATGTTTCAGCGGAAGACCCCACGCTCAAAGGGGTGATCACATCGCCTGAGAAAATTCCGTCGATCAAGGTGACGGTCGAAGATGAGGCCGGACAGGTGATCAAGACCTTTGAGGTGGATGGCAGTGCCGGCGGTAACATAGACGTGGAATGGGATGGCTTGGATAAAGATGGAAATCCGGTGGATGCCGGTATCTATACCATGAAGGCCAGCGGAGTTGTCGATGGTAAGCCTCAGGATCTTATCGTTAGCTCCTATGCCCACGTGACCAGCGTATCGCTCAACTCCGCCAGTGGCGCCGTGTTGAATTTAAGAGGTATTGGCGGGATCAGACTGGCCGATGTGCTGGCTGTTTCCGAAGTTTAATTCTGTATCTGCCCCGGCTGCGCCGGACAGTATCTGAAAATCATGAGGTGAATTATGTCCTTTAACATTGCTCTGAGTGGGATTGCTGCGGCGCAGAAAGATCTCAATACCACAGCCAACAATATTGCCAACGTTAATACGATTGGCTTTAAAGAGTCCCGGGCCGAGTTTGCCGATGTGTACGCCAGCTCGATTTTCTCCAATGGGAGAACCACAGTGGGCGGCGGTGTAACGACCACTCAGGTGGCGCAGCAGTTCCACCAGGGTAACCTAAACTCCACCAACAACGCGTTGGATTTGGCGATCAACGGTGGTGGCTTTTTCGTGACCTCTCCCAATGTGGGCAGTCAGGATTATTCCTTCACCCGCGCGGGGGCCTTCAAGCGTGATGAAAACGGCTTTTTGGTCGATGCGGCCGGTAACTTTCTGCAGAGCTTCCCGGTCGATAAAGACGGCAACTCTACCTCGGTGAGTCTGACCACCACCAAGCCGGTGCAGATCCCGGATACTGCCGGTAGCCCGCAGAAGACCAACAATGTTGGCATCAGCATGAACCTGGACTCTACCCAGGCGACGAAAGACCCCGCGGCGTTTGACCCATCCAAGTCAGACACTTTCAATAACTCCACCGCAGTGACCATTTATGACTCTCTGGGTAACTCCCACACCCTGACCACTTATTTTGTGCGTCCGGAAAATGGCGCCTACACAGGGGAGAGTAACTGGGTGGCTTACTATGCCATCGATGACAAGCCGGTTAATCTGGGCGGCGGCGCTGGCAGCTACCAGACTGATACTGATGGTGACGGTACTCCGGACGCTACGGGTACAGCGCAAACTGCAGGTGGCTGGACCGGTGCTGTACTTAAGTTCAATGATGTGGGGGGCTATATCGGCTCGGATCCTGCGGTGATCACCACAGAGCAGTTGGGTGTTGGCGGTGCCAATGTTCTCGGTCCTGCGGCGGACGGAACTCAGACAATAACCATAGACTTCAACAACCCGACCCAGTTCTCGGAAAAGTTCAACGCCACTGAATTGACGCAGGATGGGGTGACAGTGGGTCGTCTGACCAATGTGGAAGTGGGTACAGACGGTTTGATCTCAGCTAAGTACAGCAATGGCTCCACCGTCCCCTTGGCACGAGTGGCGCTGGCGCGTTTCTCCAACGAACAAGGACTGAGCCAAGTCGGTAACACCTCCTGGAAAGCCAGCCTGGATTCAGGCGCGGCGTTGGCTGGTGAAGCCAATAGTGGCGTATTCGGCAGTATCCGCTCCTCAACGCTGGAGCAGGCTAACGTTGACCTGACCACTGAGCTGGTGGACCTGATTTCGGCTCAGCGTAACTTCCAGGCCAACTCCCGTACCCTGGAAGTGAACAACACATTGCAGCAAACTGTACTGCAGATCCGCTAATCCTTCCTGTGCAAGACATTGCCGTAGCGGCAATGTCTTGCCGCTTTCCCCCGCGATTATTTACAAGTCTCTGAAGTTCTTCTGTTGTCGCTGCACGCGATTGCTCATTTTGTTGGCACGATGTTTGCTTTTACCTGAATAGGTAAAAAGATTGACGGAGCAGCAGGTGGACAAACTTCTCTATGTCGCCATGACTGGCGCCAAACAAAACATGAATGCGCTGGCGGTTAGGGGTAACAACCTGGCCAATGCCAACACAGATGGTTTCAAGTCCGACATGGCTCAGGCCCGTGCGATGCAAGCCTTCGGTGAGGGCTTGCCGACCCGGGTGTTCGCCATGACAGAGTCGCCCTCGGCCAACTTTCAGTCCGGCCCTATCAAATCGACCGGGCGGGATCTGGACATCGCCATCAAAGATCAAGGTTGGATTGCCGTGCAGGCTGCCGATGGCAGCGAGGCCTATACCCGCTCCGGCAGTTTGAGTTTTGACACCACAGGTTTGCTGCGTAACGACAGGGGTAACCCTGTGATGGGCGACAACGGTCCGATAGTGCTGCCGCTGCCGATAGACAAAATCGAGATTGCTGCCGATGGCACTATCTCCATTCGTCCCCAGGGCGCAACAGCCGAGGTGATTGAAGAGGTCGGCCGTATCAAGTTGGTTAACCCGGGTAATCAGAACCTGATGCGCGGTGAAGATGGTTTGTTCCGCACCCTGGACGGCATCCCGGCCGCCGCCGATCCCTTTGTGAATGTGGAAAGCGGTGCGGTGGAAGGCAGCAACGTTAATCCCGTGGACGAAATGGTCAATCTTATCGAGTTGCAGCGCCAGTTTGAGCTGCAGGTAAAAATGATGAAAACCGCTGAAGAGAACGACAAGTCGTCCGCTTCACTGATGCGCATTAGCTAGGAGTAATTGATATGCATCCCGCGTTATGGATAAGTAAGACTGGGTTAGATGCCCAGCAAACAGACATCTCGGTGATTTCAAATAACGTCGCTAATGCCAGCACCATAGGCTACAAAAAGGGCCGGGCGGTATTTGAAGACTTGCTGTACCAGACGGTCAACCAGGCTGGTGGTATCAGCGCCTCCAACACCAAGTTGCCCAACGGTCTTAACCTGGGCGCAGGTACCAAGGTGGTCGCCACCCAGAAAATTTTCTCCCAGGGTAACCTGCAAACCACAGATAACTCACTGGACATGATGATTGAAGGCCCCGGGTTCTTTGAAATCCAGCTGCCGGACGGCACCACGGCCTACACTCGTAACGGCCAGTTTTCCCTGGATGATACCGGACAGATAGTGACTTCCGGCGCCGGCTATGTGTTGCAACCTGCGATTACCATTCCGGACGATGCCACCAGTATTACCGTTTCCGCCGAAGGCGAAGTATCGGTTAAAACCCCTGGCGCCGCCGAAAACCAGGTGGTGGGCCAGCTGACCATCTCTGATTTCATCAATCCGTCCGGCCTAGATCCCATAGGGCAAAACCTCTATCTGGAGACGGGTGCCAGTGGT
This sequence comes from Shewanella carassii, assembly GCF_002777975.1. Lineage (GTDB taxonomy): Bacteria > Pseudomonadota > Gammaproteobacteria > Enterobacterales > Shewanellaceae > Shewanella > Shewanella carassii. The sequence goes on from NZ_NGVS01000008.1 coordinate 124,726, forward strand.
ACTCCAATTCAGGGCACGGCTTCACTCGACGGTTTGGGTTCTATTCGTCAGGGCTCGCTGGAAACCTCCAACGTTAACGTGACCGAAGAGCTGGTTAACCTGATTGAGAGTCAGCGGATCTATGAAATGAACTCCAAGGTCATTTCGGCGGTGGACCAGATGCTGGCTTATGTGAACCAGAATCTGTAGTGAGGTGATGTGATGAAACCCTTGTTCCTTATCATTCCGGCTCTGTTTCTGGGGGCTTGCACGGCTACTCAGAACAAACCCATAGCCGATGATCCCTATTATGCGCCTGTGTATCCAGAAGCGCCGCCGACCCGGATAGCGCCGACCGGCTCTATCTATCAGGACAGCCAGGCGTCTTCACTTTACTCAGATCTGCGGGCGCACAGGGTAGGGGACATCATCACTGTGGTGCTGGTGGAGTCGACTCAGGCGAAAAAAAGCGTCGGTAACAAGATCAAGAAAGGCTCGGACATGTCGGTGAACCCGCTCTATATGGGGGGCGGCAATGTCACCATCAAGGGCAATCCGCTGGATTTCCGCTATGGCGACAGTATGGATACCAATCGTGAGGCCGATGCCGATCAGAGCAACAGTCTTTCCGGACAGATCTCGGCCAACGTGATGCAGGTGCTGGGCAATGGCAATCTGGTTATTCGCGGTGAAAAGTGGATCACCATCAATAATGGCGACGAGTTTATCCGGGTAACCGGCATTATTCGGCCGCAGGATATTACTCCCGAGAACACCATAGATTCGCCCAAAGTCGCCAATGCCCGGATTCAATACAGCGGTACTGGCACCTTCGCCGATTCGCAAAAGGTGGGCTGGCTGAGCCAGTTCTTCCTCTCTGACTGGTGGCCTTTCTGAGGATAAGCTCATGAAAATCAAATTAATCATGGCACTTGCCTGTTTACTGGTTTCCCTACCGGGACAGGCCGAGCGCATCAAGGATATTGCCGATATCCAAGGGGTCAGGGATAACCAGTTGATAGGTTACGGCCTGGTGGTAGGTTTACCGGGCACCGGAGAGAAGACCCGTTACACGGAGCAGACCTTCAAGACCATGTTGAAGAATTTTGGCATTAATCTGCCGGATAACTTCAGGCCCAAGATCAAGAATATTGCCGTGGTGGCCGTGCATGCCGATATGCCGCCCTTTATCAAACCGGGACAAACCCTGGATGTGACGGTATCGAGCCTGGGTGAGGCCAAGAGCCTGCGCGGCGGTACTCTGCTGCAGACCTTCCTCAAAGGGGTGGACGGCAATGTCTACGCCATCGCCCAGGGGAGTCTGGTGGTCAGTGGCTTCAGCGCCGAGGGGCTGGATGGCTCCAAGGTGATCCAGAACACGCCAACCGTGGGTCGCATTCCCAACGGCGGCATCGTCGAGCGTGAAGTGGCCAGCCCCTTCGGTAATGGCGATCACCTGACTTTTAACCTGCACAGAGCCGATTTCTCCACCGCCAAGCGTACCGCCGATGCCATTAACGGCTTACTCGGCCCGGGTATGGCGCGGGCGCTCGATGCTTCTTCAATTCAGGTCAGTGCCCCCAGAGATGTGTCGCAGCGGGTATCTTTCCTGGCCACTCTGGAAAATATCCAAGTTGAGCCTGCCGATGAATCGGCCAAGGTGATAGTCAACTCCCGCACCGGCACCATAGTGGTCGGCAAGGACGTCAAATTATTGCCGGCGGCTGTGACTCACGGTGGTCTTACCGTCACCATCGCCGAAGCGACTCAGGTTTCTCAACCCAACGCCCTGGCCGGTGGCCAGACTGCGGTCACCAGCAACAGCACCATAGATGTGGCTCAGGACAACCGGCGGATGTTTATGTTCAACCCGGGAACCTCGCTCGATGAACTGGTGCGGGCAGTGAATATGGTCGGTGCCGCACCTTCAGATGTATTGGCAATCCTCGAAGCCTTAAAGATGGCAGGAGCTTTGCATGGTGAACTCATCATCATCTGATTAATGGCACACTGGTTTATCGACTATGAACAAAATGGCTGATGCTTCGCAATTTCTGGATCTCGGTGGGCTGGACAAGCTCAGAGCCCAGGCGCAGCAGGATCAAAAGGCGGCGCTTAAAGAGGTGGCGCAGCAGTTTGAAGGCATCTTTGTACAGATGTTGATGAAAAGCATGCGTGATGCCAATGCGATATTTGAATCCGATAGCCCGATGAATAGCCAGTACACCAAGTTCTACGAACAGATGCACGATCAGCAGATGTCGGTGGAGCTGTCCTCAAAAGGCATGCTGGGGCTATCAGACCTTATGGTGCAGCAGTTGTCACCAGAGACCTCTGGTATTACCCCGGCTTCTGTGCTTCGCGGTGATGTTGACAATCGCAGTGTCGCGGCCTTGAGCGGCAGCCAGACAGATAAGAAAGCCAGCGTTGAAGCCGCCGCGGTTAAGGCCTCTGCGCTGCCGAGCAGTGACAGCCTGCAACAGGTATTGAGCGGCAAAGTATTGCCGTCATGGCGGCAGGCGCGGCCTGCCATCGGCAGCCAGGAAGAATTCGTCAAACAACTCTATCCTCATGCCAAGGCCGCTGCCGAAGCCTTAGGCACCCAACCCGAAGTGCTGCTGGCGCAATCGGCTCTGGAAACCGGCTGGGGTCAAAAAATGGTCCGTGGTCATAAAGGTGAGTCCAGTAATAACCTGTTCAACATCAAGGCCGACAGACGTTGGCAGGGTGAGAAAGCCGCGGTGTCGACCCTGGAATATGAGCAGGGCACCGCTGTGCGGCAAAAGGCCGACTTTCGGGTGTACGACAGTTTTGAGCAGAGCTTTAACGACTTTGTCAGCTTTATATCCGACAACGATCGTTACAGCCAGGCGCGCAAGATGGCCGCCAATCCCGGCGAATTTATCAAGGCATTGGCTGAGGCTGGATACGCCACGGATCCTCAATATGCCAACAAGGTGATGAAAGTGCTGGATACCATCAAGACCGATTTTGGTCAGTTGTTGCAGGAGTTCGGCTCAACGCCGGGCCAGTAAAGGTGCAGGAGCGATAACCCATGTCTATGGATCTGTTCAGTATAGCCCGCAGCGGGATCCTGGCCGCCCAGTCGCAGTTAGGGGTGACCAGTAACAATATTACCAACGTCAATACCGAGGGTTATCACCGTCAGGTGGCTATTCAGGGCACTTCCACCTCTATGCGCCTTGGTAACAACTTCTACGGCACGGGCACCTATGTGCAAGATGTAAAGCGGATCTATAACGATTATGCCGCTAGAGAACTGCGTATCGGACAGACTGGACTCAGTGCCGCCGAGATCAGCTACACCAAACTCAGCGAATTGGATCAGCTGTTTTCCCAGATAGGTAAAGCTGTGCCAGCCTCACTGAATGATTTTTTCTCCGGTCTCAACAGCCTGGCGGACTTGCCATCGGATCTGGGGATCCGCGGCTCTGTGCTCAATTCGGCTTCGCAACTGGCGCAGAATCTCAACCAGATGCAGAGTCACCTCAGTGGCCAAGTGCAGCAAACCAATGATCAGATTGAAAGCATCACCACTCGGATCAATGAGATCAGTAAAGAGATGGCGCAGATCAATCTGGAATTGATGAAAACCCCGGGCAACGATTCGCAGCTGTTGGATAAGCAAGATGCTCTGATCCAGGAGTTGAGTCAGTACGCCGAAGTGAATGTGATCCCATTGGATAATGGCGCCCGCTCCATCATGTTGGGCAGCTCCTTTATGCTGGTGTCCGGCGAAGTCGCCATGACCATGGGAGTGACCAAAGGCGATCCTTTCCCCAATGAGCCCGAGCTGACCTATAGCCTTGGGGGCAGTGAATTGAAGGCCGATCCCGCCAAGCTAGGTGGTCAATTGGGTGCCCTGTTTGAATTTCGTGATAACACCCTGATGCCCGCCAGCCACGAGTTGGGGCAGTTGGCGTTGGGGATTGCCGATGCCTTTAACGAGATGCAGTCCCAGGGTTTTGATCTCAATGGCGAGCTGGGAAAACCCATTTTTACCGATATCAATGACCCTGTGATTGCTGCAGGCCGTGTCGGCGCCTATTCGGGTAATCCGGGCTCGGCGTCTTTGAGTGTGAATATTGATGATGTCGGTGCCCTATCCGGCAGCAGTTATGAGTTGAATTATACCAGTGCCGGTACTTATGAACTTAAGGACATGAAGACGGGTGCTGTGACCAACTTGACGCTCAACGGCGATACCCTGGAAGGTGCCAACGGTTTCAGTATCAAAATTGATGCCGGTGCGATGGCCGCCGGTGACAGGTTTGAAATACGGCCAACCGCCAATGCGGCGGCCAACATAGGTGTGGTGATGTCAGATCCCAAAGGCATTGCTGCCGCGGCGCCGAAAATCACTGCCGGCACAGGCAATTCGGGGAGCACTTCGGTGAAGCTGGTCAGCATAGATGACAGAAGCGCGGCCAACTTCCCTGTGACCGACAGCGAACTGACATTCACTCTGGATACCAGTGTTACTCCGCCCACCTATGAAGTCTTTGATGTCAATGGCGCCTCTTTGGCAACCGGAACCGCGGCCGGCACTCCACCGCAGATCAGTGCCTTTGGCTTTACCTTCGAAGTTGATGGCAGCAGTGGCGGCAGTGAGAGTTTCACTTTTGATCTCAGCTTTGCGCCGGGTGACAACAGCAATGCCGTGGCCATGGCCAAGCTCAGTGACAGCAAGATAATGAATAACGGTAAGTCGACTCTGGGTGATGTGTTTGAAAAGACTAAGCTGGATATCGGCAGCCAAACCAAATCCGCCCAGGTCAGAGCCGGGTCGGCGGAGGCCATTTACAATCAGGCTTACGCCAGAGTGCAATCGGAATCCGGGGTTAACTTGGATGAAGAGGCGGCCAATTTGATGCAGTTCCAGCAAGCCTATCAAGCATCGGCACGGATCATGACCACGGCCAATACCCTGTTTGACACCCTGTTCAGTTCGGTTCGATAGGAGTTTGAGTGATGCGTATTTCAACTTCACAGATGTACCAGCAGAACTTAAACAGCATTCTGCAGAAGCAAACGGATACCAGTAAGATCATTGATCAACTCAATAGCGGCAAGAAGGTCAACACTGCCGGTGATGATCCGGTTGCGGCTATCGGTATAGACAATCTCTATCAACAAAATGCGTTGGTGCAGCAGTATCTCAAGAATGTGGATTACAGCAAGAATCATCTGTCGATGGCCGAAAGCAAGCTCGGCAGCGCCGAAACCTTGGTGTCCAGTATTCGGGAGCAGATGTTGCGTGCAGTAAATGGCACCCTGGCACCCTCAGAGCGGCAAATGATTGCCGATGAATTGCGCGGCAGTTTGGATGAACTCTTGAGTATTGCCAATACCCAGGATGAGTCGGGCAACTATCTGTTCTCCGGATTCAGCACAGACAATCAACCCTTTGCCTTCGATGCCAGCGGCAACATGATCTACAGCGGTGACAGCGGCGTTCGTGATGCCTTGGTGGCTCAAGGGGTTGCCATGGGCACCAATATTCCCGGGGATTCGGCCTTTATGAAGGTGCCTAATGGCATGGGTGATTATGGCGTCAATTATTTGACCTCCCAGACCGGGGATTTCAGGGTACTGAGTGCCAAGATAGATAATGCTGCGGCTCACGTGGCTGACACTTACACCTTCAACTTTACCGACAACGGTGCCGGTGGGGTTGATTTGGAAGTGTTGGATTCGGGAGGCACGGCGGTTGCGAATGTGGCCAACTTCGATGCCAGTAATCCCGTGAGCTTCAACGGTATAGAGGTAAAGCTGGACGGTACGCCGGCTGGCGGGGATTCCTTCACCATGGAACCCAAAGCCAATACGCCTATTTTCGATACCATTCATCAGGCCATAGGTCTGTTGGAAGATCCCGACCGGGTGAATACTCCGGAAGGTAAAGCTGAGTTGGCACAGTTATTGAATAACGTTGATAGCGGCTTGAATCAGCTCAGTGTGGCCAGAGGGGTGGCCGGGAATAATCTCAAAAGCCTCGAAAGCTACAGCTCCAATCACACAGAGGAGGAGCTGGTAAACAAGTCGGCACTGTCACTGCTGGAAGATCTCGATTACGCCGCGGCGATTACCGAGTTTCAAAAACAACAGTTGGCATTGAACGCCGTTTCAAATGTGTTCAGCAGAGTGGGTTCTGTTTCCCTGTTTGACTTTATTTAACAGAAAGCAAAGACCTACCCGTCTGTCAGATAAATAGTTAACAAATTTAGCCAAGCTCCGAGTCTTGGCGGTAAAACTAGGAAGAGGAACTCAACATGGCTATTACCGTTAATACCAACGTGACCTCGATGAAGGCACAAAAGAATTTGAATATCTCCACTGGTAACCTGGCGACCTCAATGGAACGCCTGTCCAGTGGTTTAAGGATTAACAGTGCCAAGGATGACGCCGCCGGTCTTGCGATCTCCAACCGTTTGAACTCTCAGGTTCGCGGTTTGGATGTAGGCATGCGAAATGCCAATGATGCTATCTCCATCGCTCAGATTGCCGAAGGTGCGATGCAAGAGCAGACCAACATGCTGCAACGTATGCGTGATCTGGCCATCCAGTCTGAAAACGGTGCCAACAGCACCGCCGATCTGCAGGCGCTGAAAGATGAAATGGATCAGCTGCGTGATGAGATCACTGCAATTGGTAACAGTACTGCCTTTGGTAATACCAAGCTGATGACTGGCGAATTCTCCGGTGGCAAGCTGTTTCAGGTAGGTCACCAAGATGGTGAAGACGTGACAGTGACAGTAAAGACCAACAATGCGGCTTCTCTGTCTGTCAATGCGCTGACTGTACTGACCTCTGCCGGTCGTGACTCTGCCATTGGTAAGATTGATACGGCTATCAAGAACATAGATACCCAGCGCGCCGAATTGGGTGCGATCCAAAACCGTCTGGCTCACAATATCAGCAACAGTGCCAACACTCAGGCCAACGTGGCTGATGCCAAGAGCCGTATTGTGGATGTGGACTTTGCCAAAGAGACGGCGGCCATGACCAAGAGTCAGGTACTGCAACAGACAGGTTCTGCCATGTTGGCTCAGGCAAATCAATTGCCTCAGGTTGCCCTTTCTCTATTGGGCTAATGATGTGTTTGCCGGTAATGTCGTCAGCAGTTTCACACTGTTGGCGATATTATTTTTTCCAAATAATCATTTAGTTAGAAAGAATTGATGATTTTTTGAAAAAAATGGCTAAAGATAAAAAAAGGGGTGCCGTTAAAGTTACTGTAACCAGTAAGACCCGCCTGGCTCAAACGAAGACAGGCTAGTTTTCCCAAGCCAGGTAAAGAGGAAATCATTATGGCTATTACAGTAAACACTAACGTAACATCACTGAAAGCTCAGAAAAACCTGAACATCTCCAACAGTGGCTTGGCCACTTCAATGGAGCGTCTGTCAAGTGGTCTGCGTATCAACGGTGCTAAAGATGATGCTGCAGGTCTGGCGATTTCTAACCGTCTGAATAGCCAGGTGAAAGGTCTTGAAGTCGGTATGCGTAACGCCAACGATGCTATCTCTATCGCCCAGATCTCTGAAGGTGCGATGCAGGAGCAGACCAACATGCTGCAACGTATGCGTGATTTGGCCATCCAGTCTGAAAACGGCTCTAACAGCTCTGCTGACTTGACTGCCATCAAAGACGAGATGGATGCGCTGGCAACTGAAATCACTGCTATCGGTAACACCACTGCTTTTGGTAACACCAAGCTGATGGCTGGTGGATTTTCTGGCGGTAAGAAGTTCCAGGTAGGTCACCAGGATGGCGAAGATGTGACCATCAAGGTTAAGACTACCAACGCTGCGACACTTTCTGTTAATACGTTGAATGTCACCACCTCTGCTGGCCGTAATTCAGCTATCGGTAAGATCGATGCTGCTATCAAGAACATCGACTCACAACGCGCCGAGTTGGGTGCCATTCAGAACCGTCTGGCTCACAACATCAGCAACAGTGCCAACACTCAGGCCAACGTAGCTGACGCCAAGAGCCGTATCGTGGACGTGGATTTCGCCAAAGAAACCTCTGCCATGACCAAGAGCCAAGTACTGCAGCAGACAGGTTCTGCCATGCTGGCCCAAGCTAACCAGCTGCCACAGATTGCATTGTCACTGCTGTAATCTTTCAGGTTAGCTATCGCGTCAGTTAAAGGGAGGTTCGGCAACGGATCTCCCTTTGCTGCATTCATGGAAGGAAGGCATTGCAGACAGATGGGTCAACTGAGTGGAGAATAAGCGATGGAAGTCACTAATTTATCCAATGCTGTCCCCGTGAGGACAGAAGTGAAACCGGGACAGTTGAAAGAGGCTGCTCCCCAAAATGCAGACATTGAGGCGACAGCCTTGCTCAAGCCGGTAGATGAGGCCGAGCAGAACACGCAAACGCAGCAAGATCCCGAGCAACTGAATCAGGTGGCGGAAGAACTCTCCAATACCATGTCTATGATGCGTAAGGGGTTGGCATTTAAAGTGGATGAGACATCCGGCACGCACGTGGTCAGCGTGATGGATGTAGACTCGGGAGATGTGATAAGGCAAATCCCCAGCGAGGAAGCTTTGGAGCTGGCTGCTAAACTGTCAGAAGTAGCAGGATTGCTGATGAAGACTGAAGCCTGAACAGGCTTAACGTGAGATAGAGGTTGATATGGCATTAACAGCAACAGGTATGGGGTCGGGGCTCAATATTACCGAGATCGTCAAGGTTTTGGTCGATGCCGAGAAAGTACCCAAAGAAGCGATTTTCAATAAGACTGAAGATACGATAGATGCCAAGGTTTCTGCCATCGGCACTCTCAAGAGTCAGCTGTCAAAGTTCCAGGATGCGTTGAAAAAGCTTCAGGACGGAGGCGCTCTGAACCAGCGCACAGTGACTCAGAGTAGTGAAGACTTCTTTTCTGCCACGGCAAACAAAAATGCATTGCCAGGCTCTTATAACATCAAGATTGAAGCCTTGGCGCAGCAGCATAAGGTTGCCGGCGCCGCCACCGCCGATGCCAGTGCTGCGGTCGGTGAAGGAAGCCTGCAGTTTGCTGTTAATGGCGAAAATTTCAGCGTTGATATTGAAGCGACGGACTCGCTTGAAGATATTGCCAAAAAGGTGAATGCCAATGCCGACAATGTTGGGGTAACTGCCACAGTTATTACCAGTGATGCCGGTAGTCGTTTGGTATTTAGCTCTGACAAGGAAGGGACGGATAACCAGATAAGCGTAACCGCAACCGATACTTCGGGGACCGGGCTTTCTGATATGTTTGGTGCCGGTAATCTTGAAGAGATCCAAGCGGCCAGCAATGCAGTGCTTTATATCGATGGTCAGAAGTTGACTTCTCAATCCAATGAGGTCAAGGATGCGATTCCAGGTGTCACACTCAACCTGTCTGATGCGGATGTCAATAAAACCACTAAGTTGACCATAGCTCAGGATACTGATGCGGTTAAAGAGAATGTGAAGGGCTTTGTTGATGCCTACAACAGTCTGATCTCATCAATTGAAAAGCTGTCGGCTTACGACACGGATAAGAAAGAGGCCGCTGCGCTGCAGGGCGACTCCATGATCCGCTCGCTTGAGTCTCAATTGCGTTCAGGGATCAGTGACAGGGTGGCAACGGCCGATGGCTCCATCGCACTCTATGATATTGGCATTAAAACCGACAGGTATGGCAAACTTTCGATTGATGATGCCAAGCTTGATCAAGCTATCAAGACCAATATGGATGGTGTTGAAGCGCTGTTTTCTACCAAGGACACAGGTATCGCCAATTCCATGAGTCAACTGGCCAATACTTACGTCAAAGCCGGTGGTGTAATAGATACCCGCAACCAGGCCTATACCGGCGATAAGCAACGTTTGGAAGATCAGCGTGAAGCATTTGCCCTAAAAATGGAGTTGCTCGAGGCTCGATTGACCAAACAGTTCAATGCTATGGATTTGGTTGTCGGAAAACTGTCTAATCAGGGGCAGAATATTGTCGGCGCGTTGAATTCCTTGCCTGGCGTCGTTAAGCAGGGATAAGTGTAGATAGATGATGCAGAAAACCGAAGAGCTGGAACAGATCAACGAATTGTTACGCAGGGCGCTGGATTGCTTGCTGACAATTCCTGCCGAAGATGAAAGAACAGACGAGTTGGTCTCTAATTTGCAAGAGCTGGTAGACAGGCGTCAAACTTTGCTCCAGACCCTGATTGCACAGGTGCAGGATCCCGATGTGCTCAAAGAGCAACTGGAACTCACCGCCGTTTTTGAGCAGAATGCCAAAACGATACGCCAACAAAGGCAAGATCTGCTGGCGCTCAGGAGCCAAAACAAACGCCAAGTCAATGTTTACAAGACTATAGATGCAAATAGGTAGGTATTTATGAGAGGGTCGCTGAAATCATATCGCAAGGTGTCATTGGAGAGTGAAATCTCAGTTGCATCCCCGCACAGGATCATTCAGCTGATGTTCAACGGTGCTTTGGAACGCATTGCTCAGAGCCGTTATGCTATTGAGCAGGGCGACCAAGCGGCGAAAGGGGTTTATATTAGTAAAGCCGTGGGCATTATTACTGGCCTTAGCAGTAGCTTAAATATGGATGCTGGTGGCGAAATTGCCAAAAACCTCAATAGCTTGTATGACTTTATGCTGAGAAGAATATCCGAGGCCAACCTGAATAATGATGTACAGGCTTTGGATGATGTCGCTGTGATATTACGTGACATTAAGGAGGCTTGGGATGCTATCCCGGCCGATAAACATCATATTTCCGCTCACGATTAGAGTTGCTGAGTTATTAGTCACTCAGGGAAAAGGCGCTTAAGGCGCCTTTTTGACTTTCGCCATTTAATTGACGATATTGGCGGTTGCGTGTTGAATTTGTACTAAAATCAAGAGGGGATAGGCATAAAAACCATCCTAGGCTTGCTTATATCGTGCCGATAATACAATATTCAGCATTGCTACAAATTTAGTTGAGTATGTGAAGAAAGCATTGCCACTTTCCTGAGCAACTAACACTAATAATTAATGCGAATCCATAATTGCCAAAGCTTAACGGCCCACTGAATGATGCATACAGATCAACGAATTTTACTTGTCGGAACCCCCTCAGAGCGCACCAGTCGCTTATCCTGTGTTTTAGAGTTTATTGGTGAGCAAGTTGACGTTGTGGCCCATGAGGCTATTGAGGCACAATCTCCGGAAACTCGATGCAGGGCCATGGTTCTGCTCTCTGACGGTGTAGAGGATGAGACTCTTCAGTCTCTGATGCTCAAATTACCATGGCAGCCTATGTTGTTGCTGGGGCAGAGTAGCGCAAATTCCTCTAACTTACTGGGTAAGATTGAAGAGCCTTTCAATTACGCCCAGTTGACTGAACTGCTGCATTTTTGCCAGGTTTTTGGTCAGGTCAAGCGGCCACAGGTACCTACCAGTGCCAACCAGACCAAGCTGTTCCGCAGCCTGGTCGGCCGTAGCGACGGTATTGCCAATGTCCGCCATCTTATCAATCAAGTCGCCGGTTCGGATGCCTCTGTGTTGGTGCTCGGTCCTTCGGGGACCGGCAAGGAAGTGGTCGCCCGCAATATCCATTATCTTTCCGAACGTCGTGATGGGCCTTTCATTCCGGTTAACTGTGGTGCGATTCCGCCTGAGCTGTTGGAAAGTGAACTGTTTGGCCATGAGAAAGGTTCCTTTACCGGCGCAATCAGCTCCCGTAAAGGGCGTTTTGAGCTGGCCGAAGGTGGCACCCTGTTCCTCGATGAGATAGGGGACATGCCACTGCAGATGCAGGTCAAGTTGCTGCGGGTTCTACAGGAAAGAGTGTTTGAACGTGTGGGTGGTAACAAGGCGATTAACGCCGATGTCTAGGGAATCCCCAGATAATTCCCTTTTTATTCAATTTAGTAGACACGCATGGTGTTGATTGATCTAATTGATTTCGCCA
>NZ_NGVS01000027.1 GCF_002777975.1 Shewanella carassii
GTTTGACCTTCGATGGAGATATAACATGGTGTTGGCATGGTTAATTCCTTTTACTGTTGAATGAGTGATAAAACCTCATCACCCAATGCCAGAAGCATGCCAAATCGTAAGCTGCTGTTTTACAACAACATCTAAACCAACCCCGGCTCTCCGGGCAATTTCTTGCCCGAACCCGGGCAATTTTTTGCTCGCCGGGCAACTTCTTGCCCGAAGAGAGTTGCCCGAAAGAGTTGCCTGAAGCCGCCAAAGGCCAGAACTCAAGAGCAAACACAAAGGCGGCCAAACGGGTGAATTCTTGTATTACATAACAACATCTTGAACATCGGCCGCATATTGGACANCCAGAACTCAAGAGCAAACACAAAGGCGGCCAAACGGGTGAATTCTTGTATTACATAACAACATCTTGAACATCGGCCGCATATTGGACATTAGCTCTATCTGAACCCGCCGCCAATGGCGCCTTATCCGAGCCAGGGGCGGTTTTGGCTGCCGGGTCATTTGTCACGCCAGAAGCCTGAGTGAGCCCCAAACTCTGGGCCAACAAAGTGCGCTTGATCAGCAGAGATTTCAATTGCCTGTCCAGCAGTGTCAGCTCCTGAGCTGCCCGCTCATTTTGCTGTTGCTTGAGCAGCTCATCGATGAAGTAGGCTCTGGCCAACACGGGGGACAGGCTGCTGGCATACTCGGCCATATCCTGTGACTGGCGCTGCAGCGCGCTGAGTTTGTTGGCATCAAGCCCCTGCCATTGCTGTAACTCTTTGCTTAAGTTGGCCGCTCGGGTGCGACTGGCGGCAAAACGCTGGAAATACTTGTCCAGCTCCAACAGATAATCTACCTGCTCGGGATAAACATATGGCTCATCGTTGGCCAAAGGTGCAGCGGCAAATAGCTGATCTATTTTCTGCCACAGCGGCAATGCCGTTTCAGTCGGCAACTGGGTCACCTGCTCGGGTGGTTTGGGCGCAAATCGCTCCGGCCAGAACTTCTGCCCTATAGTCAGCCCCAAAGGTTCGGCAAAGTGTCCCGCCGTCAATGCCAGCAACAAGAGGATTAGTCCCAGCGGCCAACTCAGCCCCTTGGAATTAGCCTGCTGCTGAGCACTTGTGGCAACAGCGGGTCGCTTGGCCGGTTGTTTAACGCCATCAATCTTGTCGAAGATTTGAAAGCCGAGCGCATCCAGGTTTGGCATCTGCTTGGGTTGACGCGCCTGCATCAGCTCAAACAGCTGCTGACAGGCATATTCACACCGATACCACTCACGGATATTGCCTTCAGTAGCCTGCATATCCTTGAGCTCCGGCAACAACTTACCTATGGCCCAGTTCAGTATTTCGGCGCACTTTTCCGGGCTGATAGTGCCCATCTCTTTCGAGTGCGCCAACACGGTTAACAGTAACTCCAGCCCGGATGCCAAACCGGCAATGCCGCGGGTCTTGGCCGCAGCTACCGAAAAGTAGCTGGCCGCCAGTAGATCCACCCCATCTGTCATCGCCAGAGTGGCAGCAAGATCATAGACCTTTTCCCAATCCGTCCCACCACTGAAGGGAGATTGGCGCCGGTTAATCTCGCTACGCATCTGCTGATAGCGGTTATCTTCCCGAAGCTGAGCCGGTGCTGCGGTCATTCTGAACCATCCGGCATTCACTGTTGTTTGCTGTATCAACTTGGTACACCTCAAATTCCATTAAGTTGAGTCCCACAGGGGAATTGGGCTTCCACGCTGTGGAAGCCCGGCGGCTCAGTAGAGTGTTTTAGGCAACTGATAGTTGCTGAGCAGATTTGAGGTAAAGGGATTACTGTTGTCTGCCGTGTGGATCCGATAGGAGATATCGCCCTTATCCACATTGAACTGGTAATCCACACTGGTCGAGCTGGAGCCGGTGATCCTGGCGCTGTCGAGCAGCCTGAAGAATGCCCATGGGCCTTCGTAGCTCAAGGAACGCGGTGACATATTCACTTCGCTTGGCACCAGGGTCAGCTTACTCTCGGCCGTTTCCCGCAGGGTGTTGGGCCATACCAATTCGATGGCGCGACGTGGACCATGGGTGTATTCCACGTACTGGCCATCGACGTTGATGACACTACGACGCTTGTTGGGGCTCATCTGCAGTGGCTCCAGGGTGAACTGTACGTCCAGGTTGCCCTTGAGGTTGAAGAAGGCGGTCTGGATCTGTTTCGCCTGCTCTATCGCCTGCAAGACCTCTTTACGGATCAGGCCGGTTTCACTGCCTGCCAGCTGGTTGAGCTGATCCATGTTTTCTTCCAGGAACATCCGCATCTGCTGATCATAGAAGGTATTCAACGTGCCTTGCGGGCCGAAGAAACGTTCAAAATCGGCAATCGACACCTGTTTAGTGGCCTTGGGATTGAAGGGATAACGGGATGCCAGATTCTGCTGGAACTCCATATACACTTCGTTGTACCAACGCACCTCAAGATGCTTGATAGCACTCTGCAGCACGACCTTCCAGCTCTCCTTGGCCAACTTGGACACCATGGAGTCAAGCGGCTTGGGCAGGCCATCGGAAATACGTTCCAGCGCGTAAACAGGGTCGGCATCGTTGAGCTTGAGCCTTTCCTGAGCCGCCTTCAGTGCCGCCTTGCCCACATCCGGGGAGTTTTGGATCCCGCGCAGATAGGCGTGCAGGCGCACCACGGCTTCCATCACCTCATCCAGATAAGCCGGCTTACCGTCCTGGGACTTGAGCATCTGGTTCAGTTCGACAAAGTCACCGTCTATGGTCGAGGCGATACGATACTGGGGCGATTTGAGCAGCGCCTGACGGGCCTGATCATCATCCGGCATATTCGGGAACAGCTGGGTATTGCTGCCCAGCGTTTCCAGCAGGCGCGATAGCGGCTTGTTGCTCATGGCCACATTATCCAGTACCAACACTGCCTGGTTGATGTCTTCGAAATTCTTCAGTTCAAAGCCATTCAGCGCCCGGCGCCAGCTGGCGTTATAGTCGGCCAGATATTGGGCCACTATCTTGTTACGCAGCGCCGTCTTGTCGGCATCGCTGAAGTCTGTGCTGTGAGCCTGGCCGAGTACCCAGCTGTCAATCAATGCCAGCTCGGCGACTGAATCAGATCTCGGGATAAAGAAGCGCTCAAAACCTTGTTTGGTGAGTATTTTCGGGATCTTGAAGATCTCAGGATCCTGCGCCGCTATCTGGGAGTCAAACACCAATTCATTGGCCGGTCCAACGGTCAAACGCAGATCCAGCGGCGCCCCCAACTGAGATACGGAAGAGGACTTGAGGTATCTGTATACCCGTTGTTCTATCGGCAGCAGGCTCAGCTCATTCTGGGCCTGGGCCACCATGGTATCGAATGGCTTGAGCACAGTCTCAGCGTCCGGATTGGACTCCAGCCGTGCATGCTGCAAGTCTGTGTGCAACAAGGCGTAATCCAGATGCTCCATCAGTTGGGTCTGCAACTCACGATTGCCTTCATAGGCCTTCTGCCAAACATCGGCAAAGTATTCGCGAACAAAGCTGTCGCGGCGGCCACTCTTGTCGGCCAGCATTCTGAATACCCGCAATACCGCCAGCTTTTCATCACTGCCTTCTGGCGCATCGGCCAAATCCCGCGCCACTTGCCGGAGCAGTATCGGCAGATAACGATAAGACAGCAGGTTCAGATAGGTCTCTTCCACCTTGGGTCCTATGGTGTGACCCTGGTAGAGGCCGAGATCTGAGATTAACCTCGGCTTGTCACGGAAGAAACCAAACTCCAGCGTGGCCGCCCGAATGGTGTTCAGTGGCGGGATCACATTGCGGGCCAGCGGATCAAAGTTGGTGTTATCGATAAGCTCGTTGTATTCATTCACCTTACTCAGCACGGCATCGGCCTGAGCGCTGTTGAGCAGGTAGTATCTGTGCCAGCTGCCTATCAAGAGCACTGAGGCGATAGAGCAGGCCACAAAGGACAGCGCCATGATGCGGCGTTTTTGCTTGGCCACCTTGAAGTTGTCCGAAGCCAGACCCGCTTCCGGATATATGATGCGGGTAAAAAGCGAACGGGTGAAATAGGGAGTAGAGTTTTCACTGCGCTGGGCACTGTTGACCGACTCACTCAGGCCATAACGGCGGGAAGCACCATCCACATAGGCATCTGTCGGCACCCCTTGCTGGTAAACAGAGGTCATATAAACCCCGCGCACCAGTGCCGAGGTCGAGAACTGATCGCTTGCCAACGCATCGACAAAAAACTCACGCAGCACCTTGTGGGCACCGGCAATCTGACGTGAGAAGCTGTAGATGGCCGAGCGTTCTTCCTTGTCGCGGCACTGCAGCAGCGCCCTTGGCAGGCCGGCATTGATGCGCTGAATAAAGTCTTGCCAATCCTGATCGAACTCATTGAGCCAGCTGTCGAGATCGTTGACCGAGTTCAGGGAGAAGGTGAAACCGAGGATCTCATCCCGCTGCGCCTGGGTGAAATGGCGGAAGAAGGGCTCGAATCCCAGCAGCAGATCCAGTTTGGTCAGGGTGATATACACGGGCAGACGAGTTGACAGGGTTTCCATCAGCTCGCGCAATCTGGCACGCAACAAGTGGGCGTAGGCCTTGCGTTCAGCCACAGGATCGCTGACCAGGCTGGCCATGTCCAGCGCCAACACCACGCCGTTCAGAGGGCGGCGACTGCGGGTGCGCTCCAGCCACTCGACAAAGTGCAACCACAGGCGGCGCTCTGTCTCGCCATCCGGGCTGGTTACCGAAGGCTTCTGGGTCAACAGCTCACCGTCCGGGTCAATCAGTACGGCATCGTCACCTATCCACCAGTCAAAAGAGAAAGGGTTTTCAGACTTCTTGCCCGAAGCGCGCATAACGGAAGAGAAAACAAACTTCTGCCCGGAGCGGTTAATCAGGCTGGTCTTACCGGCGTTTTCCACCCCAAGCACCAGGAACCAAGGCAAGGCGTACAGGTAGTTACGGGTGTTGAGGCTTTCTTTCATGCCCACCATCACCTCGTTGAGTTCCTGCTCCTGGCGTTCCACCAGGATCTTCACCGGGTCTTCCTTGAGCTGCTGCTCCCTGACCTTCAAGGCGCCGATACGCAGCAGACGACGCCACTGCACCCAGCCCCAAATAGTAAAGCAGGACAGGGAGAAGATGGTGCTGGCTATAATTCGGGCTGTTGTCGATGCCAACGGTTTGTCACCGTCCAGCTCCAGCCAGGGGCCCGCCCACCAAATCGCCACATTGACCAGAACGAAGATAGCCACCAGCAAAATGGGCAGCGCCGACTTCAGTTCCGGCAGCAGTTTCCTCAAAAAGGATTTGATCATCGACCACATATACATTTCCCTGTACCTAACTCAGATTGACTTTTTGTTGTAAACGAGACATCAGACCCGGCTCCCAATCCGCCAGACTGGTGTCCGTGGCCTGGCCAAGCAGCACTTGGTACTCCACCTCTGCCATGGCCCCTAACTGGTGTTTGTCTTTCAAGTCGGCCCCCAGCAGCCGCAGATAGAACTTGTCCCTCGGCTCAGTGGCCTTGTGCAGTTTTTCGTTGAGCGCCGCAAATGCCAGCGACAACCCGCCACTGGCGGCCAGTTCCCAAATTTCCTGCTCGTAACTGTTGCCTTCGGCCGAACCTGAACCCTGCTGCTCGCTGCCGTTGAGCCAACTGCGGGTTTCTTTGGAAACAAAAGGCACGCCACCTTTGAATGACATATCCAAAAGCGCAGGCAGACGTTCAACAAAGGCCGCCGTCTCCTCCAGAATCGCCTGAGCCCAGGCCGGCTGCCCCAAGGTCTGTGCCAATTGAGCACTGAGACAATGACCGTCAATCCAGAAAGGACTCAGGCTAAGGCTCTGCTCTATGCGTCTGAGCAGCGCCAGATCCGGACTCTTGGCCAACTGGCTTCGATACTCGGCCACTCTGTCGGCAGAGATAGGCATCAGGCTGGTTTCGCCCTTGGCATTGGCATTTTCCGGCGCCGAGGTCACACTGAACCAGATGGCAAAGCGTCTGAGCCTGAGGCCAAGCGCCATGCCAGCCGGATTCTCGGCGATAAAGTCTGCCACCTTGAGCAGAGCTTGCTTGGTCGCCTTGTCACTGCTGTTGTCTATCTCCAGCCTAGGCATATCCCTGCTTTCACTGCTACTGCGGTTTTCACCGGCGCTGGATTCCTGCGCGGGTTTGGGCTTGTTGGCAGGCTCACTGCTGAAACGGCGCTTGAGCTTGGCCTCCAGGGCCTGCAGTTCATCCACAGGCAACTCTTTGGCGGCCGCGGTATCACACAGAGCCTTGAGAGACTGCAGCAATACCGACTTGGTGTCGGGATCGCAAAAATCGGTATCCAGCCCTTCGGCAGCTTTCAGGGTTCGCTGCACTATTTGGGCGAAAAACTTGCGCCTGGGCAACACGCCTCTGGGGCCTGGCGCCGGATGGCAAGTCTCCCAGAAGGAGGCCATAAAACGCTCCAGCAGTGCCAGCGAGCAGGAGAAACGCTCCAAACTGCACTGATGCTGCAGGCACTGCAGCAAATAGGTGAGCAGTTTCAAATCCTTGCTCTTGGTTTCCAGCAACTTTAAGGCCGCACTCTCCACCTCGTGCCATTGCACTTCGGAATGTGAAAGCGACCCCACCTTCATCATCTGGCCTTCCACATAGTCAAACAGCACATCATCGCTGAGGCGCTCTCCTATGGGATTGTCCTCACTGACGGGGCGGCTGACTTTATCCAGGTATTGATTCAGATCCATCTATCACCACCTGCAAGATTGACGCAGTGGCTTGAGCGCACTGCCAAGTTCTCGGGTATCAAACTGCAAGCCGTCTATCGCCTTGTTGGCCGAACGCAGGCGCACATCGTCGCCGCGGATCAGGGCTTTCATCACCTGAATGGCCGGCAGGCCGCGGCCGGTGCGGAAGATATAGCCGGTATCATCACTGAGCCAGCGCTGCGACTGCTGCTCGACGCCGTTGATCTGCAGCCCTACCTGGGCCCAGCCATCTTCCAGCGCCGTGGGCAACATCAGTTCGACCCGGCTGATATCGTCGATGCAGCTGAGCATAAGTACCGGACGCGGTGGCAAGGCGCCTATAGCAGGCGCGGTCAACCAGAGATCTTCTACGGCATCCGCTTGATGCCCGGCAATAAAAGCCATGCCCTGTTGACGATTTTTCTCGGACGCCATGGCGACCTGAAACGCCTCGGGATAAGGGCTGCTGTCAGTGGTTTGCTGCGGCACCACGGTTGCCACCGGAGTGTTGAACAGCTCATCGAAACAAGCCAGTCGCTCCAGTCTGGAAGGGATTTGGGTACAAGCCTCTGCCTTGGCCACTGTGTCGTCCGAGGCCTGAGCCGAAGCGGCCAGCCCCCACAGGCATAAAAATATAACGCCTTGAATCCTTGACATTATTCGTTAATCTCCAACTTCTGGCATTTGTGGGAAAAGGTGCGTTTCGGCATTCCCAGACTGACAGCCGCCTTAGCTCTGTCACCGTTGCAGGCCTTCAATCTGGCGCTGATCACCGCCCGCTCAAACTGAGCTACCGCCAGCCTGAGATCGGAAATGGCCTCAAACTCCTGCCCCTCTTCGCTGGGTAATTGCGGCTTGGGCATTTCCGAATCCGTTGCTGGCAAAGACGCGGTATCTATCTCGACACCGTCGGCGGTGAGGGCGCAGGCATAATCCAGCATATTGCGCAGCTCGCGGACATTACCCGGGTAGCCGTGGTTCTTCAGCCGATTGAGGGCGCTGAAGCGGATGCCGGGGATCTGTCGCTGCTGACTCTGATTGAACAGTGCAATAAAGTGCGCCGCCAAATCGGGGATATCCTCGAGCCGCTCCCTGAGCGCCGGTACCTGCAGTGGAAACTGGCACAAGCGGTAGAAGAGATCGCGACGGAACTCGCCACTGTGGATCTGCTCCTTGAGGTTCACATGGGTAGCGGCCACCAAGCGAAAATCGGCGTAGATCTCCTTGTTGCCTCCCAGTGCCCGGTAGTGCCCCGTCTCCAGCACCCGCAGTAACTTGGACTGCAGATTCAAAGGCATATCACCGATTTCATCTAAAAACAGCGTGCCCTGGTGCGCCTGGGCTATCAGCCCCTGCTTATCCTTGTCGGCACCGGAAAAGGCCCCCTTGGCGTAACCGAACAGCTCGGACTCCAGCAGGTTTTCCGGTATTGCGGCGCAGTTGATCGCCACGAAAGGTTTGCCGCTGCGCTCGGAAAAGTCGTGTATCGCCCGGGCCACCAGTTCTTTGCCCGTACCCGTTTCGCCCTGCACCAACACAGACAACTGTGAGGCCGCGCCACGCACTATCTCCTGCCTGAGCTGACTCATGGCCTGACTGTCGCCCACCAGGTTCTTGCCAAGTTGTTGCATGGCATCATGTTGTTGCTGCTGGCGACGCAGTTCATCGAGCGAGCTCGACAGCTGAGACTGATCTGAATTCTGCCGCAACAGCTTATCCAGCAACTGCCAGTGGCGCATAAAGACGGCGGCATATTGCTGCCAGTCCTGACGGACAAGCAGACCACTACCCTGTTGCTCGGCCAGACGCAGACAGAGGATAGCCCGCACATGGCCCTCATGGCTCAGCGGGAAAAGCAGCAGTGCCTGCTCCTTGCCGACCCGATCGCACAGGCTGACAAAACCGCTGTGCTCCTGCCAGTAGGCGAGCCGGGCCTTGTTCAGCAGCATGGCTTCGCCTGTCTGCAACACATGGGCGAACGGATGACGAAAGTCGGTAACCGCCAAACAAAGCGCCTGCAATGGGATCCCTTCACACAGGCCAAGGCAGGACAGTGGCTTGAGCTCCCGACCATCGAAGCCCGGCGCCAGAAACAGATGGTTATCCAGCCCCAGCTCCAATGCCAAAGTATCGAGAAACTGCTGCAACAGCCCATCAAACTGCTGGCATTCCAGCAATTTTGCCGCCTGTTCCAACCACTGCTCAGTCACCACTATCGCGCCTCTCCGAAGAACTCACCGTCACGGCAGCCCAGATGGATCTCACTGACCTCCTCTTTGGCCGCCAGCTTGTTGAGCAGCGACAGCGATAAGGGCGGCAGTACCTGGCCGTCTATGATGGCTTCCAGCATACGGGCGCCGTTTTCACTGCGGGTCGCGCGGCGCATGATTTCATCTACCAGAGCCTCGTCACAATGCACCTTGGCCTTGTAACGCTCCAGCAAACGCTGCTCCAGCGACGCCAGCTTGTAGTGAATGATCTCCTTGAGCACCTCTTCACCCAGCGGCAGATAGGGCACTATCTCCATTCGCGCCAGCAGCGCAGGCTTGAAGAAGGCCGCCAGTTCAGGGTAAAGCTTGTCGTCCAACAGCTCTGGCTGGGCGCTGTAGTCCACTATCGTCTGGTAGCCTAGGTTGGAGGTCAGGAAAAACAGCACATTTTGACAGTCAATCAACCGGCCTTCGCCATCGGCCAATTCGCCCTTGTCGAACGCCTGATAGAAGAGGTTCAGCACATCCGGATGCGCCTTTTCCACCTCATCGAGCAGCACTATGGAGTAAGGCATCTTGCGGATGGACTCGGTCAGAATACCGCCCTCACCGAAACCGACATACCCGGGAGGCGAGCCTATCAGCCTGGAGACAGTGTGCTTCTCCTGATATTCGGACATATTGATAGTGGTCAGGAATTGCTTGCCGCCATACAGCTGCTCGGCAATCTGCACCACGGTTTCTGTCTTGCCGACGCCACTTGGGCCCACCAGCAGGAAGGCGCCCTTGGGACGTCCGGCGCGGCGCAGGTCTGCCCTGGCGGTGAGCATATTCTTGTGCAGGCGGGCAATGGCCACATCCTGCCCTTTGAGGCTATGCCCCAAGAGCTCAGGCAGATGGGTTATCTTGTGCAGCTCATCGCCACTCATTTGCGATACCGGCACGCCGGTCCAGTCGGAGATGACTGCCGCTATCTGGGCCTCATCCACCTGAGGGTAAATGAGGCGTTGATCGCCACTGATGGCTTCGAGTGATTCTTCTGCCTGTTGCAGCTCCAGCCGCAGCCCTTCGAGCTCGGCTTCATCGTCACAATCAAGAATGGCGCGTCTCAGGGCCACCACCTGAGTGACTCCGGCCTGTTGCTGCTGCCACAGGGATTCCAGCTCTGCATACTCACTGTCGGCTTCTTCCTGGGCTTGATGCAGATGATTCAGTCGTTCTTCATCAACCGGATGACCGAGTTTTTTCTGGCGCTCCAGCAGTTCGGTTTCCATATGGCGCTGATGACGCAAGTTATCCAATGCCGCCAAACGCTTAGGCGTACTGCTGAGGTTAATGGCGATTCGGGCACAGGCGGTATCCAGCACATCAATGGCCTTGTCGGGCAACTGACGGCCGGAGATGTAGCGCGCCGACAGATAAGCCGCTGAGCGCAGGGCGCAGTCCTGGATCAATACATTGTGGGAAGACTCATAGACCCCATGCAGGCCACGGAGAATATTCACCGCCTGCTCAACACTGGGCTCATCGAGTTTCACCAGTTGGAAACGGCGGCTCAGCGCCGGGTCTTTCTCGAAATACTTCTTGTACTCTTTCCAGGTGGTGGCGCCTATGGTGCGCAGCTCACCGCGGGCCAGAGCCGGTTTGAGCAGGTTGGCCGCATCACCGCCGCCTTCCTGATTACCGGCGCCTATCATGGTATGGGCTTCATCGATAAAGAGTATGATGGGTTCGGCCGACTGTTTGACCTCTTCAATAATCGACTTCAGGCGCTTTTCAAACTCGCCCTTGACCGCGGCGCCGGCCTGCAACAGACCAAGATCCAGCGACAACAGCTGCACCCCCTTGAGCGCATCCGGCACCCGACCGTCACAAATACGCAGCGCCAAACCTTCCACCACGGCACTCTTGCCCACCCCGGCATCACCAACCACTATCGGGTTGTTCTTGCGGCGGCGGCTTAAGATGTCGATCATCAGGTTGATCTCATCATCCCGGCACAATACAGGATCCAGCTCGCCTTTGCGGGCCAACTCGGTAAAGTTGCTGGTGTATTTGGCCAGTGACGATTGGGCCTCATTCAGTACCGGCGCGCCGCGCTCGGCCTTGACCATTTGCGATTCGGATGAAGCCTGGGTCAGGGTATTGAATTCCCGTCTCAGGGTTTCGCGATTGATGCTGCCAAGCAGAGTGGCAAGATCCCTTGGCAAGTAGCGCTCGGCCTGCATCAATGCGGCGGCGAAGATGGCGCCGGATCTCAGTTCCGTCTGGCCAAGTTCAGTGCTTGAAAGCAGCCAGGCATCCTGCAGCAGCTCGACCAGCAGCGGTGAAAATGCCGGATAGGTTTCAAGGCTCTCTTCCCTTGGCAGGGTTTCACCGGCAATTTGCCTTACCTGCTCGGCATCGACTTCGGCGGCTTTGAGCAGCAGACGCACATCACCCAACGGATTGTCCAACAGACAAGTCAGCAGGTGCATAAAGGTCACTTCCGGGTTCTGACGGGCAATACAGAGTGATGCCGCCTCTTCCATGGCGAGTTTGGTCACGGCATTGAGCTTGCCGATCAAGGTAGTGAGTTCAATTCGGATCATCACAGCTTCCTCAATTCAGGATCTGATACAGTTGCTTGAGCACGCCCGAGGATTTGTTCGCCAGGGACAGGGAATAAAACAGAAAGACTATGGTCAGCATCAGGCCGAAACCGGCAAAGACTGTCCAAATAGGCATCTGGCGCCCAAGGCGATAACGGGTGTTGACCACATGCTCTGTGGCCCCGGTCAGCAGTTCCGGTTCTTCTTCCCGGAGGTGGCGCAGGGTTTCATATAGGCGGTTGACTATCTTGTCGAACTCCTCACGGCCGTTGGCCACCACCTTGTAGCGCCCTTCGAAACCCAGACAGAAGCACAGGTAGATAAACTCCAGCAGTTCACGATACTTGCTCGGTTCGGTTTCCAGACGCTGCAGGATGCCAAACACCTTCTCACCGCCCCAGGTTTCATTGTGAAAACGGGTCAGCAGCGAATGTTCGGCCCAGGCACTGTCGGCGCCCCAGGGGGTATTCATCACAGCTTCATCGATAAAGGAACAAAGCACATAGCGATAGGCCAGCACTTCGGCGCGATCATAGCCCGCCTCGGTGAGCTCGGCCTCGATGGCCATGATGTCATCCACAGTGTTGTGATAGAGCTTTTCCACATCATCCAAGATGGCCAGCTTGCGTACCCGCAACACCATGCCGATAAGGGGGGATGCCGCATCGATAAGTGCATTGAGGCTGTCACCACGCAGTTGAAACCAATACTCTTTATCGGCATTCATGTTCTGCGCTTCGTCATAGAGCAGCTCTTCGACCTGCTCAGGCGATATAGGCTGTTTTTCTGCTTTGATATCCATTTCTTAGCTCCTGATAGCCCAGAATTGCAGTTCGAGTTCCGGGAAGTCCCCCGCCACGTGGAAGGCAAAACCGCTGGAATTCACCAGCATCTCCCAGGCCCGGCTAGAACGCTCCAGCTGGAAGTAGGTGTAACCCGCGTGGTAAGGCAACTGCCTTGGGGCCACCGGCAGCGGAGACAGAGGCACACCCGGCAGCTGCAGCGAAATGAGCTCGCGGATCTTCTCCACCGAGGCGATCTTGGTCTGCTGGATAAACAGTTTCTTGAGTTCGTCCAGCGGCATTCTGGCGCGCACTGCCAGAATGAAGTCGGCCTGTTTCAACAGATCCGGATCCTGCACCGGCGCCACCATGAGGCCATACTTGCGTTTGTGCAGCTGCAGCGATACCGCCTTGGGCTCGAGCACTATGCTGAGAGACTGACGCAGAGTCGACATCACCTGAGTGAAGGCCGCTACCGGCATATCGTGGTCATAGGCGGCAAACGCCGGTGCCATGCGGCTATCATCGGTAAAGGTGAACAGCTCGCCACAAACACTGACCAGAGCCTGATACAGGGTTTCCGGATGCAGGGTCCGCGACAGTGACTGGTGCTGCAACACAGGCTGCATGCGGTTGAGAGATTGCAGCAACATGAAATCGGCCACATCTGCCACCCCGCCTTGGCTCGGCGAGCCCAGGCGCTGGGCGATATTGCGGGCCCGCTCGCGCATCAGACCGGCCATCTCTCCGAGGAAACGGTGCAAAATCGGCACGGCGCTGACATTGTAGTGGCAGGGAATAAAGTTGGGATCCAGCACCACACTGCCGTCGGGACGCTTTTCCAGAATGCGGGCGATGGCCAGCGAGCTGTAGGCGCTGCGATCTTCCTTCTCCAGCATCAATCTGAGCCTGACCGGGCTGACATCAATGGCGGTAAAGTCGCCCTGATGGGTGTGAATGTCCCGCACCTCGTGACGCCGATTGAGATAACGTCCGGCGCCCTGCTCGTCCTGGGCCACTTCGGTAATTGAATCACTGCGCAGCGACAGCGCCAGGTAAACAATCTGATTGGCCAGTGAGCTGTCGGCCACTTCCAGTGCGTCCGGCAATACATCCTCCTGAGGGATGTTGAACACAGTGCCGTCCGGCATTACGCCACGGGCACGCTGAATCGCAATGCGACCAAAGCTGAGATACTCGGGGTTGAGTTCAAGCTCGGTGATCCCATAGAGGTAACCGCTGACCGCATTGAGCCTGGCGTCAGTGAGGTATTCCTGATAACGCTGCTGCTGTTGGAAGTGCTGAGGCTTGATAAACAGCCCTTCACTCCATATCACTCTGTTTCTTGAAGACATTGTTATTCCACTTTATCCAGTACTATGTCCTGCTCACTGAAAAACATCAGCAGGTGATATTCACGGCCCATGGGTTTGATCTTGACGACCTTCTTCCATTGGGCGACCTCGGGATCACTGAAATGCGCCATGATGCCTATGTATCTGGTGTCCTCATCGACAGCGAAATGGTCGATAAACTTGAACTGTCCCGGCAGCAGGGTGTAGTCACTGTGGTCGATATAATTGGAGCCGAGCGCCTCTTTGTAATCCGCCTTAAGCGAGTCAAAGTCGGCGGCCAGAAACTTGGAGTCATCTTCCAGCTCGTACACCACCAGCTCCAGCGGCGTGGCATCGCCGGCCGCATTGGGGTTGACCTTATCGAGCGCATACATGCTGTAGGTCAGTTGTGTCGGCAGGTCTTTGGCCTCTCCCACTGGAATGGAAGGGTCCCACAGTACCTGCGCCGTTTTCTTGGTGGCATTCCATGCCGAGCTGCAAGCGGCCAGCTGAAGCAAACAAAGCCCGATTAAACCCAGCCTTATCAGTCCCATCAGAATTCCCTTTGCAGTTCCCTGAGTTTCTTGTCATAGGCCTGTTCAAACACTTCCCAGAAGAGTTTACGGAAGCCCTGTTGACGGGATGACGTCAACTCCTGGTAGTAGTTCTCGTACATTTCCCAGGCCCAGTTCTCACCTGGGTTGAGCGCCGACTCGCTCACCTTGCGGTATTGGCTGAAGCGCCTCAGCAGGGTGTCGGGTGAGAAAGACTTGAGGATGTAGTTGAGCGCCTCTGTGATGGCGTGCTGTACCGCTTCATTGTGGTGCTCGATGGAATTCAGGCTCTCGCTGATGGCGGCCGCCGGAGACAGATGCACCGGGCTCTTGTTGTCATCAAACAGAGTGCGGACGGTTTCCTGATAATCCAGCCCCAGACGCAGCGGGTTATCTTCGATGGGCTGCAGGTTCTTGTTGATCAGATCATAACGGCTGCTTTGCGCGTCCTGATGCAGTGACAGCAGGCCTTTAATGGCGGCCTGCAAAGCAGCGCCCATTTCAATGGCCAGTGCCTGCTGGGTGCCTGTGTCGTTCATATCACCCAACTGTACCCCTAAGCCGCGCAGCATAGGGCCGGTGGCGATATGGGTGCCTTCATCGGCGGGCCAATCATTGCCCAGGCCGTTTTTGACTTCAGATTCCAGTAAGTCCAGTGCATTCTCGTCCATAATATTGTCCATTTTCGCTCGTTTGTTCAGATGAATAGCCGAACCGGTATCGAAGTCCGTGTCGGCCTGGGCGGTAAAATTCTTGCCTTGCCAGTAGAGTTCCTTGGCCAGCAGGGATTCGGCGTTTTCCTGCTCTTTGGTCACAGATTCCTGGTCAAATTCAACGCTTTTGACCGCGGCCTGTTGTTGCCTGTCCAGTGCCAGTAAAGGGTCATCCAGACTGGCATCGGTTTCTTCCTCTTCTTCGGCGGTTTCAGCCTGAATAAGTGAACCGTTCTCAGACTTGAACCATTCAGAAAGCTGGCCGGTTACCGGGTCATCGGCCTGCTCGCTGTCGAGCAGCGTCACCCGCACTTTGTAGGGGCCAATGGCGATATGATCGTTCTCATTCAGCCGGGCCTTGCGATCCCGCCCAAGCTCCACGGTGGAACCGTTGAGAAACACCCGGCCGCAGAGATCTTCAATACAGAAATGACCGTCCAACCAGAGGATGCGACAGAAGTAGTCGCCTATGGTGCGCTCCCTGTCCCTGAGCACCCATTCGCAACCTGGGCCGGCGCCTATCAGGCCGCCGTCCTTGTTCATTCTTGTGTGGGGCACCAGGCCTGACTCCAACAACTGGGAGTTCACCACATTCAACGCAATCAAATTACTCAAGAGGCCAACCTCCCTTTATTGCCTGATTTGAATCAATACGCTCTTGCGCGTGCTATCGCCCTTACCGAGGAAAGAGGACCATCCCAATTGGCCGCCCTTTTCTTCCCCCAGTTGCAGCAGCGGGGCTTCATCTTCCCTGAGCGTCAGCTCAAGGTCATAGGCCATCTGTTCCCGCAGGATCACTTCCATCACCTTGCAAAGTGGCTGGAACTCCCGCCCGGATGGCAGAAAATCGCGAAAACGCTCTAACGACAGCTCTTCCATACAGAGCACAAACTTGCCGCAAAGATCGCCGACCCGCTCCCCAAGCATGGTGTCTTCCCCCAGCCTGGAATTGGCCATCCCCAAACGGCAACGCTGGGACTCGGGGATCTCCACCTGTCGCAGTTGCCATTGGCGAATGCTCACCTGGGGCAGGTCGAAACAGTGCGCCACTATGCCGGCAACCGCCTGCGGCGAGCGGCTGCGACCGGCGAGCATGCCGGCGTAGGCCAGCATCTTGCACCAGTTGATCGGCGTGTCGCCGCGGATATCCTCATTGGCCAGCCCCACCAGGGCGTAGACCTGGGCCGAAAAACTGTCGCTGGCATCGTCCTGAAAACGCACGTAATAACGGTATTTGCGCCACAGGCGATACAACAAGGAAATCAATCTGTTATTAAAGAAATCCAGAAAGTTGCGCCGAATGCCATCTTCATCGTCGAGCAGCATATCCAGCAGGTAACTGGGCAGCGGCGACTGGGCGCCATTGAGACCGAGGAAACAGGTTTCCAGCCGCAGGCGCCCATCCCCCAGAGACTCGAGCATGGAGATATCCGCCGGCGCAAATCCAAGGCTTGGATTGGCGCTGAACTGCAACTCACCGGCCAGTTCCCACTGGGCATCTTCCGGATCTCTGCCTTCCAGTTGGTGCAATAACTCCACCAACTGGAAAAAACTGTACTCACGGTAGTCCTGCGGCAGCCTGCTGCCCCCCGGCTCCGGAAAGGTTATATCAGCGGTTGTTGACCGCTCTGGATATCCCATGTGTACCTTTCCTTGTTATGAGCATTGATAACCACCAACTCATGAAACGAGTTGATGCTGGCGTAGAGGGCAAAAAAGTGGTTCAGCACAGTGCCGAACAGGTAAAGGTCGCCCTCGGAGCCGAAATACTGTTGGTCGAGCACCAGTTCTGTCTTGAGGCCGCGAACCGGCAATCCCCTGACAATTCTTTCGGTCGGCCCGGACTGAATACTGCTGATGCCGTCGAGTCGCATCCGGGTGACCCGCTCGGCTTGTCTGTCGACCAACGCCTTGAAGTCATAGGCGCGAATGATGGAACAGATGGCATCACGGGACAGCAGTGACAGATAGTTGAGTGACAAGTTGGAGATCAGGGTCCACAGCAAACTGCCATCTAGCACAGGCCGCAAAGGGTGGCTGGGCTCGGTGATATTGCTGAAACGGGCAAAGCTTGGCGATGTATCTGTGGCGACGCAGATGTCGCCCTTGCCCAACTTGGTCGGCAGTTGCCGGTTGGAGCAGGTCAGTGTCACCGACACGGCTTCTGTCATGTCCAGGCACTGGGTTTCATCGCTGCGCACAAATGAGAGGCAATGATCCAGGCCATCGTTGCGCATGCTGTCGCGCACCCGCATCCGGTAATAAAGCGCGGTGCGATTACGGGCGCGCTCCACTTCATGTTGGAAACTCTCAAACGGCGAATAGACTCGCTGTTGGCCGCGCATTCTGCCCTCATTGGAGTCCAGCCAACCCTGCACCTTGTCGACACTGAAGATTTCAAAGTGAGATGGATGGCGACTGGAGGGCACAATCGGGTATTCGACCCGCTTGCCGTTGAGATCGATAGGATCGGCGTCGTGCTCAAACAGGTTGATAGCCGGGACACAGTAA
Source organism: Shewanella carassii (assembly GCF_002777975.1). Taxonomy (GTDB): domain Bacteria; phylum Pseudomonadota; class Gammaproteobacteria; order Enterobacterales; family Shewanellaceae; genus Shewanella; species Shewanella carassii. Next base: position 17,415 of record NZ_NGVS01000027.1, read on the forward strand.
AGCAGGAAAGTATCCTGACGCACATGCACGTCGGCAGGCAGCGTCTTGGAAAAAGTGAGTTTGAAGCTGAAGTCACCCTTAAGATATTCGGGGATACACTTGGCGATTCCCTTGATATCGAAGAAATGAAACGCCTCGGGGAATGTCAGGTACTCCTGCAGGATCCGGTAGCCTTCATAGACGTTTTTCGGATAGGGCAAGATACCGCTGCCGGCCTCAAATCCTACTGACGCAAAGCTGCTGCGCGGCAAGCGATAGCTGCCATGGGCGCTGACAATTTCGATAGAGTCCAGATAATGATTCAACCAAAGATACAGCATCTGGGCACTGTAGCTTTGGCCTCCCAGATAAAACCTGAGGCTTTCCAGCCCCATTTCAAGCAGGGAAAGGTCGCTGTTGTTATCAAAATCCAATTGAATAATAGAGGCTTCCCGGGAATGGGAAGCATCTATATGACGGATTTGCACCGGATAAACATCAACAGGACGACAGGTTCGAAAATGGCAGATCTGCCCTTCAACCGGATGACTGTCCAGCATACAACCGGCCGCAATCTCCTGCCTGTGGGTGATCCCCTTCTCATGCGGATAGAAGCGCATGATGGTATGACTGGGAATAGGCCTGAGATAGTTGGGCCACAGCATGCTGATCATCGAGTGAGTAAACTCGGGGAATTCATCGTCAATCTTTTCCCTGAGTCGACCGGTCAGAAAAGCAAAGCCCTCGAGCAAACGCTCGATATCGGGATCAGTGTGGTTACCGTGAAGATAACGCGCCAACTGCGGATGGATATCCGAAAATTCCCGCCCCTGCTCTCTCAAGAAAGCAAGTTCATCCCTGAAGTATTTGTCCTGAGGCACTGCTAAACCACTCTGTATCTGCGACTGTTATCCAATAACAAATCGATCTTCAACTTATCCTTGTTGGAAGCCACTCTGATGCTGCCGTAGATGTGGAACCTGAGGTTCATCGGATTGCCCTCATCGAACAACACGCTGACATCAATATCTGTCAGCCTGGGTTCAAAGCGGCTCAGGCAAGCCTTGATTCCGTTACGCATCCTCAGGCCAAGATCCACACTGCCGGAACTGGCATCATTGAAATCGAACAGTCCCAGTTCAGGACAGCTCTGGCTTTCTCCAATGCGGGTATTGAGAATATGTGAAACATTACGTTTGATGGAATCGACGACAGCATCCAAGCTGCTGTCGCCATATCCACTTTGGCGTTCGGCTCCCAAGCGTTCAAAGAAGCCGACACCAAAAGTTCCGGAGAAATCATCGTTCAACAACGTGATTACTCCTGATCCAAACGTCCTACCAGCGACAGTTCAAAGTTGGCACCCATGTACTTGAAGTGCGGACGCACAGCCATGGAAACCTGATACCAACCTGGATCGCCCTGAACATCCATCACCTCAACCTTGGCGGCACGCAAAGGACGACGGCTACGAACATCTGCCGGTGGGTTTTCCTGATCGGCGACATACTGTTTGATCCAGTTGTTCAGCTCGCGCTCCAGATCCTGACGCTCTTTCCAGGAACCTATCTGCTCACGCTGCAACACCTTGATGTAGTGTGCCAGGCGGTTGATGATCATCATGTAAGGGATCTGGGTACCCAACTTGTAGTTGGTCTCGGCTTCCTTGCCTTCCTTGGTGTTGGGGAACACCTTGGGCTTTTGAATCGAGTTGGCAGAGAAGAAGGCCGCATTGTCACTGCCCTTACGCATAGTCAGGCTGATAAAGCCTTCATCGGCCAGTTCAAATTCCTTACGGTCGGTGATCAAGACTTCGGTCGGGATCTTGGACTGCAAAGCGCCCATGGATTCGAACACGTGTACCGGCAGATCTTCCACCGCACCACCACTCTGTGGGCCAATGATGTTAGGACACCAGCGATACTTGGCGAAGCTCTCGGTCAAACGGGTAGCCAGAGCAAACGCCGTGTTACCCCAGAGGTAATCTTCATGGCTGGCGCTGACATTTTCACGATAGTTAAAGCTGCGAACCGGGTTATCGATTGGGTCATAAGGCACACGCAGCAGGAAGCGAGGCGCCGTCAGGCCTATGTAGCGAGCATCTTCAGACTCACGCAGCCCACGCCACTTGGTGTACTTGGGGCTTTCGAAAGTAGACTTGAGATCCTTGAGATTCGGCAGTTCTTCAAACGAGTCGACACCGAAGAATTCAGGCGCAACTGAAGACAGGAATGGCGCATGAGCCATGGCCCCAACAGCACCAACATACTGCAGCAGCTTCATATCCTGAGTCGAAGGGGTGAAGGCATAGTTACCGACGATAGCGCCAACAGGCTCACCACCGAATTGGCCGTAACCGGCAGAATAAACATGCTTGTACAGACCAGACTGAGCAGTTTCCGGTGAAAATTCAAAATCATCCAGCAGCTCGTCTTTGGTGACGTGCAGCAATTCAATTTTGATATTCTCACGGAAATCGGTTCTGTCGACCAACAGCTTGAGGCTACGCCAGGCTGATTCTATCTGCTGCACCTTTTCATTGTGCAGAATGGCATCCATCTGTTGACTGATCTTCTTGTCCAGCTCAACCAACATCTTGTCGACCAGAGCCTTGTTGACCGGCTCGGCAGTGTTGTCTGTCTCCAGAATGTTACCGATGAAAGCAGCAACACCACGGCGAGCAATGTCATAGCCTTCATCCACCGGCGCCATCCGGGTTTGTGCCATTATCTGATCGAGCAGAGTTGCATTGGCACTTTGGGAAGCGCCTGATGTTTGATTTTGAACATCCATGAATTTTGATTCCTCAATTACACTTGTGTCTATATCCGAGACATAATCCACAGCCTATCTCCATAACGGCTTATATTGGCTTGAATTATTGTTCCATCTGCTGCAATTCACTCAGCAGCTTTTCTCTAGACTCTTCCGTTGCAATTAATTCCTGCAACTTGGCTCTGAAGGCAGGAATATTTCCCAATGGTCCCTTAAGTGCAACCAAAGCTTCACGAAGTTCGATTAACTTTTGAATTTCAGGAACCTGCTCACCGATAGAATCAGGTGAGAAATCTTTGAGGGAATCGAATTTAAGATCAACAGACAACTCAGCACCATCTTCATCTGTCAATTTATTGTCAACTGTCGCAGAAATTGACAGATTAGCTTCTTTCATAACGGATTCAAAATTAGACTTATCAACTTGAACCGTCTTACGCTCTTCCAATTGAGAGTCTTCAGGATGACCCTTAAAGTCACCTAAAACCAACAACTTAAGAGGAAGTTCCATTTCACTCTGTTGATCACCCGTAGAGGGAACATATTTGATGTTAATACGTTCCTTCGGAGCGACTGAACCATCTTTCGCCATGAGATTATCTCCATATAAGATCTTTTACGACTGGTAAGTCCATTTCAAAAGCAGACCTAACTTACAAGCCCAACAAGTCATAGTCAATCGGCGTTTCAGACCTTAGTATAATAATCAAATTCACATTTAATTAACAATAGAAACAATAATATCAAGAAGAGTAATACTTAAGTGGGGCATCCATTATCCCAAAAGGCTAAATTTAAGAACATTAGATAATCAAAACTGTTTTTTTATAAAGATGAGCCTCCATTAAAAAGTCTCTTATAAATACAAAAAGTAAGAGATCTCTTACAGTGAATAAAGAAAGATCCGGGACCTATTCTACAAAAGAGGGAAAAACCAAGACCTAAGTATTAGCATTTGTTAAATTACAGTAACCGGTCAAAAAACCAAACCAGAGACTAGAGACCAGAGAGTCACCAAGGAAGCAAAGGACCATTAAGGAAGCTACCTATGGGTCCCATACGCGCTCTACATAGGTAAACAGCAGTGGGTGCGAGGCGAGTCTCGCCGCGAATGCTACAAACAGTGACCACTTTTCTTTACCCATTGTTTCCTGCTTTGCCACATCATTCTAGCTGCCCGGCATCTTGGATGGCGGCAGAGGTTCCAAACCTATTCGATACAAGCTAGAAAAGTGTTATCGCTAAGCAGCCGCAACAAGGAAGTGAGTGGTGCCAAGGATCCCCAAAAAAATCAGCACCTTTTCGCTGGATCTGGAGTGACTTCTTTAAACAGGTAAATGCTGCAGGAAGGCCCGAATGGTTAGGGACTCCTTCAAGGCCAAGAGTTCCTTATTTGCAGGGATGGGTTGCTTAGATCTCTGCTGAGATATAACTACACCAGCAGAGATCTTATCTTGTCGTATCCATGCTCTTGCTAGTGATAGGCTTCTACATCGTAAATTGCATCGATATAAATAACCGGCGTTATTTCTGAGATGATTTTTTCGGCTTGTTCTTTAGCAGCTGAAACTTCGGCTTCACTTACAGGTGCGC
>NZ_NGVS01000015.1 GCF_002777975.1 Shewanella carassii
ACTGCAGGCGTTGAGCGGGCAGAAGTTTGCCCTGAGCGAACACCCGGATGCGAGCCTTAATCGCGAATGGGTGATAGTGGGCGTCAGCCACACAGGCGAGCAGGGCAATGCGGCGGAAGAGGACAACAGCAGCCGCGGCACCACTTACAGTAATGAGATAGTGGCAGTGCCTTCCTCCATGCAATGGCAAGCGGAGCCGAAGGCCAAACCGCAGATGGCGGGGCCGCAGATAGCGACCGTGGTGGGGCCGAAGGATGAAGAGATATTTTGTGACGAATACGGCCGGGTGAAGGTGCAGTTTCCCTGGGACAGATATGCCAAGGGTGACGAGCACGGCAGCTGCTGGATACGGGTCAGCCAGGGCTGGGCCGGTGGTCAGTATGGCTTTATGGCGCTGCCACGGATAGGGCATGAAGTGATAGTGTCGTTTCTGGACGGCGACCCGGACCAACCCATCATCACCGGCCGGGCCTACCATGCGGTGAACCAGGTGCCTTACGCGCTGCCGGCCCACAAGACCCGCACCGTGCTGAAGACCCAGAGCCACAAGGGCGAGGGCAGCAACGAGCTGAGGTTTGAGGATGAAGCGGGGGAAGAGGAGATTTACCTGCACGCGCAGAAAGACCTGAACCTACTGACCGAGAACGACAGACACGAGCATATCAAGCACGACAGCCACCTGGATGTGGACAATGAAAGGCGCAGCCGCATCGGTGGTAACGACCACCTGACGGTGTTGGGCGAGTCCCGTCAGCAGGTAACAGGCGACAAGAGCCTGATAGTGGATGGCAGCTTACATCTAAAAGCCGGCTCCGTGTGGGTCAATGAAACCGGTGATGAAATTCATATCAAGGCGGGGCAAAAGGTGGTGTTGGAGTCTTCCTCTGAAATCACAGTCAAAGCCGGTGGCAGCTTCGTCAAGGTCGATCCGGCCGGGGTGCATCTTTCCGGCCTAGGGATCAACCTTAATGCCGGCGGCGGCGCGGCATCAGGCAGTGGTTATGGCGGTAAAGCGCCGGAGCTTCCGGGAGAAGTGGCCGCTGCCGAGCTTCCTAATCCCTTACCTCTGCAATTGGCTCCCGCCAGCATGGAAATGCTCTCCTACAACAATGTCGCCGTGGCTCGCTTGTGCCAAAAGCAAACCGATGGCAGTTGTCCTCTGGAAGATTGCCCCTGCTTGAAGCACAAGGGGTAATGGGCCATGAGTGAATTACTGCCTGAATTGGCCGGTGTCGAGTATTGGATGCTGACCGACAAGATTCGTTATCCCAATGTGATGCAGCTGGCTTATCAACATGAAGCGGCTCCCGAATTGGCCGATCTCTTCATCAATAGTCCATTTGCCTACCTGATGCCACAGAGCCCTGTCATCTTTCGTTTGTGCCACGACAGCAGCCTGTTGCCCATATGGCAAAATGACTCCCTCTGGCGCAGCTCGGCGGTGATTTTTGCCAGCCAGACCGGGGCGTTCGACACACTGAAACAACACTTGCTGGCCCTGTTACAACCCAGGATCCTGGGGCGCCAGACCATCTTCAGATATTACAGCAATCAAACGCTGGACCCCTTGTACTCTGAACTGGATGCCGATGACAGGGACACCCTTCTGGGGCCTGCCTCGGCGCTTTGCTGGACCTCCCAGCAGGGCGAACTCAGGTCTCTGAAACACACACCCAAAGCCGTTGAAAGCTATAGCTTTAATTCAGCCGTTTTTAGTAAATGGATTTAGTGAAATGAATCATAAAGATAACTTGGCACTTAGGGCCTGCCAAAACGTCCAGGATGAATGCCTGAGAATGTTGGCCGACTATCACAAAATGGATTATGCCGAATTGGCGAACATGAATACTCTGGAGCTGCAGAATAAATTCATCAGTTGGAAGTATGAAGTCGTACCTATTGACGTCAACAAGCATCTGCCTACCGTTACGCCTCCAGAAGATGGGGCCTGTGGAAAAGGAATTACAACCTGTGAAGGTGCCTATGTGGAGTATGAAGACGTACTCTATGTGCCAAATCATCCAAAGGATGGGAAGCGCTATTGGTATGCTCTGACCTCTGAAGCGTTAGAAAGACTCAAGCAAGAAAGACAGCATTTGCAGCTCAGTGACATGGATATCAATGCGCCCGACTTTAATGAAAAGATGCTGCAAAAGCTCAATGAGCTTGGGTTGCTCTCTCGTTATGACTATTTACCGTATGAGATATTTCTTTCTGATGCGGCAGATAAAGAAAGGTACAAAACATTATGGTTGCTCAAATGGACCCAAGGGCTGGGACTCTGGGTAAAGGCTGAACTTAATGAGTTGGATGATTATGCCCGCAGCGTAGGCTTTGAGTTGCTGGCTAAACATTCTTTTATCAAGAGTGAGGTTGAGTTGCGCGTAAGAGCGGCTAATCATTACCCATCAGGCTCTTTGGATAGCTTGAATACCCAATATGTCTTGGGCGAGGCCAGAAAAAAAATTGAATTAGAACTGAAAGAATATGTGTTGGCTGAATGCAAAAAGCTGGAAGATAAAGCCAAAAAACAGGCCAATGGTTGGGAAACCGATGATGGCACTAAGTTTATTTATGATGAAAATTTAGATTATTTTACCAGTGATAAAGAGAAGAATGTAGGCCTCTATGTCAGCAGTCTGAAACGCACTTTGGGATTTGAGTATAAGTCATTAACTTCTCAAAGTAATGGTGAGGCTGCAAAGACGTTAAGCTATTTTTGGGGAGAAGAGTTCTTTCAGTATGATGATATTTTTAATGAGTCAGAAATTTCCAGGTCTAAATTAAGTAGTCTTAGTGGTTCTTTAGGCTATGATACTAGGAAATATGGTTTTTACTGGAATCTTTTGATGTTTAATCTTTCCGGTATGGTCCTCAAGGAACAATGTCTTACATTAGAAGAGTTGAATAACAATAATCTATATAAAGAGATGTTTTCTTCATATAGACAGTATTCAAAAAAATATAATGCTGTTATTAATGTTCGGCGTTCATCATTTTTTGGCGATGATGAACTGAATAATGAACAGGTAGAACTTCTTTTTGAACTGTTACAGAAGGATCGAAAACAAAAGCATTTTGAGCAATCGGATGACTATGTCTGGCTCAAGGCTCTCATGGAGAGTGGCGGTTTTCAGTGGGGCTATTGGGATACGGTAGCTCTGGATATTAAGCTGGATGCTTTTTGGGAGAAGCAAGTTAAAGACCTACGGCAGATAAAACTGGAATCCATTCCGGATTTCTTTGAAAAACCCTTGTTAATCAAGAAAGCCTGTAAAGTTCGAATGGATTACTGGAAGGCGCTTGCAAACTCCAGAGCTCAAAAGGGCGATGTGAGTAATATCAGTAAGAAAGTCAACAAGAAATCCTATTCAGTGCTTTGGAATTTTGAAGACTGGAGACCTGCCGTAAAACACCCGGGCATGATAATGAATCTGCCTGATAACAATGATCTCAGGGTTGTTGAATGTTATCTGCTCTCAGAAGGAGGTGAAGGTACCCCTTTCTACCTCAGAACCCCATCTTGGTTGCTACCCGCATCCTCGGAAAAGCACCTGGTTAGTTCAGGCAAGGGGCATGTTAAAGACATTTCTCAGCGGGTGGCCTTATCAGCCTCAACCAAAGCGGTTGAATCCAAGGAGGAGCGTGACGAATTAAATGCGGCTGAAGCGCAGCAGAAAGAACCTACGCTGAACCAATTTCCCAAGGATGTGGCTGAGACAGTCAAACAGACAAAAGTCCGACTGCCTAAAGATGCATACAAGAAGTTTATGAATCAAATTTCTGAGAATAAACAACTTTCTCTTGATATGTCCTTGATTCATTTTCAAAATGAGCATTCTTTACTGGGCAAGGATTGGGCCTACCAATCCAACACCAGTATGGATGGCTATACTGTTTCCGCCGATGCCCAACTTATGCGTTTCACCTCATCGGCAACCACTTCTTTAACGGCTCCGGGGTTGGCTATCCAAGGTTCTGAAGTAGCCAAAAGACTCAGTGGAGACACTGCGCTTAATCTATCTCTGGATCTGGCCAGAGCACAATTGGGTTTCAGTGCCTGGTTTCCTTTGGGAAACAAGGCTCCCGGGAACGCTTATGTGCCTTATAACCCCATGCCAGTGAAAGGGTTACAGCTTGATTTTCCCTATATTGCGCGCAAGTCAGGTAGTGAAGTCAAGCAACTGTATCAAGCCGGTGAAATTTGTTTTTGGCTACAGGTAACCACATACGGCCTTATAGCAGCCAGTTTGAATTTGGCTACAAACATCAGCATAGGTTCCAGTTCAGATAAGAAAGAGATAGGCGTTAGAGGCTCGGCATTTCGGCCATCGGGTTATAATCGTTCGAAAATAAAGGCCGAGGGGCCAGAGAATGTTATAGAAGGGGCCGCCCAGGCAGGAGCCACTGCGGAACTGTTTGCCGGTGCAGAAGTCGGCGGCACGGTAACAGGAGAAGTTCATTGGAAACCCCCTGTGTCTTCCGATGTTCTTGATAAGAAGCAAGAGAAGGAAACCAAAGAAACGAAGCAAGATAAGGAGCAATTAAACACCAATCAGTGGCGAAAACTCGGTTCAATAACTGCCGGCGGCGCAGTTGGGATAGGTCTTGGATTCGAGGGGACATTTCGTCTAGGCTATGATGCGGGTTGTTTCTTCTTGGTTGTCGGCGCCAAGGTCGTTTGTGGCCCTGGGGTAAAGGGCAGCTTGAATATTGCAATCGACCCTTTCAGTACAGATCTTTTTGTTGGCTGCTTGTTGAACATGCTAAAGCAGAGCGGCTTTAGTCGTTTGGCCGTCTTTGACGATGAAGACTCCAAGCTTTTTTATATACTCAACCAAAGATTGACCTTGGCAATCGCCACAGGGCTCAGTCTGGCCGATATATTACTATTCCCTCCCAGGGTTTACGCAGATTGGCTGCATAAGTCGACTCAGGAAGATTATGCGCCTATCATCGCCGACCGGATTCTGGAAGCTAGGTTACATAAGAAAACTCGGACTTGGCTGAAGGATTCTCCTCCGGAAACCTTGGCTGCCTTATTCGATACCTTAATAGCATCCCCGGGAGGAAATCGCAGTGGCACTCAGGCCGAAGCACTGCTGTTTATTATGCAGCAACTGCAACCAGGAGACGATACAAGGGAGGTTGTATTGCGCCGCCGCCAATTTACCAAGGCACTGGAGTTAATGGGAGTGAAGGAGGGCCAGGAGGCGGCCTCTTATCTCAGGCGATGGCAAAGAGTACTCGATAGCTGGTTAAAGTTGGCTCACTTTTTCTCCAAGATTGATGCTCAAATAGGAGAGGATAAGATAGAGAAAATAAGCTTTAGCTTTAATGAATATACTGGTGCGCTTTGTAGTGGGATGTGTTGGTATTCCAACGAATGGGATGAGCCAGGGTTAGGTCGTGATGGCAAACCAAAGGTCAACCGTAAGAGTGCCTATGGCTGTTATTTAACCCCCGAAGGGTTACAGGCCATGGTCGCTGCCCAAATAATTGATCCAGATAGCCAAAAATACCGGACTTTGCAAGAATCCGTCATCGAGGCAGAAAACTTGGCCAGGCTTGAACGCGGGCGAGATGGCACGTTCAAGCAAAGAACTTGGAGCTTGACTGAGTTGGATACCCTGCTTCCCCCTTCCAGAACAAAGAAAATAGAGGGCTTGTTTTGATAGTGCAAACTCAAAGTTCAAAATTTAATAAAACCCATAAATTAATTATTGCAGCACTGGTGTTATCGATATGTTTGCTCGGGCTGTGGCTATATGGCGGCCAGAGTGCACAACCCAGTCCCCATGCTGCGATTATTGATAATGACGAGTTACTGGCTTTGGCAGCCGAGAGTCAGCCCAATCCGGATATCTATGCCAGTAGCTTGGTCAAACCCGGTGATCCTTTATTCAAAGGTTTATATGAGTTGCAGTCGCTGAGAAAGGATTTGGCCGCAGAGGCACTCTTGCCGCTGGCCGAGGCAGGCAACAGTGATGCCATGTTATGGTATGGCATGACAGTCTTACGACTCAGTGTTCTGTCTGGTGGAGACAAATGGATCCATGATGCTGCTATGGCCGGAAACCCCTATGCGATGCGGCGCTTGGTACCGGCGGGAGAAACCCTGCAAAACTGTGAGTGGTATTTAGGTAAATACTGCGACGACGCCTGGGCGGATAAGGCGCGGGAAGCTTTCCAGCAGCGCTTGCAAGCCAATCCAGATGATATGCTGAGTCGTTATGCCGCCTCCATTGATGCCGACAGGGCAGCTGAAGCGGCCAAGCAGAAGTATTATGCCCCTATGGTCAAGCAGGCTCTTAGGTATGCTCGGGCTTATGAGGGCGGCAAGCTCAGTGAAGCCGATGCTGCCAAGGTGGTGACTCTACTCAAAATGGCGGCTAACGATAACTTTGCACCGGCAATGGATATGCTGGCAGGGTCTTTTTACAAAATTATCGGTTTTGAGATGGCTAATTTTTATGCCAAAAGAGCATTTCATTTGGGTTTTAACTCTATAGATGCCATTATCCACGTGAATAGGAAAGAGTGGCTTAAAGGAACGAATCGAGATGAAATGCTGGTCGCTTTATCCTATATATATGCCGCTGAAAAGTATTATAGAGAAAGTAATGTCGACTTTATGATTATAAAAAGCCTTGATAAGGGGGGCGCACCTGTAAGTGAAGCCGAAGTTTCAGCTGCTAAAGAAAAAGCCAAAAAAATCATCTCAGAAATAACACCGGTTATTTATATCGATGCAATTTACGATGTGGAAGCCTATCACTAGCAGAGGTAAGCATGGATGCGACTGTAGGCACAATTATAGAAAGGTTCGAAAAAATCTCTGAAAAGAAGAAGCGGGCCGGGTTACTGTTGCTGGCGGTAGCCACGTTTGCTGCTCTTTTAGTTGTTTTTATCTACTTATATATCAACAGGGATCTTAGCTATTCGCATCAACCCATTCTTGAAAGTAAGGAGCTCTTGGCACTTGCAGCCAAGAGTCAGCCTAATCCAAACATCTATGCCAGTAGCTTGATTAAACCCGACAATCCCTTATTTTCCGGTCTTTATAAGTTGCAGTTACATCAGGATAGAGCGGCCAGTGGCGAACTGGCAGCCTTTGCCAATAGCGATAATCTAGAGGGAATGTACTGGTATGGTCTGGCATCATTGGGGCTGAATATACTCAGTTCTGATGCGCCGAGTATGATAGAGCTGTCGGCCAAGCTGGGTAATCCTTACGCGATGAAAAAGCTTATTCCTACTAAAGATAAAGAAAATCCCTGCCACTATTACTTGGCGGGGTATTGTGATCGGAGTTGGGCGGATAAAGCGCAGCAAGCCTTTGAAGAAAGAATAAAAAATAATCCGACAGATGTGCTGGCTCGTTATGCTGCTTCAAAGGCTTTGGATAGGGCGGCTGAGGCAGCAAAGGGTAAATACTATGCGCCGTTAACCAGTTTAATTCGTATATATGTGAATGAAAGTGAAGTTCATATTCTTTCAGCTGAGGAAATTCGTCAATTAGCACAATTATTGACATTGGCAGCAAACGATAATTTCGTACCCGCAATGCGTTTATTAGCTGTTCGCACTTTTACTGATACTGTCGGTTACAGTAAATCAATTTTCTGGGCAGAAAAGGCTATGCAGCTCGGAAGTGATTCTACTAGCTCAATATATTTTAGAAATAAGGAGATGTTTAATAAGACATCTGATCGAAATTATCTTCTACGCGTACTTCCTTATGCATATGTTTCGAATGACTATTTTGGTAATAAGACTGTATTAGACTTGCTGAATCATGATGTGAGTAAAATAGATAGGCCATTTGTTGAAGTTGAACTGGTTGATGCCAAGGATAAGGCGAAAAAAATCATTGAAGAAATAACACCAGTGGTATATATCGATGAATTATTCGATCATGATTATTATCATTATTATTGAGCCTATTATCTGTAGATGAGACAACAAACTGTTAAGTCTAAATTGGATGCTTTTAGTGTTTCATTGCGAACAACCGGAACACTGGTGTTATCAATATGCTTGTTCGGGCTGTGGCTATATGGCGGCCAGAGTACACAACCCAGCCCCCATGCTGCGATTATTGATAATGACGAGTTACTGGCTTTGGCGGCCGAGAGTCAGCCCAATCCGGATATCTATGCCAGTAGCTTGGTCAAGCCGGGCGATCCTTTGTTTGCCGGTTTAAAGGCGTTGCAAGAGGGTAAGGATGATATTGCCGTTGAGGTTTTCGGTAAGATGGCCGAGGATGGAAATACAGATGCGATGTTATGGTATGGGCTAACCAATATGGGCGCCGGTGTATACGGTACAGCCTCGGCTGTAGAGTGGATTAATAAAGCGGCTCAGCAAGGAAACCCCTATGCGATGCGGTGCTTGGTACCGGCGGGAGAAACCCTGCAAAACTGTGAGTGGTATTTAGGTAAATACTGCGACGATGTCTGGGCGGACAAGGCGCGGGAAGCTTTCCTACAGCGCTTGCAAGCCAACCCCGATGATGTACTGAGTCGTTATGCAGCCTCCATGAATGCCGACAGGGCGGCAGAAGCGGCTAAGCAGAAGTATTATGCCCCTATGGTAAGTCTGGCATTCGATTATGGTCTAGCTTACGAGGCTGGTAAACTCAGTGAAGCCGATACAGCTAAGGTAGTGACTCTACTCAAAATGGCGGCTAACGATAACTTTGCACCGGCAATGGATATGCTGGCGGGTATTTTCTATAAAGTTATCGGCTTTGAAATGGCCAATTATTATGCTAAAAGAGCATTTCATTTAGGTTTTAACTCCTCACGTTCAATTATTCACGTGAATAGGAAAGAGTGGCCGAAAGGAACGAATCGAGATGAAATGCTGGTCGCTTTATCCTATATATATGCCGCTGAAAAGTATTATAGAGAAAGTAATGTCGACTTTATGATTATAAAAAGCCTTGATAAGGGGGGCGCACCTGTAAGTGAAGCCGAAGTTTCAGCTGCTAAAGAACAAGCCGAAAAAATCATCTCAGAAATAATGCCGGTTATTTATATCGATGCAATTTACGATGTAGAAGCCTATCACTAGCAGAGGTAAGCATGGATGCGACAGTAGGTACAATCATAGAGAAATTTGAAAAGATCTCTGCAAAGAAGAAGCGGGCCGGGTTACTGTTGCTGGCGGTAGCCACGTTTTCTGCTCTCTTAGCAGTTTTTACCTACCTATATATCAACAGAGATCTTAGCTATTCGCATCAATCCATAATTGAGAGCCAAGAACTCTTAGACTTGGCGGCTAAGAGTCAACCAAATCCTGATATCTACGCAAGTAGTTTTATTATGCCAGATGATCCTTTATTTACTGGAATATATGCATTGCAACTTCGTAAACGTAAAGTCGCTGCTGAAGCGCTTGCTCCTTTAGCTGCAAAAGGAAATATTGAAGCCATGTATTGGTTGGGATTTACGACTTTGGGGTTGAATATACTTAGTTCAGATGCACCAAGTTTGATTGAGCGCTCAGCTAAGCTTGGAAACCCTTATGCAATGCGTAAGTTAATTCCAGCAGGTATAACACTTAGAGATTGTGAATGGTATTTAGAACAATACTGTAATGATTTATGGGCTGAGAAAGCACAACGTTCCTTTGAAGAAAGGGTTAACAATAATCCAAAAGATGTGCGAGCTCGTTATGCTGCCTCAAAAGAGTTAAATAGAGTGGTTGAGGTAGCAAAGAGTAAATATTATGCACCAATGGTTGAGCAGATTAGTGTATACCTTAATTCTTTTGAAAGGAGACAAGCTCCAAGCGAGGAGGACTCACAGAAATTGGTTTCACTTTTAACCATGGCTGCAAACGATAATTTTGTACCTGCCATGCGGATGCTGGCATCTGTGTTTAACAATGAAATTGGATATGAAAAAGCTATTTTTTGGTCTGAAAAAGCTATGGGGTTAGGTAGTAATTCTGCTGTTTCAATATATTTCAGAAACAAGGAGCTTTTTGATGAAAGTTTGGATAGGAGGTATTTGCTAAATTCACTTCCTGCGGCATATGTTTCAAAGGAATATTTTGGTGATGAAGCATTTTTGTTTTTTATTGAAAATGATGCGGTTAGAATTAACGAGCCAATTACAGATAATGAGAAAGTTGAGGCGAAAAAAATGGCTGGAGATATTGTTGAAGGAATGAAACCAGTTGTGTATATTGATGAAATATTTGACATTGATACCTATGGTCGTGGTATGTAGTTAATTTTTTAAATACTCCTGCTTGAATTAATTTTAGTGATCATGATGGGCAAAGTCATGGATTTTACAGTAGGCACAATCATAGAGAAATTTGAAAAAGTCTCTGCAAAGAAGAAGCGGGCCGGGTTACTGTTGCTGGCGGTAGCCACGTTTTCTGCTCTCTTGGCCGTTGTTATCTATTTATATATCAACAGAGATCTTAGCTATTCGCATCAACCCATTCTTGAAAATAAGGAGCTCTTGGCACTTGCAGCCAAGAGTCAGCCTAATCCGGACATTTACGCCAGCAGCGTGATTAAACCCGACAACCCCTTATTTTCCGGTCTCTATAAGTTGCAGTTACAGCAGTATCGTGCCGCCAGTGGTGAGCTGGCGGCCTTTGCCGTTATGGACAACCCCGAGGGAATGTACTGGTATGGCTTGGCATCCTTAGGGCTGAATATACTCAGCAGTGATGCGCCGAGTATGATAGAGCTGTCGGCCAAGCTGGGTAATCCTTACGCGATGAAAAAGCTTATTCCTACTAAAGATAAAGAAAATCCCTGCCATTTTTACTTGGTGGGTTTCTGTGATCGGGGTTGGGCGGATAAAGCCCAGCAAGCCTTTGAAGAAAGGGTAAAAAATAACCCAACAGATGTACGGGCTCGGTATGCTGCTTCAAAGGCGTTGAATAGAGCGGCTGAGGCAGCAAAGGGCAAGTACTATTCGCCTATGATTGAACAGATTAATGTATATTTTAATTCTTTGGGAAAGGGGAAAAATCCAAGTGATGCAGAGGTGAAGGCGCTGGTTTTACTTTTGAATATGGCAGCAAATGATAATTTTGTCCCGGCGATGCAGATGCTGATAGGTGGCACATTCGATAACACTATCGGTTATGAAAGAGTTATATTTTGGTCTGAAAAGGCTATGCTGCTCGGAAGTAATTCTGTCAATTCAATATATTATGCAAATAAGAAGGTGTTTAAAAAGACATCTAATAGAGAATATCTGTTAAAGTCATTACCAGCGGCATATGTTTCGAATGACTATTTTGATAACGATAGAATGTTACGCTTTTTGAAAGATGACGTTAGTAAAATAAATAAGCCATTTACTGAAGCAGAATTGATTAATGCCAAAGATAAGGCGAAAAAAATCATTGAAGAAATAACACCGGTGGTATATATCGATGAGTTATTCGATCATGATTATTATCACTATTATTGAGCCTACTATCTGTAGATGAGACAACAAACAGTTAAGTTTAAATTAGTTGCTTTTAGTGTTTCATTGCGAACAATCGGAACACTGGTATTATTGATATGCCTGCTCGGGCTGTGGCTATATGGCGGCCAGAGTACACAACCCAGCCCCCATGCTGCAATTATTGATAATGACGAGTTACTGGCTTTGGCAGCCGAGAATCAGCCCAATCCGGATATCTATGCCAGTAGCTTGGTCAAGCCGGGCGATCCTTTGTTTGCCGGTTTAAAGGCGTTGCA
>NZ_NGVS01000040.1 GCF_002777975.1 Shewanella carassii
TCTGATGTCCGTGAACAACTGCGGATGATGACATTGCGAGCCTCTGTCAGTGTGCAAGGGCGCTCGGTTACCCTGTATGAGGGCGTTGTTGACTAAAAGCATTTCGAACTATTGCCCCCGTTTTTGAAGCCGAAGGAATGCGGCTTTCCGACATACACACGGCATCTATCGATACCGAAGGCAGAACATTCTAGAAGCTAAGACATAAATTTCAGTGGAAAATATGTTTAGTCAACAACGCCCTGTATGAGCGTACTTTCAAGTTTGCCGACTACAATGCTCCTCGCAGTCATAACGCCTTCTTGGCGGAGTTGGCACAGGTGCTGCCATCCCATGTTTGTCCACTGATTGTNGTGCTGCCATCCCATGTTTGTCCACTGATTGTCACCGATGCAGGTTACCGCAATACCTGGTTTCGGGAGGTGGAACGATATGGTTGGTTTTGGCTTGGCCGTGTCCGTGGGGATGTCGGCTTTCTCCTGGTCAATCATGCCCAATGGCAGTCGAATAAGTCGCTTTATCCCTCCGCCACGGCGAAAGCCCGGCATATTGGTTACGTAAAACTGGGACGAAAATCGCCTATGCGCTGTCATTTACATCTGTACAAGGCTGCGCCGAAACATCGAGCCGACAAGCGGTCATCCAAAGCAGGACGCAATCATACGGCACAACAAAGTTACCGTCTTGGCAGTAAAGAGCCTTGGTTACTGGCAAC
>NZ_NGVS01000044.1 GCF_002777975.1 Shewanella carassii
AGCGATAAGCTGTGCATCTAAGCGGTCATTTTTGGCTCTACGACCAATAGCACCGGCAAAGCGTTTGATATGAACAGGATTAGCACGAACAATAGGCAACTTGGCCTCGGTACACGCTAACACGAAGGGCATTTCTAGGCGCCAGTCGCTTCGATAACGATACGCTGTGAGTTGTGTTTTTTGATAGTAGCTAAGGCTTGTTTGATACCCTTTTCGTTGTTTGGCACGGTAAAAAAGACATCGAGTGGACGGATGTAAATGTCGAGCTGTAATTTGCCGGTATCAACACCAATATTAATGTTTTGAAGTGTGTTTGTATTCATAATAAGCTAACTCTTGCTTGCGAAATGCGGGTTCGAGACCCAGTCGACTATTCGAGGTTTATGCTTGGAGTCCTATGAGGCGTTCATGTTTGTTATCGGTCTCTCGACAGAGGAGCCAGCGTTCAACCGAACTGCCACATAGAAAGCTTTAGTTGCCGCTAAAGCCTGGGTCTCACTTTACCCTTTTTGCTTGGTTATTATCCATACAAGCGTTCAAGAGGGACTTGGCACGCGTGGCATTTTCGGTTTGCAGTTTGTTTAGTGGTTAAGGTGTTATGCGGTCACTTTTGTATTGCGTGCCTGCGCCCCTTAACGCGGCGTTATGAAAACCCAAATACTTCGAGTCATCGTAAGTCAGTGCGGGTAGTTTAGAGGCCATAAAGAATGGCCAGCGCCGCGTCTTCGGGGTAGTCTGAAGGCTTAGGTAGTAAAGCAAGCAACGGAGTGCTTGGCGAAAAGGGGTTCTAAACCCTTCTCATCAAAAACTCCAACATGGGCAATCCAAACCTAGTGCCATGTGTTGGCATCTCGGGCTTGGCGGTAGCGTGCCTGTTGTCGTGGGGCAGGTTGAATCAAGGAAGGTGAATGTATGAACCGAAGTCAGTCCAAATCCTTTCTATATATGCCTTGTGCCGAAAGAGGCTTTCATAACAAGGCGTTCAAAATCAGTCGCTACGCTCCTTGGGACCTCAATAGCTTCGCTATTTCGGCCCTTTAACGCGGCGTTAACTGTAATACAAAAAAGAGGAAGATTTATGAAGCAAGGACTTATCGGTGGGTATTTGGCTATAGCTTTTGTGTTTAGCATCTTTATGTGGCTATTTGGAGAGCATAGTTACCGCGGATACCCGTATAACATGGGGAAAGCCATTGTTTGGCCAATTTCAATATTTAAGTCATATCCAGAAATTGATGGCGATAGCCCTTTAAAATTTGCGTCGAGCTATCAAAAAGTAGCGTCTTCAGGTGATATGGAAGGTAATGTGGCATTCAATGAAGCTATTGGCCTTCTTGCATATTATTTTTATGTCGAAGGCGAGCCATCTATCAGGTTGAAAGATTTCAAAGAGCTAATGTATCAAGGGGCAGGAGCTGACCGCTTTTTTAGAAGTCTGATTGAGAAAGAAATTATCCGAATCAAAATGGCTGATTATCTAGATGGTATGAGTTTTGGGGATATAGTGTCTGAAAGAGATGACATCGAAGATGACCTAATGGATTTGCTGGAAGATCGAGAGTAAACAGTTAACAAGGCCAGCCAGTGGGACTGCCAAACCGCCGCTACGCTCTGGTTTGTCAGCCCCTGCTGGCGGCGTTATGCAACAACGAGATATAAATAAGTTAGGTATTCATGAAAAATATAGTATTAGATACAAACATCCTATACCAAGAGGGACTTTCATCTGGGCGCATGAAGGTCTTAGCGAAATTGGTAGATGCTGAGCTAATAGCTGTCTATATTCCAGAGATAGTTAAAAGAGAGTTCATAACTAAACGCGCTGGAGGATCCCCTCATAATTCGGGCCTCCCAGAGGTGTTAACCAGTTTAAGAAATTCACCCC
>NZ_NGVS01000035.1 GCF_002777975.1 Shewanella carassii
AGTAATGCGAATAACCAAACTCGCGGATATCAGCAAGGTCAACCGCCGACACTTACTCGCCAAAGTCCGACTGTCAGAGTGCCCTTACCGGAGATTTTTGGGTCTCCGGTAAGGACACTTTTACCTATTTGACAAAGGGAATCATATCAACGCCTAAATCAGGTGCGCTGTAGGCGTCACCTGGATTTACTTGTTAGGGCTTTTCTTCGTCTAAGTCAAAGTTTGTCAATGCTATGAACTCATCAACTTCAAACGGAATATAAGACTCTTCAGCATTGTGAAATACTTCTGTAGAAA
Organism: Shewanella carassii; assembly: GCF_002777975.1. Taxonomy (GTDB): domain Bacteria; phylum Pseudomonadota; class Gammaproteobacteria; order Enterobacterales; family Shewanellaceae; genus Shewanella; species Shewanella carassii. The sequence continues at coordinate 298 of NZ_NGVS01000035.1, forward strand.
GTTTCGATATAACACCGAACTTTAGCTCCATCACTGATGGATCGGATGAAAAATGAAAGGGTTGTCGCGAAAGTGCTTGTTGTACTGCATCTCTTATATTTTGTGGCTGAAACGACAAAAGCTGATTCAATCGATTTTTATCAAAATCAAGTGATATTGCCATTTCAATATCGCCGGGAACACTGCTTATTGTCGTATATTTATCATCCTCAATTTTGGCAATAAAGCATGAGCAACAGAGTGGAGCTATGAAATTCATGTTATCCACCGCACCAAGTCTTTTCATGTAGACACCAAAGTCTGGTGCGTAATTTATCAGCTCGGGATTCCCTTGAATTTGAGAGTTTAATATCCTAAACAATGATTCCCATACGGTATGTATTTCCTGTAATTTGAAATGCAGTACTGGTTCAAATTTTCTAACCTCATAAAGAACAAACTCATGCCCATTGCACAAGGCATACATTTCAGCCCTGACTTCAGGATGAATCGCATAGCTATAAGCTTGCTCTACATGTTTGCTTTTTGTTATATCTTCATTTGGCGATTTGGCATCCAAGATCCACAATGGCTTTCCATCTGCTAAAAATAGGTAATCTGGAATAATTGATATTTTACGTTGTTGAGAGCCAATAGCTACATAGGGGTGAATCAATGGACGACTTCTTACAATTTTTGCATCACCTGTTGCTGAATACCCAAGACTTTTAATTATTGGAATAATTAACTCCTCACGAACAGAGTCTTCCTTGAAATCTGGATCTTTCAAAATACTAAAATCAAAATCCTCGAACATATTTACCCTTTGATTTATCGATGAACTATGAAGCCCTAACGCCGCGCTCTGCGGCAAATTTGGAGCGCAGCGGAAAATTTGTCCGGCAGCAGCGCCTTGTTAGCTTATTTAAGTTTAGTTACACCAACTTTTTCGCCATCATCGGTGTTAATCATTGTTGACCCGCAAATAGTGACATTTGATATCGGGAGCCAAATGCTGGAAGTAACAGTATCAATACTGTCAACCTGCCATATTGAGCCATCTTCAAGTTTAATTATTTCACCATTGCCAGCGATCGACTGAATCCAATGGCCATCAGAACAACCACCGGCTTGCTCTTTTGAGGCTGGGGCAGTAAGTGAGTTAATAGATCCAAGCTCAGTGGAATCCCATACCCGGCACTTTTGATCTTCATCGGGAAGAATCAGCTCCGTACCAACGCCAAGAAATAAACCAGGCGAAGTTATCAATGCCGTTTTTCCTTCATACCTCCACAACGAAAGGCAGCCAACACCTTTTTCTATTTGATAGGCCTGCTCGTTTTTCCTAACAACAATAGCGTTGTCATCCATGACCTTGTAAACATACACCCACTCTGTAGCAGCGTGGATCTCCACACTAAAAAGGAATAAGGCCGTAACTACGACTTTTAAATAAATTTTTCGCATGCGATTTCTCTGTGAAGCTAACAGCTGTATAGTGCGCATGCGCGTTTTAGTCCTCGGAGGAGTGTAAACGCGCATCGCTATCTGTTTGTATTAGCTGGATATAATACCATTTAGTCCAAATATCCCTTGCAGCTAAACGCGCATGCGCGGTTTCCAAACCTATTATCTACCGGCTGTATTTTTTAACTTTATGAATTTAATGTTATTTTCTAAAATGTTACAGAAATAACGCGCAAACTTAGCTGCAAATTCCCGGCATTTTTCCTGGAACGTCAATAATACTGTATAAAAATCAGTTCTGAGGTGCTTGTCATTAGCGCTTCAAGCCCTGCAACTAAGGGCCTTAAAACCAAGGGCCCTACAACCCAGGCCCAACTAAAAACGTCGAGTAAAGCCATGGCTACCGCCCGGGTCCAAGCTATGTTCGTCCCTGCATTCCGTTGAAAACGGAAAAGTGTTGCTGCTTCTGGCCTTAAACTTCAGGAAGTACTAAAGCCAAGCATTTGAATTAGTTATACAATACCCAGTGCTGGATATGAAAACAATTAGCCAAAGGTCAAGTTTTGACAAAGGCAACAAAACCCTGATTTAGTTTGTTTTTGAAGCAGAATTAACTGGGTTGGAAACCCAAAACGACACGACTTTAAGCCGCTGGCNGAAGCAGAATTAACTGGGTTGGAAACCCAAAACGACACGACTTTAAGCCGCTGGCACAGCGGCTATCATAGCTTCAAGCTAAAAGTGCCTAAGTTAGTACTGGCCGAGCTTCTGGCCACGGTGTAGCCAATCACCTGCAGTGCGCCTTTCGCACAGGCGATCCTATTACACGCTGCGAGTACGTCCCTGTAAGCTCTGCCTCGCCATCCCTGGCTCGGAAGGTCACAGTTCCGCCTGTGCCTGGAATTAGGTGTATGTCTGCGGGCATATAGGTAACTTCAAACAAGTTAGTTCTCACAGAGTTGCACCAATTCCCCCTTCGGAGCCGCCGCTGGCGTTGTTGCAAATTGGCGTAGCCGAGACAGGGATGTCGAGGCTCGAAGGTCGAGCATGGATGCGAGTCCTGAGTGTAGCCAATTTGCTTCATAAGCCAGCGGGGATTTCGGCTACGTCGGGGTGTCCTTGGGGATGCAAGGGGCTTTGGACAAGCAAAGCCCCTTGCCCGGTGTGGTTTGGCGAGTGTCGCCTAGCGACTGGCTACGAGCGAGAGCCAGGGATGGCGAACTGGCCGTTGTGTATGGATGCACTTGCTCCACGACCTTAAGCCGCTGGCACAGCGGCTATCATGGCTTTAAGCCAAAACTCACCAATAAACTAGGTCTTAGCTTCTGGCTAAGCAGCCGCCAATCACCTGCGGTGCGCCTTTCGCACAGGCGCTCCTGTGACACGGCGTGAATACGTCCATGTAGCCTCGACGAAAACATCCCTGTTTTCGACGGTCACAGTCCCGCCTGTGCTTGGAATTAGGTGTATGTCTGCGGGCATATAGGTAACTTCAAACAAGTTAGTTCTCACAGAATTGCACCAATTCCCCCTTCGGAGCCGCCGCTGGCGTTGTTGCAAATTGGCGTAGCCGAGACAGGGATGTCGAGGCTCGAAGGTCGAGCAAGGATGCGAGTCCTGAGTGTAGCCAATTTGTTTCATAAGCCAGCGGGGATTTCGGCTACGTCGGGGTGTCCTTGGGGATGCAAGGGGCTTTGGACAAGCAAAGCCCCTTGCCCGGTGTGGTGTGGAACACCACGACTTTAGGCCGCTGGCACAGCGGCTATCATGGCTTTTAGCCAAAACTCACCAATAAACTTGGTCTTAACTGCCAGCTAAACTGTAGCCCATCACCTGCGGTGCGCCTTTCGCACAGGCGATCCTGTGACCCAACATGAACACGTCCCTGTTTCGATGGTCACTGTTCCGCCTATGTCTGGAAATAGGCGTATTCCTGCGATGCCAAAAGACTAAGTTCCACTACCCACTTCCGCCAGGCAGCAGCTTGGAGATCATTTAGCCATCCAAAAGCCTTCAGCTTATGTTCATCAAAGGCCACTTATTCTGAAGCCACTGATGGGGAATTGCATCGGCAAGGCCTCAGTTAGCTCACTTGCCAGGCTGGTAACCATACCGGCCTAAAGGAGGCAACCATGAACAAGCTGAAAATCTGGCTGCAGCACAGTGTGCTTATCCTGTGTCTGTTTGGCCTGCCAACTACGGCGCTGCAGGCCGCCGAATCCGGCAGTGATATCCGGGAACCCGAGCTGATGCAGCTGCTCTCCCCTATAGCTCTCTATCCGGACACCTTGTTGACCCATATGCTGATCGCCTCAACCTATCCACTGGAACTGGTGCAGGCACAGCGCTGGCGCAAACAGCGCAGCCATTGGAGCAATGAACGCCTGATGGCCGAAGCCGAGAACCAGGATTGGGATCCCAGTGTGATGGCGCTTATCGCCTTTCCGGAAGTGTTGAACAAGATGAGCACAGATCTGGACTGGACCGCCCGTTTGGGCGAAGCCTTTATCGCCGATGAAGGCCGGGTGATGGATGGGATTCAAACCCTGAGACAAGCCGCCTGGGATGCCGACTCATTAAACGACCTGGGTAACCTTAACGCCAGACGCGACGAACGTCAGATAGTGATAGCACCGACCCGCACCGAGATTATCTATGTCCCTTACTACGACAGTCGCCGTGTCTATGGCCATTGGCACTGGAGCAGCTACCCACCTATCTATTGGGACCCTTTCCCCGGATATGTGCGCTACCACTCCAGTCCGTTTTACTGGCGCAGTGCCGGGGTCAGCATTTCATTTAACTTCTTCTTCAGCGCCTTTCATTGGCATGACAGAGTGGTCTGGGTCGATTATCGCCACAAACACTATAATCACTACCGGCCGAGACTGGCCTATAGCCAGGGAGCCCAGCGCTGGAGCCATAACCCGCACCACAGACGGGGCGCCCATTATCGTCATCCGGCGCTGCAACAACGCTACAATAAGGCGGTATACAACAAGCCACACAAGCGTTATGAATCCCAGGCACGCAGCTTCAACCACAGCCAAAGGCTGCATCAGGACAGAAACAAGCAACAAAAGCAGTTGCAGCGAGAGTTAAAGCAGCGCAGAGAGCACAATAGCCGTGAATGGCGCGCCGCTGACAAGAGGGAGAAGATGCATAGGGGCGAGCCCCAAAAAGTTCGCCAGCTGTCACAGCAGCCGTCATATAGGAATGCCAATAACAGTGCCAACGCCGCCGACAAAACGATGCGGGTTAAACATCAGGCCAGAGACAGACAGTTGCAACAGGCCTCAAACCGGCACACTAACACTACTTATAGACAAGCTGAAAAACGCCGGCAACAGGCAGATAAACAACAGCAGCCACAGAGACGCTATCAGCCTCAGAGTCAATCAAAGGTGCAGCATCAACAGCGAGCTCAGCCACAGCGCCATCAGGCGGAGCGACGCCAGCCCAGCCGTGCTCTGGAGCACAGACAACGTGCAGTGCATCAACAAAGAGAGCGTTGAACAAAGAGAGTGTTGAAAAAGCTGAGTTGAAAATGCCGGGTTAAAGTAGCACTTGCCCTAAAGTGAAAACGAATGAAAAAGACAGGTCCAGTACTGGCCTGTCTTTTTGGGTGTAGTTGTATGACTCAGATAAAGCCGCTCAGACGGCTCTGTCGTCGTACAAGTCGATTTGAGTCAGCGCTGCCACCTCTTCGATATAGGCGCGCACTCTGGCCGGGAATACCAGCCCCTTGACCATGGTCAGGTTTCTCAGGCCGGGGAACAGGTTGATATCATCAATACTCAACTTATTGCCCCGCTCCGACGGCAATTGCAGCCAGTCGAGACGTGGCCAACACTTAGCCAGGCCCTCAAGATAATCGGCCGTTTGCGCAAGCGCTTTTTCGAAAGAGATCTCTATCATGGCGCTCTTGTTTTGGGTAAACCAGGCAATCGCCTCTTGGCTGCCAAATTCAGGCAGACCGAGCAACACACTGCGGGGATAGAGCAAGCGACTGCTGAAATAACCGGATGCCTCCTGCCATTGGCTGACAGCATCGGCCTGGCTGGCAAGGGTAATGACCGGCTTACCATCCAGATTATCCAGATAGCTGACGATATCCAGGCTCTCGGCCATGAAGCTGCCATCGGCTTTTTGTAAAATGGGCACCATATTCGCGCCGACCATGGCTATTCTGGACTCCACATCATGGTTTTGCAGATAGACCCGCTCCACCGGCCACGCCTTAAGCCCCACCAGCATCATAGCCTTGACGCAATAGGGACAATGGTCAAACACAAAAAGCTTCATCAGTACTCCTTAGCTTCCTTGGAACTGTCAGGGCCATCAGCATATCCTCCGAGGCCGGAGCTGGGCAACTCCTGACTGGCCGGCGGCGCAAACAGCAAACGCCAACGCTGCCTGAAACCAAGTCCGGGGCGGCTCACTTCCGCCAACATATCGCGCCATTCGGCAAAAGTGACTGTCACAGGATTAAAGCTGTTGACCGGCTTGGTAATACCATAGCGCACGGTTTCCCGCTCCGGCTCAAAGCTGCCGAATAATCTATCCCAAATGATCAACACCCCGGCGTAGTTCTTATCTATGTACTGAGGATTACGGCCATGGTGCACCCTGTGATGAGACGGCGTGTTGAATATCCACTCCAAGGGCCCAAGACGTTTGATGGCCTGGGTATGGACAAAAAATTGCAGTCCCAGATTAAGCAGCACCACAAATACCACCCAGTTGGGATCGAAGCCTATGATCACCAAGGGCAGCCAAAACAGCCACATGCCCGCCAATGGGTACATCAGGCTCTGACGAAAGGCGGTGGAAAAATTCATGTTTTCCGAGCTGTGGTGCACTACATGGGCGGCCCACATCCAGCGGCATCTGTGGCTGGCCCGGTGGAACCAGTAATAGCAAAAGTCCTGCCCCAGCATCAGCAGCACAAAGGTCCAGCCATTCATCTCAATGTCGAACAAACGCCAGCCGAATAACCACAAATACAGTTTGGCCAGCAGTAATCCTGTGAGAATATCGGCGCCCTGATGCATGCCTGCCAGCACAAAGTTACAGAAAACCTCCGCCGGCCGATAGCGGGCATTCTCAGGCAAACGTCTGAGGCGGTCACCGAAAAACCATTCCAATGCCATGCAGATGAAGAACAGCGGCGCCAATACCAGCAGCAGCCATTCAGGGTGGGAAATAAGTAAATTGAAATCCATTTTTATTCCTTTTATTCCAGCTCACCACTTGGCAAAGTGATCTTCTGTCAGGCCGCTCTGCTGCACCAGCTCATGGCGCTTGCCCCGGGAGTCTTTGACCCAACCGGAAAACAGCCCGGTATACTGGCGAAAATTGCTTTTAAGCAACCCCAGGTTGAGCCTTTCGCTGCGGCACCCCAAGGGCGAAAATGCCAACTCCAGATCGCCGCGCTCAGACCAAACTCGCCATTGGCCGCCGGATGCTGCCATGCGGTCAAACTCAAAATGCACCGGCGACAGTAAATGCCTGGCACCATCAACCCAGAGCACGTTTTCACAAGAGCCGGTCTCGTTGACTCCGGCCGCCAGATTTAGCCCCAACCCCTTGCCATCAATGTCGGCATTGATAGAGGCCCAGCGCCAACTGGTTTCCCGGCGCATAAAGCCTGCGGAAAAGTCATAACCGGCTCTGGCCTGCAGCAGCGACTGGGGTTCATAATTGAAGGACAACTGGCCGGAGACCTTGAGGGCATTGTGTTTCTGGGTATAGGTCCAACCGCTGTAACCGGTTGGACTGCAAAGCGCCATCGGCAAGCTGAGCGGTTCGGGAACCAAGGTCAGCTCCCCCTCAAGTGGCATTCCCTGTAGTTTAAGATCCAGACTCAGTTGCCATTGTCCCTGCTCACGCCGAAAGTGAATGCCGCCCATACGGCTCTCCCCTTGCCATGGCGAACGGCTCAGGTTAAAACCAGCGGGCGGCCGCAGCAGATTCTGCTGATACATGCGACGACTTTGCAAATCAAACAGATAACAGAAACCACTGCCAAGATAGGCGATATCCGCCAAGGCAACGCCCAGCATCCATCTGGGGCTGTTAAGGCAAATAAACTCAAACTGCTTATAACTGCAACGCTGTTTCAGGCGTGAAACCCTGCGATCCATCTCATTGAACAGCTGAAAGTCTGACAATCCCAGGCTTTTCGGCGGCCCGTCGAAATGACCAAACAGAGGCCGACCGTGAACATCTATCAAAGAGTCAGGTGCCGCCTGGGTTGCAACCCCGGATTGAGTCGTCGGCAAAGGCCCGGATTTCAATTCCAACATATTCCCAACTGGTGTTTTTAGAGCAATAACTTGACTCTACCCTGTCGCCGTCGGAGATTGAAGCCTTGAATGTTACAAAAATGAAAAACCCCGTTATACGGGGCTTCATCCGGTTTACTGTGTCATTCAGAAACGGTAACTGAGGCCGACGAATACCCCTTGATAATCGAAGTTATCCGTCTTCAGATACACGTATTCTGTATTGATACCCAGATTGTTGCGGAAGCGATATTCCCAACCGGCTGCCGCATGCAGGCCGTTTTCAGTGTCATTGAAGCCAGCGCCGTCTTTGGTATATTGATATTCGAGTTTAACCCTGGCGGCACCCAGCTTGGCATAGAAGCTGTTGCGCTCGGTAAAGCCCCAGCGGCCATAAAGGGATACTCTCGCCGCCTCGAAGCTATCCATCTGCAACTCGGTAATGGCTGAGGTAAAGGCATGGACTATACCGGCGTCGGACCAAAGGTAACCCGCTTCGACACCCCAATTTGGGGTGAGATGATAGCGATAATAAAGCTCTGTGCCCCAGCTGTCTGAGCTGTCGTTGTCTTCGGCGTTACCGGCATCGGGATTGAAGCGGCTGATGTCATCGTCATTCTGCACTCCAAGGCCTATACTGCCACCGATAACATGTTTGCCTTCTGCGGCGTTGGCTGCCGGTGCCGTCAAGGTCGGCATCACCAGTGCAGCTGCCAATATAACGTACTTCATACGATTCCCCCATGATTTGTAAGTGTTTTACGCGCGGATATTGCGCTTCGCTGTCTGAACCCTGACTGAATCAGAGTGGGTTATCTGCCATTGCCAGATGCTGGAAGCCAAACTCAAATCTGGTTATCCTGATGCCACCTTTTTTACAGCTTCGGATTTTTATGAAACGGCTTGCTACCTTGATGCTGGGGTCGGCGCTGCTCTTTGGCTGCGCCAGTCATACCCCCAACTTTATTGCCCTGAGCCCTGAACTGCCAGCGGTCACGCCACAGACTTCGCTGGAGCCGGCTCTGGCGCTGCAAACCCTGGATACCCGCACCGCCAACTTTATTGTGCGATTCAATGAAGATGGCAAAGCCGCACGTCTGGTCAGCCCGGCCGAGCCACCCAGGGTCCAACTGGATCAACTGTTCCGTCAAGGTTTTGCCAAGGCCGGATACCGAATCGATCCCGCCAGTGGGAAAGAGGTGCAGTTGCAGCTGATTGAACTGCTCACTGATGTGGATGAATCCAGCTTCGGCTTCGAAGCCAAAACCAATGTCAGCATCAATCTGCTGGCCAAAAACAGCAGTCATACCCTGACCAAGCGTTATAAGGCCAAGGGGCTGCTCAAGGGGCCATTCAGTGCCGACTTCGCCTCGCTGGAACTGGACATGAACAAGCTGATCACCCAGTTGAGCGGCGAAATACTCAACGACCCCGAGCTGCACAGCTTTTTGCAGCAGTAATTTATTGGGCCGGTCGGTGACTCACAGGCAGGCCCGTCTGCAACACTATAATAAGGAATCTGGTCATGAGCCGATGGATACTCGCAGCCGTATTGATGCTGACCAGTCAGCTGGCGCTGGCATTGGATATACAAAAAGACAATCTCTACCCCCTAGTGGAATTTGATACCAGCATGGGCAAAATCGTGGTCGAGCTCGATCGCACCCGAGCGCCCATCACTGTGGACAACTTTCTCACCTATGTGGTGCGCGGCGACTACAACAACACATTGTTTCACCGCATTATTGCCGATTTCGTAGTTCAGGGCGGCGGCCTCAGCCCCAAGTATGAAGAACTGCCTTCAGACAAGCCGATAGTCAATGAGTCGGGCAACGGCCTATCCAACAGCCTAGGCACTATAGCCATGGCCAGAGAGAATGCTCCCCATTCGGCCACCCGCCAGTTTTACTTCAATGTGGCCGACAACAAAAAGCTCGACCCATCCTCCAGGCGCTGGGGCTATGCCGTATTCGGTGAAGTCAGCCAAGGACTTGAAGTTCTGCAGAATATGGCGCTGGTAGAGACAGGTACCAACAGTACCTTGGGTTGGCCCGATGTGCCGGTTACCCAAGTTTTGTTGAAGAAAGCCACACTTCTGCCCAGAAATTAACCCCAGGCCCGGTTCAGTTTCAAAAAGCTGTCTATACTGAACCTGGCAAACATAAGGAGGCGATCTGATGACCCCAGAAGAGTTCATCGATGTGAAAGCGCCCCAACTGGCTCATTACGGCAAAGCATTCTTGAGCGACAAGCTGGAATTTAATGAAGTCAGATTGTATCTGTGGGATACCCTGGAAGAATGGCATCAGCTGAACTTGCAGGGGGAAGCGCAAACGGATGTCGAACGCGTATTTTGGCACTTGTTGTACGTCTTCGATAAATGGCCCGATTGGGTATTGCGCGGTAACCAGTTTTTGCGCCAGCAACTGGACGACTGCTGTGAATACCTGTTCGGTGGTGGCCCCATACCCGAAGGCTGTATCGGCGTCAGGCCCTGAGACAGACGTTAATCTACCCCGCCTGGGTGACACTTTAATGACACGGGCGACCAATCCCCGGCTTTGCCGGGGATTTTTTATTGGGCAAACATCCAAGCACGCCTTGAAGTCGCAGGCGCGGGCTTTTACTCTAAGGCCTTTGACTCTCACCAAGCCGTGCCATGCCTCAATCTTTTTTTGCCAGCACCCGAGACGCCCTGAGTATCTATTTCCACAAGCGAGTACTCATCTTATTGCTACTCGGTTTTTCCGCCGGCCTGCCGCTGATGCTGGTATTTTCCACCCTGTCTTTCTGGCTCAGGGAAGCCGGGGTAGACAGGGCTGCCATCGGCTATTTCAGTTGGGTAGCCTTGATCTATGCCTTCAAATGGGCCTGGTCTCCCCTAGTCGATCGCATGCCCCTGCCTTTGTTCAGCCAACTCTTTGGCCGCCGCCGCGGCTGGATGCTGTTCTCCCAGCTATTACTGATAGCCGCCATTTTGGGAATGGCCGGCAGTGACCCCATGGAAGATCTCACCCATCTGGCACTATTTGCGCTGATGGTGGCCTTTTCCTCCGCCACCCAGGACATAGTGGTCGATGCCTTTCGTATCGAGTCGGCGCCGGAAAAAATGCAGGCGGCACTGGCCGCCGCCTATCAGGTGGGCTATCGCAGCGCGATGATCATAGCCACGGCAGGCTCACTGACTATCGCCGCCTGGGTTTCTCCCACGCCGGAAAGCTATGATCTCCAGAGCTGGCAAACCGCCTATCTGGTAATGGCAGGCCTCATGGGCATAGGCATACTGGCAACACTTTTTGCCAAAGAGCCGGCGGTGGACATCAGCTCTATCGGGGAAGAGGAAGCGAGCCTCAGAGACAGACTCAGGGCCAATCTGGCACCCAGACTCTCTGTCTGGGCTGCGCCGGCCAACCTGTTTATCCTGCGCCATGGCAAGTTACTGCTCCTGCTGCTGGGGCTTTATTTCTGTTTTAGCCTGGCTGAGCCTTTCACCCAGGTGCTGCAATCCTACTTTCCGAGTCAGGCCCTGAATACAAATGTGGTTACTCTGGCTACTATGGGGCTCATTCTGCTGCTCTGGTTGCTGATCTTCGGCGTCAAAAGTAAAGACAGGGCAATTCAAGAGCAGGAAGCCAAGCAGCTGACCCAGGCCGGCACAGATAGGATGGCCGCCTTTATCTCCTGGCTCTACAGCGCCGTGGCCCTGCCCTTTATCGATTTCTTTCGCCGCTACGGCAAGAGCGCGATTCTGATCCTTATGCTGATTTCCTGCTACCGGATCTCGGATATTGTCATGGGGATCATGGCCAATGTTTTCTATGTGGATATGGGCTTCAGCAAGGAGGAGATCGCCACCTTGAGCAAGGTCTATGGTCTGATCATGACCCTGGTGGGCTCGGCATTCGGCGGGGTGTTGTTGGCACGCTTCGGCACCATAAAAATCCTCTATGTCGGCGCCTTCCTGGTGGCCACCACCAATCTGTTGTTCGCCCTGCAGGCCATGGTGGGCTACAACGTGCCACTGCTGACCCTGGCGATTTCGGTGGACAACTTCAGCGGCGGTATCGCCACAGCGGCCTTTATCGCCTACCTTTCCAGCCTCACCAGCAGTGGCTACAGTGCCACTCAGTATGCGCTGCTGTCTTCGGTGATGTTACTGTTTCCCAAGTTTATTGCCGGCTTCTCCGGCGCCTGGGTCAACGCCTTTGGCTATGTGAATTTCTTTGTCAGCGCCAGCATCATAGGCTTGCCCGTGCTGCTGCTGATTTGGCTGGTGCAAAAAAACAGCCCGCCGAGGCGGGCCGATACTGCTCAAGATGCGCTCAAGTCGCAGATTAACGACTAGTCGCGGAAGTTATTGAACTGGAACGGCTGGCCCAGCTCGGCATTGCGGGCCAGCGCCATCACCGCCTGCAAGTCGTCACGCTTCTTGCCTGTGACCCGTACCGAGTCGCCCTGGATTTGCGCCTGCACCTTGATCTTGCTGTCTTTGATCTGTTTTACCAGCTTCTTGGCCACATCGCCCTCAATGCCTTGTTTGAACTTGACCTTCAAAGAGAACATCTTGCCGCTGTGGATCGCCTTCTCATCCACTTCCATCGCCTTGGGATCCACATTACGACGGCTCAGTTGGGTTCTTAAAATATCCACCATCTGATTGCACTGAAAGTCAGACTCTGCCGACAGGGTCACCACAAAGTCCTTATACTCCACCGCAAATTCCACCCCGCGGAAATCGAAGCGGGTATCCAATTCACGTTTGCTGTTATCCACTGCGTTACGCAGCTCAACGGCATCTACTTCTGACACTATATCGAATGAGGGCATTTCATCGCCTTTTACTTATCAGTCAAACCAATAGCGCCAGTCTACCCTAAGTTGAAGCCGAGCTGAATAAATCCACGTCTACTGATGACAGCCAGGCTTTATTTTGACTATGATGTTCGCCAAGCTTTCCAACCCTGCGTGATTTGTGATTAACCGACAGCTGCTGTTTAAAATGGCTTTGTTGATTGCCCTGGCGGTGATCAGCTACCTGGTTTTTTCCAAGCCTAACTACCCTCAGAGCATTCCTAACCTGGATAAAGTGGGCCATATCGGCAGTTTCTTTGCCCTCGCCTGGCTGACCTATCTGGCATTTCGCCCCCGCTGGTACTTAATGTTTGCCACCCTGGCCGGCTACGGCATTCTGATAGAGATGGTGCAATCCCGTCTGCCTTACCGCAGTGCCGATATGGCCGACTTTGTCGCCGATATGACCGGAATCGTACTCTTCTACGTATCTCTCTGGGGCTATCGCAAGTATTTTGGCGCCGCCATGCTGAAGGAGTAACGGGATGCAGATAGGGATCCTCGGCGTTGGGGCCATAGGGCAACTGCTGGCGCAGCAACTGGCTGCAGCCGGTCTTGAACCTTGGTTATTACCCAGAGTATTGCCAACAGCCAACACCCTGCCATTGGCGCAGCAGGGCGAAGAACACGTCTATACCCTGGAGCTTGGCGACCAGAGTCTGCAAACATCGTTTCTGTGCCTGGCGCAGGACTCGAGCAAGCTCAAGCAGCTCGATCTCTTGCTGGTCACAGTCAAAGCCTATCAGGTTGAAGCGGCGCTGGAGCCTGTGCTGCCAAGACTTCACCCGAATTGTCGCATCCTGCTGCTGCACAATGGACTTGGTCCTCATCAGAGTCTGGCCGCCAAGCTGAATGACCGGCCACTGAGCCTGGGCACGACAAGTCAGGCGGCGCTGAGACTAAGCAGCAATCATATTCGCCAAACCGGCAGTGGCCTGACCCAGATAGGTGACTTAATCGGCGCCCCCATGCCAGAGGTGATGAAAACCGCTCTGCTCAATGCTATTCCCGGCAGTCAGTGGAGTAATGCCATTCTCGAAGCCCTGTGGCAAAAGCTGGCGGTCAATGCCGTTATCAATCCGCTGACCGCCATTCACAGAGTCAACAACGGTGCCCTGGCCGCCCCCGAGTTTGAGGGAACAATCTGCGCCATTCTCGATGAGCTGTTACAGGTAGCCAAGCAGGAAGGCATAGCGCTGACGTTCGATGTGCTGCACGCCAGAGTCAAGGAAGTGATACGGCTAACCGCCGCCAACTACTCCTCCATGTATCAGGATCTCAAGCACGGCCGCAAGACGGAAATTGACTATATCAACGGTTACCTGCAGCAGCGCGCCGAGCAATATGGGCTCACACTGCCAATCAACAGCGAACTGCTGGCCCAGATAAAGGCATTGGAGCCACACGGCTAAATCATCCCCAAAGCACCAATACCGCGGCCAGGGCAATCAGTACCAGGCCGCCCATATCCTTGACCTTGACCCGCTGCTTGAGCCAAAGGCTGGAGATCAGCATCATAAAGAAGACTTCCACCTGCCCGAGCGTTTTCACATAAGGCACGGCCGTGAGCGACATGGCGCTGAACCAACCTATGGAGCCCAGACAACTGCTGATACTGATGGCCAGGGTCAACCTGGGCCTGTGCCAGAGTTTTTTAAGGGTTTCTTTATCTTTGATAAGAAGCCAGGCGAGCAGCAACAAGGTCTGCAGCAAAATAACCAACAAGAGTACCCAGGCGGCGCGGTGAGGAAATGGCAAACCCAGCACCAGACTTGCTTCCCTAACCCAGAGCGAAGTCAGCGCAAAGGCGCTGCCGCACCCCAACCCCAGCAGCAGTGTCTTGAAGGACAAGCCTTTGAGCCCGCCGTGGGTACTGAGCAGAAAAACGCCCGCAATTGCGGGCGTTTAAGGCTAACATGCTAGCTAAGTGATTCGCTATTCAACCAAAGGCGCTGCTTGCAGCAGCTTATGCGCTGTTAACCAAGCGCTTGGCTCAGCGACTGGTATCCAGCGCCGGGAAAGACTTCACCAGCTCATCAACGGCCTTCATCTGGCTCAGGTACCCTTCCAGTTGCTGCAATGGCAAGGCACAAGGGCCATCACATTTGGCGTTGTCCGGGTCCGGGTGCGCCTCAATAAACAGCCCGGCCAGTCCCAGCGCCATGCCGCTGCGGGCCAGTTCGGTTGCCTGGGCACGACGACCACCGGCAGAATCTTCACGGCCGCCAGGGCGCTGCAGCGCATGGGTGGCATCGAAGATCACCGGGTAGCCGGATTGCTTCATCTCATCCATGCCCAGCATATCCACCACCAGGTTGTTATAACCAAAGCAGCTGCCACGCTCACAGAGAATGATCTCATCATTACCCGCTTCGTTGAATTTCTTGATGATATGCCGCATCTCATGGGGCGCCAGGAACTGAGGCTTTTTCACATTGATGATAGCCCCTGTCTTGGCCATGGCCACCACCAGATCTGTCTGACGCGCCAGGAAGGCCGGCAACTGAATGATGTCCACCACTTCGGCCACAGGCGCGCACTGGTAAGGCTCATGCACATCGGTAATCAAGGGCAGCTTGAAGGTATCCTTGATCTCCTGGAAGATTTTCAAACCTTCTTCCATGCCGGGGCCACGATAGGAGTTGACGGATGAGCGGTTGGCCTTGTCGAAGGAGGCCTTGAACACATAAGGGATCCCCAGCTTCTGCGTGACTTCCGCGTAGGTTTCGGCAATGGTCATCGCCAAGTCCCGCGACTCGAGTACATTCATGCCACCGAACAGCACAAAGGGCTTGTCATTGGCTATCTCGATAGCCCCCAGATGTATGGTTTTATTACTCATCGCAACTTCTCTCTTGAATGCCGCTCATGCGGCGTTAACTTAAATCAGCCGGCCACGGCCTGCAGCAACTGGCCACAGAGCCAAGCCATATAAGTGCCTAAAGCATAGCCGAATACCGCCAGCAGCACACCTACGGGTGCCAGTGCCGGATGGAAGGCCGCAGCCACTACGGGCGCAGACGCCGCGCCGCCAACGTTGGCCTGGCTGCCCACCGCCATGTAAAACAGCGGCGCACGGATAAGCTTGGCCACCAGCAGCATCAATCCCGAATGCACCAACATCCAGATAATGCCCACCAGGAAGTAAATCGGCGTATCCAGAATTTGGGATACATCCATATGCAAACCGATTGTGGCCACCAGTATGTAGAGGTAGGCCGAGGCTATCTTGGAGGCGCCGGCCGCTTCCAAATGACGGGCCGGGCTGAATGACAGCAGCAAGCCTATGGTGGTCACTATCACCACCAGCCAGAAGAATCCGGAGGTCAGACTGTATTGCTCGGTCCAGGGATAGTTGGTCGCAAACCAGGGAGCCAGCAGATCGGCGCCGACATGGGCCAGGCCGGTAATACCAAAGCCCACAGCCACTATCAGCATGATGTCGCGCAGGCTGGGAATGCGGGCGTTTTCGGCATGATACTGTTCCACCTTGGCCTTGAGGCTTTCGATGGCGCTGGTATCTGCACCTGTCTTGGCATCTATCTCCTTGGCTCTGGATGCCATAAACAGCAGCACTGCCATCCAGATGTTGGCGACTATCACATCAACAGTGACCATCACGGAGAAGATATTGCCGCCCACTTCATAAATCTCTTTCATCGCCGCCTGGTTGGCACCGCCGCCAATCCAGCTGCCGGCGAGTGTGGTCATGCCGCGCCAGACCGCGTCCGGGCCGTGACCAGCGGTCAATGTCGGGTCGATTGCCGACATGATAAGCAGGGCAATCGGGCCGCCTATGACAATGCCCATGGTGCCGGTCAAAAACATCACTACCGCCTTGGGACCCAATCCCAGAATAGCTTTGATATCGACACTCAAGATCAGCAATACCAAACAGGCCGGCAACAGATAACGGGACGCCACATAGTAAAGTTTGGAGCTGCTGCCATCGACAATCCCAAAGGTATTGAGCAAAGATGGCAGGAAGTAACACAACAGCAAGGCCGGAATGAAGCGGTAAAACTTCTGCCAGAAAGGATGGCTGCTGCTGTTGGTATAAAAAACGAAGCCGAGAATGGCGGCCAGAATGCCGAGCGCGGTGGCGTCATTGGTCACCAGCGCGGTCATTTCAGTGGCCGCCTGTGAGGTACTGCTCATAGGTCCTATCTCCCTTGCGATTGCAATTTATTGTTTTATTTTAATATTTATATTTTTATCACTGCCCTCGCGGGCAGGTTCAATGAAAGGTCTGAGGGTCGTCTCCCAGTTCTCTAAGTTGCATCTTCACCAACTCGACCACTGGATCGTGCGGGCTGTTGTCGACAAAATACTGCAGGTCGGCGCTGGCGACATGAATCGCCCCCAGTTGCTGGGCAATAAAGGCGCGCTCCCGATGCAGACTGAGATCATCGGCATGCCATTCAAGTAACAAATTACAGCACTCCATCGCAACTTCAAATTCATGGGCGACTATGGCGCCCGCCTTGAGTTCATGCAGCATGCGGGTCATCAGCCTCTGGGTGCCAACCGGCTTGAGGTAAGACGCTTTTAGCGGCGCACTGTTCCCAAGCTCACCGCGAACCAGGGCATGCAAGCGCTCTTTGCTGAGGCGCTCCCCCCGAAGCGGGTCGAGATAGATGAGTTCACCGGCCACGTGGCAGGCCAGCACTGTGGTGCCCGGCAGCAGCACTGGGTCGAATTTCAAGTCCAGCTGTTTGCCCAGCAACATAAGCACAGTTGCCAATGTGGTGCTGTTCCCCTGGCGGCTGAGAATACACTGGCCGAGATCGGCCGCCTGCGGGGAAAAATAATCTTCCCTGGGGCCAAATCCCAGGTCCTTGTAAAACCAGTCCAGCAGCGCCTGAAAGCGCCGCTGCTGATCCACCAGATAATGGCTGAGCACTGAGCCGGACAGTTCCAGCCAGGCCCAGTTAGCCTGTTTGGCCAGGCCAAAACCCAGATGTTGGCAAAGCTCAAATGCCGACTCGGGCAGAGAGAGTTCGTCTTGCTTAAGAGAATATTGTTGCATTACCCCAGAATTACCGCTTGTTTGAAGTGTGCCAGTTTTGCCGCATAAACCACCCAGCCCAGAGCACCGAGGAAGGCGAAGATCCGGAAGATCAGATTACGGTTGGACTTGAGCGCCATCACGCCCAGCAGTATGTAAGCGACCACTGCGCCTATCTTCTCCGTCATCCAAGGATCAACGAAGGGATACTGCTTAATCATAAAACACAGAATCAATCCGGACAGCAGCAGGAAAGTATCGATCACATGCGGACCTACCTTCAGCAGTTTCTTGTCCATAATCGCTGACTGACGCAGCTTAAGCACGAAACGCACAATGAACAGTAATACGCTGACGGCGATCAGTGTCATGTGCAGGTGTTTAACTGCCGGATACAGGCTGTAAAAAGTTTCCATCGGATAGCTATCTGTAGGTGAACAAAGGCGACAGTGTACCCTATCGCAGCGTTCAGCACCAAGGCCAAGCCGCTGTCGAAAGGGCGGAATTATGACAGGAAATAAGGACGATATCGGCGCTTTTCAAGCCCGAGAGTGACTCCCGGGTACAGACACTCAACCGGGCCAAAGTCCCAGGGTGCATCTTTCATTGGAGCCAAAGTCACGCACTGTGGCCACCTGCTGAAAACCGAGCTCGGCAAGTTTTTCCCTGAGCTTCACCGCTTGAGCGTAACCATGTTCCAGCAACAGATAACCGCCCGGCAACAGGTGCTCTCTGGCATGGGCTGCGATATGGAATAGGTCGGCAAAGCCCTGATCGGCGGCGGTCAAGGCACTGCGGGGCTCAAAGCGCACATCGCCCATCTCCAGGTGTTCATCATCCTCCTCGATATAGGGAGGGTTGGAAACAATCAGCTGAAACTTGCGCCCCTGAACCGCCGAAAACCAGTCACTCTGAAGGATCTCCACCTGCGGCAGTTTCAAATTATCCCGGTTGGCACAGGCCAGCTCCACCGCGGCCTCGACCTTATCAACAGCAGTCACCTGCCAGCCTTGCCGCTCATGGGCCAGTGCCAGCGCGATAGCGCCGGTACCTGTGCCGAGATCCAGCACGGCGATATCATCTGAAAGCGGCAAGTTGAGCGCGGTTTCTACCAGAATTTCGGTGTCCGGGCGCGGAATAAGGGTGGATTCGTTGACAATAAAAGGCAGTGACCAGAACTCGCGCTCACCGACAATATGGGCCACGGGCACACCTTGGCTGCGACGCTGCACCATCTGGGTAAACTGCTTGTATTGTTCTGCCGATAAGTTTCTTTCGGGCCAGGTATAGAGAAAGCTGCGGCTCTTGCTCAAACAATGCAGCAACAGGGCTTCGGCATCTGCATGAGCAGACTCGGACGATGCAGCCAACATAGAAGAGGCCCACTGCAGGGCCTCGGCAATATTGAGTTTAGTCACAGACAGTCCTTTTATTCGTCGGACAGAGCCGCCAACATGTCGGCCTGATGCTCTTGCATCAAGGGCTCGAGCAGCTGCTCCAAGTCTCCTTCTATCACCTCGTTGAGGCGGTACAGTGTCAGGTTGATCCTGTGGTCGCTCACCCTTCCCTGAGGGAAATTATAGGTGCGGATCCGCTCGGAGCGGTCACCGCTGCCCACCAGAGAGCGACGAGTAGATTCTTCGGCGCTGCGGCGCTTTTCATCTTCGGCCGCCTGCAAACGAGCCGCCAGTACGCTCAAGGCCTGAGCCTTGTTCTTGTGCTGCGAGCGCTGATCCTGGCATTCCACCACCAAGCCTGTGGGCAAGTGGGTAATACGAATCGCCGAGTCGGTTTTGTTAACGTGCTGACCACCGGCACCGGAAGAGCGGAAGGTGTCGATACGCAGCTCGGCCGGGTTGATTTCCACCGCCTGGGCCTCAGGCACTTCGTGCATAACGGCCACGGTACAGGCCGAGGTGTGCACCCGCCCCTGGGATTCGGTTTCCGGCACCCTTTGTACCCTGTGACCACCGGACTCAAACTTGAGTTTGCCGTAAACACCGTCACCGCTGACCTTGGCAATCACCTCTTTGAAACCGCCATGCTCGCCCTCGCTGGCGCTCATGACTTCGACCTGCCAGCGCTGGCTCTCGGCATAACGGCTATACATACGGAAAAGATCACCGGCAAAGATAGCGGCTTCATCACCACCGGCACCGGCACGGATTTCCAGAAAGGCGTTGCTGGCATCATTGGGATCTTTGGGTAACAGCAGAATTTGCAACTCGCCTTCCAGCTGCTCCAGCTGAGCGCGGGCCGCCTTGATCTCTTCCTGAGCCATCTCTTTCAGCTCAGGATCTTCCTCGGCCAGCATCTCCTGTGCGGTTTGCAGATCCGCCTGCGCCTGCTGGTAGGCCTTAAAGCCTTTGACCACATCTTCAAGCTGAGCATATTCCCGAGACAGGGCTCTGAACCTGTCCTGATCCGCTATGACATCTGCATCACTGAGCAGGGCCAATACTTCTTCATTACGCTCAAGCAAGCCTTCCAGCTTGCGGATAACGGATTCCTTCATTTAGCTCGCTAACCTTAGTGTTTATCCAAGCCGAGCGCGGTTCTCAATTGACCCAAAGCATTGAGATCCCCCTGACGACTGGCAGCTGTCAGGGCCTGGGTCGGTGCATGGATCAGTCGGTTGGTCAGACGGTTGGCCAGCTCCAGCAGCACCTGCTCTGTGTCTGCTCCCTGCGCCAACTTGTTCATTGCCCGCTCAACCAGCTCATCTTTAATCGCCATGCTCTGGGTACGATATTCGCGAATGCTGTCGACCGATTCCAGTGAACGAACCCACTCCATAAACTGGTGTGAATGCTCTTCGGCAATGACTTCCGCTTGCTCGGCGGCCTCTCTACGGGAGGCCATATTCTGTTCGATTATGCTTTGCAGATCATCGACCGTGTACAGGAAAGCATCGTCCAAATCACCGACTTCTGCCTCAATATCACGGGGAACCGCTATATCAACCAATAACATAGGTTGATGGCGGCGCTGCTTAAGCGCTTTTTCTACCATGCCCTTGCCCAGGATGGGCAGCGGACTGGCGGTAGAGGATATCACGATATCGGCCTTGGGGAGAAAATCTGGTATCTGCTCCAGGGTAATCGCCTGGGCATTGAACTCTTCACACATGGCTTCGGCGCGGGAAATAGTGCGGTTGGCCACCACCATGCTGGTCACACCGTTTTCCTTCAGGTGGCGGGCAACCAGTTCTATGGTTTCACCGGCGCCGATGAGCAACACTTTGGTGCTCGCCAGAGAGGAGAAGATGTGCTTGGCCATGCTAACTGCGGCAAAGGCAACCGAAACCGCCGCAGTACCGATTTCCGTTTCGGTGCGCACCTTCTTGGCCACGGCAAAAGTATTTTGGAACAGGCGATCCAGTGTCAGTGCCACTGTGCCGGATTCCTTGGCCTTGGCAAACGCCTGTTTGACCTGGCCGAGGATCTGCGGCTCGCCCAGCACCAGGGAGTCAAGCCCGGAAGCGACCCGCATTAGGTGTTGTACCGCAGGTTGACCACAATGTTGGTACAGGCATGGAGCCACCTCTTCATGGCTCAGGCCATGATAATCTTCCAACCAACGCACTACCTGCTCGGCATTTTCTGTGTTGCAGTAAAGCTCGGTGCGGTTACAGGTGGAAACGATAACGGCTTCCCCGCCCTGAGTCTCCTTGGCCAGGCTGCGCATGGCTTCATGGATCTTGTCCGGGGCAAAGGCAACTTTCTCACGCAGATCAACAGTGGCGGTTTTATGGTTTATACCGATTGCTACAAGGCTCATCTGAACTCGTTCTGGACTCTTGGCGTCGCTGTAGGATGCGGCCATTCTACTGAATTGGCCACCTTAAAAACAGAATACGCTTAACAAAACCGAATAAAGGTCTAACTTATCAACCAATTTATCAATTAAGCTGAACAGGCGCTGGCCAAGGCCACAAGGGCGAAATCTCAATGGCGGCGCGTGTTGGTATTCTGCCAAAGCCCCCGTATCATAGGCGGCCAGTACAGCGAACAACAGATGATTATTTTGAAGTACTTCACAAAAAACTGTTTTATCCGTCTTTCAGCACTGCGCCTGTTGTTGCCCCTGCTGCTCCTTGGCCTGCTCAGCGCCTGTAGCAGCCTGCCCGATGCCCGCTGGCAAGCGACTCAAGTCAAGCACGCAGAGCAAGCCAAGGCCTGGGAGCTGAAAGGCAAGCTGGCGGTAAAGACTCCCGAGGAAAAGTTCAGCACCAATCTTTATTGGCTGCACACCCCAACGACAGAAGAGCTGAGACTCACCACCATGTTGGGCACCAGTGTGATGCTGCTAAAAAGCGGCCCGGACGGCGCCTTTTTGGAACTGGACGGCGAAATCTACCGCGACCGAGACCCGCAGCGTTTACTCGATGGCCTCAGCAATTGGAGCATCCCCCTTAACGCCCTGCCCCGCTGGGTGCTTGGCCTCAGCGCCGCCGACACTGAACTCCTGCTCACCAATAATGACGGCAAGCCCCTGAGTCTGGAAGATGACAGCGTTAGCCCACCATGGCAGGTGAAGTACCTCAGCTGGCAGCAACAAAGCGGTGCCGATATTCCGCGCCTTCTCAAACTCAATCGCGGCGCACTCGAACTCAAGATCCAGTTAACCGAGTGGCAGGCGCTCGAAGCCCAGAGCACACTCATCACCAAGGAAAGCCAGCAGCCATGAGCCTCGTTCACCCAAATCTCCAGCCCAATAGTCTTTCGCTTGGCTGGCCGGCCCCGGCCAAGCTGAACCTGTTTTTGCACATCAATGGCCGCCGCCAAGACGGCTACCATGAACTACAGACCCTGTTTCAGTTTCTCGACCATGGCGATCTGTTGGACTTTAAAGTCACCGCCAATGGCGAACTCAAACTGCACTCCAATTTGGGCGCCGCTGTCCCGGATAGCGATAACTTAATTCTCAAGGCCGCAAAATCATTGCAGCAAGCCAGCGGCTGTGAACTGGGGGCCGAGATCTGGCTCGACAAGAAGCTGCCCATGGGCGGCGGTCTGGGAGGCGGGTCGTCGGATGCGGCCACGACTCTGGTAGCTCTCAATGCACTGTGGCAAACCGGCCTGAGCGAAGCGGAACTTGAACAAATTGGTTTAAAACTCGGCGCAGATGTTCCTGTTTTCATTAAGGGCGTGGCGGCCTTTGCCGAAGGGGTCGGCGAAAAACTTCAGCCGGTGAAACCGGCCGAACCTTGGTATCTGGTATTGGTTCCCGAGGCCCATGTTTCCACAGAAAAAGTGTTCCATGATCCTGATTTACCGAGGGATACTCCCAAGCTCTCTCTGGAGCAACTATTGAGCGCCCCTTGGCAAAATGATTGTCAGGAACTGGTGTGTCGCCATTACCCTCAAGTTGCCAAGGCCTTGGCCTGGCTGCTAGAATATGCGCCGTCCAGAATGACCGGAACCGGCGCCTGCGTGTTCGGGGAGTTCGAAAAACAGCAACAAGCACTCGATTGTCTGGCAAAGCTGCCGTCATCATTCAAAGGCTTTGTTGCCAAAGGGATAAATAGATCGCCGCTTCAGAGTCGACTGGCTCGCCTCTGAACAGTTTCTTCCGGGATAGAGCGCTGCAACCGTTTTATCCCAGCCACTAAAATAAAGCAAACGCCTGAGGTTCTTACAGTGCCCGACATCAAGCTCTTTGCTGGGAACGCTACCCCCAGTCTCGCCAAAAAGATAGCAGACCGTCTTTTTTGTAAACTCGGAGACGCAGAGGTAGGCCGTTTCAGCGATGGTGAAATCAGTGTCCAGATAAACGAAAATGTACGTGGTGCTGATGTGTTTATCATTCAGTCCACCTGCGCACCAACCAACGACAACCTGATGGAGTTGATCGTAATGGTTGATGCCCTGCGCCGCGCTTCAGCCGGCCGTATCACAGCCGTTATCCCTTACTTTGGTTATGCCCGTCAGGACCGCCGTGTCCGCAGCGCCCGTGTACCCATTACCGCCAAAGTGGTTGCCGATTTCCTCTCCAGCGTGGGTGTCGACAGAGTACTGACCTGTGACCTGCACGCCGAGCAGATCCAGGGCTTCTTCGATGTACCTGTAGACAACGTCTTCGGTAGCCCTGTGCTGCTTGAAGATATGCTGGCCAAGAAGCTGGATAACCCGGTTGTTGTTTCCCCCGATATCGGTGGTGTTGTTCGCGCCCGCGCCGTAGCCAAACTGCTCGACGACTCAGATCTGGCGATCATCGACAAGCGTCGCCCACAGGCCAACGTGGCTCAGGTAATGCACATCATAGGTGACGTTCAAGGCCGTGACTGCATCATAGTTGATGACATGATCGACACAGGTGGCACTCTGTGTAAGGCTGCTGAAGCCCTGAAAGAACACGGCGCCAACCGCGTCTTTGCTTATGCGACCCACCCGGTATTCTCCGGTAACGCCGCCAGCAACATAGTAAATTCAGTGATTGACGAAGTCATAGTGACTGACACTGTGCCCTTGAGCCCAGAAATGCTCAAGACAGGCAAAGTGAGCCAGCTGACCATGTCAGCGGTACTGGCCGAGGCTATCCGCCGCGTCAGCAACGAAGAATCTATCTCTGCCATGTTCCAGCACTAAGCTGACATGCAGAGTTAACAAGAAACGCACCTTAGGGTGCGTTTTTTTATGTTTGATTGGGTTGCCATAATGTGGCCCATCAGCTGCGGTGCGGATAGGCAGAAAACCTGAATGCCGTGAAGAGCAAGATGTTCGAGAACGGCCATCTCGCACAGGCGATTTTGTTATTTTTTTATTTTGTTAACTGTTTTGTATTTGCTGATTATAGAATTCACAGCGTTCCTCTAAGCCCATAGACTTTGCAGCATCTTTGAGCTTTACCCAAATTTCTTCTGGAGGCTTACTTGTTGCCTCAAGTGCTGCTTCTTCTAGCATATCCAGTGCTAGTTCTAGCTCGTTGTGATCAAGGTATTCATCGTACTCGGCGATATATTTGCCAACACCCGGGCATTCACAAAGAACTGCACGAGCCTCACTCAACAAAGCGATAGTAATCTTCCACTTTTTTTCCAATTCTTCTCTGAAGCTCATATGACAGTTAACGCTTTGCTAATTGGCTGCCGCAGTGCAGCGTAGGCAGTCCAGTGGAGGCCACGCTGTTTGTGGCCGGAACGAAATTAAGCAACTTGTTAAGTGGCTTTGATTTTAGTTTTAAAATCATCATAGCTCTGGACACGCACATTGATTTTACTGCCAGTATGGATCAACACTTCCCTTGCGCCTATCCCGCTTGCAAGTTCACGTAAAACCCGTTCCTCGATATCGCTGAGACCACCGTCAGTTTTTTCAAGTTGATGCATGATTACTCTCGGCGCAGCTCTTAACTTTGAGCTATTCAGAGTAAAAACACCATGCTGCAATATTTTTTCAGCCAGCATGAAATTACCGATAAAACTTCTAGTATGTGAAAAAGGGTTCGTTGTCTGAATAGTTGGCCCCTTTAATGATTTTGCCTCTCGACCAATCGCCTTAATCTTTTCTTTTCCCTTTGCACCTTCCAACGCTATCCAAGGTTCAATTTCAATAAATTGCCCAGTAGCAAATTTCTGCATAGTGATTTTATTTTCACTCAACTCTACCAACAGATCGAAGGAAAACAGGCTTCTAATAAATTCGAATATCAAATGCGGTCTCCAAGCCACTTAGACATAATGATTCCCTGTGCAGGTGTCGGCCTCCGTGTTTTCTCGTGGATTAGTTAAACCAGAGCCACACTGTTTGTTGATCCAATAGGCAAACAATCACAGGAGGCCGACATGTCTAAAGCTAACACACTTTTTATCGGGTTGGACGTACACAAGGAGACCACTGACGTGGCCTGGGTTTCTGATAAGTCTGCTGAGACTGTGCATTACCATGGCACAATCCCAACCAACCTGCGTTCATTCGATAAACTTATTAAAACAAGACCAGTAAGCTCTGTGTTATCTATGAGGCCGGTCCCTGTGGCTTCTGGCTCTATCGCCATCTGTTGCCTCCTTTTTGATGCTCGGTGGCATAACGCTTCAAGAAGAGGCGCGCGCTTTTTGCGCGTCCTTCTTGCTTGACTTGTTACGTGCCTTTAACTCTTTCGTGAAAGAATCCCATAGAGCTACACATTCTTTAGCTAATTCGAGCGAATCTAGGAATTCTTCTCCACTTAATACTGTATATTTACACTTCATGACTTCACCGCCACCACTACCGGTGTACCAAGTCGAAGTATGCCTTTGTTTTCCTGTTATATGTGGCTGCCTGCTGGTGCGTAAAGAACGAGTGAGCTTGCAGTGTTTTGATCCATTTGCCAAATCAGCACAGATCATCAATGCTTTATGTTGGTTTATGTAATCATCTATCTCTGCTGCCTTAACCCCAAGAACATTCAAATGAATGATCCAATCCCGGATATGATAGCAATGGATAAAAAATGATATGACATCATCGTCATAGGAATCCTTATCATGTCCCGAAGATGAGAAGATACCTTCATATATTGCCTCAATACGTGATAGGTATCTTTTTGTTCTCTCGATCTGCTCCAATCTATGACTCCATGAGCACGTAACGCCGCGTTCTAGGGAATCCCCAGATAATTCCCTTTTTATTCAATTTAGTAGACACGCATGGTGTTGATTGATCTAATTGATTTCGCCA
>NZ_NGVS01000009.1 GCF_002777975.1 Shewanella carassii
GGAACGCCTTGGCAGTATCAGTTGGTTTATGCGCTGTTTAAACGAAGATATCGCCCGCAAGGCCAATCGAGAAGATGGCTGTAAGGGCGTATTCTGGGAAGGACGTTTTAAGTCGCAGGCGTTGCTCGATGAACAAGCGCTGCTGGCCTGCATGATGTATGTGGATTTAAATCCCATTCGCGCCGGTATTGCAGATTCGCTGCAAACTTCTGATTACACATCCATTCAGGAGCGTATAGAGGAAGTTGCTGAACCTACAACTGCCAACACTTCACTTAAGCCTCTGCTGCAATTTGATGGTGCAGCCACTGCCGCCGAACAAAGCGGCATCCCATTTCACTTTGCCGACTATCTGGAGTTAATTGATTGGACAGGCCGTGCGGTGCGGGAAGACAAGCGTGGCTATATTGCCTGTTTTAGGCCAAAACTACTGCTTGAGCTTGGTATCAGTGACGATGCCTGGATAACTTCCGCCAAGGAGTTTCGCCGTCAGTACAGTGGCATGAGTGGCCGATGGGATGCAATGTGTGCCATGAAGGCCAAATATGGCGGTAAATGGTGCCGGGGTAAGCAACAAAGCCAAGCAATACATCCCCATTAACCTTAAACCGTTGGTGATATTGCAGCAACAGGCTTAAGCCTGCCGTTGGCCTGCCTGGCAATCGTAGTTTTTGTATGAAGCATGCAGATTACTCGTCTTAGAGAGTCTACTTCCAATATTTCATCGTCATTTATAAACAATTGAGACCGAATGATATGCTTCCTCATGGCTCGCAAAGTGTTTAGGATGTCCTGTATATTCTGTTGGTCCAAGAATCTGGCGACCTGCCTACCACTAATGGCCACAGAGACTAATTGACCAACCATTTCCCGCGAATAATCATCCACGACATTCAGTACCCGAAAGCGACGACCATTGCTGAGTTGGTCTGACACAAAGTCCATAGACCAACGTTGATTGGGGGCTGTTGGCACCTCCATAGGCTGCCCTGGCCGGGTTAGCTTCTTGCGCTTCTTCGTCCTGACCTGCAAGCCTTCCTCCGTGTAGAGCCGATGGGTTCGTTTGCGGTTTTTGACCCAGCCTTCCCCCCTGAGCAAACCATGCAGCATCAGATACCCATAGCGAGGATATTGCGTCGCCAGCGCCTTCAGTCGCTGTCTGAGCCCATTGTCTGACTTTGTCCTGGATTGATAGCGATATGCAGTCCGGCTAAGCCCTGCCAGCTGACAGGCTACTCGCTCACTTAGGCTGAATTCCTCAATCAGGTGTTGAACAACAGGCTTTTTGGCCGCTGGCGTTACCACTTTTTTGACAGCACATCCTTCATTGCTTCGACTTCCAGCATCTTGTCGGCCAACATCTTTTTGAGCTTGTTGTTCTCCGCTTCCAACTCCCTCAGCCGCTTCGCTTCGTTCACTTCCAGCCCGGCATACTTGCTGCGCCAGTTATAGAAAGTGCCCGTGGATATGCCCATTTCACGGCAAATGTCATCGACTTTTGCCCCTGCCTCATGCTGTTTGATGGCCTTGATGATTTGTTCTTCGGTGTAACGTTTCTTCATGTTGAGATCTCCATTGGCTCTAGTGTATTGGAAATCTCATCAATGTCATGGTCTTAAATTCGGGGGAAAGGTCAATGGGTATCAGTTTGCAAATCGTCTTCTGAAGTCAAAAACAGACATTACTCAATATGTAATGTCCTTTCATGTAAAAATTGGTACAGACAAACAGAGAAATCTGTTCTTCAGATTCGATATGCATGACTTTGAACAAGCAAAAGTCAAGAATGTAAATAGCCCTATGTGTATCTATGATCTAAAAAATGTTTGTATCGATGAACTGTTTAGATAATTTACATAACAAACGACTATGGCGTCAATCCTTTATTTTGGGCGATGTTTTGGTCCCACATGATGCCATCTCGAAGCATAGAGTTTAGGATGACCACCATCTTACGAACGCAAGCAATAATCGCCACTTTCTTTGGTTTTCCAGCTTCGAGTAATCGAGCGTAAGTGTCCTTGAAAACAGGGAATCATTATGTCCAAACAGATTCCATTACCTCATGGAGTTGTATGTACCAACTTAAAATAGTAGTTAATTATATTCGCCAAGTATTGAAAATTCCTCCACTACAAACGGGGTTGTTGGGTTTAAGGCAAAGTTATGAGTGTAAATATCGTGTAATAAGTATCCCTGTGGCACCGTATTCCCGCCCTAGAGGCAAATCAAGCGCATTAAAGCTTGGAGAAAACTGTAAATTAAGTTTAGAAAACGTTTCATTACAAGGATTTGATAAAGCCGTTGATATGCTGAGCTCAAATTCTGTAAATGCTAAAAAGGTGGAGGTTAACTATTGTAAAACAGGTTTTTTTGTTCGTGCATCTGATAAAAAAGTGGAGAAGAACATGGCGTTAGATTTAAAAAATGTAAAATTCAAAAAAGGTGATGTTGGTGTTGTCGCTCCGGATTCATATGATATCAAAGCTAGGAATGTAGACTTTGAAGAGGTCAGAGTTTGCTTTGATATTTATGTAAGTAAATCTCAAATGGTTGAAATGGGGCTGCCAGAAAATACTCCAGTTGAGTTGATTGTTGAAGCAATTCAGATAATTAAGAGTAACCAAGAAAAAGAAACTGTTGAAAATTTATCTAAGTCTAGGTTGTTTACTTGGTTAGGAGTTGCTTCAAATTCAGTGACTATAGCGACCCCAATTGTCCAAGCCTTGCTCGCTCATGCTACATCTTCTTAACAAACAACTATGGCGTCAATCCTTTATTTTGGGCGATGTTTTGGTCACACATGATGCCATCTCGTGAGGTAAAATGGACACCCAGCATTAAAAATCCACAAAGCCAGCACAACAAAGACACCCATTATTAGCTGTGTTAGCGCTGAGTAGCTTGAAATATCTGAAGTGTCAGCAGACATACGCCTATTTCCCAGGCACAGGCGTAACTGTGACCGTCGAAAACAGGGACGTTTTCGTCGAGGCTACATGGACGTATTCACGCCGAGTCACAGGATCGCCTGTGCGAAAGGTGCACCGCAGGTGATGAGTTACAACTTAGCTAGCCGCTAGGATCAAGTTCATTAGTGAGTTTTGGCTTAAAGCCATGATTGCCGCTGTGCCAGCGGCCTAAAGTCGTGGTGTTCCACACCACACCGGG
Source organism: Shewanella carassii (assembly GCF_002777975.1). Classification (GTDB taxonomy): domain Bacteria; phylum Pseudomonadota; class Gammaproteobacteria; order Enterobacterales; family Shewanellaceae; genus Shewanella; species Shewanella carassii. Next base: position 3,172 of record NZ_NGVS01000009.1, read on the forward strand.
CAAGAGGCTTTGCTTGTCCAAAGCCCCTTGCATCCCAAGGACACCCCGACGTAGCCGAAATCCCCGCTGGCTTATGAAACAAATTGGCTACACTCAGGACTCGCCAAATACATCCATGCATAACGGCCAGCTCGCCTTCCTTGGCTCGCGCTCATAAGCTTGTTGCTTCGCAACATTCGCCTTGCTCGACCTTCGAGCCTCGACGTCCCTGTCTCGGCTACGCCAATTTGCAACAACGCCAGCGGCGGCTCCGAAGGGGGCATTGGTGCAATTCTGTTAGCGCTGAGTAGCTTGGAATATCTGAAGAGTTTGCAGACATACACCTATTTTCCAGGCACAGGTGGAACTGTGACCTTCCGAGCCAGGGGGGGCGAGGCAGAGCTTACAAGGACGTACTTGCAGCGTGTCACAGGATCGCCTGTGCGAAAGGGCCGTTATCGGGCTTCCGGCCCATCCGCACCGCAGGTGATTGACTACACCGTGGCCGGAAGCTCGCCAATATTAACTTAGGAACTTTTAGCTGGAAGCTATGATAGCCGCCGTGTCAGCGGCCGAAAGCCGCAACCCTTTGACCTTTCCCCCATGATTGAACATAAAGTGAATTCAGCGAACTTGGCCGGGGGCTGAAAAAACCGGGAAATGGCTCAGGCGGTGAGAGTGTTCGCCAGTGCCACTTCCAAGGTCATTTCCGATGCTGAAAGTTAAGCCTTGAGCAATGCCAATGCGGGCTGTTGGTTATCAGGATAGAGTCGATAAGCCTTATGGTGCTTGATGCAACTGGCTTTCTTATCCCCCTGGCTGAATAGAAGCGCATGTTTGACAGCAAACTGGGCAATCAACTGCTCGTCGGCGCGGATGTAAAGGGTGATGGGTTTAATCAATTTGCCATCGAGCAGATGCTGCTGATACTGCTCTGTGGAGATCACCAAGCTGTTTTGCCCCTGGCTGTCTAATTTGAGTTTACCGCTTACTTCACAGTCGAGGATGACGAGCCAGCCTTCGGCCTGGAGCTCGGCAATCAGGTTCTGGAGCGATTGCCCCACTGGGGCATTATTGATGGCTGGCAGATACTGCGCATGGATACGTTGAAGCACCTCGGGTAACTTGGCACCGGCCCCCAGGCTTCGGCCCTCTCTTATCCAGCGAGTGAGATCTTCTGCCACTAACTTTGAGAAACGCTTCTCTTTTAGTGACTGCACCATCCAGTTGCAGAGGAAATGACTTTCCGCTGCCGGGGTCTTGATGCTGCCGGCGGCATGGTTACGTTCTGCCAAAGCAGCGAGGCCGGCTTGGGTTAATGCCAGCAAGGCCTGATTGTAGCTTTGTTCTGTCATTGTATTTCCGCGTATAAGAGATATGGATGGGGCGCTGAGTATACCCTAAGCTGCAGTTATCAATATCAGGTAGACAAAGAAAAACCACCACAATGGTTATCAGTAAGACAGTTATCCGATCTGTCTTCGCAGCTATCTTACTGTAAATTTTTCAATCTCAAGGATATCTCTTGTCTGCCGGGCAACTGGGTTGTTTAATGAACAAGGTGAGGTAGTAGTCGGATGTTACCTCTGCCTCTATGGGCTTGGTTAAGATGAGTCTGATGGTGAGTCGATGGAATAACAGGAGAAGACAATGGCTAACGTATTGATCCTTGCCGGTGATTATGTGGAAGACTATGAAATCATGGTGCCGTTTCAGGCGCTGCAGATGGTGGGCCATAAGGTGACCGCCGTGTGCCCTGAAAAAGAGGCCGGTGATACTGTCAGGACGGCTATTCATGATTTTGAAGGCGATCAAACCTACAGTGAAAAACCTGGGCACAATTTCGTTCTCAACGGTGACTTTGAGCAGATAAGTGCCGATGACTTTGATGCGCTGCTGATCCCCGGCGGCCGAGCACCCGAGTATCTGCGTCTCTATGATGAAGTGCTTGAGCTGGTGCGGGCCTTTGCCAAGGCGGATAAGCCGATTGCCGCCGTCTGTCATGGGGCGCAACTGCTGACCGCCGCTGGAGTGGTGCAGGGCAAGAAGGTGTCGGCTTATCCCGCCTGTGCCCCAGAAGTGCGCCAAGCCGGTGGTGAATATGCCGATATCGAGGTGACAGAAGCGATTACTGACGGCAAGTTGGTTACAGCGCCGGCTTGGCCTGCTCATCCTCAGTGGTTGGCGCAGTTCCACGCCTTGCTTTGAATTCGGTAAACAAAAGCGCTTATCCCTTAGGGGAGCAAGCTTTGCCGCCGAGAATGCAAGTGTTTCCAGCCGGTAGAAAGTCCAGCTAAAACCCAATTAGCCAAAAGCCGCGCAGTGCGCGGCTTTTTAGTGGTTCAACATAGGAGCAAAAGCCCGTCAAGCGGGGTGGCTCACTTGAGCTTCTTGGGCTTGATGCCGCTGGAGCCGACTTTAACCTTAACTCTGCGGCCGGACATGCTCTTTTCCGCTGCGACCTGCTCCGAGGCGCTGCTGGCACCCGGCTTTTTCTTGGCGAAGCTGCGGCGCTTTTGCAGTTGCTTGAGCAGGAGATCGCGATTACTCACTTCATAGCCTGGCATCATGATGCGCTTGAGTTTTTGGCCGATCAGTTTTTCGATGTCGGCCAGAGTGCGCTCTTCTTCGCGGCTGACAAAAGAGATGGCGACCCCCGTCTTGCCGGCGCGGCCGGTGCGACCAATACGGTGCACATAGTCCTCAGCCAGGAAGGGCAGATCGTAATTGACCACATACTCGAGATCCGGAATATCCAGGCCGCGGGCGGCCACTTCGGTGGATACCAACACTCGTACCTTGCCTTCCTTGAATTCTCTGAGCGCCCGGCGACGGCTGCCCTGGGCTTTTTCACTGTGTACCACGGCACTGGCGATACCGTCGAGATTCAGCTCCTTGACCAGATGATCCGCATCTTCACGGGTGGCGGTAAACACCAGCACCTGCTGCCAGTTCTTGCGCCCGATAAGCTCAGATAGGAGTTCACGCTTGCGGCGCTGCTCTACCGGGTAGACCACCTGGCTGACGGTCACCGCTGTGGTGTTCTGGCGGTCGGCCGTGATGACCTTGGGCTTGTTCATTATCTCATCGGCCAGGCGCCTTACCGCGCCAGAGAAGGTGGCCGAGAACATCAGATTTTGCCGCTGCTTGGCGGCGCTCTGAAGTATTTTGTTGATATCGTTGATAAAGCCCATATCCAGCATACGGTCGGCTTCATCCAGCACCAGCACTTCCAGCGAGCCCAGGCTCAGGTTACCGGCCAGTAGTTGTTCCAGTAAACGCCCCGGAGTGGCTACCACTATGTCGGCGCCTTGTTTGAGCTTGTTGACCTGAGATGCTGACTTGACGCCGCCAAACAGGGTGGCCACCGACAACTGCAAGTATTTGCCGTATTGGCGGGCATTATCCGCAACCTGGGATACCAGCTCACGGGTCGGTGCCAGGATCAGGGCCCGGATATTGCCGGGTTTGAGTTCGAGCGGGTTATCCTGCAGGCGCTGCAAAATAGGCAGCACAAAGGCGGCTGTCTTGCCTGTGCCCGTCTGGGCGCTGGCCAGTACGTCCTGACCGCGGCGAACCGCAGGGATGGCCTGTCTCTGAATCGGTGTCATGCTCTCATAACCGCACTCTTTGAGCGCACGGAGTATTTCGGGGGCAAAACTGTAAGATTCAAACTTCATCTCGATATTCCTGTATTCAACCGCTTGGCGTGTGTCTTAGCTGTTTCGGGTGTCGGCGGCCCAAATGCCGGAAGCTCAGGCCTGAGTAAACGCCAAGTGCCGGGATAACCCGGGCGGGCGCGGAGTATAGCAAAAAAATCCATCAAGGCCCGCTCATTTCTGCTTTATTCTTGCGCTGCAAGGATAAATGACCTTAGGCATTGCGGATATCACTGTTTTGGGCAGATACAAGAATGCCGCCCGCAGGCGGCATTCTCTCACTATTTATCGGCTTAGTTGAACCAGCCGGCAAACATCTGCTTGAAGTAGTCCATCAGCTTGCTGAACCAGCTGCCTTCATTGACTTCTTCCAATGTCACCAGTGGGAACTGAGCAATGTCTTTACCGTCGAGTTGGAAGTATACCCGGCCGACGACTTCACCCTTGGCCAGCGGTGCGGTCAGCTCTTTGGTCAGTTCGAAGTTGGCTTGCAGGTTTTTAGCCTGGCCCCGGTTGATGGTCACAGGAGTGTCAGTGGTTACACCTAAGTCCACTGTGTCACGGTCGCCATACCAGATCTTCTGGGTGACAAAGCTGTCACCGGCCTTGTAAGGGGTGATGGTTTCAAAGAAACGGAAACCATAGTTGAGCAGTTTCTTGCTCTCGGCCTTACGGGCGGCTTCACTCTTGGTGCCCATGACTACGGCAATCAGGCGCATGCCGTCTTTGGTGGCCGAGGATACCAGGTTATAGCCGGCACCCGAGGTGTGGCCTGTCTTGATGCCGTCGACATTGAGGCTGTTATCCCACAAGAGGCCGTTACGGTTGTACTGTTTGATACCGTTGTAGGTAAAAGATTTTTCCTTGTAGATATCGTATTCGTTGGGTACATCACGGATGAGGGCCGCACCCAGCAGCGCCATATCATAGGCGGTGGACTTATGGTTGTTTGAGTCCAGACCGTGGGAGTTTTCAAAGTAGCTGTCACGCATGCCCAGCTGCTTGGCCCAGGAGTTCATCAGATCGACGAAGGCGCCTTCGGTTCCTGCAATGTGTTCGGCCATGGCGACACAGGCATCGTTACCGGATTGGATGATGATACCCCGGTTCAGATCCGAGACTTTGACCGTCTTGCCGACTTCGATAAACATCTTGGAGGAATCGGGGAAGTTCTTCGACCAGGCGTTCTTGCTGACAGTGACATCGTCATCGGGGGAGAGATTACCCGCCTTGATCTCCTGACCTATGACATAGCTGGTCATCATTTTGGTCAGGCTGGCAGGGTTGAGGCTTTCGTAGGCGTTATTTTCCGCCAGTAAGCGCCCTGAGTTGTAATCCATCAAGACATAGGCCTTGGCGGCAACATCTGGTGCATCTGGGACGACTATCGGGGCATTGTTGGCCTGTGCGGCGGAAACTGAGGCGCAGGCGAGCAACAGAAAGGCTTTCGCGGGACTTTTTACAAAATTCATCATTACCTGAATACGTCTTCTGGTTGGAGTCGGAAAATATGCTGAAATTCGCAGCGAGTATAACATTAGTCGACCCGATATTTCAGTTAAGGTTCCTTAATTAGTTAAAAAGATGGTGGAATTTTGAACACTTATGTTTTTGGTTCAGTCACCATATAGCTGCCCGGGAAGCCGTCCTGTTTCAGTTTTTCCAGCAATTTGGCGGCAATACCCTCATGGCTGACCGGCCCGAGTTGCAGCCGATATACCGGCTTGGCATCGGTAATTCGGCTCTTGACCTGGTACTTGCTTTCAAGCTCTGAAGCCAACTCAAGCAGACGCTCGCGCGAGCCAGATGCCATCACCTGTACATAGTGCAGATTGTCGCTGCGAAGCTCGGCCATGGTCTGGCTCTCTTCACTGTCTTCAAACAGGACTTCCAGCCTCACCTTGGCGGTGCCTGTCTTCAGCATATCCAGCCGGTAAGCCGCGGCGTAGGACAGATCTATCACTCGGTCGGGGTGGAAGGGACCACGGTCATTGACTCTGACCACCACGCTCTTGTTGTTGGCCAAGTTGGTGACCCTGACATAGCTGGGCAGAGGCAATGTCTTGTGCGCCGCGGACATGGAGTACATGTCATAGGTTTCACCGTTGGAGGTCAGATGGCCGTGAAATTTGGCGCCATACCAAGAAGCCAGCCCTTCGGCCTTGTAGCCTCTGCCGGACGGCATCACCTGGTAGGATTTGCCTCTGACTTGGTAATCCCTGTTGCCCTGCTTGCTGTAGGGCTCGAACCTGGGATGGGCATCTTCCACCTTGGAGACATCCGGGGCATCGGCCGGAGGCCTATCATCTTTCATGGCGTAACGGCCCGAGTTGCCGGCACAGGCGGCCAGCAGAATCGAGGCGGTCAGTGGCAGCAATAGTTTAAGTCTTGTCATGGTGGGCTTTGAGTTGTTCACTGAATTGATAAACCGCCATGGCATACAGCGGGCTGCGATTGTAACGGGTGATCACATAGAAGTTGTTCAGCCCCAGCCAATACTCTTTGGCATCGGCTTGTTCCAGCTCGATAAGCAGCGCTTTTTGGCTGGCATCCAGATCCCGATTTTCCTTCAGTGCCACCTCGGGGGAGAGGATATCGGCCACTTGGTAATTGAGCTTTTCTCCCTTCCAGACCTTGGCCTTGGGCGTGGCCGTGGTGCTCAGTTCCAGCGCCACCGGCTCACCAGCTTTCCAGCCGTGACGGTGAAAATAGTTGGCTACTGAGCCTATGGCATCGTCGACACTGCCCAGCAGATCCCGCTTGCCGTCACCATTAAAGTCGACGGCGTAGGCCAGATAGCTTGAGGGAATAAACTGGCCATAGCCCATGGCGCCGGCATAGGAGCCCAGGAGCGTTTCCTTATCGAGCTGCTCCTCTTTAAGCAGCGTCATCAGCTTGGCAAACTCGCCGCGAAAGAAAGTCGCCCGTGGCGGGTAGTAGAACCCTAAGGTATAGAGGGCATCGATTACCGGGTACTTGCCCATATAACCGCCGTAGAAGGTTTCAATACCGATAATGGCGACTATGATTTGCGGATCCACGCCATAGGTCTTGGCGGCGCGCGCTATGGTCTGTTCGTGCTGTTGCCAGAAACTCAGCCCGGCTTCGAGGCGCTTTTCGGTCAGAAAAATGGGGTAGTACTGATGCCAGGGTTTGGCCTCCCAAGGGCTGGAGATGGCGTCCAATACCGCCTGGTTTTTTTGGGCCGAGGCGAGGAAGCTTTCCACTTCCTCCTGGCTAAAGCCTTGGCTCTGTTGCTGTTTGATAAAATCCTGCTTGAGCTGTTCGGAAGCGGGCACCTCGGCGGTGGCACAGGCGCTGAGGTTGAGACTCAGCAGCAAGCCAATAGGGATAAGCAGCTTTTTGAATGTCGGCATCTAAGGCGTTCCTATCTGTCGATGAAGCGTCTATGGGTGTGAATGCTCATTAGAATGCCAAAAGCCGCCATCAATGTCAGCATAGAGGTGCCGCCATAACTTATCAGCGGCAGCGGGACTCCCACCACGGGTAAAATACCGGATACCATACCGATATTTACAAACACATAGACGAAGAAGGTGAGGGTCAGCGAGCCGGCCAGCAAGCGAGCAAAGCTGGTTTGGGCCCTAGAGGCGATCACCAGGCCGCGGCCGATCACATAGAGATAAAGCGCCAACAGTAGCAGACTGCCGATAAGGCCAAACTCCTCGCCGATCACGGCGAAGATAAAGTCGGTGTGGCGCTCCGGCAAAAACTCCAGTTGCGATTGAGTGCCATCGAGCCAGCCCTTGCCCCAGAGTCCGCCTGAACCTATGGCAATCTTGGACTGAATGATGTGGTAACCGGTACCGAGTGGATCGGCCTCGGGATCCAGCAGGGTCATCACCCGGTTGCGCTGGTAGTCGTGCATCAAAAAGAACCACAGAATCGGCAGCAGCGCCAACACAGCGGCGATAAAACCACCGACAATGGCCCAGCTCATGCCGGAGAGAAACAGTACAAAGATCCCCGAGGCCGCCACCAGAATAGAGGTACCGAGATCCGGTTGTTTGGCGATAAGCAGGGTGGGGATCAACAAAATCACCCCGGCGCCGGCCAGATAACGCTTCTTCGGCGGCAAGGGAAACTTGGAGATAAACCAGGCCATGGTGATCGGGAAGGCCAGTTTCATCAGTTCAGATGGCTGAAACTCCATAAAGCCCAAGTTGAGCCAGCGTTGGGCGCCCTTATTGATCTCACCGAAGAAATGCACTCCCAGCAGCAGCGCGACCCCGGCAAGATAGATGGGCAGAGCCCAGCGGCGAAACACCTCGGGGTTAATCTGGGCGATAAACAGCATCAGCCCAAGGGACAGCCCCATACGGAATAGCTGACGCTCCATCATGGCCAGGTCTTCGCCGCTGGCAGAATAGATGACGAACAGGCCAAAGCCCATTAGGCCCAGGATGCCGAGCAGCAGCGGCAGATCGATATGTATCCGCTGCCAGAAATTGGGTTTACGGCTGTGGCTCATGTTTCAACTCCCAGGTATCCCGTAGCAGATATTCGTCCAGCATGGCCCGGGCAACCGGTCCGGCGTTGGCGCCACCCCAACCGGCGTTTTCCAGTACCACGGCCAGTACAATTTTCGGATCCTCATAGGGGGCATAGGCGATAACCAGCGCATTGTCACGCAGATGCTCGTCTATGGAATCCGCATCATATTTCTCATCTTCGGCAACGCTGAATACCTGGGCGGTACCTGTCTTCATCGCCGCGGTATAACTGGCATCGGTGAAGCGACTCTTCTGCGCGGTGCGGCGCATCGCCTCGTTGATGACCTCCCAGTTGTGGGCATTTTTCAGCACTATCGGCGGTCTTTCATCCACCGGCGTCTCGATGCGGGCGGTGTTGTCCTTGATGGCCTTGAGCAGGTGCGGGGTAAAACGCTTGCCGCGGTTGGCCAAAATGGCCGTGGCATTGGCCAACTGCAACGGCGTGGTGGTCCAGTAACCCTGACCAATCCCGACCGAGATGGTGTCGCCTATGTACCAGGGTTGGTTGTACTTGAGGCGTTTCCAATCCCTCGATGGCATTACCCCGGCAGACTCTTCGAAGATATCCACCCCGGTATTTTGACCGAAGCCGAATTGATCCATAAAGCCGGAAATCTTGTCGATGCCCACCTTGTAGGCCATGTCGTAGTAGAAGGTATCGCAGGAGTGAACTATGGAGTCATAGACATCCACCCAGCCGTGGCCCCAGCGTTTCCAGTCGCGATATTTACGGTCGACCCCTGGGATCTGCCAGAAGCCGGGATCCCAGATGCGGGTCTTCTCGCTAATGGTTTGATCTTCCAGCCCCAGGAGCGCCAGATGCGGCTTGACCGTGGAGGCAGGAGCATATTGCCCTTGGGTTGCGCGGTTAATCAGGGGGCGAGAACGGCTGTTGAGCAGTTCGCTGTAAGCCTTGGAACTGATCCCGTGCACAAACTGGTTTGGGTCATAGCTGGGGCTGGAGACCATGGCCAGAATACCGCCGTCTCTTGGGTCTATCGCCACGATTGAGCCGCGGCGGCCATTCAAGAGTTCGGTGGCCTTTTGCTGCAGCTGCAGATCCAGTGTCAGGTAGATATCCTGTCCTGGCTCTGGCTGGGTCACCTTGAGAGTGCGGACACTGCGCCCTAGGTTGTTGACCTCTTCCTCCAGATGTCCGGGTACGCCGTGGAGTAGGCTCTCATAGAACTTTTCTATCCCCTGTTTGCCTATGTCCTTGGTGGCTGCATAGTTTTTCCAGTCACCTGAGCGTTCCAGCGCGTCTCTGTCCCTGGAGTTGATTTTACCGACATAGCCGAGCACATGGGTCAGCAGGCTGCTGTAGGGATAGTGACGTTTGAGACCGGCATCGATATAGAAACCATCAAACCTGTGTTGATTGACGCTGAACAGGGCTACTTCGTCTTCCGTCAGCCGGGTCTTAAGCGGTAAGGGCTTGAAGCGGCGGTGATATTTCAGTGACTCGGTGAAGCTGTCGCGCTCATCCTGACTGAGGTCGATAACGGTAGAGAGTTCATCCAGCGTCTGCTGCATATTCTTCACCTTCTCTGGGATCACCTCCAGAGTGTAGAAGGGCAGGTTTTCTGCCAGCAGCTTGCCGTTGCGGTCATAGATCAGGCCGCGGCTGGGCGCCAGCGGCACCACTCGGATACGGTTATCATTGGAGCGGGTTTCGTAGTCTTTGAAAGAGACCACCTGCAGATAGTAGAGGTTGCCGAGCAACAGGCTAAGCAAAGCGACCACGCAGACAAAGGTAAACAGCGCCCGGCGTTTGAACAGTGCCGCCTCGGCGGCGTGATCATGCATGGTTATTCGCTTTCTACGCGGCAATGGATTCTCTCCGGCTCAAACAGTTAATGCAAAGTCAGCTAATGCAAGTGGCTCTTGGGTGCCTTATTCCCTGTGGTAGGGATGATTGTTGTTGATGCTCCAGGCCCGGTACAGACTCTCGGCCACCACGACTCTTACCAAGGGGTGGGGCAGGGTCAGGGCCGACAGACACCAGCTTTGGCTGGCGGCCTGTTTACAGGCGGGAGCCAGGCCTTCCGGGCCGCCTATCAGCAGGCTGACATCCCGGCCATCGAGTTGCCATTTCTCCATGGCAGAGGCGAGTTCCGGAGTCGTCCAGTTCCTGCCCGGCAGATCCAGAGTGACGATATGGTTGCCCTTGGGGATCGCGGCCAACATGGCTTCGCCCTCTTTTTGCAGAATACGGGCGATATCGGCATTCTTGCCCCGCTTACCGGCGGGGATTTCAACCAGCTCCAGCGCCATGTCCCTGGGGAAGCGGCGCTGGTACTCGGCGAAACCCTTGCTGACCCAGTCCGGCATTTTGGTGCCTACGGCGACGAGTTGCAGTTTCATCAGGCGTTGGCGTCAGACCAGAGTTTTTCCAACTGGTAATGTTCGCGGGTTTGCTCCTGCATCACATGCAGAATCACATCACCTAGATCCACCAGAACCCAGTCGCTGCTGTCGCGGCCTTCTACGCCCTGAGGTTGCATACCGGCTTGTTTGGCTTCGGCAACCACATTTTCAGCAATGGCGCGAACATGGGTCTTGGATGTGCCTGAGCAGATAACCATAAAGTCGGTCACGTTGGACTTTTTGCTGACATCCAGCACCACTATGTCCCGTGCCTTGAGATCATCGACCTTGTCGACAACAAATTGTTTCAGTTCTGTGCCTTGCACGCTGAAGATCCTCTCATGTTTTTGATCAAGCGCAGTAGTATATCAGCGCTGGCGGGCAAGTCCCATAGCATTTATCGCCCACCCACCGCAGTTAACCGCCAAGATAGAGACGGTTTGCAACTATATATTCGAGCACGGCTTTGGGCATGGTGGCGCGGCAGGCATTAATGTCACCGGCGGCGATGGCGCGGCGAATGGCCGTGGAGGAGAAGGGCTGCGGCTCGACCGTGAGGCTGATGATTTTGCCGTATTGCGCATTTTCAATGTCATGCTTACTGTCATTGCCGTTTGCATCGTCACAGGCTCTTGCCGCCAAGGCTTGGGCGACCGAGCAGCCTCTTTGGGCCAGTTCGGTTTGGATTTCGGCGTCCTTTGGCAGGTGCCAGTCCGGGCGCTGGCAAACCACCAGGTTACACAGGGAAAACAGCCGCTGCCATTGATGCCAGCTCGGCAGCGACAGCAAGGAATCTGTACCCATGATGAATTGAAATTCGGCGCCAGGGAAAGCCTGCTGCAGCGCTTCCAGCGTCGCGACACTGTAGGAGGGGGCATTGCGCTTGAGCTCGATATCGCAAATGTCCATATCGGGGAACTCGTCGCAGGCCAGTTTAAGCATGGCCAGGCGCTGCTCGCTGCTGGCGGTGGCCTTGGCCTTGTGCGGCGGAATATGGTTCGGCAGCAACCAGAGCTTATCCAGCTCTAGCCGGGCTTTGACTTCGGCCGCGGGTTTGAGGTGACCATAATGAACAGGGTCGAAAGTTCCGCCCATCAGCCCGATACGCATCCTGTCTCCTCAGTCGAACTCAATATGGCCAAGGTGGCGCGCCGCCTTGGGATCGAACAGCAAACACAGATGGGATAGGCCGGTCCAGTTTTCCTGGCCTTGCTGTTTCAGTGCCAGCTCCAGTTTGGAGGCGATAGCCAGCATGGACTCTATGGCTTCCAGGCTCAGCCGGGTGAGGGCGCCCTGATAGAGCGGCTTGCGCTTGTCCCAAATTCTATGCTTGCCGAATAGGCTATTGAGGCTCTCGCCCTGACTGCGGGCCGATTGCAGCGTCAGCAGCAAGGTCAGCTCCTTTTGCAGCGCCCAATGGATAATGGGCATGGCGGTTTCTTCGGCCTTGAGCTGGGCGAGGATATGCTGGGCCTTATCCTGCTGATTGGCCAGCAGGGCATCGGTCAATTGGAACACGCTGAAGCGGGATTGATCTTCGAAGTAGCGGCTCAGCTCTTCGCTGTCCACAGGACGGGCACCGGCCAGCAGTTGCAGCAGTTGCATCGCCTGATCGGCCGCCAGCAGATTGCCTTCGTAGAGGGCATACAGCATGGCTCTGGCATCGTTTTTGAGATTGAGCCGATAGTATTGAATACGGCCGTCGAGCCAGCGCTGGAACTGAGCCCCTTCGGGGGTAGCGCAAGGAACATAAAGACCTTGACTGTCCAGGGCCTTGAACCACTTGCTGTTTTGCTGATCGCGGCCAAGCTTGGGGCCGTCGATGATAAGCAAAATATCCGGGTTTTGTTCGGCGATAAGGCTTTGCAGCATGGCGCCGCCATCGGCGCCCGGCTTGGCCTGGGGCAGGTTGAGTTCTATGATCCTGCGACTGGCAAACAGGCTCATGGCGTGCCATTCGTTGGCGAGATCCTGCCAGTTGAAGTTGGCTTCCTGAGTCAGTTGCAACCTTTCTTCAAAGCCTTGGCTGCGGGCGGCAGCCAGGATTTGCCGCTTGCTGCTGTCCAGCAGATAGGGATCGTCGCCCAGCAGCAGATAGCAGGATTTCAGCGGCGATAACTGCCGGTGTAACTGATCCGGATAGACCCGCATCAGTTCACCTCAATGGCGGCCAGAGTCTGGATGATGTTATCGGCGGCCTGAATGCGCATCTCTTTGACCAGCAACTCCATCTCGCGGCTCTTGGCCAAGGCGGTGCGGGGGTCGTCGAGATAATCGCGGCGGATTTCCACATCGAAAGGCTGTGCTTCCTTGCCCGGCAGAGACACGGCAAAACGCACATGGTAGATGAGTTCATATTCGGCGACGTTGCCTGTGGGGTAGAGCGACAAGGTTGAACGCTCCAGAGTGTCGCTCAGCAGCACCAGCCGGGGAATGCCCTTGGCGGGTTCCTCTATGCCGACATTGTTGAGACGCAGACGTTCACGCACCAGGCGGCTCAGCTCGCTGTATTTGTCGCTGCTCTCCAGGCTCAGCTTGCTGAGCTCGGGCGGAATGGAATAACTTCCCTGGAGTTGAAAGCCGCAACCGGCACTGGTCATAACAACCAGTGCCAGCAGGGCGAACATCAACTGCTTCACGCTTAAAGATAGTTTCAGCATGGATGTCCTGTTTTTTCTCAGTTGGCGACTATGTTCAGCAGTTTGCCGGGAACATAGATCACCTTGCGGATGGTCTTGCCTTCGGTGTGCTTCATCACCTGTTCATCGGCCAGACCCAGGGCTTCGACCTCTTCCTTGGCAGCATCGGCCGCCACAGTGATCTTGGCTCTGAGCTTACCGTTGACCTGCACCACGATAAGCTTGCTGTCTTCGACCAGTGCGGATTCGTCGGTTTCAGGCCAGCTGGCTGACTCGATATCGCCTTCCATGCCCAGCTCCTGCCACAGGTTGAAGCTCAGGTGCGGGGTGATGGGGTACAAGAGACGCACAATGGCCGACAGGGCTTCGGCCATCAGGGCTCTGTCCTGCTCGGTTTCCTGTGGAGCCTTTTGCAGCGCATTCATCAGTTCCATCACAGCAGCAATGGCGGTGTTGAACATCTGACGGCGGCCGATATCATCGGTCACCTTGGCGATGGTCTTATGCAGTTCGCGGCGCAGCGTTTTTTGCTCTCCGGTCAGTGCCGTTATATCCAGCGCTGGAGCCGCGCCCTTGGATATATGGTCGTGGGCCAGTTTCCACAGACGCTTGATAAAGCGGTGGGCACCTTCCACGCCTGACTCCTGCCATTCCAGTGTCAGCTCCGGTGGTGCAGCAAACATCATGAACAGTCGCACAGTATCGGCGCCGTACTTCTCTACCATCACTTGCGGGTCGATGCCGTTGTTCTTCGACTTGGACATCTTGCTCATGCCGGTGTAAGTCAGCTCATGGCCTTCGCTGTCCACCGCCTTGAGGATCCGACCCTTGTCGTCTTTCTCAACCACGGTCACTTCCAATGGCGATACCCAAACGCGGGCGCCTTTCTCGTTGCTGTAGTAGAAGGCATCGGCCAGTACCATGCCTTGAGTCAACAGACGCTTGGCAGGCTCATTGGAGTTAACCAAACCGGCATCACGCAACAGTTTGTGGAAGAAACGGAAGTACAACAGGTGCATACAGGCGTGTTCGATACCGCCTATGTATTGATCTACCGGCAGCCAGTAGTCAGCCTTGGCTGGATCCAGCATCTGATCTGCCTTGGGCGAGCAGTAGCGGGCATAGTACCAGCTGGACTCCATAAAGGTGTCGAAGGTGTCGGTTTCGCGCAGGGCATTTTGGCCGTTGACTGTGGTCTTGGCCCACTCTTTGTCGGCCTTGATTGGGCTCTGGACCCCATCCATGACCACATCTTCCGGCAGAATGACCGGCAGTTGTTCTTCAGGCGTAGGCATCACAGTGCCGTCTTCCAGAGTCACCATAGGGATAGGTGCGCCCCAGTAGCGCTGGCGGCTGACGCCCCAGTCGCGCAGGCGGAAATTAACCTGGCGCTTGCCTTTGCCTTCGGCACTCAGCTTGTCGGCGATGGCGTTGAAGGCGGCTTCAAAGTCCAGACCATCGAACTCACCTGAGTTGAACAGTATGCCTTTTTCAGTGTAAGCGGCTTCAGAGATATCCAGCTCGCCATCGGCAGGCTTAATCACACCTTTGATAGCCAGGCCATACTTGGTGGCGAACTCATAGTCACGCTGGTCGTGGCCGGGAACCGACATTACGGCGCCGGTACCATAGTTCATCAGGACAAAGTTGGCGGCCCAAACCGGGACTTCTTCACCTGTCAGCGGGTGGATTGCCTTGAGGCCGGTATCGACACCTTTCTTCTCCATAGTGGCCAGCTCGGCCTCGGAGGCGGTGCTCTGCTTGCACTCTTCAACAAAGGCTGCCAGCGCCGGGTTGTTGGCGGCGGCTTTCTCGGCCAGCGGGTGACCGGCGGCAATGGCCACATAGGTCACGCCCATCACGGTATCCGGACGTGTGGTGTAGATGTCGAAGCTATCGTCAGAACCGGCCACCTTGAAGGTCATCTCGACCCCTTCGGAGCGACCAATCCAGTTACGCTGCATGGTCTTGACCTGCTCAGGCCAACCTTCGAGGGTATCGATATCGTTCAGCAGCTCTTCGGCGTACTGAGTGATCTTGATAAACCACTGAGGGATCTCTTTTTGCTCCACCACAGTGTCGCAGCGCCAGCAGCAACCATCGATAACCTGCTCGTTGGCCAGTACTGTCTGGTCATTGGGGCACCAGTTGACCGAAGAGGTCTTCTTGTACACCAAGCCTTTTTCATACAGTTTGGTGAAGAACCACTGTTCCCAGCGATAGTATTCCGGGGTACAGGTGGCAATTTCACGGCTCCAGTCGTAGCCAAAACCCAGCATTTTCAGCTGGTTCTTCATGTAATCTATGTTTTCATAGGTCCAAGGCGCCGGCGCAGTGGCGTTCTTGATCGCGGCATTTTCTGCCGGTAGACCGAAGGCATCCCAGCCGATGGGCTGAAGCACATTTTTACCCTGCAGACGCTGGAAACGGGAAACTACGTCACCTATGGTGTAGTTACGCACGTGTCCCATATGCAGCCGACCTGAAGGATAGGGGAACATAGAGAGGCAGTAGAACTTCTCTTTACTCGGATCTTCGGTGACTTCAAAAGTTTTCTTTTCTGCCCAGTGCGTTTGCACTTTGGCTTCGATTTCTGAGGGATTATATTGCTCTTGCATCAGGTTTTTCGGCAATGCCGCCCATTATTTTGACATGCGCGCTATACTGCGCCGTTTAGATCTGCATAGAATAAACCAGAAGTGAGTCATTAAGAAAGGTTCGTCTTAAAGGAGTATTGGCCATGAGTGAGAGAAGTACGGAGTTACTGGCGCTGTATCAGGCCTTGATTGACAGAGTCAAACAACAGTATAACCAAGATAACTCATTGACAGTTAAGAGCTTATTTAACTCTATCAAGGAAGGGAAAGAGTATTTGGCTATCAAGCAGCAAGCCGGTGAGGCCGAGCTGTCTCTGGTCGAGGAATTCCTTAAGCGGGATATCGCCAGCTATATCCAGAGCCAAACGGAAGATGACATCAGTTACAGCCCCACTATGCTGACACTGGAAAACACCCTCTGGCACTGGCTGGGCGAAATCAGTGACCGTAGCCAGGTGGAGTGGCACGAACTGGCCCATGAGTTCAAACATCATGGCTATTATCAGAGCGGCGATATCGTCAGTCAGGGCAAGATGGTCTGCAGCAACTGCGGCCATGAGATGGACTTTGAGTTCCCAGGCATCATTCCAGACTGCCCCGAGTGTGACCACTCGGAATTTACCCGTGAAGCGCTGGCGCCCTGAGTCATAGATGTTCCGGCTTTCAATGGCTTGGAGCTCAAGGGAAAGCCCTTAAACGCACAGAAATAAAAACGCAGGCTTCGGCCTGCGTTTTCTATATTGTTGATGCCGTTTGAAACTGAGACTGACAGGTTTTGGCTGCAGATGTGCCGTTTCTCAACACGGGTTTTGATCAACTGTTATCGCGATAGGCGGCGATTTTGGCTAGTGCGGCCTTGATTTCCTGCTTGCGACCCGCATCTGCCAGCTCGCGCCCCGGCCTTGGGGCGGCTTCGAGCGCTTTTTGCAGGAAAGGCAGGGCTTCGTCATACCTGTCCTCTTCCAACAGGAAGTCGCCGTAAAAGTAGTTGCTGTCTATACCATCGGGGTTGAGCTCCAACGCTTGTTTCAGTAACTCCTCGGCCTTGTCATCGTCCCCAAAGCCTAGCGGCCAGCCGGGCACCTTGTAGTAAAGCACCCCAAGACTGGTATAGGCCGAGCCCTTGAGCGCGGTGGGATCTTGCTTAAGCGCCTGCTCGAAATCACTGCGAGCCCGCTTGGCATATTTGAGGGCACCGAGGCCGCCGCTGACCCCGGCATAGGTAGAGTTGATTATCCCGTGCCAGATGCGCACGCCCGTACTTTGGGGGTGGGACTGCACCGACTCATCTGCCAGCTTTAGCAGTTTAACGAAGGCTTTTTCCTGCTCGTCGCCGCTGAGTTGATAGTTGTTGATGGCCCAGTCGTGTTGCAGCTGTTTGACGGCCAGATCGCTTGCGTCATCGGCCCAGAGCGAAGGACTCACCAGCAGCGCTGCGCTCAGGCACAAGAGTTTAAATGGCTTCATGTTTCTCTCCTTCGGTGATGGGGTTGGCCGTGTCTTGTATTGGCATGGCCCTTTGGCAAAACTGGCGGACAAGTGGCAGTTTCTTGCGGGTATCATTGTTAACCAGGCCGGGCAGCAGGGCGTTTATCCGCACAAACAGCTTTTCCGGCCAACCGATAAAACGGCGGCCCCGGCGATTATCGGCCAGATCGCGGCAGAGGATGTCGGCCACCCACTCAGGGCTGTCCTGACGGTTGCCGAGCGCCGAATTGAGCTGGCGCATCGATTCTGTGTTGAGTTCGGTATCCGTGGCTCTGGGGGCGAAATAGAGTACCTTAATCTTGCTGTCGGCCAACTCCCGTTCCAGTGCTTCGGTAAAACCCCTGAGGCCAAACTTGCTGGCGCAGTAAAGACTGGAACCCGGGTAGCCTATGCTGCCGAGAATGGAACCGACATTGATGATGGCGGCCTCGGACTGACGTTTGAGCAAGGGCAGCAGGGTGCGGCAACAGTTGATGGGCGCCTCCAGGTTCACCGCCATCATGGCGCGGGTATCACAGGTGTCGCTGGCTTCCAGCATGCTGAGTTGATTGACCCCGAGGCAGTTGATTAACACCTTGGGGCTGAACACCCCGGCGGCTTGGCGCAGCTGACACTGACCGCCACTGCTGGTCAGATCGGCGCTTAAGGTGTGATGTTCCCCGGCAAGGCTCTGTTTCAGGGCATCGAGCTTGGCTTGATCCCGGCCGCAGAGCAGCAGTCTGGCGCCTTTGGCGGCCAGCGCCCTGGCGATGGCGCTGCCGATGCCGCCACTGGCGCCGGTGATGATGACATTCAGATGCTTGAGTTCCATATTGATCACCGTTTTTAGGAGGCCAGCGCCAAGGCCTGGGCCGGTGCCAGCTCGCGGAAGATGTTGCCGTAGAGGCGGTAGAAGTTGTTGGCGGCGTGAATGATCAAGGCTTGCTCTTCGGGATCCTCAATCCGGTTCATCAGCCCCTCAAAGAAATGGATATGTTGCTTGTCCAGCTCGCCGTGAGACTTGAGATAACTGAAGGCCGAATCCGGCAGCCCCAGGCGTGATTGCACTTTCTCGGCCGCCAGCAACGCCAGATTAATGCTGGTGCCTTCCAGTACATTGACCATGCCGAAAAAGCCCAGTGGACTTACCCGATTCACCATGTCGTAGGCGTAAGCCACCATGAGTTCGGTGGCAAAAAGCGGCGTGCTGCGTCTGGCCTTTTCCTTGTCAAAACCGCAGGCGGCTATGTCATTGAGGATCCACTCCTGGTGGCCTTGCTCCTCTTCGATATACTCGGCCACCGCCACCCTGAGCCATTCCTTGCTTTCCGGCAGTCTGGCGCCTGTGGCCATGAGCAGCGGCGAAGTGTGCTTCACATGGTGATAGGCCTGGTGCAGGAAGGCGACATAGTCCTCCAGGCTTATCTCTCCTTGCAGGCATTTGCCTATGATGGGACTGGCCAGCAGATACTCGCGTCCGCTCTGGGTTGCTTGTTGTAATTGGTCGTAGAAATTCATTATAAGGTTCCCTCAAGATATGGGGTTTCGGATAGATAGAGCTGTTCTATTTGAGCGGCCAGGGCGCTCAGCAGTGAGGCGCGCTTGACCCTGCCATTGGCGGTGGTGTGAGGCTTGAGCTCGGTTTCATTCAGTCTTATCCAGCGTTTGATCCTGGCGTAGTCGGGCAATGTGGCATTGACCGCATCCAGCCAGGCCTGGAGCTGCTCATTGCTGACTTGGAGCGGAGCGCACAGTAGCGCGCTGAGCCAGGGCTTGGTGTCGCCAAGGACCATACACTGACTCAGCAGCGGTCTGGCCATCAGCGCCGACTCCACCCACTCAGGGCTGATATTGCGGCCAAAGGAGCTGATAAGCAGATGCTTGCGGCGCCCGCTAATGGTGAGCACACCTTTATCGAGTTGGCCAAGGTCGCCGGTAGCGATTTCTCCCTGACCCCAAGTCTCGGGTTGGCCGAGATACCCCAGGTGACTGGCGCCGCCGACATGGATTTCGCCGCCGCGAATGGTGACTTTGCAGTGAGGCAATACAGTGCCGGCAAAGCCGGGAGTGTCTTTATCCGGGGTGTTGAGCGCCACGACAGAGCCGCATTCCGACAGGCCGTAACCTTCATAAACCGGCAATCCAAGCTCCCTGGCCCGCAGCAGCAACTCGGGGGCGACCTTGCCGCCACCGACGGCGACAAAGCGCAGTGAGTTTGGCGCTTGCCAACCTTGCTCGCAGGCACCGACCAGCAGTGTCAGTAACTGAGGAATGAGGATCATGCTGCTTGGCTGCGCTTGGCTTATGGTTTGCAGCAGCGCCCGGCTGTCGAGTCTTGAGCTGCCATGCATGCCGCGCGCTTTATCCGAGGGCAGCAGCACAGTGCCGCCGCACAGCAAGGGGCTGTAGATACCGGCGATGTTTTCCAGCAAGGTGCTCAAGGGCAACAGACAAAGATGCCTGGGGCTGGGCAGGGCCGTGACTGTGGCAAGTGATTCGGCCACCCGCCATTGATGCTCGCTGCTGAGACACACCCCCTTGGGGTTACCGGTAGAGCCTGAGGTAAAGGTAATTTTGGCTGTGCCCTGAGGGACTTGTGGAAAAGCCGCCATTTTCTCGGCGCAAGTGCTCTGTTGGCCCGGATGCCCGTCGCAGAGCTGTCCGTCAGATAGCCGCTCGTCATATAACTGTCTGCCGTATAATTGCCTGCGGTATAGTTGCCAGCCGTATAGATTGCAGCCCAGTTCACTGAGACCTTGGTAAGGCGCGAAGCCCTTTGGCAAACAAGGCTGAATTTGTGGGCTTTCGCCGAGCACCAGCTCAACCGAGGTTTGTTCCAGGCAGTTTGCCAACTGCTCTTGGGAGAAAAACAGCGGCAAGGGCAGGCAAAGAACTCCCGCCTGTTGGCAGGCGAGATCCAGTATCGCCCACTGCACACTGTTGCCGGCATGCAGTGCCAGGCTGCGGATATTCAGGCGTTTGAGGAAATCACTGTAGCGGCGGATTTCTGTTTTCAGTTCAAGGTAGCTGAGTTGCCGCCCAGCATCGCTAAGGGCAATGGCCTGATCTTCGCCGTTGAGTTTGCCTAGAACATCCCAATCAAGGTTGGTTCCGATGCCCGACTCAGAGGTATTGGCTTGGCTTAATGGGGGCGATGGAGTCATAGGTTTGGCTCCCGGGTCCTGGCATAAGCCAATTCGGCCGCCATGGTGTTGATATCCAATTCGTGCCTTTGTGCCAGTCGTCTCAAGCGGGGGCTGGCGTCTATCACCTCTTGGGCGAGGCGCAGATCGCCAATCATGACTCTGGGGTTGTTGCGGTAGTAATTGCCCCAGATGGCGCTGTCACCTTCCAGTCGCTTTGGATCGGCGCTGCAGAGCAACATGGGTGAAAAGCCCAGTAGTCGCATCAGCGCCTCTACCTGCTCTGTGACGGTAAAGACCATATACTCAAAACCGGCTCTGGCCAGCGTGGCGGCAAGCAGTACCAGCAGCAGTGGCCCTGAACTCTTGTTGGTGAGTGCCAGATTGCCCACCTCTACCAAGGAAGCCCTGTCCACCGGGCGTTTGGCCAGCAGCGCCACCTGTTGCTCTATGGGGGCTTCTAGGTATTGCTCCAGAAACAAGGGGTAGTAGCAACCGGCTCTGAGGCCGAAGGCACCCTGAGGCTGCCCCTTCATGCTCAGCTGCAGTAAGAAAGGCAAAAATTCCTTGAGCTTGGCACCATGCACCTGAAAATACTTGGCGGCGATATAGTCTTCGACCTCAGTGCGGCCCTCTGCCTGCTCATGGAACAGGCGACACTCGGGAAGCACATGAGGTGGGTTGGCAGAGCTTGGGACGTCCTTTTCCAGGACAGACAGGGGAAACTGCTTGACCATAGAGATACTCCGGATCTGTTAACCAGTATCCAGAGCCTAGAAAAGCAGTCTTAAGAAATACTTATGTATCCATTAATATTTTATCAATTAGATAAAAATCAATGAATTGGCTTTAGCTTTTATTGCTCTTTCGCCACTTGGGGCAATACAACAGTCCCAAAAGCAGCAGCAAGCCACTCAGCCCCAGTACCGGCCATTGACCGATTCGGCTGAACAGAGTCTGGCCCTCGACCAGCGGCACTTCAGCGGTGAGTACACCTTCTACAAACTGCGGCAGTTTGGCACTGATATTGCCAAATTCATCCACCACGGCGGTGACGCCATTGTTGGTGGCCCGCAGCAGAGGTCGGCCCAATTCGGCCGAGCGCATCTGGGCTATCTCCATGTGTTGCAGTGGGCCATTGGATTCACCAAACCAGGCATCGTTGGAGACGGTCAGCAACACCTGGGTATCCTCGGCGACGTTGGCCCTGAGCTGCTCGGGGAAAGCGATTTCATAGCAGATTGCCGGTGCCAGGGTATGACCCAGGGCCGTCAGATTATTTTGCTGATAACTGCCTCTGGCAAACGAGGACATGGGCAGGTTGAAGAAGGGGGCCAGGGGCCGCAGCAGCGACTCCATGGGCACAAACTCGCCTATGGGCAGCAGGTGATGCTTACGGAACTGATTATCACCAGCTGCGCTATAGTCGGCGTTTTGTTGCTGTTTCTGATGATGATTTCCCAGCACGATCAACGAGTTGTAGAAGTCGCCATTTCGCTGGCTGATGATACCTGTGATGATGGCGGCATCCCGCAGATTGGCAACTTTGTTGGCGTTGTCGAGAAACTCGGCCACCATGCTTTCGGGGGCCGGTATTGCTGCCTCGGGCCAGATCACCAAGTCTCTGTCCAGATGCGGGCGGGAGAGATCCATATACTTGAGCATAGTCGGCCAGAGAGCTTCCGGCTGCCACTTCATGCTCTGAGGAATATTGCCCTGCACCAACGCCACGCTGAGGGTCTCGCCAGTGCGCTCAACCGTTGAAAATCGCGGCGCCTGCCATACGAGCAGGGTCAGTAGCGCCGAGCTTACCACCAGGCTGAGCCAGCGGCGTTTGAGTAGCAGCACCAGGCTTGCAGCCAGCAGCGCTACCACAAAACTGAGTCCCAGGGTGCCTATCATTGAGGCCAGTGGCTTCAAGGGGCCCGAGGTTTGGCTATAGCCGCCCCAGAGCCAGGGAAAACCGGTGAGCACCCAGCCCCGCAGCCATTCGCACAGGGTCCAGAGAGCTGGAAACAGCCCCAGCAGTTGCCAGTTATGGCGCTTGGGCGCCAGCCTTGCCAGCAGGGCACCGGCCAGCGCCGGATACAAGGCCAGATAGAGTGCCAACAGGGCCATCAGGCCCATGGAAACAAGCAGCGGCAAGCCACCGAATCTATCCATGCTGACATGCACCCAGCTGATCCCGAAGGCGAAGGCGCCAAAGCCAAAGCTGAGCCAATAGCCAAAACTGGCCTTGGGGGAAAGCTTGTCACTGTGCCAAAGGCCAAAGGCCAGCGCCAGCGGGTAGATGGGCCAGAGATCGTAGGGGGCAAAGGAAAGTGCCGTACTGGCACCGGCCAAAAAGGCCAGTACCAGACGCAGCTTGGGATGGCGTTTAAGCGCCGCTAATGTGGACTTCACTGGTCGTTACTATCTTCAGTGTCGTTGGGATCGGGCAGTTTTACCCTGAGTTGCAATAAACGGCGGGTATCGGCACTGATCACTTTAAATTCAATGCCATCGATGACGATCTTCTCGTTGCGCTCCGGCAGGTGACCGAAGGCGTGAGACACCAGGCCGCCGACTGTGTCGAACTCTTCATCACTGAAATGGGTGTTGAAGGTTTCGTTGAAATCTTCAATCTCGGTCAGTGCCTTGACCATGTAAACCCGGTTACCGGCTTTACGGATTTCAGACTCGTCGCTGTTGTCGTGATCGAACTCATCTTCGATATCGCCGACAATCTCTTCGAGAATATCTTCAATGGTGACCAGGCCGGAAACACCACCGTATTCATCGACCACAATCGCCATATGGTAGCGTTGGGAACGGAACTCTTTGAGCAGCACATCCACTCTCTTGCTCTCGGGCACCACAACGGCCGGGCGGATCACTTTTTCTAAAGAAAAAGGCTCTTCACTATTGTTGAAGCCGTACTTCAGCAGATCTTTGGCCAGCAGTATGCCTTCGATATGGTCTTTGTCTTCATTGACCACTGGAAAGCGGGAATGAGCAGAGTTGATGACAGTGTTGAGCAGTTCCTCAACAGAGTCATTGAATTGGATGGCGACAATCTGCGCCCTGGGGATCATTATGTCCCTGACGCGCAAATCGGATACCTCTAAAACACCTTTTATCATCTCGCGGGTATCTTCTGTGATGAGCTCACGCTGCTCGGCATCGTGGATCACTTCTACCAGATCTTCGCGATTTTGAGGCTCGCCCTGGAATAACTGGCTTACTCGGTCAAACCAGCTTTTCTTATGGGCGCTGGTACTCGGGGGGATATCGTCACTCATAGTGTTCTTCATGACAGGGGGGAACCCTGGCAATTATTGCTCCTTGTATGGGTCAGTAAAACCTAAGCTTTCAATTAGTTGGGTCTCTAGCGACTCCATTTCTTCGGCTTCGGCATCTTCGATGTGATCATAACCTAGCAGATGCAGGCAACCGTGCACAACCATGTGTGCCCAGTGCGCCTGTAGCGGTTTATGCTGTTCACGGGCTTCATTTTCAACGACTGAAGCGCAAATGACAAGATCCCCGAGTAATGGCAGGGTTATTCCCGGTGGTGCTTCAAACGGAAATGACAGCACATTGGTGGGCTTATCCTTGCCGCGATAATCCCGGTTCAATTGCTTGCTTTCATCGCTGTTGACCAGACGTATGGTCAGTTCGGCCTGCTCCATACTATTGCCTATGGCAGTACGGGCCCAGAGTTCAAAATCGCTCTGGGATGGCAGGTTTTGCGCTTCTGTGGCCAGTTGCAGGTCCAGTTGTAGATCAAGACTCATGAGCGCTGGCCTCTGTCAGTTGATATTGGCTGTCGCGTTGGGCCTTGGCCGCTTGCTGGCGCTGATCGTGCGCTTCATAGGCTTCCACTATGCGGGCTACTACCGGGTGGCGCACCACGTCCTGAGCCTGGAAGAAGTTGAAGCTGATCTCTTCCACTTCACTCAGTACTTCAATGGCGTGGCGCAGGCCGGACTTGGCGTTGCGCGGCAGATCTATCTGGGTAATGTCACCAGTGATCACCGCCTTGGAGTTGAAGCCGATGCGGGTGAGGAACATCTTCATCTGTTCCACCGTGGTATTTTGGCTCTCATCGAGAATGATAAAGGCATCGTTGAGGGTGCGGCCACGCATATAGGCCAGCGGCGCGACCTCGATAACATTGCGTTCTATCAGTCGCTCGACCTTCTCAAACCCGAGCATCTCAAACAGGGCGTCATACAGAGGCCTGAGGTAAGGGTCTACCTTCTGGCTCAGATCGCCGGGCAGGAACCCCAGCTTCTCACCGGCTTCCACCGCCGGGCGGGTCAGCAGAATGCGGCGGATCTCCTGACGCTCCAGCGCATCCACGGCGGCGGCCACGGCCAGATAGGTCTTGCCGGTACCGGCGGGGCCTATGCCGAAGGTGATGTCATGGCGCACTATGTTGGCCACATATTGGGTCTGGTTGGGATTGCGCGGCTTAATCACCCCTTTGCGGGTCTTGATATAGTGCTCTTTGGGTTCAGCTCCGCTGTCGTCGGCTTCCAGGGCAATGGCTTCCTGAATGGCGATATGCACCTGCTCGGGCTCCAGATCCGGAGTCGAGCCTTTTACCGGCGCGGTTTCGACATAGAGCTGTTTCAGTAGGTTGTTGGCGGTGAGGCAGTTACGTGGCTGGCCGACAATCTGAAAATGGTTGTTGCGGTAGCTTATCTCGACGCCCACCCGGCGCTCGAGCTGCTTGATATTGTCATCGAACGGACCACACAGAGACGCCAGACGGCGGCTGTCGGCCGGTTCGAGATACAGATTCATGGTGGTTAATTTGTGAGACAAACAAAAACTCCTGTTGATGTCATCTTTGATCAGTTTACGAGCGTGAAGGCATAAATGCTAACGGAAAATCGAGCCTAAAATAAAACGGCCCGGGTCCGAAGAGCCGGGCCGCCGTGGAAGTCTCGGCGCTTACGGGGTGAACTGAGTCACGCCCAGGGTGTCTTCCTGGTTATGCTTGGCCAGAATATCACTGGGGCGCAGGCTCTTGCGCAAGTCCATCTCATCTTCACCGCGAATAAATTTGCCGCGCAGCGAGTTGGTGTAGACATCGACGATTTCCACGTCCACGAAGCTGCCTATGTGCTTGGGCTGGCCTTCGAAGTTGACCACCCGGTTGTTCTCGGTGCGGCCGCGCAGTTCCATGGGGTTCTTGACCGATGGGCCTTCTACCAGAATACGCTGCACTGTACCCAGCATCTGGCGGCTGTAGCGCTGCGCTTGTTGAGTAATCCTATCCTGCAGGATTGCCAGGCGCTGCTTTTTCTCTTCCATATCCACATCATCCGGCAAGTCGGCCGCCGGGGTGCCGGGACGGGCACTGTAGATAAAGCTGAAGCTGTGGTCGAAGCCCACTTCTTCAATCAACTTCATGGTGTCGGCAAAGTCTTCTTTGGTTTCGCCGGGGAAGCCGATGATAAAGTCGGAACTTATCTGAATATCCGGCCGCGCCTTGCGCAGACGGCGAATGATTGACTTGTACTCGATTGCCATATGGCCGCGCTTCATCTGGGTCAGAATGCGGTCTGAACCCGATTGCACCGGCAGGTGCAGGAAGCTGACCAGCTCTGGAGTGTCTTCATAGACATCGATAATGTCCTGGGTGAACTCTATCGGATGGCTGGTGGTAAAGCGGATGCGGTCGATACCGTCGATGGCGGCCACATAACGCAGCAGCTCGGCAAAGCTGCAAATTTCGTCATCATGGGTCAGGCCGCGATAGGCGTTAACGTTCTGTCCCAGCAGGTTGACTTCACGCACCCCTTGCTCGGCCAGTTGAGCGATTTCCAGGATGATGTCATCCAGTGGTCGGCTGACTTCTTCACCGCGGGTATAAGGCACCACGCAGAAAGAGCAGTACTTGCTGCAGCCTTCCATGATGGAGACAAAGGCGGTGGGGCCTTCGGCGCGGGGCTCGGGCAGACGGTCGAACTTCTCGATTTCCGGGAAGCTGACGTCAATCACTGCCTGGTCGCCGCTGCGAACCTGGTTGATCATCTCTGGTAGACGGTGCAGGGTTTGGGGGCCGAAGATAATATCCACGCACTGGGCGCGTTCTTTTATCGCCTTGCCTTCCTGAGAAGCCACACAACCACCCACGCCAATGATCAGCTCAGGGTTCTTGTCTTTGAGTGTTTTCCAGCGGCCGAGCTGATGGAATACCTTTTCCTGCGCTTTTTCACGAATAGAACAGGTATTGAGCAGCAGAATATCTGCCTCATCAGCCTCTTCGGTCAGGGTGTAGCCCTGAAATTCGTTTAACAGATCGGCCATCTTGGATGAGTCGTACTCATTCATCTGACAGCCCCAGGTTTTAATATGGAGTTTTTTACTCATCAGTTTTGCGTCGCTCTTCGGAACCACTTAAAAAATAGCGCGCCATTTTACCCGCTGTTAAGTCCGCTGACCAGCTTTTGAACGCCAGGGCTGAGAATTACTCTGGTGGCTGTAGTACCCCTTCAAGCTGTGTGGGTAAGCGATTGTCGGCCAACTGAATGCTCTGCTGCTGGTAGAACTGCTCAGCCATCTGTTGGTTGCTGCTGCGAGCCTGAAGATAGATATCCTCCAGTACCTCTAAACGAAAGCCAGCCATGGTTTCCGTGATTTGTTGATATAGGGCATAATTCAGCGACGAGCGATAGGTTACAGTTATCACCTCCATCTGGTCTGCTGTGGTGGCGGCCAGAACATGACCACAGCTAAAGGCGCCCGGAACGATAAGGGCTGCGGCTATCAGGCTGTTGGTAAGTTTGCACATGGTATCCTCACTTGTTGATGTCGATAACCGCCAATGCGGTGTTGGCCATGACAGATACTGCTTGGACACTCTGAGGCTAGCCTAAGGTTGCCAAGGCTCGTGTGTCAGCTTGTAAGCAGGTGTTTCAGGAGGGCCAGCAGCAACATTTGCTCATGATTGAAGCCAAAACAGTTACCATTGAACACAATTCTGTGGCCGAGGCGGCAGAGAAGAGAGACAGCAGGAAAGGCATAGTGACAGAACAACATGAGACCAAGGATATCGTCATCATAGGTGGCGGTATGGTGGGCGCGGCGACGGCGCTGGGGTTGGCCAAACTCGGGCTGGAAGTGGCGCTGGTGGAGGCCTTTGAACCCGAGGCCTTCGATGCCTCGCAACCTCTGGATGTCAGGGTCTCGGCCATCAGTGTGGCATCGGAGGTGCTACTCGAGCGCCTGGGGGCATTTGATACTCTGCTCGGAATGCGCCATGTGGCTTATCGTGGCCTGGAAACCTGGGAGATGGAAGGCTGCATTACCCGTTTCCATGCCAGTCAGATTAAGGCCGAGCGTTTGGGTCACATAGTGGAAAACCGTTTGGTACAGCTGGCATTGTGGCAGGAATTCGACAATTACCCCAATCTGATCCTCTGCTGTCCGGCGCGGGTCGGGCGCATGGTGCGCTCCTGTGCTGGCATAGAGGTGAGCCTGGACGATGGCCGGGTGTTCGATACTCGCTTGCTGGTGGGGGCCGATGGTGCCAACTCCAGAGTGCGTCAATGGGCCGGAATTGGCATTAGCGGTTGGGATTATTCCCAGTCCTGTATGTTGATCAATATCGCCACCGAGTGTGATGAGCAGGATGTGACCTGGCAACAGTTTACTCCGCAAGGGCCGCGTTCCTTGCTGCCATTGCCGGGCAAAAATGCGTCCTTGGTTTGGTATGACGATGCCAAACAAATTCGTAGTTTGATGCAGCTCAGCGACAGCCAACTGAAGCAGGCGATTATCAATCACTTCCCGGATAGGCTCGATCCTCACTTCGAAGTGTTGGCCAAGGGCAGTTTCCCGCTGACCCGGCGCCATGCGCAGCAATACTATCGCGATAACCTGGTGATCTTGGGAGACGCGGCCCACACCATCAACCCGCTGGCGGGGCAGGGGGTTAACCTGGGCTTTAAAGATGTCGAAGCCTTGATCGCGACAATCACCCAGGCGCTGGAAAAGGGCGAAGACTGGTCAAAGGCCACAGTGCTTGAAGGGTTCCAAAAGCAGCGCTGGTTTGACAATCAATTGATGATGACAGGCATGGATCTCTTCTATGCCGGTTTCAGTAACGATCTGCTGCCACTTAAACTGCTGCGTAACGCCGGGCTCAAGTTGGCGGATATCAATACCCCGGTCAAGCAACAAGTGCTCAAGTATGCGCTGGGGCTGAGATAACCCCGGTCGATTTGTTGATTGTCGCAAGAGAGTGCTAAAATGCCGCGTTTTTACAAGAATGCGGCATTTTTCATTGGCTTTTTATACTTGGCTTAGTCGGTAACGACCGAGTTTCAAGAGCGATGATTTTTTGCCTGGCCTTGTCCGGCCGCACAGGACTTCTCCTCGATTAAACAGACTGATAGAGACTGATGACAGAGATTAAACTTATCGTCGGGCTGGCCAATCCCGGCGCCGAGTATGCCCAGACCCGCCATAATGCCGGCGCCTGGTATGTGCAGGAGCTGGCCAGAGGTTGTGGTGCCCAGCTCAGTGCCGACAGCAAGTATTTTGGCCTGACCGCCAGAGTCACGCTCAAGGGCCGCGATGTGCGCCTGCTGATCCCTACCACTTATATGAACCTGAGTGGTAAATCGGTGGCGGCATTGGCGAACTTCTTCCGTATTCAACCGGAGGAGATTTTGGTCGCTCACGATGAGCTGGACATGCCGCCGGGTGTGGCCAAGTTCAAGCTGGGTGGTGGGCACGGTGGCCATAACGGCCTCAAGGACATCATCGCCAAGCTGGCTAACAACAAGAATTTTTATCGTCTGCGGATTGGCATAGGTCACCCCGGAGACAAGAATAAAGTCAGCGGCTATGTGCTTGGCAAGGCGCCGAGTACTGAGCAGTCGCTGATAGATGCCGCGGTAGATGAAGCGGTTCGCGCCACAGATATCCTCTTTGCCGAGGATATGACCAAGGCGATGCACAGGCTGCATTCTTTTAAAGCGGTCTAAGATTATCCAGGCGTTAGACGCCTGTTTCATTATCCTGTCCGGGGCCGAGAGCGCCGGACTCAAATTAGAGAGAAAGGTAAACATCATGGGTTTTAAATGCGGCATCGTTGGTCTGCCAAACGTCGGTAAGTCAACTCTATTCAATGCGTTAACCAAGGCTGGCATCGAAGCGGCAAACTTTCCCTTCTGTACCATAGAACCCAACACAGGTGTGGTGCCAGTGCCGGATGCTCGTCTGGACGCCCTGGCTGAAATCGTTAAGCCTGAGCGGGTCCTGCCAACCACCATGGAGTTTGTGGACATTGCCGGTCTGGTTGCCGGGGCATCCAAGGGCGAAGGTCTGGGTAACAAGTTCC
Organism: Shewanella carassii; assembly: GCF_002777975.1. Taxonomy (GTDB): domain Bacteria; phylum Pseudomonadota; class Gammaproteobacteria; order Enterobacterales; family Shewanellaceae; genus Shewanella; species Shewanella carassii. Next base: position 32,880 of record NZ_NGVS01000009.1, read on the forward strand.
TGGCCAATATCCGTGAAACCGATGCTATCGGCCATGTGGTACGTTGCTTCGAGAACGACAATATTGTTCATGTGGCCAACAAGGTTGACCCGGCCGGTGATATTGAAGTGATCAATACCGAACTGGCGCTGGCGGATCTCGACAGTGTTGAGCGTGCCATACTGCGTCAGCAAAAGCGTGCCAAGGGTGGCGATAAAGACGCCAAATTTGAAGTCGAAGTGCTGGAAAAACTCAAGCCGGTACTGGACGAAGGCCATATGCTGCGCACCCTGGATTTGAGCCCGGAAGAACTGGAAGCCGTGGCTTACCTGAACCTGCTGACGCTCAAGCCTACCATGTATATTGCCAACGTTTCTGAAGACGGCTTTGTTAACAACCCGCATCTGGACACAGTGCGCGCCATTGCCGAAAAAGAAAATGCCGTGGTGGTGCCTGTGTGCGCCGCTATCGAGTCAGATCTGGCGGAAATGGATGAAGAAGAGCGCAGCGAGTTCCTCGAAGAGCTGGGTCTGGAAGAGCCTGGGCTTGATCGGGTGATCCGCGCCGGTTACGAGTTGCTGACGCTGCAAACTTACTTTACTGCCGGGGTGAAAGAGGTCCGTGCCTGGACTGTGACTGTCGGTTCTACCGCACCGCAGGCGGCCGGTAAGATTCACACCGACTTTGAGCGCGGCTTTATTCGGGCTCAGGTTATGGCCTATGATGACTTTATTCAGTACAAGGGCGAAGCCGGTTGTAAGGAAGCGGGTAAGCTGCGGGTGGAAGGGAAAACCTATATCGTCAAAGACGGCGATGTGATGCACTTCCTGTTTAACGTGTAAAGCCACTCTACATGGGCGGCAGCATACGGATTTGCGTATCTGTTGCCCAGTTTGATGGGTTTATAGGCAAACGACTGGTGTGGCGGGATTTAGCCTAAAAAAGCTGTTGACCTGAATAACCTGAATAAGCATAATACGCCCCGTTCCCCGGCAAGGGGGACAACAAAGTTATCGTGGCTATGTAGCTCAGCTGGTTAGAGCACAGCACTCATAATGCTGGGGTCGCAGGTTCAAGTCCCGCCATAGCTACCATCCTTCTTGGGATGTCAAAACAAGAGACACTGCGGGAGTGGTGAAATTGGTAGACACGCCAGATTTAGGTTCTGGTGCCGCAAGGTGTGAGAGTTCAAGTCTCTCCTCCCGTACCATATTTGTCTCTTATTGAACTAACTTTGATTATTGGTGGGGTATCGCCAAGCGGTAAGGCACCGGGTTTTGATCCCGGCATTCCCAGGTTCGAATCCTGGTACCCCAGCCATCTTTTGCCAAGTTTATAGATTGGGGTATCGCCAAGCGGTAAGGCACCGGGTTTTGATCCCGGCATTCCCAGGTTCGAATCCTGGTACCCCAGCCATAAACGCTAAAGAGAAAAAATACAGTGGCTATGTAGCTCAGCTGGTTAGAGCACAGCACTCATAATGCTGGGGTCGCAGGTTCAAGTCCCGCCATAGCTACCATGTTTCTTTAGCAGCAAACTTGGTCTTCACGAGTCTTAAGATTCGTATCGGTTAATACCGACCCTGATGGGGTATCGCCAAGCGGTAAGGCACCGGGTTTTGATCCCGGCATTCCCAGGTTCGAATCCTGGTACCCCAGCCATATTCAACGAAAGAGCCCGTCATAGACGGGCTTTTTTGTGTCTGTTTTTCATCGTTTGCACTTTTCGGCTATTTCGCACTGGCGATCCTGCGACATGGCGAAAGTTGCCGGCGAGAGTTACGTAGCAGCGCTCTTTCGAGTGCCAACCAAGGATGGCTACAGTTCCGCCTGTGCTTGGAAATCCATGTATGCCTGTAAACTTGTGCATGCCTGTAAACTAGTGCCAAGATTTCACCGATCCAGAGTCATACCAGCCTTGAGCTATCAAGCTTCTACTCGACTTTCAGCTTCTGTCGCAGACTCTCATCTCTGGCGGCCTTGGTGACTTCGAGGGCGATATTGCGCCTGAGGCGAATTAACCAACTGTCGATTTTGGCTTGGTCCATTTTGCAATCGCAGCGGCTGGAGAGCAGGCTAAGCTGCAGTGCCTGTGCCTGTCGTGCGACTTCTACTTCGACCGTGTATCCCTTGTAGTTATTGAGCCGGGCGAGCCAGGTGCCATCTGCGGCAGTTTCCAGTTCCCAGCTATCCCGGGTAACGGCCCGCTGCAACATGGCGGGGATATCCTGCACATAACCACCTGTGGGTACTGGGTTTTGCCAGCGTTGCAATTGATATTCAGTCTCGGCGGAAGCCGGGGTTAGCCATAACAGATTCAGCAGCGGCAGTAGTATTCGTTTCATGATTTTTTCAGCTCCTGGGCGATGGAGAGACGCAGATTCTTGATGTAGTTGTAATAGCCACGGCCATTCTTGTAGCAGATATCATCAATCAGCTTCTTGCAGACAAAATCCCCCAGGGCGGCGTGGTATTTAAGCTGAATATAGTTGGCGTCGTATTCAATGCGCATCACATTAGTGTCGCCACGATAGTCGAAACGGGCCAGGATATAGCCCTCACCTTCGCCCTCGTATACCCAGGCAAAGCCCTTGGTGCTGAGCATTCCTTCGAGAATGGCATAGCGAACCTGGGCCTCACTGGCTCCCGCTACCGGGATCTCTTTATGAACGGCTTCGATATAGCGGTTTGAAGATTTGGGTTTGGCATTTTTGTTGATGACCAGCTCGCCGGGGGCGGCTTGCAACGACAGGGAGAAACCGAGGGCGAATAACGCCCCCAGAAAGGGCCGGACTTGCATATCAGAATCCTTCTGAAAAAGGCTGCGAAAGTCCGAGTCTAGCGAAAAGTCAAGGCACTTGAAAGAGCACTTGAAACAGCTCTTGAAAGAGAAATTAGAGCAAACCTTCCAAACGCAGACGTTGCATCTCTTTGGCAACTTGTTGCATCTGCATTGGTGTGCCCAAGGTCAAGCGATTCCAGCCTTCAAGCCCTGGGAAGGTGCGGCCTACCAGAATGCCGGCCTGCTGCATCCGCTTGCGATAGTCTTCATTATTGCCCTTGATGCGGTGGAAAATAAAACTGGCGTTGAGTGGCAGATAGTCGAGCCCCAGTTGTTTGAGTGTGGCAATGATAATGGCACCGGCCTCTAAGTTGTTGCTGCGGGTCTGCGCCAGCCAGGCGCTGTCATCCAACACTGCCGCCGCCCCATAGAGGGCAAACAGGTTGGCGTTGTCAAAACTCGCCTGGGCCTGCATGGCGGCTATCATTTCCGGAGTGGCAATGGCATAACCGGCCCTCAGTCCCGCCATTCCCCATGCCTTGGAGAACGTCTTGGTCAGCACTGTGTGTTTCTGGCCATTTTGGATGAACGGCAGCGCGGATTGGAAATCGCTACCGGCATACTCGCCGTAGGCCTCATCAATAATAAACTGCAGCTCGGGACTGGCCTTGGCCAGCCACTGTGCAACCGGCGCCTTGGGCAGCAAGAGGCCGGTTGGGTTATTGGGGTTACACAGATAGACAATGGAAGGGCCAGAGTGCGCGGCCACGGCAGCCTGCATGGCGGCGATATCGGTTTGCAGCTCGGCGGTCAGCGGCACTTCTGTGACCTTGAGTCCCCGGGCCTTGGCATAGTCGGCCACTATGTCAAAGGTAGGTTTGGGCATCACCAATTGGCAGTGAGCGCTGGCCATGGCATCTATGGCGAACTTGAGTACTTCGGAAGAGCCATTGCCGTAGATGAGCTGCTCTTGGCTGATACCGTGATAGCTTGCCAGGCGCTTGAGCAAAGCCTGACGGGCACTGTCGGGATACAGGTGAGCCTCGCCCATATGCTGCATAATGGCTTTTCTGGCGCTGCTTGGCATCCCCAGTGGGTTTTCATTGAAGTTCAGCGCCAGGGGCCCCTTGGAGACAGTAGCTTGGGCCTGCTCCTGAGAAGATAAAGAGAAATTACTGCAGCCACTGAGCCCCAGTGCGGTACCGGCTAAACCGGCCTGAATAAAATGCCTACGACTTAATTGCATGTTTATTATGATGTTCTGGATAAGAGGGCGCTCAGTCTACCCAGAGGAGGAGAGAAAATAAATGAATTTTTATTCATTATTTGAAGCTTGTTATTCTTTTGACTTTGGCCGCCAGCGAGCTTTGGTAACATCAAGTCGTTGTTTGATGACAACACTGGCAGTGGCTTTGAAGGACGAGTTACTGCAGTTCTGCAAGAATAGCGTTGCTTGACGTTGCTTATATGCCCACAGAAATACACTCATTTTCCAGGCACAGGCGGGACTGTGACCTTCCGAGCCAGGGATGGCGAGGCAGAGCTTACAAGGACGTACTCGAATAACGTCCCTGTTTAACTGCCAGCTCGTCATCCATGACTCGCGCTCGAAAGCATGTTGCTACGCAACTCTCGCCATGTCACAGGATCGCCTGTGCGAAAGGCGCACCGCAGGTGATGGGTTACAACTTAGCTAGCCGCTAGGAGTGAGTTCATTGGTAAGTTTTGGCTTAAAGCCATAAATAGCCGCTGTGCCAGCGGCTTAAAGTCGTGGTGTTCCACACCACACCGGGCAAGGGGTTTTGCTTGTCCAAAGCCCCTTGCATCCCCAAGGACACCCCCGACGTAGCCGAAATCCCCGCTGGCTTATGAAGCAAATTGGCTACACTCAGGACTCGCATCCTTGCTCGACCTTCGAGCCTCGACATCCCTGTCTCGGCTACGCCAATTTGCAACAACGCCAGCGGCGGCTCCGAAGGGGGAATTGGTGCAATTCTGTTAGTATCGAGTAGCTTGAAACATCTGAAGAGTTTGCAGACATACACCTATTTTCCAGGCACAGGTGGAACTGTGACCGTCGAAAACAGGGACGTTTTCGTCGAGGCTACATGGACGTATTCACAGCAACTTCCCTGTTTAACGGCCAGCTCACCATCCCTGGCTCGCGCTCGAAAGCATGTTGCTACGCAACTCTCACCGTGTCACAGGATCGCCTGTGCGAAAGGCGCACCGCAGGTGATGGGTTATAGCTAGCCGCTAGGAGCAAGTTCATTGGTAAGTTTTGGCTTAAAGCCATAAATAGCCGCTGTGCCAGCGGCGTAAAGTCGTGGAGCTTCGCCCCACACCCGACCAAGAATGGATCAACAGCAATCCCCTCTTGGATCTCCCTTGCCGCCCCACACGGTGTCGAAAGCCCCTCGGCCTAATGGCGCAAATAACTACCGCTTCAGACGCTCAGAATCACATCCATGTGACTCTGGCCCGGCTCAACATCCTGTTTCGCGCTCGTGAGCTCGTCGCTAAGCGACACTCGCCCCTGATTCGACTGTCGCTGCTTCGGCATCCAAATCCTTCCATGGATAAAGGCCAGCTCGCCTTCCTTGGCTCGCGCTCATAAGCACACTCGCCACCGGCGAGCATTCGCCCTCAGCCACGTTATTTGTGCCAACGGCTGTCGGCGACACCGAGGGGGATTAGTGCAATTCTATTAGCGCTGAGTAGCTTGAAACCCCTGAAGTACTTGCAGATATACACCCATTTACCAGGCACAGGCGGGACTGTGACCTTCCGAGCCAGGGATGGCGAGGCAGAGCTTACAGGGACGTACTCGCAGCGAGTCACAGGATCGCCTGTGCATAAGCCTGCGGCAGGCAATGAGAAACATCCATTGCCGGAAGCCCGACCTATGTTATTTGGTCATTTTGAGCTGAAAGCAATGATAGCCGCTGTGCCAGCGGCTTAAAGTCGTGGAGCAAGTGCATCCATGCACAACTGCCAGTTCGCCATCCCTGGCTCTCGCTCGTAAGCATGTCGCTATGCGACACTCACCGCCCCACACCCGAGGAAAGGGGGCTGTATCGACTCGCCCCCTTCCCAAACCCCCAGCGACCCGCGACGCAGCGGAAAACCCCTTGTGCTTATGATGCCAATTCGCTATCGCGCCAGACGCTCCGAGTCACATCCATGTGACTCTAACCCAGCTCAACATCCTGTTTCGCGCTCGTTAGCTCGTCGCTAGGCGACACTCGCCCCTTATTCGACTGAGCTGCGTCAGCATCTGCCGGACAGGAGTCCCAATGCCGTGAAGGGCAGGACGCCCGTGAACGGCCATGCCTCGCTACGCGATTGTCATCAACGCCCTGCGGCCGCTTCGAGCGGGAAAAGTGTATACCTTTAGCATTTGAGGTTCCTGATGATTAGGTGAATTTGAAATCGTGTATAGCCCAAAAACATACACATATTTCCAGGCACTGGTGGGACTGTGACCGTCGAAAACGGGGAATAATGCAAACACCCAGCATTAGCTGGAGGAAGTCGCTTTGGTTTCAAACCCAGTCAATTCTGTTGTAAAAACAAACTAAATCAGGGTTTTGTTGCCTTTGTCAAAACTTGACCTTTGGCTAATTGTTTTCATATCCAGCACTGGGTATTGTATAACTAATTCAAATGCTTAGTTTTAGTACTTCCTTAAGCTTAAGGCGAAAGCTGCAACACTTTTCCGATTTTAGCGGAATGCAGGGACGAACAGAGTTTGGACCCGTGCGGTAGCCATGGCTTTACTCAACGTTTTTTTGTAAGGCCTGGGTTGTAGGAGCATTGGTTGTGCGGCTTGAAGCGCTTATGACAAGCACCTCAGAACTGATTTTCTATACAGTATTATTGGCGTTCCAGGAAAAATGCCGGAAATTTGCTGCTAAGCTTGCGCGTTATTTCCGTAACATTTTAGAAAATAGATTTAAATTCATAAAGTTAAAAAATACAGCGGGTAGATAATAGGTTTAGAAACCGCGCATGCGCGTTTAGCTGCAAGGGATATTCGGGCTAAACTCTATTATATCCAGCGAATACAAACAGATAGCGATGCGCGTTTACACTCCTCCGAGGACTAAAACGCGCATGCGCGTTTAGCTGCAAGGGATATTCGGGCTAAACTCTATTATATCCAGCGAATACAAACAGATAGCGATGCGCGTTTACACTCCTCCGAGGACTAAAACGCGCATGCGCACTATACAGCTGTTAGGCATCTATGTTCAGTACAATGAATCAGCATAAGTATCTCGATATGATTGAGATACAAGAAACCTATAAAGACTATCTCAGAATAGTAATAGCGGAGGCTGGTGTATCTGATGCGTCACCGGGAATAACATCAGAAGAAGAGCCAAATGAGGCACTGCGAGAGTTATTGAACACGAGCAAGCCCATAGAGGTAACCGACAGCAGTGCTCACTATGAAATCGTCTTCGATGATTACATAGCATATGCAGTTACAAATGAAAGCTATGCTGGAGGCATCGAAGAAAAGTTCGAGGGTAGGCTTGCACGAGTTTACTCGGAGTCAGCGTTTCTAAACTATATTGGCCAAGGTACATTCGCTACAGCAGAGTATCCTGGCCCATTTGTTCACTATGGCTTTTGCTGCTTAAACCAAATCATAGATGTTGTTTCTGAAAGTCCTCCAACAGTGAAATTAATTAATGCCTAACAAGTCAATCAACTTCGCGCCTACGGCGCCGGACAGCTTACACTACGCTTCGCTTCATTCTAGCTGCCGGTTATTGGTGCGTTGATATGATTCCCATTGTCAAATAGATAAAAGTGTCCTTACCGGAGACCCAAAAATCTCCGGTAAGGACACTCTGAC
>NZ_NGVS01000021.1 GCF_002777975.1 Shewanella carassii
CCCGAACTCAGAAGTGAAACGCAATCGCGCCGATGGTAGTGTGGGGTCTCCCCATGTGAGAGTAGGTCATCGCCAGACGCCTAACAAACAAAAAAGCCCTAGCTAAATGCTAGGGCTTTTTTGTTTGTCTCGCTTCCAGCGAGCACGACTTAACATGCAGCCCAAAGCTGCTTACGCAGTGCGGGCCCCTCAGCTCGCAGCCAAGCTGCTTCGCGCTACAGCCATCTATCAAGCTGTGCTTGATGAGCAGATGTCTTTCGCCCCCATGTGAGATGGTGCTGTGGAGATATTGAGAATGGCTCAACTCACTTGTCTGGTCAGGTTAAATCTCTGTGCTCCAGAGATTTAACCCGACCAGTATCCTTAATGAAGGTACTCGAGACTTAAGTAGAGAAGCCATCTGAATAAGGTGGCTTTTTTGCGTTAGGGCCTGTGAGATTTGCCTTAATCCAGCTTTGAGTCGGTAGCAGCCGAGTAGCTTGCCGCTGGATATTCGCTTATGGGTGTTTTGCGGCTGAAATAGCCGGCTAATCCCGTTACAATGCTGCTTTTATTTGCAGTGAAAGCTTTAGATGCCAACTCTAGTCCACTCCCTGAAATCTTTGAACACCTTTGGAATCGACTGTTACTGTCGGGAACTCATCAGAGCGAGTTCTACCGCGGAGCTTGTCCAGGCTTGTATGCAGCATAAGGGCGATGAGATCCCTATGTTGATCCTCGGGGGTGGCAGTAATCTATTGCTGCTTGAAGATTATCAAGGGACAGTGATTCAAATCGCTACCAAGGGAATCGATGTCTGTGAGGATCAAGAGCATTTTTATCTAAAGGTTGCCGGCGGTGAAAACTGGCACGATTTGGTCTGCGAAACGCTTAAGCTGGGGATGCCGGGGCTTGAGAATATGGCTCTGATCCCGGGCACGGTTGGTGCAGCGCCCATTCAAAACATAGGCGCCTATGGAATTGAGCTGTGTCAGTTGTGTGACTGGGTCGAGTATCTAGACCTGCAGACCGGCGCGCTAACTCGTCTCGAGGCCGCTGATTGTGATTTTGGCTATCGTGAGTCAATTTTCAAAAATGAGCTCAAGGGTAAGGCTGTGATCACCTCTGTCGGCTTGAAACTGCCTAAAGCCTGGCAGCCGAAACTGAGTTATGGGCCGTTGCAGTCGCTCGCTGAAGAGACTGAGGTGACCGCGACCATGATTTTTGAGCGGGTATGTCAGGTTCGTCAGGAAAAACTGCCGGATCCTGTAGTGCTTGGCAATGCCGGCAGCTTTTTCAAGAATCCTGTGGTTGCTGCTGCCGACTATCTTAAGTTGGCCGAACGCTTTCCTGATTTGGTGGGTTATGCTCAGCAAGATGGAAGGGTTAAGCTGGCCGCAGGCTGGCTTATCGATAAGGCAGGTTTGAAAGGTTTCCAGATGGGAGCAGCCGCAGTTCATGATAAGCAAGCCTTGGTGCTGGTGAATAAAGGCGGCGCTAGCGGTGAAGATGTGGCCAATTTGGCGCGGGAAATTATCCGGCAAGTGCAAGCGCGCTTCGGTGTTGAATTGCAGCCCGAACCGCGAATTTTTGCGGCAACAGGAGAGAGGAGTCTCTGACGATGACCGAACAGTGGAAGCGCAAACGGGAAATATTACAGCTGTTGCAGCAGGGTGAGTTTGTCTCCGGTGAAAGGCTGGCCGAGCAACTGGGTATCAGCCGTATGGCTGTCAGCAAACATATCAGTGCCTTGACCGCTTTTGGGATCGATATCTTCAGCGTGAAAGGCAAAGGCTATAAGTTAACGAGAAGCCTGCATCTTATTGATAAGCCGCGTTTGCTTTCCACTATAGATAACCGTTGTTTCTACTTTGATGAACTCGGTGGTACCAATACATTTCTGCTCAACCATGTCGATGAATTGAGTAATGGCGATCTCTGTATTGCCGAGTACCAATCTGCCGGACGAGGGCGTAGAGGACGCCAGTGGTTGTCGCCCTACGGCAGTCACCTCTATTTCTCTATGTACTGGCAGTTCTCTCAAGGCCTTTCTCAGGCGATGGGCTTGAGTCTGGTGGTTGCCTGTTCACTGGTTAGCGTGTTGGAGTCTTTCGGTATTGCCGGTTTGGGAGTGAAGTGGCCCAACGATATCTATCTCGATGGCCGTAAACTTGCCGGTGTACTGATTGAAATGAGTGGTACTGCCGACAGCGAATGCGATCTGGTGATCGGGATAGGCTTGAATATGGCTATGCCTGCTGAACTGGGTGAACAACTGGACCAACCCTGGAGCGATCTCAGTGGGCTTGAATCTATGCCGAACAAGACTGAATTGACTATCAATCTTCACCAACAGCTATTGAAAGATATTAAGCTGTTTGAGAGTCAGGGATTGGCGGCATTCAGCACCAGGTGGCAGAGTGCTGATATCTTTGCCGGTCAACAGGTCAAACTGCTGCTGGGTGAGCAACAGATTAACGGCCACTACCTTGGAGTGGATGAGCAAGGCGGTGTTATCCTGCAGACAGATATAGGCACACAGCATTTTGTCGGTGGAGAAATAAGCTTACGCAGCGCTTGATTATTTTCGCAGTAGCACTTGATCCATCAGGTGGTCCTGACCCTTTTTCAGAATAAGATGTGCCCGCTCGCGGGTGGGCTCAATATTCAGATTCAGGTTCGGGCCGTTGATGGTGTCCCAGATATTGGCGGCTATATGTTCGGCTTCGGCATCGCTCAGCTTGGCGTAGTGATGAAAATAGGAGCGCTCATTGGCAAACGCCGTATGCCGGAACTGCAAAAATCTGTCTATATACCAATGTTTCAGCAGTGATTCATCGGCATCTACATAGATAGAGAAGTCTACGAAATCAGAGACAAATGGCCGCTTGATGCTCACGGGAGAATCCAGCTCTGTCTGCAGTACATTCAAGCCTTCCAGGATCAAAATATCCGGCTGTCTGACCTGCTGCACTTCGGGAAGCCTGTCGTAACTGATGTGGGAATATAGCGGAGCCTCGACCAATTCGGCGCCTGATTTGATGGCGGCGATAAACTCCACCAAGAGTTTCATATCATAGCTTTCTGGAAATCCCTTACGCTGCAGTAACCCTTTTTGTTTCAGCTCTGCTAAGGGATAAAGAAAACCATCTGTAGTAATCAGATCGACTTTAGGGTGTTCGGGCCAATGGCTCAACAGTGCTTGCAGGATACGGGCTGTGGTGCTTTTCCCCACGGCGACACTGCCGGCAATACTGATAATGTAAGGGCTCTTGGCCGGGGTTTGCCCCAAAAACTCATTTAACACCAAACCTCTTTGCTGCTTGGCGCCAACGATCAAGTTAAGCAGGCGGCTGAGGGGCAGATAGATGTCGGTGACTTCTGTGAGGGAAACCTTTTCGTTTATCCCCCGTAGCTTTTTCAATTCGGTTTCGCTCAGGGTCAAAGGTACCGATTCTCGAAGCTCGGCCCACTGCTGGCGATGAAACGGCATATACAATGCCTGTTGAATTGAGTTGGCTGTTGTCATCTGATTTCCTCTGCTCAGGCAAGGCACAGTACACCATGAATTATTCGTGAACAATAAAAAATCCCAGAGTAGGGTTGAATTCTTTCCCCTGTGTATAAAGAATCATCGGCGCGTGTAAATCCCGCTCTTAATTAGGATGAAAAAGCATCGGTTAGGGCCTTTTTCGAAAAAAAAACTAATTTCCTATTGCACTCGACCCGACATTTACCTAATATCCGCTACCGAAATGAAGTGCCGGCATAGCTCAGTTGGTAGAGCAACTGACTTGTAATCAGTAGGTCCCGAGTTCGACTCTTGGTGCCGGCACCAATTTTATCGGAGGGGTTCCCGAGTGGCCAAAGGGATCAGACTGTAAATCTGACGGCTCCGCCTTCGAAGGTTCGAATCCTTCTCCCTCCACCATTTTCAAGGTAAGTAGGTAGCCTTAAGTTAGGTTGCGCGGGCATCGTATAATGGTATTNTCAAGGTAAGTAGGTAGCCTTAAGTTAGGTTGCGCGGGCATCGTATAATGGTATTACTCCAGCCTTCCAAGCTGATAACGCGGGTTCGATTCCCGCTGCCCGCTCCAAATTTGCATGCTGATATGGCTCAGGTGGTAGAGCGCATCCTTGGTAAGGATGAGGTCGGCAGTTCGAATCTGCCTATCAGCACCAGCCTATCTTAGATTTTACCTCTACCTTTTATAATCTGTTCGATGTCATTCATTTGCATCGGACTTTTTCACTATATATGGTTTCACCACCAGAAAATCTTAGATTGAGGCAATACCATGTCTAAAGCTAAATTTGAACGTAGTAAACCCCACGTTAACGTGGGTACCATTGGCCACGTGGACCATGGTAAAACCACTCTGACTGCTGCTATCTCAACTGTACTGTCTAAGACTTACGGTGGTGAGGCGCGTGAC
>NZ_NGVS01000022.1 GCF_002777975.1 Shewanella carassii
ATTCTACGCTTTCCTGCTGCGGCGTCAAGAGGTATTTACCATCTTTTTTCGCCTGTCGTTGAAAGGACTCAAAAGCCTCTTTTCGTCGACCCTGTCACGTCTTTCGCGTTGCCGCTGTGCCGTGTCAGTGGGAGCGCATTATAGGGAGCAAAAACTTTTGTGCAAGGGCTAAATCTAAGAAAAACAGGATTAATTTATCGTTCGCTCATAAAAGCAGCCAAACGACCAAAAAAACGATATTTATTGATGAAAAAAGGGGCTCGCGCCCCTTTTTTATCTATATGGAGTCGTTTCTTAAGGCTTAAGGTCCGAAGAAGCGGGACTCCTGTTTGGCTTCAACCGTCTCACCATCGACTTCGGTAGTGACAATAAAGTCTATCTTGGTAATAGGACGTTTCAGCTCCACAGGGTCGACCGCCACACTGATAGGCAGCGTCAATACTTCACCGGCCGCAATCTGCACTGTTTGTGGGCCATACCACTTATAGTTGTTTAACCCATCAATGTGCATCTGGTACTCGTGAGCCGTTTCCGTTTTGTTCAATATCTTCAAAGTGAAGGTATTCTCTGTCATCCCCTGAGTATTCTCGGTATAGAGCTGATTCCGGTCACGAATGATATCGATGCGCACAGGGGCGATATTGGCACTGGCGTAGATAAACACCAAAATCATCGCAGTAAGCACAACACCATAGCCCACCAGCTTGGGACGCAGCACTTTTTCCTTGATCCCTTCCAGTTTGTTTTCCGTGGTGTAACTGATAAGGCCTTTGGCATATCCCATACGCTCCATGGTGGAGTCACAAGCATCGATACAGGCGCCGCAGTTGATACATTCGTACTGCAGGCCATTACGGATATCAATCCCTGTCGGACAGACCTGGACACAGAGATCGCAATCGATACAGTCGCCCAGCCCTAGAGCTTTGGGATCAGCCTTACGGGAGCGGGGACCGCGAGTTTCACCACGCTTGGTGTCATAGCCAACAATATAGGTGTTCTTATCGAACATGGCCGCCTGGAAACGCGCATAGGGACACATGTGAATACACATGATTTCCCGCATCCAGCCGGCATTACCATAGGTAGCCAGAGTGAAGAGAATGACCCAGAAGTACACGGCGCCGCTGGCCTGTAAGGTAAACACCTCTAGGTATACTTCTCTGGAGGGCACAAAGTAAGACACAAAGGTCATGGCCGTCAGCAGGGAGATCAGCAACCAGGCAGTATGCTTGGCCGTTTTGCGCCAGAGCTTGTCAAAACTCCAGGGCATCTGATCCAACTTCATCCTTTTGTTGCGTGCCCCTTCGAGCTTTTCTTCAAACCAGATAAAGATGAAGGTCCACACTGTCTGCGGGCAGGTGTAGCCGCACCAGACCCTTCCCAAGTAGGTAGTGACAAAAAACAGTGCGAAGGCGGCAATCATAAACAAGGCCGCCAGCAACGTTAGATCCTGAGGCCAGATAGTCAGGCCAAATACATGAAACTTCTGCTCCGCCAGGTTAAACCAGACTGCCTGCCTATCCCCCCATGGAAGCCAGGGCAGGATGAGGAAAAACAGCATGGCTATCCATCCCATACGCCGCCTTAAAGTACTCCATAGACCGTCAACCGCACGAACGTAAATTCGATTGCGAGGATTAAAGCGGTCTGCTTTACTCGCATCAGGCTGGTGAATCTTGATTCGATTGGCTTTCGAATAATCCTTATTGCTCGACTCTTCACTCATCTTTACAGCCTTTTACTGCTTATTGTATAAAAAATGGCGTATTATACCTTGTAACACAAGGGTTATTAACCTTAGTTGGACTAAATGATGAAAGGCTGGATTATTTTGGCAATATTGGCCGGAGTGCTTTATTACCTGGTCACTCAGACGGATAAGCTCGATGAGCCCATTGCCCAAACCGAAGCATTAGTAAAGAAAATTGAACGCAAGCTGGATGCCATGACGGGCACGCAGATCATTCGTCTCGATCAGAAAAAGGCCCGCCTCAAGGCCGATATTGCCGAGCGCTTGTCGGCTTCTGAGCTGCAGGAGCTGGACGGCATACTGACCACGCCAGATACCCTGATGGACTTCAAAGACGAGTATTGTCGTGGCAATGTCATATCTCATCCAGTTTTCAGCAAAGATAATCTGTTATTCATCTGCGATAACCTCTGAATAAAGCACCGGGTTTTGTCGACTGTTGCAAAACCCGCACCTGAAATCATTGACCTCCCACGCCAATCCACCTAGCCTTTGAGCCATTATCAATATAGGGGCTGTTTGTTATGACATCTTTTGTTTCCGATACTTTTGAACCTGAATTGTGGGAAGAGGTTGCCGGGTTCGCTTTTGAAGACATCACTTACCACAGAGCCAAATCCCAAGGTACGGTGCGAATTGCCATTAACCGTCCCGACTGCCTGAACGCTTTTCGTCCCAAGACAGTTGATGAACTTTACATAGCTCTGGACCACGCCCGGCAATGGTCTGATGTAGGTTGTGTGCTGTTAACAGGTAATGGTCCATCGGCCAAAGGGCAATATTCCTTCTCCTCCGGTGGCGATCAGCGTATTCGCGGCAAAGACGGCTACAAATATGAAGGTGAGGAAGCCGGCAAGGCCGATTTGGCTCGCATGGGCCGCCTGCATATTCTCGAAGTGCAGCGCTTGATCCGCTTTATGCCCAAGGTTGTCATAGCCGTTGTTCCCGGTTGGGCGGTTGGTGGCGGTCACAGCCTGCATGTGGTGTGCGATCTGACACTGGCATCGAAAGAACACGCCGTTTTCAAACAGACAGACCCGGATGTAGCCAGCTTTGATTCCGGCTATGGCAGTGCTTATCTGGCGAAGATGATAGGTCAGAAGCGGGCAAGAGAAATATTTTTCTGTGGCTTTAACTACAGTGCCGATGAAGCCTTTGCCATGGGCATGGTTAACCGTTCGGTTCCTCATGCAGAACTTGAAACCGAAGCTCTGCGCTGGGCCAAGGAGATCAATTCCAAGTCCCCAACCGCAATGCGCATGCTCAAATATGGCTTTAACCTGCCTGATGATGGTTTGGTTGGCCAGCAGCTGTTTGCCGGAGAAGCGACCCGTTTAGCCTATGGCACAGCCGAGGCCCAGGAAGGCCGAGACGCGTTTCTTGAAAAACGCGATCAAGACTTTTCCAGCTTCCCTTGGCATTACTGATAGCCTTAGACGACTAAAGGCCGCATAAGCGGCCTTTTTAATAGATAAAAACGGTCAAATTAATCTGTTAAACCCTCTTTCAATTATTAATGAGAATTATTACCATTAAATTATCAGGAGAGGAGAACCGCCATGATTAAGACAATGACCTTTGCCATACTGCACTTCAGCGTAGCCTTTACCATCACTTACCTGCTTACCGGCAGTGCGCTTATCGGTGGTGCCGTGGCCCTGGTAGAACCCAGCATCAACACTGTTGTTTTCTACTTCCACGAAAAGGTCTGGAAGAGATACGAAGCAAAAAAGCAGCAGCGGCTGACGCAATTAACCGCCTGAGCATACACTCAGGCGATTAGTGGCAACACTTTCAGGTTTGCGCTTGATTCCGGCCAATTACTCCACAGTAACCGACTTGGCCAAGTTTCTTGGCTGATCCACATCAGTCCCTTTGATCAGGGCAACATGGTATGACAGCAACTGCAGCGGAATGGTGTAAATAAGCGGTGCCATAAACTCATCACAATGTGGCACAGGTATTACCTTCATGGTGTCATCGGATGCAAATTCAGCATCAA
Source organism: Shewanella carassii (assembly GCF_002777975.1). Lineage (GTDB taxonomy): Bacteria > Pseudomonadota > Gammaproteobacteria > Enterobacterales > Shewanellaceae > Shewanella > Shewanella carassii. The sequence continues at coordinate 3,756 of NZ_NGVS01000022.1, forward strand.
CATCGGCAAACACATACATCAAGCCACCACGGGCACGTACTTCTTCCACATTCGACTTGAGCTTTTCAAGCAGTTCATTATTGGGTGCCACCACTATCACAGGCATGTCGGCATCGATCAGCGCCAATGGCCCATGTTTCAGCTCTCCGGATGCATAAGCCTCGGCATGAATATAGGAAATCTCCTTCAGCTTCAGCGCGCCTTCCATCGCTATGGGGTACTGATCGCCACGTCCCAGGAACAGGGCATGGCTCTTATCGGCAAAGTCTTCTGCCAACTCGGCAATGGCATCATCCAACCCCAGAGCCTGCTCCACTTTAGCCGGCATAGACTGTAGACTCTGGGCGATTGCCGCCTGCATTTCCACACTCATGTTGTTATAACGTCCCAGTGCCGCCGTCAGCATCAACAAACCGGCCAACTGCACGGTAAAGGCCTTGGTGGAAGCCACACCTATCTCGGCACCGGCTTTCATCATATATGCCATATCGGACTCGCGAACCAGCGAGGATCCAGGGGCGTTACATATGGTCAAGGTTGCCTTATACCCCATCTCTTTGGCCAAACGCATTGCCGCCAGGGTATCGGCCGTTTCACCGGATTGAGAAATGGTGACCAACAGGCTGTTGGGGAACAGATGCGACTTGCGGTAGCGGAATTCAGAGGCGATTTCCACATTACAGGAAACGCCGGCCCAATCTTCCAGCCAATAACGTGCCGCCATACCGGCATGGTAACTGGTACCACAGGCAATGATCTGTACGTGTTTGATATCTTTGAGAAGCTCGGCTGCATTATCACCAAAGGCAGTATCCAGCACCTGTTGCTGGGCAATTCGTCCTTCGAGAGTACGGGCCAGCGCCATGGGCTGCTCATAGATCTCTTTAAGCATATAGTGACGATACTCACCCTTGTCACCGGCATCATGGGTGATTTCAGACTCTTTCTTTTCACGTACAACCGGGTTACCGTCCAGATCATAGATATGGACCTCACGGCGAGTCACTTCGGCAACATCGCCCTCTTCCAGGAAGGCAAAAGTACGGGTCACCGGCAGCAGCGCCAACTGATCCGAAGCGACGAAGTTTTCTCCCAGACCAAAGCCTATTACCAATGGGCTGCCACTGCGGGCGACCACCAGCCGTTCAGGGTCTCGGCGGTCGATGACCACAGTGCCATAGGCACCTTCCAGTTGTTTTACTGTGGCTTGTACCGCCGCCAGCAAGCCGGGGGCAGACTTAAGCTCATGGTCAACCAGATGACAAATGACTTCTGTATCTGTGTCTGAGTTGAACTGATACCCCAAACCCTTGAGCATCTCCCGCAATTTAGCGTGATTTTCAATAATCCCGTTGTGCACCACGGCTATGTCGCTGCCGGATTGATGTGGATGCGCGTTGCGCTCACTGGGCTCACCATGGGTCGCCCAACGGGTATGGGCGATGCCGGTACCACCGGCCAAAGGAGCCGTTTGCAAAGCATCGGCCAACTCCTGCACCTTGCCAACTCTGCGGGTACGGGTCAGTTCACCTTGGTGTATGACAGCCACACCGGCCGAATCATAGCCACGATATTCCAGGCGTTTCAGCCCCTCTATCAAGATTTCAGCTACATCCCGCTGCGCTACTGCGCCAACAATTCCACACATATCAATATCCGCTTAATTTAAAAGTTTATGCTGTAAAAGGGGCTAAGATCAGCTTTACCCCTTGATTTAAAATACTTTCAGCGGCTGCATCAGGCAGCCTGTCATCTGTCACCAGGGTAGTGACCAACTCCCAGGGCAACTCAAGATTAGGAATTCTGCGACCCACCTTTTCCGATTCGAGCAACACCACCACATCCCTGGAGACTTCCGCCATCACCCGGCTGAGTCCAATCAACTCATTGAAAGTGGTAGTGCCTCGCTGCAAGTCAATGCCATCGGCGCCGATAAAAAGCTGGTCAAAGTTGTAGGAACGCAGTACTTGCTCAGCCACCTGTCCTTGAAAAGATTCGGAGTGGGGATCCCAAGTGCCCCCTGTCATCAAGAGTGTAGGCTCGTTTTCCAATTCATGTATCGCATTGGCCAGCTGCAGGGAGTTGGTCATAACCACCAGCCCGCGCTTATCATTGAGCTCAGGTATAAGCCCCAAAGTGGTGCTGCCACAATCTATGATGATGCGGTTATGATCTTTGATAAGCCCGGCAGCGGCCTGAGCTATGGCCAACTTATTGCGGGAAGGCGGTTCAGACAAGGTCTGGGTCATCTCTTGAGGAACGACGACGGCGCCACCATAACGACGCAGCAGCAAACCGGTTTTCTCCAGGGCTGCCAAATCTTTACGTATGGTCACTTCCGAAGTTTCAAACTTCAGCGCCAAGGCATCTACACTGACTTCACCCTGCTGCTGCAGCAGGGTAACTATAGCGTGACGCCTTTGTTGAGTGTTGCGTTTGGTCATTCCAGACTGAATAAGTTTCGATTCGAAAGGCGAATTATATAACTTCGAAACCTAAACGCAATTGCAGAGTGAAAAAAGCCCGTTAGTAGTTCAGCCGATATACAGGCATGCCTTAAAGGCGGCACGAGTCTAGGCACGCCCCTAGAAGCCGAAAGAATTAGATTTCATCCATAAAAAATGCCAGCCACTGGTGTGACCGGCATTGCTGTTAGCATGTTATCTATTGGCGATTAAAACTTGGCTTCCAGCGCCAGGCTCACATGACGACCTTCACCCACAGTCACATCTGTATTGGTACCGCCGGCAAGATATTCTTTATCAAACAGATTCTTCATGTTAACCCTTACGCTGACATCTGTTCCCATCACATCCATGGTATAGGCGGCGCCTAGGTCAAAACGTACATAACCATCTTTGGTGATCATGTTCTCTTTATCGGCAAAGCGTTCACCAACATAGACGGCACCAAAATTCAGAGCCAACGCTTCTGTCATCTCATAACGGGTCCAGATATTGGCCGACCATTCAGGCGCATCTATCGGCGTTTTACCATTGAGACTATCTTCTGCAGGGCGATCATACTCTGCATCCAGATACATCATGGAACCTGTCATAAACCACTTATCACTGAGTCGTCCCTGAGCGCCCATCTCAAACCCTTTATGACGTTGTTCACCACTCTGAGTGGTTATTGATTCACCAGCACCCAGGTCTTGAGTCACGGTAACATTGGAGACAGTTATATCAAACACGGCGCCTGTCAGTAATAACCCACCATCGAACAGTTCCCACTTGGTGCCTATTTCATACTGTTCCCCATACTCAGGATCTAGATTCATCTTGTCATTAACATCATTAGGATCATTGACGCTCCCTTGGGGACTGAAGCTCTTTGAGTAATTGACATAGATACTGCCGTTATCCATCGGCGAATAGATCACCCCAAATTTAGGTGAAACGGCATAACTGTTGTTCCCGGCACCATCTTTCTTTTGTTCGTCATAACGAACACCGGCCAACAGTTTCCACTGTTCATTGATAGTAACCAGGTCCTGAATATAGAAACCATAGTGCTTATAGTCGCTTTCATAGAGTGAAGTATCGTTATGATAGTCCAAACCTGGATTTGCAATGGGCTGGCCAGGCATAACAGAAACACTTTCGCCTTTTTCGCGCAACTGCCCATAGTAGTAGTCCAACATATTGGCACCGATCAGGAACTGATGTTCCAAAACGCCGGTACTGAAGTTACCGGTAATATCAATGAATCCTGTTTTATGTTGCCAATCATCATAACGATCGAATGGACTCACAGTGTAACCATCAGTAAATGGATCCTCAGAACCTTTGATCAAGCTTGGAAGAGAGTCCAACCGTTGGCGGTTGAACTGCTGATCATTGTAGCCGGCCTTCACTTTCCAGTTGTCGCTGATAAAGTAAGTGAGTTCGGCCCCTAAATTTTCGATGGTATTGTCAGTAAACGCCCATGGCATATCCCAGATAATATCCCGACCACCAATAAGCTCACCCTTGCTGTTCAACCAACCGCCACGATCTATTCCGGTTTTATCTTGGGTGCGGTCATATTTCAGTGACAGCAAAAGATCATCGGTAATATCAAACTCCAGATTCAGGTAGCCCAACCAGCGATCTCTTTCCTGATTTTCACCATTCTGATACTCACGCCAATACTGGGTATCCTGTTTAACCAGCACAGTGCGATAACGGATAGTCTGAGCTTCGTTTAGACTACCACCGGCATCCAGTTGAAAGCGGGTAGAGCCGTTGTCATCTGTATCAAACCCTAAGTTAAACAGTGTGTCGTAGGTCGGCTTCTTGGTCACCATGTTGATCAAGCCACCAGGGCCGGACTGGCCGTAGAGCATACTTGACGGCCCCTTAAGCACTTCTACTTGCTGCAGAGTTTCAATAGGTTGTACATAGTGTGACCACTGCTGCTGGCCATTGATCAAGTACCCAGACCCTGAGTCCAACTCAAAACCACGAATATTAAATACCTGGCGATTCCATTTTTCACTGCCACTGGTCACGCTTGAGTCATTCACCAAGACTTCAGCCAGGTTGGTTGCCAGCTGTTCATCGGTAACAAAATCGGGGATAACGGTAACGGATTGAGGTGTATCCATCAGATTGATATCACCACGCATCGCACCAGAAGCGACGCCGGTCTTATAATCATTGAAGCTACGACCGGTAACACTGATACGTTCAATATCTTCTGGCGCTTGCGCTGCCGCCAACGGCATTGAAGAGATAGCAGCAACCACTGCCATACCTACACAGGAAAACTTAAACCTCATAATCACCTCATTCTCGATGCCGGACCGGCAATCTGATCTACTTTTGCGAGCAAATATAAATGAGAAGAATTAGTATTTAAGTTTCTTTACGGATATTTACAATTAACTATGATTCAGTTCAAACCTAATGATGGCTTTGCGAGGTAGGAAGCACCCATCAGGATGCTTCCATAGAAAGGAGTTATTTTTTCTGTTTTTGCGGACGCTTCCAGTCCTTGATGTGTCTCTGCTTGACCCGGGTTATCACCAACTCACCGGCGCCGACATCACGGGTTACAGTGGAACCGGCTCCCAGAGTGGCTCCCTTACCTATGGTGACAGGAGCAACCAACTGGGTGTCACTGCCGACAAACACCTCATCTTCAATAACGGTCAGATGTTTGTTGGCGCCATCATAATTGCAGGTAATGGTACCGGCCCCTATGTTTACCCCTTGGCCAATCTGTGCATCTCCGAGGTAAGCCAGATGTCCGGCTTTGGAGCCCACACCGAGTACGGCTTTCTTCATCTCAACAAAATTGCCTATGTGGGCATCCTGTTTTAGTTCTGCACCCGGACGCAGACGAGCAAACGGGCCGGCACTAGCGCCATCACCCAACTTGGCGCCCTCGACTATGCTGTAAGGCTTAATCTCGGCGTTGTCGGCAATCTCACAATCGATAAGGATAGCCCCGGCGCCTACAGTCACGTTATTACCCAGCACCACTTTACCTTCGAAGATCACATTGATATCGATCATCACATCCATGCCGACAGTCACTTCACCGCGAACATCGATACGTGCCGGATCTCTAAGATTGGCACCATCCAGCATCAAGGCTTCAGCACAGCGCTGCTGATAAGCACGTTCCAACGCCGCTAGCTGCACCCTGTTATTGGCGCCTTCTGTCTCTATGGAGTTAACTGGATGAGCCGTGTCTATGGCCACCCCATCGGCGTGAGCCATGGCGATCACATCGGTAAGGTAGTACTCGCCCTGAGCATTATTGTTTTCCAAGCGTCCGAGCCAGTTTTTCAATTGTTTGCCCGGCAATGCCATGATGCCGCTGTTGATCTCATTAATCTTGAGTTGCTCGGCAGTAGCATCTTTCTGTTCGACTATGCCCACTACCTTGCCCTGCTCGCGCACGATACGGCCATAACCGCTTGGATCATCTAGATGTACTGTCAGTACGGCTACGCCATCGTTTTGTCTGGCAGCAAGCAGGGCTTCCAGAGTTTCCTTGCGAGTGAGTGGAACGTCACCATAGAGCACCAATACAGTGTCATTGTCATCTATATGGGGAATAGCCTGAGCTACCGCGTGGCCGGTGCCCAGCTGTTCAGCCTGCAGCACAAAGTTAAGCGGTTGCTCGCCCAGTTCTGTCATCAGCTTGTCACCGCCATAACCGTAAACCAGATTGATCTTGTCGGCATTAAGTGAATGAGCCGTATCAATCACATGCTGCACCATAGGCTTATGGGCAACCTTATGCAGGACTTTAGGCAAATCGGAACGCATCCGGGTCCCTTTCCCGGCGGCGAGAATTACAACATTCAATGACATGGGAGATTCCTTTTCTATAGGCTGGCGCAAGTGTACCGGAATCACAGTAAAAATGCAGCGCTCAAGCAGCTTGGAAGCTTGTAAATCTGCTTGAGGCAAGCAGGAATAACAGACACAAAAAAGGCGCCCTGAGGCGCCTTTTTTCAGCAGTGCTGTTATCTGGCAATGTTCTTCTTGATGGTCTCAACGACCCGCAACTGAGCCACGGCCTTAGCCAGTTCAATTGCTGCCGCAGCATAATCGAAGTCAGCACCGGCATCGGCCATGTGGGCCTCTGCACGACGCTTGGCTTCTACTGCAGCCTGCTCGTCAATCTCATCGGCACGCATTACAACATCAGCCAATACGGACACGGAGTTGGGTTGAACTTCCAGTAAACCACCTGAAAGGTAAAACACCTCTTCCTGACCATTTTGTTTGACGATGCGCGCCATGCCAGGTTTGATATTGGTCAGCAGCGGAGTGTGACCAGGCATAACACCCAGTTCACCCTCAGAACCTGTTACCTGTAAATGGGCAACAAGGCCTGAGAAAATTTTGCTCTCTGCACTGACGATATCAAGCTGTACTGTCATGGCTGCCATCCCGTTCTCCTTACCAAACTATGCAATATTGCCTAGTTATTTCTTGTTGGCTTTCTCAACGGCTTCGTCGATAGAACCAACCATGTAGAACGCTTGCTCTGGCAGGTGATCGAACTCACCGTCCAGAATTCCCTTGAAGCCACGGATGGTGTCTTTCAGGGGCACGTACTTACCTGGAGAACCGGTAAAGACTTCAGCTACGTGGAATGGCTGAGACAGGAAACGCTCGATCTTACGGGCGCGGGATACTGTCATCTTGTCGTCATCTGACAACTCGTCCATACCCAGAATAGCGATGATGTCTTTCAGCTCTTTGTAACGCTGCAGAACTGTCTGTACACCGTTTGCCACGTCATAGTGCTCTTGGCCAACAACCTGTGGATCCAGCTGACGAGAGGTGGAATCCAGTGGGTCAACCGCTGGGTAGATACCCAGAGAAGCGATTTGACGAGACAGTACCACAGTCGCATCCAAGTGGGCGAAGGTGGTTGCAGGGCTTGGGTCAGTCAAGTCATCCGCAGGTACGTATACCGCTTGTACCGAAGTGATAGAACCCACTTTGGTAGAAGTAATACGTTCTTGCAGAACACCCATCTCTTCAGCCAGTGTTGGCTGATAACCCACAGCAGAAGGCATACGACCCAGCAGTGCAGATACTTCAGTACCTGCCAGGGTGTAACGGTAGATGTTGTCAACGAACAACAGTACGTCACGACCTTCGTCACGGAACTTCTCGGCCATAGTCAGACCGGTCAGAGCAACACGCAGACGGTTACCTGGTGGCTCGTTCATCTGACCGTACACCATGGCTACCTTGTCCAGTACGCCTGAGTCTTTCATCTCGTAGTAGAAGTCGTTACCTTCACGGGTACGCTCACCTACACCGGCGAATACGGACAGACCTGAGTGGGCTTTAGCGATGTTGTTGATCAGTTCCATCATGTTAACTGTCTTACCAACACCCGCACCACCGAACAGACCTACTTTACCACCCTTGGCGAACGGACATACCAGGTCAATAACCTTGATGCCGGTTTCCAGCAATTCAGTGGTGTTAGATTGCTCTTCATAAGAAGGAGCATCACGGTGAATGATATAACGCTCATCTTCACCGATAGCGCCCGCTTCATCCACAGGCTCACCCAGAACGTTCATGATACGGCCAAGGGTCGCAGCCCCAACCGGAACGGAAATTGGTGAACCAGAGTTTTCTACCTCGATACCACGACGCAGACCATCGGAAGAACCCATGGCGATGGTACGAACTACACCACCACCCAGCTGTTGCTGAACTTCCAGCACCAGGCCTTTACAGGCGCCTTCGCCTGTGATCTTCAGAGCGTCATATACCTGAGGTACGGCATCTTGTGGAAACTCAACGTCCACAACCGCGCCAATCACTTGGACAACAGTACCTGTGCTCATGATTAATCCTCTAAAACTTGTATTCGTTACCCAGCCTAAACCGCGGCTGCACCTGACACAATTTCCGACAGCTCTTGCGTAATCGCCGCCTGACGGGCCTTGTTGTATACCAGTTGCAGATCATCGATCAGCGTGCCGGCGTTGTCTGTTGCTGCCTTCATGGCCACCATACGGGCAGCCTGCTCGGAAGCAATGTTTTCAACGACACCCTGATACACCTGAGACTCCACATAACGAACCAAAAGCTTGTCCAACAAGACCTTTGGATCTGGCTCATAGATGTAGTCCCAGCGATGCGCTACGTCATCTTCGTCTGATTTAGGCAAAGGTAGCAGCTGCTCGATCACAGGAGTCTGCGTCATGGTATTAACAAACTTGTTGAATACCACGTACAGACGATCCAGCTTGCCTTCGTTGTAAGCCTGGAGCATTACCCGCACAGTACCAATCAGGTCAGCGAGCTTGGGAGCATCACCTAAACCTGAAGCCTGGGCCTGTACATTGCCACCAAAGCTCTTGAAAAACTGAACACTACGAGCACCGATAGGGCAGAATTCAACTTCTGCACCTTGCTCTTTCCAGCTTTTCACGTCTGCGACAACCTTTTTAAACAGGTTGACGTTCAGACCACCACAAAGGCCACGGTCGGTTGCCACTACTATGTAACCAACCCGCTTGGGTTCTCTCACCTCCAAGTAGGGGTGTTTGTACTCCAGAGAACCTTGAGCGACGTGACCGATCACCTTACGCATGCTCTCCGCATATGGACGGCTCGCAGCCATGCGATCCTGCGCCTTGCGCATTTTGCTGGCTGCCACCATTTCCATGGCGGACGTGATCTTCTGAGTGTTTTTCACACTCGCGATCTTGGTTTTAATCTCTTTAGCGCCGGCCATCTCTACTCTCCAATCTGGACCTGAGGTGCCTTATGACACCTCGCATGTATTTACCAGGTTTGGGTTGCCACGAACTTGTCGAGACCAGCCTTCAGCTCAGCTTCGATTTCGGCATTGTAATCGCCGCTATCGTTGATCAGCTTCATCAGCTCAGCATGCTCGCCGTTCATGAAAGAGAGCAGAGCGGCTTCGAAGTCACCGATCTTCTTCAGCTCAATACCTTTCAGGTAGCCTTTTTCAGCTGCAAAAATAGATACAGCTTGGTCAGCTACGCTCATAGGAGCGTATTGCTTTTGCTTCATCAGTTCGGTTACACGCTCACCGTGCTCCAGCTGGGCACGAGTTGCATCGTCAAGGTCAGACGCAAACTGTGAGAACGCAGCAAGCTCTCGATACTGTGCCAGCGCAGTACGGATACCGCCGGACAGTTTCTTGATGATCTTGGTCTGAGCCGCACCACCTACACGAGAAACAGAGATACCTGGGTTAACTGCTGGACGCAGGCCAGAGTTGAACAGGTCGGTTTCAAGGAAGATCTGACCATCGGTAATAGAAATTACGTTGGTCGGTACGAACGCAGATACGTCACCTGCCTGGGTTTCAATAATTGGCAGAGCGGTCAAAGAACCGGTCTTACCTTTTACTTCACCATTAGTGAACTTCTCAACGTACTCTTCGTTCACGCGGGAAGCACGTTCCAGCAGACGAGAGTGCAGATAGAATACGTCACCTGGGTAAGCTTCACGGCCTGGTGGACGCTTCAGCAGCAGTGAGATCTGACGGTAAGCAACGGCCTGCTTAGACAGGTCATCGTAAACGATCAGTGCATCTTCACCGCGGTCACGGAAATATTCACCCATGGTACAACCAGAGTATGGTGCCAGATATTGCAGGGCAGCCGCTTCAGAAGCAGTAGCAACCACAACAATAGTGTTGGCCAGAGCACCGTGCTCTTCCAGCTTGCGAACTACGTTGGCAATAGTAGAAGCCTTCTGGCCTACTGCAACGTACACACACTTGATGCCGGAATCTTTCTGGTTGATGATGGCGTCGATAGCCATCGCAGTTTTACCAGTTTGACGGTCACCGATGATCAGCTCACGCTGACCACGACCGATAGGGATCATGGCATCAACCGCCTTATAACCGGTTTGTACCGGTTGAGATACGGATTGACGCTCAATAACACCAGGAGCAATCATTTCAACAGGTGCGAAACCATCGTTGTCGATAGGTCCTTTACCGTCGATTGGCTCACCCAGGGTGTTAACAACACGTCCCAGCAAACCTCGACCCACTGGGACTTCCAGAATACGGCCGGTGGTTTTAACTTTTACGCCCTCAGCCAAACCGGCATAAGGACCCATAACTACGGCACCTACAGAATCACGTTCAAGGTTCAACGCGATTGCATAACGGTTGCCAGGCAGTTCGATCATCTCACCCTGCATTACATCGGCCAGGCCGTGAATGCGGATGATGCCGTCACTGACCGAAACGATAGTACCTTCGTTGCGGGCTTCACTGACGACTTCGAACTGCTCGATCCGCTGCTTAATCAGATCGCTGATTTCAGTGGAATTCAGTTGCATGCTCAAACTCCCAATTACGACTGCAGCTTATCAGACAGGCGGTTCAATTTGCCGCGGACGGATCCATCTATCACCAGATCCCCTGCCTTGATAATTACACCGGCGATAAGCTCGGCGTTGACGCTGCAATTCAGCTTAACTTTGCGTGCGAGACGTTTCTCTAAAGAAACACTGATCTGCTGTTGCTGCTCAGAGCTGAGCTCAGTAGCAGACACCACGCTGGCTTCGATTTCCTTAGCCCATTCGTGGCGAAACTCAGCATAGAGCTGAGATACAGCAGGCAGTACCTCCAAGCGACCGTTTTCAGCCATTACCTTGATCAGATTTTGACCGTGCTCATCAATTTGCTCGCCACAGATATTGATAAAGAGTGCAGCTAGCTTAATGCTGGACATAGATCCAGCCAGCAGTGGCTTCATGGATTCGTTTTCACTCACCATTGCCGCGAAATCGAGCATTTCTGCCCAGTTTTCTACTGCTTGATGTTCAACAGCAAAGTCAAAAGCTGCCTTAGCGTAAGGGCGAGCAATGGTGGTTAACTCAGCCATAACTCAACTCCCTTATCAAATTTCAGCAACAAGTTTATTAACTATGTCGCTTTGGGCGGCTTCATCAATCGAACGCTCGAGGATCTTCTCTGCACCAGTGATGGCAAGAGTCGCAACCTGCTTACGCAGTTCCTCTTTCACGCGATTACGTTCAGCTTCAATTTCTGCTTTACCCTGAGCAATGATTTTCGCACGCTCAGCGTCTGCTTCAGCTTTGGCTTCATCAATAATCTGAGCCTTGCGCTTGTTGGCAGACTCGATGATTTCGTTGGCTGTAGCCTTGGCTTCTTTCAGTTGGTCAGTCGCTTTCGCTTGAGCCAACTCCAGGTCTTTTGCTGCACGGTCAGCGTCAGCAAGACCATCAGCAATCCTTTTCTGGCGCGCTTCGATGGCATTCATCAAAGGGGGCCATACAAACTTCATGCAGAACCACACGAAGATAATAAAGGCGACCGTCTGACCGATTAGGGTAGCGTTGATATTCACAACAGCCTCCTATTTAGAGTTAAGACAGAAGCGTTTATTACAGCATTGCACCCAGTGGGTTAGTAAACAGCATGTAAAGTGCAATACCTACACCGATCATGGTTACGGCGTCGAGCAGACCCGCTACGATGAACATCTTAACTTGCAGCATAGGAGCCATTTCTGGTTGACGCGCAGCGCCTTCCAGGAACTTACCACCCAAAAGGCCGAAACCGATAGCGGTACCCAGTGCACCCAAACCAATGAGCAGAGCAACAGCAATTGCAGTAAAGCCCAGAATCGTTTCCATCTGTATCTCCAGTATCTAAATCTATGTTAGTTGATGATTTAGTTAAAAAATTTCTTCAGCAGTCCTTAATGATCTTCATGTGCCATGCTTAGGTAAACGATAGTCAGCATCATGAAAATAAACGCTTGCAGCGTGATAACCAGAATATGGAAGATCAGCCAGCCCAGTTGCAGAGTCACACCCAGAGCGGCAATCGCCATGTTGGCACCATACATCAGCGCAATAAGGATGAAGATCAACTCACCTGCATACAAGTTACCGAAGAGACGTAACCCCAATGAAATGGGCTTAGCTATCAAGGTAACTGTTTCGAGCAGGAAGTTGACGGGTATCATTGCCCAGTGGTTGAAGGGCTGTAGCGTCAGTTCTTTCGCAAACCCTGACACACCTTTGACCTTGATGCTGTAGTAAATAATCAGCACAAACACGCCCAACGCAAGGCTGAAAGTGATGTTAAGGTCAGTAGTCGGAACTATCTTCAGATAAGGCACACCAGCCAAAGCGGCCGCATGTGGAACCCAGTCAACGGGTACCATATCCATGAGGTTCATCATGAATACCCACATGAAAATAGTCAGAGCAAGAGGTGCTATCAAGGCATTGCGACCATGGAATGTATCTTTAACGCTGTTGTCGACAAACTCGACGATCATTTCGATAAAGCATTGAAGCTTACCGGGAACGCCAGAGGTTGCCTTTTTGCCAACGCTGCGGAACAACCACAGAAACAGCACGCCAAGACCAACCGAAAAGAGCAATGAATCAATGTGCCACGTCCAGAAACCTTCACCAACGGCTAAGTTGGTAAGGTGGTGCTGGATATAGCCCTGCGGTGTTAATGCTTCACCAGATGCAGCCATGATTCATCCCACTTAACTTTGCTTGAAGTACAAAGGAGCTGCCCAATGCACTATCAACGCCAGTACATAACAGATAAAAAGGGGCAAAAATGCGACCTCTAAATTGATAAATACCAACGAAAACAATGCTATTGTTAACAGCAACTTTACCGCTTCCCCCCAGTAAAAGCCTTTGAGGACCTTACCGGCAGCGCTTGCTCCCATATGGGAAAAAGCTAGGGTCGCGAATACAAAATTAGGGAGCACAGCTATGGCAGTTCCTGCCAGAGCAGAATAGCCAAACCGAGCTCCCCACACGGCGAAAAAGATAATTGAAGCACCCCCAGCTATCGCCGCCTGCATCATCACCAATTTATAGGCTGACCAACGGCCACGACGCGCTAAAACCTTACTCAATCATTCTTCTCCGCATTCCTACTTTTTGTTTCGATGACCGGACTACAAAAACCCGTATGAAGTCGAGGCACAAAAAGCTTGCGAAAGTATACCGTTTCAAGTCTTCTTTGCAACTTTGAGATAAGTAAAAATCTCACCTTTTAACGTGATACAGCGCCAAATAAGTAAAAGTGCAACATTAACATATGTCACAAATTTACATTAAATGGTGTTAACCACATTTTTTTAATGGATTTTGGCAAGAATTCCGTCTAATTCAGCCAGATTCTGATAGTTAATTACAATTTTCCCCTTTCCCTTACTACCATGGGATATGGAAACTTTTGCACCTAACCTTTCAATTAACTGACTCTCAAGACGGGCAACATCGGCATCTTTTACAGGTTTTTCGGACTCTTTGGCAGGATTTAAGACCTTATTCACCAATCGTTCGGTTTCACGAACAGTCAATTCCTTCGCTACCACCAATCGGGCAACCGAAGTTTGTTCTTCGCCTTGCAAGGCCAGCAAGGCTCGAGCATGACCCATTTCGATATCACCGTACTCCAACAACCGCTTTACCGGTTCATTCAGACCATTGAGTCGCAGTAGGTTCGAAACAGTAGCCCTAGATTTTCCCACAGCATCAGCTATTTGTTGGTGAGTAAGATCAAATTCTTCGATCAAGCGGTTAAGCGCAATGGCTTCTTCCATGGCATTGAGATCTTCCCGCTGAATGTTTTCTATCAGGGCAATAGCCACAGCCGCCTCGTCAGCAACCTGTTTGACTATGCAGGGTACCTTATCCAGCTTGGCCAACTGTGCGGCACGCCAGCGACGTTCACCGGCGATGATTTCGTACTTGTCATCGCTGATCTTACGTACCACTATGGGTTGAATGACTCCTTGAGCCTTGATGGATTCAGCCAGTTCTTCCAGAGCCTCGGGCGACATGTCTTTACGGGGTTGATACTTGCCTGGCTGCAGCAGATCCACATCCAGAGTCAGCAGGGTTTCGCCGGCATCAACCTTGGATTGCTCGGCATCATCACGCTTCTTGCTCGCCGCATGGCTGGTACTCAAAAGTGCGTCCAGGCCCTTGCCCAGACCCCGTTTTTTCAATGTCATGCTCATTCCTTTATGCCAGTTTCGCTTGCTGATTCTGCTCGGAGCGACGAATAATTTCGCCAGCTAAAGCCAGATAGGCCTTGGCACCAGCGCTGCTCTTGTCGTAGTACATAGCCGGTGCGCCAAAACTCGGGGCCTCGGCCAAGCGAATATTTCTTGGGATCACAGTGCGATAAACCTTGTCCCCAAAGTGCTGCTTAAGCTGATCGGAAACATCGTTAGCCAAGCGGTTGCGGGGATCGTACATGGTTCTGAGTATCCCCTCGATCCCGAGTTTGGGATTAACCATGGCCGCTAATTTGGAAATAGTGTCCATCAGCGCAGTCAAACCTTCCAGGGCATAGTATTCACACTGCATGGGAACCAGCACTGAGTCGGCCGCCGACATGGCATTCACCGTCAACATATTCAGCGAAGGAGGGCAATCGATAAAGATGAAGTCATACTCATCCTGCACCTTTGCCAAGGCGTTACGCAAGCGAATCTCCCTGGCAAAGAACTCCATCAATTTGATTTCGGCGGCGGTTACGTCACCGTTGGCGGCAATGAGATCATATTTCCCAGCGGTGTTCCGCACGACGACTTCGTCAAAACTCTTTTCTTCCACCAACAATTCATAGGCGGTGTTTTCAACTTCGTACTTGTCGACACCACTCCCCATGGTGGCATTGCCCTGGGGATCCAGATCGATCAACAGCACCCGCCGCTTGGTAGCCGCCAAAGAGGCAGCCAAATTAACGCAAGTTGTTGTTTTTCCAACGCCACCTTTCTGGTTGGCTACGGCAATAATTCTCGCCACACTGTCACCTTGTCTGTCAATTTTGTTATTGATGCCCGGTTCCGTTTGCATCAAGTTGCTTGATACGCCAGCCAATTGCAAGGCATTCAAACCTGGGGGGCGATAATCAGCAGATGTCTCTGTTCATCCAATTGAGGAACCTTGAGTTCAATAGATTCCCTGATGCTGTATCCCTCAGGGATCCCGGTCAACTCCTCTGGATTCAACTGTCCTTTGAGGGCATAGAATACCCCATTTTTCGCCGGTAGATGCTGACACCAGCTTAACATGTCGGCTACTGAGGCAAAGGCGCGGCTAAGCACTCCATCAAATCCTTGTGGATCCTGAAAGGCTTCCACCCGGCTTTCTACCGACTGTATATTTTGCAATTTGAGTTCAATCTGAACCTGTTTTTGAAAACGGATCCGCTTGCCAAGGCTATCGAGCAACACAAACTCTTTTTCCGGATTCAAAATCGCCAGCGGGATACCGGGCAATCCAGGGCCGGTGCCCACGTCAATAAAACGCTGCCCCTTGAGATGAGGAGAGACGACCAGACTATCCATGATATGCCGGATAAGCATCTGCTCAGGTTCACGCACCGAGGTCAGGTTATAGGCTTTGTTCCATTTGTTGAGCATAGCGACAAAACCGAGCAGTTGTTGCTGTTGCTCATCTGATGCATTGAGACCTGTCTCTGCCAAATATGTTTTTAACTGTGCTGCAAGCACGGGTATTCTCCCCAGAAAGATACTGCGGGGCTATTATGCGGCCCCAAAACGGCCAAGGGAAGCATCTACAGCTTCCCCGGCTCTGGAATGGTTTACTGTATCAGGCCGTACGGCGCAGTAATCCCCGTTTTTTCAGATGCACCAGCAAAATGGAGATGGCCGCAGGTGTCACCCCGGAGATCCTGGAGGCCTGGCCTATGGTTTCCGGTTTATGGGCATTGAGCTTGGCAATCACCTCGTTGGACAAGCCAGGCACTTCGTTATAATCGAGCTCCAGCGGCAGGCCAGTATTTTCGTTGCGCTGCGCCTTGGCAATCTCTTCCTGCTGACGCTGAATATAACCGGCATATTTAACCTGGATCTGCACCTGTTCGGCTGCTTGACGATCCTCGAGACCCGGTCCAAAACCTTCGATCCCCATAAGCTTGTCATAATCCAACTCAGGGCGACGCAGCAACTCTTCAAACGAAGCTTCACGAGATATTGGCGTATTGAGATGCGGATTCAACGCTTCCACTAGAGGTGAATTCACATGGATCCACTGACTGCGCAGGCGTTGCAGTTCAGATTCTATCGCCTCAACCTTGGCTGAGAACTTGGCCCAGCGCTGATCATCAACCAATCCCAGCTCGCGGCCTTTCTCGGTCAGGCGCAGATCGGCATTGTCTTCGCGCAGCAACAAGCGATATTCGGCGCGGCTGGTAAACATACGATAGGGCTCTTTAGTGCCTAACGTCGACAGATCATCCACCAGCACGCCAAGATAAGCCTGATCCCTTCTAGGCGCCCAAGCGTCTTTACCTTGCACCTGTAAGGCCGCGTTCATACCGGCCAACAGGCCTTGAGCCCCGGCCTCTTCATAACCTGTGGTGCCGTTGATTTGACCTGCAAAGAACAACCCATTTATGGTTTTGGTTTCCAGTGAGTTTTTCAGATCTCTGGGATCGAAGTAATCATATTCGATGGCATAACCAGGACGCATGATCTCGGCATTCTCCATCCCTTTTATCGAGCGGACCAAGGCAATTTGTACATCGAATGGCAGACTAGTTGAGATACCGTTGGGGTATAACTCATTGGTATTTAGCCCCTCGGGTTCAATAAAGATCTGATGCGAACTCTTATCGGCAAAACGATGGATCTTGTCTTCAATTGACGGACAGTATCTCGGACCTATGCCTTCGATAACGCCAGAATACATAGGGCTTCTATCCAAGCCACCACGAATAATTTCATGGGTTTTCTCATTAGTATGAGTGATATAGCAAGAAATTTGCTGTGGATGTTGGCTTACATCACCAATAAAAGACATCACAGGAAGAGGATTATCTCCTTGCTGTTCTGTCATCTGTTGGAAGTCGACACTGCGGGCATCGATACGTGGTGGTGTACCCGTTTTGAGGCGGCCAACTCGAATAGGCAACTCTCTGAGTCTATGAGCTAAAGCGATCGCTGGAGGATCGCCAGCACGCCCACCACTGTAATTTTCCAATCCGATATGGATCTTGCCTCCCAGGAAAGTGCCGGCTGTCAACACCACTGTTGGAGCTTCAAAAGCCAGTCCCATTTGGGTAACAACACCAATGACTCTGTTATTTTCAACAACCAGATCGTCAACGGCCTGCTGAAAGATCTTTAAGTTAGGTTGGTTTTGCAATATCTGTTGGATCTTTTGCCTATACAAGGCGCGATCCGCTTGAGCTCGGGTTGCTCTTACCGCAGGTCCTTTACTTGAATTCAAAGTCCTGAACTGGATCCCCGCATAGTCGGTTGCTACGGCCATGGCACCACCCAAGGCATCAATCTCTTTAACTAGATGTCCTTTACCTATTCCACCAATAGCTGGATTGCAGGACATCTGACCCAAAGTGTCAATATTGTGGGTCAGGAGTAAGGTCTTGACTCCCATTCTGGCAGCAGCCAATGCGGCTTCAGTTCCGGCATGACCACCACCTACAACAATTACATCAAACCGTTCATGAAAACGCATAGATTTACCTTTGGCTGGGTAAGGGATGAAAAAGGAATATCAGCCGATCATTTTAGCACCTGTATGGATGCAGGTGAATGCTCTATTTTATGCTGATGGATCGTAGAGGATCGGACTTATAGATCTTAAGATCTTTATATAGATCTTCTTATTATGTTTACTATTAGGATCGTGTTTTTCTGTGGGTAATGGATATAATTCAATATAAACAATATGTTGCGGTAAAGCGATCCTGTGATCTGTTAGCGATCTAACTCCATTAAAGCTGGGGATAGATCGCGATCTTATCCACAAGGAGGATCTAACACCAATGGGAGATCTGATTCATGCAAAGTTTGATCAGATCAAAATAAAGTATTATCCACAGACTTATCTTTTAAAAACACACTCTGTGGGTAAGTTAGATCTAAATTGTGAGTATTTTATGCTTTATTCAGGTTGAAATGAGTTTTCGAGATCGTCCAACCATTCATCAAGCCAAGCTGTGGCAGGATCTTCCGGAATTGGATCATACTGAACATCGATCTGGATCTTATCCACATAGGGTTTGGCACCTTTTGCGATCAGTTGTTGCAACAGCTTCTCCGGTCCTTGGCAGAAGGTATCGTAACTCGAGTCACCGATCGCACATAAAGCATACCGGCAATCCTGTAAATTGAGTTCTGACAGGAGTAACTCCTGATAGAAAGGCTGTAAGTTGTCCGGAAGATCGCCGGCCCCATGGGTGGAAGAAACGATCAACCAAAGGGCTTTGGGATCCAGTTGATCCAACTGTGGGTTCAAATACAGGTTTGTCTGGTGGCCGTTTTGTTCAAGCTTATTGATGAGTTCTTCGGCAACATATTCAGCGCCCCCCAAGGTGGTTCCGACCAATACTTCGACTTTTGCCATGAATAATCCTCTGTTAGTGAGCGCCTGGCGCCTTTATTTCAATGGCCCATATTAATCCAATTTGCGGTGACAGACAGCCTTGGGTAACCTGAGTTTGAGTACTATTGCATTGATCCTGTTGTAGGCTCTTTCTGCGCTTGAGGCTGATATGAAACTGAAGTGGTTGCTGATCTTCCCGTTGCTTTCTTTGCTGGTGTTACTCGGGGGATGGCATTGGTTGTTTACTGTCCCGACAAATGTTCAATTGCAATCTGACAGGGTTAACGCCGATTCCAACGTTACCTGTATCCAGACGTCGACGACAAGGGCACTGGATAAGCATGGCGAGTTTGGCGTGTTGATCTGGAATATTCAGAAGCAGCAGAATGGCCTGTGGCGTTCTCGTCTCGATGAGTTTGCTGAAGCTCGGCAGTTGGTATTATTGCAAGAAGCCAGCCTGGATCCCGGCATGTACCATTATTTGATCTCAGCAAAGTGGTTCTGGCGTTTCGTCAATGCTTTTAGCGTATTGGATACCCCTGCTGGGGTGATGAACCTCTCCCGCAGTGCTCCCTTGAGCAGTTGTGGTTACCGTACCCTTGAGCCCTGGTTGCGGTTGCCTAAGACGGCTTTGGTTGCCAAATATCTTTTGTCCAATGGCACCTCCCTGACGGTAGTCAACGTTCACGGAATTAATTTCAGCGTTGGGATTGAGGAATATCGACAGCAACTCAAGTCGTTGACCGAAGCTCTAGCCGGGGAAAAGATCACAGATCCCATTATTCTGGCAGGTGATTTCAACACCTGGAGTGGAGAGCGCAGCCAACTGCTGGCTCGGTTGGTGTCTTCTTTAGGGTTGAAAGAAGCTCATTTTGTTGAGGATAACAGGGTGAGAGTGCTGGGATATCCCCTAGATCATCTCTTTTATCGGGGACTGAAACCCAAAGAGCTGTATGTACCGGAAACTGAAGTGTCTGATCACAATCCCATTATCGCCAACTTTGTGATTGCCGAGCGCTAGGCCCTAAGTAACTCATGTTTCCCTGACTCCTGTACCGCAACAAAGGGCCTGTGACCGAAGTCAGCATACTTAACGGAGGGCCCTGGCAGATTGTTTTTTTCGCCACATCTCCGGCTCCCGGGCCCATTACTAGTAAGTGGGCGGCATGACTGTCATCTGAAGAATATGCTCGATGATTATCACTGTTTTTCCTTGAACTGCGAGTAAGGTAAACAGCTCAAGCAGCTACTCTACATCGGTCATATTCAGGTCAGCGGTGGGTTCATCAAAGACATAAATGCCTCAGTATTGCTCCACTTCTGTTGCGACCACACCAGAGTCATACAATGAAAATACCGCCAAACCAATTGCAGCAAACATCGCCAGAAAAAGGACACTGGCGTACCCAGCCTGCCTGTTAGGGAATTGACTTAAATTA
Source organism: Shewanella carassii (assembly GCF_002777975.1). Taxonomy (GTDB): domain Bacteria; phylum Pseudomonadota; class Gammaproteobacteria; order Enterobacterales; family Shewanellaceae; genus Shewanella; species Shewanella carassii. Next base: position 24,058 of record NZ_NGVS01000022.1, read on the forward strand.
GCTTTTGCAGCGACTCTGTATAACAGGTAGCGGTAGAACACTTGCATGGCTCAATCCTTGGTCGTGGTTTGTCCTTCAAGTGGTGCTCGTCGTTAACTCTTCCGATATCGAGTGCATGGAAAAGTCGACGGCTATGCTTAAATTCTTAGCCTTTATTCAAATTAAATTTGTTGTGTGGGTGTGAGTAGGTACGTCGGCTACTGATATTCTGCCTTCCACAAAGTCAAAGGTTCGGCAGAGCACCATTGCCAGAATTTCTTCTCAACCAAGTCGCTTGCCTCTGCTGCCTCCCGCCCCTCAAATAAGTGCCAATTTTCCTCCGCAGATTTCAGGGCATACTGTCTCAAGTGACCTGTGACCCTCTCAAAATCGGATGGTTCGAGAAGAAATATGCTGCCATCCCTGTAAGACTCCCAGGGCATCTGATCGTTAGGTCGTCGTTGATGATTATGGAAGAACGCCTCGCTGTAGATGCTGGCCGAAGCGCCCGCAGACACACAGTCGTCCCAACGTTGGCAGCGAAAGAAATACTCGTCCTCAGCCTCAGCAGTGCCTGTTAGCTCTCGATAGGGGCAAGATCTATCCCAAGGCTTATCGATATTTGTTTCGGCTATACCTTTGCGCGCCAGTTCAATTTCATGCGGCTTTGGGAACCTGTCCATCAGCAATTGCGCTGGTTCGCCACTCTCGTTTGCCATCAAAATGGAGGGAGTTCCTATAAGGAAGATACAGAGTGTAACGCTGGCGCAAGCTGAATTTAAAATCGATGGCATTAAGTGAAATGACATTCTACCTCCCTGAAGAACTAAGTTATTTTATCCCTAAACAGGAATAGGCCATTTATAACAATGCCCTTTATCTTTACTTGTGCACGTTACTTATGAGTACTGGCCTTTAAAGCCGTCTTGTTGTAATCGTTCAAGCCTCCGGCCTCGGCAGTGCTCTGCCTCACGGTTTGTTGATTTGGCAGCAATGGCAATTAGAGCAACAATTTCGATATACCAAGTCATACCGTGAACGTAAAAATTTCGTGGTATATAGCTTAAACCACTTGAAGCTATTGATAATCATTTTGCGGTCATTATTAGATCAATCCTTCAATGATTCAATTGCTCCTGAGAATAAAATAGCCTAGGAATTACACCCTGAAAGATTAGGTGATTGGTATGGCGGCCTCAGTTGAATTAACCCTTTAAGGTTGTTTTCGGTAAATATGTTGGAGATGCATTTTCACAGTGTTCGGTGAAAATTTCAGTTTGACGATTCAGGTGAAAGTCCTTGGTTCTATTCTCAAATATATTCTTTTGGGATTGCCACTCAACCAGTCGTTTACTCTTCATGGTTTCGGTGAGAAGCATATGTTCTTTGTTGTGTTGGCGCTGGGTGGGTGTTTGGGGGACGTCGTGATTAGACTCTACTTAGGCCCCAATCAGTGCGAGTAGCATGTCATGGGGCCCAACTGGGGACTAGATTTGGCAACAAACGGAAAATGACGAACTAATAAAATCAGTTGGTTATCTGCTATCGTTTGCTGTTGTTTTCCGTTATTTGCCCGCTTTACTTTCCGATACAGAAGCTGGAAAAAATTCTTCCCAGCAGATCGTCCGAGGTGAATTGGCCGGTGATTTCGGCCAGAGCCTGTTGAGTCATGCGCAGTTCTTCGGCCAGCAGCTCACCTGCCTGATAGACTTCCAGCTGTACTTTGCCCTGCTGTAGATGTTCACCGGCGACTTCCAAGGCTTCCAGGTGACGGCGACGGGCGATAAAACCGCCTTCCAGGTTACTCTGATAGCCCATCAAGTTTTTGAGGTGCTGTTTCAGCGCATCGACCCCGAGCCCGGTTTTGGCTGAGATCCTAAAGACGTCATAGCCTTTCTCTTCGCTGGGGTTCAGCGATTCACCGGTCAGATCCGCCTTATTGCGTACCACAGTGACGCCGAGGTTTTCCGGCAGGCGATCAATAAAGTCAGGCCAGATTTCATGAGGATCAACGGCTTGGGTTTCTGTGCCATCGACCATAAACAACACTCTGTCGGCGGTAGCGATTTCGGCCCAAGCTCTTTCTATGCCTATCTGTTCTACTGTGTCAGTGGTGTCGCGCAGGCCGGCGGTGTCTATGACATGCAGCGGCATGCCATCCAAGTGGATATGCTCCCGCAATACATCCCTTGTGGTGCCAGCTATTTCGGTGACAATCGCCGACTCTTTTCCCGCCAGAGCGTTGAGCAGACTGGACTTACCGGCGTTGGGGCGGCCGGCTATCACTACTTTCATCCCTTCGCGGATGATGGCGCCCTGTTTGGCACTGGCCTGTACCAAGTCCAGTTTATCTATGATGCGATAAAGGGCATTGGCAATCTTGCCATCGGAGAGGAAATCCACCTCTTCATCGGGGAAGTCGATGGCGGCCTCGACATAGAGGCGCAGGTTGGTAACCTGTTCCACCAGCTCATGCACTTCCCGGGAAAACTCGCCCTGAAGTGATTGCAGGGCGCTCTTGGCGGCCTGTTCGCTGGTGGCATCGATGAGATCGGCTATCGCTTCAGCCTGAGTCAGATCCAGCTTGTCATTCATAAAGGCCTGTTCGCTGAATTCCCCCGGGCGTGCCAAGCGGAGTCCTTCGACTTCCAGGACTCGTTTGATCAGCATGTCCATGACGATTTGACCACCATGGCCCTGAAGTTCCAGCACATCTTCACCGGTAAAAGAATTGGGGCCTTTGAAGAACAGGGCGATACCCTGATCCAGCACTTCTCCCTGACTTCCCTTGAAGTCACAGTAATCGGCATATCTTGGCTTGGGCTGATGGCCCAGCAATGCCTGTGCAACGGCTTGGGCCTTGGGCCCCGAAACTCTGACTATGCCTACACCACCGCGGCCTGGAGCGGTGGCCTGCGCCACGATAGTATCTGTTGTCACTGCATTAACCCTTGAAAACGTATTTATAAAAAACAAAAGGCGACCCTTAGGCCGCCCTTGATCATTTGACCCGAAATCGGCTTATTTTAAGCCTTTTTTCTCCAGGCCGGCATAGATAATCTTCTGCTGGATAATGGCAACTATGTTACCCACCAACCAGTAGAGTACCAGACCGGATGGGAACCAGAGGAAGAATACGGTAAAGATTACTGGCATCCATTGCATCATCTTCTGTTGCATAGGATCCATGGTCGGTGCCATTGGCTGCATTTTTTGCATCAGGAACATGGAGACACCCATCAGCAGCGGCAGAATGTAGTAAGGATCCTGTACCGACAGATCGTCAATCCACAGCATGAATGGCGCATGACGCAGTTCCACGCCTTCCATCAGTACCCAGTAAAGGGCAATAAAGATAGGCATTTGCAGCAAGATAGGCAGACAGCCACCCATAGGGTTCACTTTTTCCTTCTTGTACAGCTCCATCATGGCCTGGCCCATCTTCTGGCGATCATCACCGAATCTGTCCTTTAGCTCCTGCAATTTAGGTTGCAGGTTTCGCATCTTGGCCATAGAGGTGTATTGCGCCTTGGTCAGCGGGAACAGAATACCGCGCACCGTCAGGGTGATTAGTATGATGGCCACACCCCAGTTACCCACGATGGATTGGAAGAACATCAGCAGCTTGTAGATAGGCACTGCCAGCCACCAGAGGAAGCCATAATCCACAACCAGGTTAAGGGTGTCAGACAGCTCGGACAGGGCGGCCTGATCCTTTGGACCTACGTAGAAGTCGGCGCTCAGGGTCATTTCAGTGCCCGGGGCTACTGTCTTTTTCTCGCCCATGAAGCCAATGTTGGCGGTACCTGAGCTATCTCTGGTGAATATGATGTTGGTTTCATTTTTTGGCGGAACCCAGGCTGACACAAAGTAGTGTTGCAGCATGGCGGCCCAGCCACCTTCAGTCTTCTTCTCCAGATCCTTTTCCTGGATATCTTCAAAGTTATACTTTTCGTAGCGGATATCGGCAGTCGAGAAGGCGGCACCACGATAAGTTGGCATCATCATGCTGCTGTCTGAAGGTTTGATGGTCTGTTTTATCTGACCGTACATCTGAACCTGCAGTGGCTCAGATGTGGTGTTGTCAATCTTGTACTCAACGTCTACGGCAAACTGACCTTTGTGGAAGGTGTAGATCTTAGTGTACTTGGCACCGTTTGCTGCTGTGTAGCTCAAAGGTACTGTCAGAGTATCTTCGCCTGCAGCCAGGGTAAATTCCTTGGCGTTGGCAGAGTAGGTGGCACGCCCCTTGGTACTGTCAGTGCCGCCGCTGCCCATCAGGCCACTCTGGGCTATGTATACGAAACCAGGTTTCTGTTCCAACAGAACGAAAGGCTCGTCTTTGTTCAGCTCCAGTTTGTGAGCAACCAAAGCGGCATGCACTATGTCACCACCGACAGGATTGATCAGCACATCCAGTTGATCTGTGGTGACTCTGATAAGATCTTTGGACGCCACTGCTGTTTCTTCTGGCATGCCTGAATCGGCGACCGGAACGTCAGCGCTGTGAGTTGTCTCTTGAACGGAAGTGGCAACTGTTGTTTCAGTTACAGCGGGTTTGGGTGCTTTATCGGTTTGCCACTGTTGCCACAGCAGAAAGCTGACAAACAGCAGGCCGATAAGCAGTAAATTGCGTTGAGATTCCATAGCCTATTTATTACACCTGTCATTTTTAGGGGGGACGGGATCACTGCCGCCCGGATGTAAAGGGTGACATTTTAATATGCGTTTGATTGCAAACCAACTCCCTTTAATCGTTCCGTGCACTCGCACCGCTTCTATGGCGTAGTGAGAGCAGGTTGGATTAAAGCGACAGCGAGGCCCCAGCAGAGGGCTGATAAGGAGTTGATAGGCTCTGATAGCCTTGATTATCAGCCATTGAAACGGCGACTGAGCTTGCGCCATAACTTTTCTACCAGCTTTCTGAGCTGTTCATTATCCATATCCAGCACACCGCCGCGAACCAGCACCACTATGTCCAGTGGTGGTAAATCATGTTGATTTAGGCGGAAGCTATCCCGGATCACCCGCTTGATACGATTGCGTTGATTGGCTCTCTTTACGTGGCGTTTGGCCACAGTGAGTCCCAGACGCGGATGTTGCATCTCATTGGGTACAGCAAGCAGGGTTATTTCAGCTGAGGAGGCTTTAATGGGGTTGGTAAATACGGTTTTGAATTGCGCGGGAGTTAGCAAGCGTAACTCCCGCGTAAAGGTGTAACGAGTCACCTAGTTGTCTACTCGCAATTAAGCTGACAGACGAGCGCGACCTTTGGCACGGCGACGAGCCAGTACCTTACGGCCGTTCGCTGTAGCCATACGAGCGCGGAAGCCGTGAGAACGCTTGCGCTTCAGGTTGCTAGGTTGAAAAGTACGTTTACTCATGATGGCAATCCGTCTTTGTTAGTGAATTTACCTTATCTCTGGAGTGAGGTAAGGGCAAAAAAGAGGCCGAATTGTAATCACTTTAGTCAGGGCAGTCAACACGTGCAGCCCCTCTCAAGGTAATTTCTCTCAGCATTTTCGCGATCTGCTGAGTTGAGGTCACCACAAGATGTGGATAACTCTGTGTACGGACACTATATCTTGTGGATCCATGGATCTCTTTGCAGATCGGCGGTCGCTGATTATAGATCAGGGGGGATCGCTTTATAAAGCGGGATTTTAACCGGGTGTGCAAATAGCTGATCCGGTTCGATCGATCCGGATCAGGAGGATCCAGTGATTGGGATCTGCCTGGGGATAATTACACTTAAAGGATAGCGATTATTCAGATCTCGCTATAGAATACCCTCCTTTCGAGGCGATCTTTTGGGGATAAGTACGTGGCGGTTTCACTTTGGCAGCAATGTATCGGACGACTGCAAGATGAGCTTTCTGCTCAACAATTCAGTATGTGGATCAGACCGTTACAAGCCGAAATGGATGGGGATACCCTGGTGCTATATGCACCAAATCGGTTCGTGCTTGATTGGGTTCGTGATAAATATCTCAACATTATCAATCAGTTTTTTACTGAGCATTTGGGCAATGATGCACCAAAACTCAGGTTTGATATTGGTAGTCGTCCGTCGACCAAGCCCCAGGTGCAGGCCCCAACTGCGACCAAGGCCTCTGTCAGCGCGCCCAAGAGTGCGGCAGGTAAAGGTGCAACCTTTAACACAGCTGCCGAGCCGGCCGTAAACCACAGTTATCGCAGCAATATTAACCCTACTTACCAGTTCGATAACTTTGTTGAAGGTAAGTCCAACCAACTGGGTAAGGCGGCCGCATTGCAAGTGGCTGAAAACCCGGGTGGTGCCTATAACCCTCTGTTTCTATATGGCGGTACCGGTCTGGGTAAGACTCACCTGCTGCACGCCGTAGGCAACGGCATTATCAAGAATAATCCCAACGCTAAAGTGGTCTATATGCACTCAGAGCGCTTTGTGCAGGACATGGTCAAGGCGTTGCAGAACAATGCTATCGAAGACTTCAAGCGTTACTACCGTAGCGTAGATGCCCTGTTTATCGATGACATTCAGTTCTTTGCCAATAAAGATAGATCCCAGGAAGAGTTTTTCCACACCTTTAATGCCTTGCTTGAGGGCAATCACCAGATCATTTTGACATCGGATCGTTATCCGAAAGAGATCGATGGCGTGGAAGATCGGCTCAAGTCGCGCTTTGGCTGGGGTCTTACTGTGGCCATCGAGCCGCCTGAGCTGGAAACCCGGGTCGCCATTTTGATGCGCAAGGCGCAGGAGAGTGGGATCAACTTGCCGGATGAAGTGGCCTTCTTCATCGCCAAGCGTTTGCGCTCCAACGTGCGTGAACTGGAAGGGGCATTGAACCGGGTTATCGCCAATGCCAACTTTACCGGTCGGCCAATAACCATTGATTTTGTGCGCGAAGCCTTGCGTGACCTCTTGGCTCTGCAGGAAAAATTAGTCACTATAGACAACATTCAGAAAACAGTGGCTGAATACTACAAGATCAAGATGGCCGATATGCTGTCCAAGCGCCGTTCCCGCAGTGTGGCGAGACCGAGGCAGATGGCCATGGCATTATCTAAAGAATTAACCAATCAGAGCTTACCTGAGATAGGTGATGCCTTTGGTGGTCGTGACCATACAACTGTGCTGCATGCCTGCCGCAAGATTGCGCAACTGCGGGAAGAGAGTCACGACATTAAAGAAGATTATGCCAACTTGATTAGAACCTTATCTTCTTAATCAGGGAACAGGACCATGAAATTTTCGATCGATAGGGATGCCCTATTAAAGCCGCTCCAGTTGGTCAGTGGCGCGGTGGAAAGACGCCATAACTTGCCCATTCTGGCAAACCTCCTGGTGGAAGTAAGTAATCACTCACTCAAGATGACGGGTACAGATCTTGAGGTGGAATTGGTCGGCAGTGCCGAGGTCAGTGGCGAAGTGCAGGAAGGTCGTACCACAGTGCCGGCCAAGAAACTGCTCGATATCGTCAAGTCACTGCCTGAGCAGAGCGAAATCAAGATCGAGCAGCAGGAAAACAAGTGGCTGCTTCGCAGCGGTCGCAGCCGTTTCTCGTTGGCGACGCTACCGGCGGAAGAATATCCCAATGTCGAGAGTTTCCAGCCCGCTATCGAATTTAGCCTCAAGCAGGGCACACTCAAGTCACTGATAGATGCCACTCAGTTTTCCATGGCCAACCAGGATGTGCGTTACTACCTCAACGGCTTGCTGCTGGAAACCGAGGGTAATGTACTGCGCGCCATTGCAACAGATGGTCACCGCTTGGCTCTGAGCCACAGAGAGATAGCAGCCTCTTTGCCGGAAAATCAGGTGATCGTGCCTCGTAAAGGGGTGATGGAGCTGGCTCGCCTGCTGGACAGTGAAGATCAGGATATCCATATTGCCATTGGTGATAACGCCATTCGTGCTACCACAGCCAGCGCCGTGTTCACCAGTAAGCTGGTGGACGGTCGCTTCCCGGATTATCGCCGGGTACTGCCCAAAGGCGGCGACAAGATAGTGCTGGCGAGTCGCAATCAGCTTAAGCAAGCACTATTGCGGGCATCTATCCTGTCCAATGAGAAATTCCGTGGTGTCAGGGTGCAGCTGGAAAATGCGCTGCTCAAGATCACCGCCAATAACCCGGAGCAGGAAGAAGCCGAAGAGATCATCGATGTGGATTACGCCGGTCAGCCGCTCGAAATCGGCTTCAACGTCTCTTATCTGCTGGATGTGCTCAATGGCCTCAAGGCCGATGAAGTGAGGATCACCCTCAGTGACGGTAACTCCAGTGCCTTGATTGAAAACCACGTCGAGGAAGACTCCATGTACGTGGTGATGCCGATGCGCCTCTAGGGGCGACTTTGGGCCATAAATGAGTCTAACTCGTCTCAATATCCAAGCTTTTCGTAATATCGATTCAGCCCAACTGCTCCCCGGCACTGGGCTGAATCTTATTTACGGCCAAAATGGCAGTGGCAAAACCAGTGTCCTGGAGGCAATTTACTTTCTGGGGATGGGGCGCTCGTTTCGCAGTCATCTGTCTCAGAGGGTGATCAATAACCAACAGGATCAGTTGACCCTGTTTGCCAATTTGAGCCTGCCATCCGGTGACAGTAAGTTGGGACTGCGGCGGTTTCGCAGCGGCGAAACCGAGGTCAGAATGGATGGCGAGAAGATAAAACGCCTGTCTGTGCTGGCCGACACCCTGCCTATTCAGGTGATAACCCCAGAGAGCTTTTCGCTGTTGTTTGAAGGCCCCAAGGCCAGGCGCCAGTTTATCGATTGGGGCGCGTTTCATTGCGATCCCCAGTTCTATCAGGCCTGGGTCAATGTAAGGCGGATCCTCAAGCAACGTAATCAATTACTTAAGGACGGTGCAGCCTACCAGCAAATCGCATACTGGGACCGGGATTTTATCCGTTATACCGAGTTGGTCACCGAGATACGAAAGGCATATGTAGACTCGTTAAATGAGCTACTTAAGGGTATAATCGGGGAGTTTTTACCACAGGTTGATATCAAGGTTTCCTTTACCCGTGGTTGGGATAGTAAAACGGAGTTTTCGACCCTGTTACAGGCGTCTTATTCCCGGGATCTATCCATGGGGCACACCGTCAGTGGCCCCCATAAAGCCGACTTGAGACTCAGAGTGGGTAATCTACCTGCTCAGGATGCTTTGTCCCGTGGTCAGCTGAAGTTATTGGTGTGTGCATTGCGAATAGCACAAGGAAAGTTGCTTAAACAACAAATAGATAAGAATAGTATCTATCTGGTCGACGATCTGCCGTCAGAGTTGGATGCGAAACACAGGAAGTTATTGCTGCGGCAGTTGAGCGAAACCGGGGCGCAAGTGTTTGTCACTGCGATTGACCCGGCAGCAATATCAGATTCATTAAGCACGCCCCCAAGCCGGATTTTTCAGGTGGAACAGGGGCGGGTAACGGTCATTGAATAACCGATGAGAGAATAATATGTCAGAGAACAGTTACGATTCTTCGAGTATCAAGGTCCTTAAGGGCCTTGATGCGGTACGTAAAAGACCTGGGATGTATATTGGTGATACCGACGATGGCACGGGTCTGCATCACATGGTATTCGAAGTCGTCGATAACTCTATCGATGAAGCTTTGGCGGGCCACTGCAGTGACATAGTGATCACCATTCATGTTGATGGCTCTGTTTCCGTCAAAGACGATGGTCGTGGTATTCCGGTCGCCATTCACCCCGAAGAAGGGGTATCGGCAGCTCAGGTTATTATGACAGTGCTGCACGCCGGCGGTAAGTTCGATGACAACTCCTATAAAGTTTCCGGTGGTTTGCACGGTGTGGGTGTGTCCGTGGTTAACGCCCTGTCGGAAAAGCTGCAGTTGACCATTCGCCGCGATGGCAAGGTTTATGAGCAGTTCTACAAGCATGGTGAGCCGCAAGAGCCTATCAAGGAAATCGGCGAAGCGACCAAGACAGGTACTGAAATTCGTTTCTGGCCCAGCCATGAAACCTTTACAGATACCGAGTTTCATTATGAGTTGCTGGCCAAACGTATTCGCGAACTGTCATTCCTGAACTCGGGCGTGGGTATCCGTCTGGTTGACGAGCGCGACAACAAAGATGAATTTTTCCACTATGAGGGCGGTATCAAGGCCTTCGTAGAATACCTGAACCGTAATAAGACTCCGGTGAATAAGGATGTATTCCACTTCTCCCAAGAGCGGGAAGATGGCATTACTGTCGAAGTGGCCATGCAGTGGAACGATGGTTTCCAAGAGAATATCTTCTGTTTTACCAACAATATTCCTCAGCGTGATGGTGGTACCCACTTGGCAGGTTTCCGGGCGGCATTGACCCGTAACCTGAACAACTACATGGAGAATGAGGGCTTCAACAAGAAGGGCAAGACCAACGCCACTGGTGACGATGCCCGTGAAGGCCTGACCGCTGTGGTATCAGTGAAGGTTCCGGATCCCAAGTTCAGCTCCCAGACCAAAGACAAGCTGGTTTCCAGTGAGGTCAAAGGCGCTGTGGAGCAGACCATGGGTGAGAAGCTGAATGACTATCTGCTGGAAAACCCAGCCGATGCCAAGATGATTGTTGGCAAGATTATCGATGCTGCCCGCGCCCGTGAAGCGGCCCGTAAAGCCCGTGAGATGACCCGTCGTAAAGGTGCCCTGGATTTAGGTGGTTTGCCGGGTAAATTGGCAGACTGTCAGGAAAAAGACCCAGGTCTTTCTGAAATCTACATAGTGGAGGGTGATTCGGCCGGCGGTAGTGCCAAACAGGGCCGAAACAGAAAGAACCAGGCCATTTTGCCACTCAAGGGTAAAATTCTTAACGTAGAGAAGGCCCGCTTCGACAAGATGCTGTCTTCTCAAGAAGTGGCGACTCTTATCACCGCCCTTGGCTGTGGTATCGGCCGTGATGAATATGATCCGGACAAGACTCGTTACCACTACATCATCATCATGACGGATGCTGACGTCGACGGCTCGCACATTCGTACGCTGCTGTTGACCTTCTTCTTCCGTCAGATGCCAGAGCTGATTGAACGTGGCTTTGTTTATATTGCCCAGCCTCCTTTGTTCAAAGTGAAAAAAGGCAAGCAGGAGCAATATCTGAAAGATGAACCGGCATTGACTGAATACTTGACCACTCAGGCTTTGGATGGCGGCTGCATCTATCCATCCAAGGATGCACCGGCCATGTCTGGTGAAGGCCTGGAGCGTCTGGTTTACCAATATCGTGAAGTGGAAGCCATCATTGAGCGCTTGGAAAAACGTTATCCAACCAATGTGACCAACCGCATGCTGTATCGTCCACGGGTGACAGCCGAAATGCTGGCCGACGAAGCCGCTATGACCACTTGGTGCAAAGGCCTGCTGCAGGATCTCGAAGATGAAGAGAACGGCGGCGTGATCTACAAGATGGAAACTGTGCTGGATCCAGAACGTAAGGTGTATCTGCCGCAGCTCATTGTGCGCAAACACGGTATAGATACCCATTATCTGTTTGGTTATGACTTCTTCCATTCCAGCGATTATGAGCGTATCGCCAAGCTGGGTGAGCAGATCTGTGATCTGATTGAAGACGGCGGTTATGTTAAACGCGGTGAGCGGGTCAAAGAGGTCAGCAGTTTTGTTGAAGCACTTGACTGGCTGATAGCCGAGTCCAAGCGCGGTCTCTATATCCAGCGTTATAAAGGACTGGGTGAAATGAACCCCGAGCAGCTATGGGAAACTACCATGGATCCCGAGAGCCGCCGCATGTTGCAAGTCACCATTGAAGATGCGATAGCGGCCGATCAGCTGTTTACCACTCTGATGGGCGATCAGGTTGAGCCAAGACGCGACTTTATTGAGGCCAACGCCCTCAACGTGGCGAACCTCGACGTTTAATCAAACTGCTTATTTCTTTAAAAGGAAGGCCTCAGGCCTTCCTTTTTTATTGGATGTTCGCCGCGTTTACTTTGTTAAATAGCGATTATACTGAACCATCTTGGGTGAAATAATTGCGCAGGAAATCAATTGATAGGACTCTTCAGGAAACTGTTTAATGTCAGGGAAAAGGTTGAAGTAGAGCGCCCGAAAAGCTTCAACGAAGCACCGCCCAATATTCAGCATGAGCAGCAAGCCTTGAGTCGCTCGCGGGAGACCGGTGCCGAGAGCGATGAGCTGGTGGCCGCCGTCGATGCTACGGCACTGTTTTACAGTTTACTGTTTTCCGTCAGCAGCCAAAATAGCGGTGGTGTTGCCAATAAACTCGAAAAGCGGGTCATGGGCGACATTGAACAGGCACTGGCCTCACCGCAGCAGATAGCCGATTCTGTACTGCAGATCCCTGGTCGAATACTGGAGCTGGACAACAAACTCAGCGATCCAGAATTTGATAGTCAGGATATAGTCGCGCTTATTCAGCAAGATCCCGTGTTGAGTGCCGAGGTGATCCGCATCTGCAACTCGGCGGCTTTTCGCCGCAGCGAGCGGCAGATAACCAGTCTTCAACAGGCACTGGTTCAATTGGGTAGCAACAAACTGAGACGGATAGTGACTACCTGCATGATGAAAGAGATGATAGATATCAAACCCATCTACTTTCGCCGCTTTGGAGCCCATTTGTGGCGCCATTCACTGCAGGTGGCTTTTCTGGCCGGAGAACTGGAAACCGAAGAACCGGATACTGCTTTTATGGTGGGGCTGCTGCACGATGTCGGCAAGATAGCCATCTTCAAGCTGTTGCTCGATGCTTTCAATCAGGCCGACCCTAGTGAGCAGCCCAAGTCCTGGCTGTTCCGTCAGGTGATGACGACGCGCTCTTTGTCACTGAGTAGCCTGCTGGTGAGCTGCTGGCAGTTGCCCAAGGCATTTGAGACTGTACTGCAACCTCTGGCCAATGTCGGTGCCAAGCCGGAAAATCGTTTAAGCCAGCTGATTTGGCAAGCCAATCTGATCAGTGAATGCTCTATGCTGGTGGAAGAGGATAAGTTGCCCCCGGAATTGCTGGACGCCTTGTTGAAGGAAGCCAATATCAGCCGGGAAATGTTTGAACAGTGGCACCAGAAACTACTTGAAATAAAATGAAAAAACGCGCCTTTCGGCGCGTTTTTTAGCTGTTTGGCATCACTGCAACTGCCATCACTGCAACTGCCATCACTGCAACAGTGATATATCGGCCACCCGCAGGAACTGATTTCGCAGCTGGTTCAGCAGTGCCAGACGATTGCGGCGCAGCACCTCATCGTCGGCCATTACCATTACATCTTCAAAGAAGGTATCTACCGGCTCTTTCAGCGTCGATAGCAGGGTCAATCCCTGTTGATATTCCCCTTTGGCAAACAAGGGCTCAAGTTGTGGCTGAAGTGAGCTCAGAACTTGATTCAGGGCCTTCTCGGCATCTTCCTGCAGCAGGGCAGTATCGACTTCGCTTGGCAGCTCACCTTCAACCTTGGCGAGAATATTGGAAACCCGCTTGTTGGCTGCGGCCAGAGAGGCGGCTTGTTCCAGGCTGCGGAAATGGCTGACGGCCTGGATACGGCTGTCAAAGTCGGCCGGACGAGTCGGCCGACGGGCCAGAACCGCTAGAATTACATCGGTACTGATGCCTTTATCCTGATACCAAGCGCGGAAACGGCCCATCAGAAATTCCAGCACCTCTTCGGCGCAGTGCTGATTGCTGAGGTTGCTGCCGTGAGCCTTGATGGCGCTGGCAATCAGCTCGACCAGATCCAGTGGCAGTTTGTTCTCAACAATGATCCTCAGTACACCTATGGCCGCTCGGCGCAGGGCAAAGGGGTCGGCAGCGCCTTTAGGAGCCTGGCCGATACCGAATATTCCGCTCAGGGTATCCAGCTTCTCTGCCAGTGCAACGGCGCAGGATACCGGCGCTGTAGGCACAGTATCACCGGAGAACTTAGGCTTGTACTGTTCTTCCAATGCCAGGGCAACGGCTTCGGTTTCCCCTTCGAGGCGTGCGTAATGCATACCCATGGTGCCTTGGGTGTCGGTAAATTCCATGACCATATTGGTCATCAAATCGGCCTTGGACAACAGACCGGCTCGCTTGGCATCGGCTTGATTGGCTTCGATTTTGGCCGCAATGGCCTCGGCCACACAGGAGATACGCTCCACTCTGTCTTTAAGGGTGCCCAATTGCTTCTGGAATACCACGGTTTCCAGGCTGGCAATGCGGGACTCGAGTGATTGCTTTTTATCTGTGTTAAAGAAGAATTCGGCATCGGCCAGGCGAGGGCGGACAACTTTCTCATTCCCGGCAATGATTTGCGCCGGATCTTTGGACTCAATATTGGTCACAAAGATGAAGTTGGGCATCAGCTTATTGTTGCCATCAAATACCGGGAAGTATTTCTGATCGCCTTTCATTGTGTAGACCAGGGCCTCGGCGGGCACCTGCAAAAACTTCTCTTCGAAAGCCGCTGTCAGTACCACTGGCCACTCAACCAAGGAGGCGACTTCTTCAAGCAGTTCGTCGGCGATATCGGCACGGCCACCCAACTCGGCAGCCGCTTTTTCGGCGTCTGTCTTGATGATATTCATTCTGGCCTGGTAGTCGGCAATCACCTTGCCGCGTTCTTTCAAGCTGCTGAGGTAGTTGTCGGCATGATCCAGCTCGAAGCTGGCTTCGCCCATAAAGCGGTGACCACGAACGGTACGTGCCGAGGTGATACCCAACAGCTCACCGGCAACCAGCTTGTCACCCAACAACATGGTAACTGTATGCACGGGTCGGATAAATTGAGTCTTGTTGCTGCCCCAGCGCATAGGCTTGGGGATAGGCAGCTTGTCCAGCGCGCGCTGGGCCATGGCCGGGATCAGGCTTTCAGTGGTCACACCTTCAACCTTGGCGCGGTGCAGCAGCCATTCACCCTTGTCTGTAACCAGACGCTCGGCTTCGGCAACGCTGATACCATTGCCGCGGGCCCAGCCTTCGGCGGCCTTGGTTGGCTTGCCTTCGGCATCAAAGGCCGAGCTGACCGCAGGGCCTCTTTTCTCAACCACTTTATCCTGTTGTGCCAGGGCCAGTTGCTCTATGTAGAGCGCCAAACGGCGCGGAGCGGCATACCAGTGTGCCTTGCTATAGCTGAGTTCGGCCTTGTCCAGCTCTTCGCAGAAGTTGTTTACAAAAGACTCGGCCAGAGTGCGCAAAGCTTTTGGTGGCAGCTCTTCGGTACCTATCTCTATGAGTAAGTTGTCAAAATTCATTAGTTCTACCTCACTTGCACATTGGGAAGCCCAGGGCTTCACGCGCCTGGTAATAAGCTTCGGCTACCGCCTTGGCCATGGTGCGCACCCGCAGGATATAGCGCTGACGCTCGGTCACAGAGATGGCGTGACGGGCATCGAGCAGGTTGAAGGCGTGTGAGGCCTTCATGACTTGCTCATAAGCGGGCAGAGGCAGAGGTTTTTCCAGTGAAAGCAGATGCTGACAGGTTTTTTCGCACTGATCGAACAGACCAAACAGGAAGTCGACATCGGCATGTTCAAAGTTGTAGGTTGACTGCTCCACTTCGTTTTGGTGGAACACGTCACCATAGGTGATCCTTCCCATTGGGCCGTCGGTCCACACCAGATCATAGACGCTGTCTACGCCTTGAATATACATGGCAAGACGTTCTAGACCATAGGTGATTTCGCCGGTTACCGGGCTACACTCGAGGCCACCAACCTGTTGGAAATAGGTGAACTGGCTGACTTCCATGCCGTTGAGCCAAACTTCCCAGCCCAGGCCCCAGGCACCCAGAGTAGGTGATTCCCAGTTGTCTTCAACGAAACGGATATCATGGATACTTGGGTCTACACCCAGGGCTTGCAGTGAGCCCAGGTACAGCTCCTGAATATTATCCGGTGAAGGTTTCAATACGACCTGAAACTGATAGTAGTGCTGAAGACGGTTGGGGTTTTCACCATAGCGGCCGTCGGTAGGGCGGCGCGATGGTTGGACATACGCGCTGCTCATCGGCTCAGGGCCCAATGAACGCAAAAAGGTTTGTGGATGGAAGGTGCCGGCACCGACCTCCATGTCCAGGGGTTGAACTATGGCGCAACCTTGCTGCGCCCAGTATTCTTGCAGGGTCAAGATAAAACCCTGGAATGTCTTCACGTCGTGTTTCGTCGTCATATCTACTGCTGTCAGCTATTAATAGAAAATGGTTTCGATTATACCTTGTCGATATAGGCTTATGTAGGTTATTTTTTATCGGATTTAGCGATTTAAGGGATTTTGAGTAATGGATATAGTTCGTTGTGGCTGGGTGACTGATGATCCTCTCTATCTGGAATATCACGACAAGGTATGGGGAAGGCCGGTTTACGATGCCAAGGAACTGTTTGCCAAGCTCTGTCTCGATGGTCAGCAGGCGGGACTGTCTTGGCTGACCATACTCAAAAAGCAGGCTAACTATGAACGCGCCTTTGCCGGGTTTGATCCCCAAGTCATTGCCGGGTTCGACCAAGCCCAAATAGAGGAATTGCTGCAAGACCCAGGGATAGTGCGCAACAGAGCCAAGGTGAATTCCATAGTTCGAAACGCCAAGGCATATCTGGCATTTGTGGAACAAGGTAATGATTTTTCAGAATTTCTTTGGGGTTTTGTCGGCGGGGTACCCAAAGTGAATCGCTTTGAAACCCTGACTCAGGTTCCGGCTCAAACACCCGAGTCGGAGGCTATGTCCAAGGCGCTGAAAAAACTGGGGTTTAACTTCTGTGGCCCGACGATTTGCTATGCCTTTATGCAGGCTGTAGGCATGGTCAACGATCATCTGTTGGATTGCTGTTGTTATCCCCATGATTAAGTTTTCCCGGCGTCGCCGTTTTTTGCTGGCGCTGTTCAGTTCGGGTCCAGGGCCCGGGCCCTTTGCGGCGATAATTTATCTGCCATTGTGCATGCTATTCTGGATGTTTATCGCATTTGTTTTTGGTCGATTATTGGCGCTTAGTGATGGCGTAAGTGTGTTTATTGGGGCGCTATTTGCATTGCCAACTCTGGTGCTGGTGAACTTGTGGGCCGTACGGGTGGGCGATACTTTACTGCGACTCAGCTTTGGCAAACAAGCCATCATACCTACACTCATCCGTTTCCTGTTGCCGGCGCTTGTTAGCTACCTACTATTATCTTTGGTACTGCTACTGCTTATAAAATAAAAGGATGTTCCACGTGGAACATCCTTCCGTATTCACGTCGGGTCTAATCTTTTTTAAATCTCTTCAAAGAAGAAGGGCTGGCGCTGCTTCTTATCACCATTGAGTTGATTCATGGTTTCGGCATCATAGAGTTTGCCATTGACCATAGTATGAGTGACCCTGTCTGTGACCCTAATGTCCTCTAGCGGGTTACCGTCGATAACAATAAGGTCGGCTAATTTGCCTGGTTTAATTGAACCAAGCAGATGGTCCATAGCGAAGGTCTTGGCGGGATAAAGCGTTGCCGTCTTCAGCACTTCCATATTGCTCATACCGCCCTGGGCAAACATCCACATCTCCCAATGAGCAGCCAAGCCTTCACGCTGACCATGGGCACCAATGTTGGGATGGATCCCCAATTGATTCACCTCATTGGCGACTCTGGCTACATTGAAGTGGTTGTAATGTTCATCCGGTGCGGTAGGCCTTCTCATGGAGCGAGCCCGCAACAGATCGGCAGGAACATATTTTGACAATCGTGGATGAGCCCAGACATCTGTCTTATCGTACCAATAGTTTTCACCCGAAATCCCGCCATAGGCCACCACCAGAGTGGGGGTGTAACCCACTTGGGTTTGGCTCCAGAACTGTTTAATGTCGTCGTAGATTGCTGCGGCCGGCAGGGAATGTTCCACTGTGGTGTGGCCATCGGCAATCATGGTGAGATTATGCTGCAGCAGGCTTCCTCCCTCAGGAACCACCATCATCTCCAGTTCTCTGGCCGCGGTTATAACTTGTTGACGCTGATTGCGTCTGGGTTGGTTATAGCTCTTGACGCTGAAAGCGCCGACTTTTTTAAGTCGTTCGAGGTGGAATTTGGCATCATCCAATGAGTCTATGTGACTGGTGTAGCCAGGTAAGTTGGCACCATAGAGTATGGTGCCGGTAGAGAAGATTCGCGGACCAACAATCTTTCCGGCTTTTTGTTGCTCGCTGGCAGCAAAAATTTCGGTAGTGTCATTGGAGGGATCATGGATGCTGGTAACCCCCAAGGCCAAGCCGGCATATAGCTGCCAGTTCTGCTGGGGGATGATTTCGCTTTCACCTTGAGCGCCATGGGCATGGGCGTCAAATAGACCTGGCATCAGTGTCTTACCTGAGATATCCACTAGCATGGCATCATCCGGAATAGCCATGCCGGCTTCACCCACGGCTTGGATATGGTTATCTTTCACCAACACCACACCCTTATCTATGACCCTATCATTCTCCATTGTGATGATCTTACCGCCGACGAAAGCGATTGTTCCACGTGGAACATCCATCTCTGCCCTAAAGCCAATCTCAGTAACTTGGACCTTGTCCTTGGCATTCTTCTCTCGATAGTCATTATCCAGGCTCACTTGATAGAGTTCTGGGCCAAGGGTCCAATAGAGTTGATCGCTGTTGGCGCCCCAACTGATACTCTCACCGGCGCGGGTACTGAGCTGTGTCACCGGTAAATTAGTCGCCTTAGGCCCGATATCAACGGTTTCACCATGCTTGGCGAATGGGGTGACCCAAACCCGGAAACGCTCGGCAAATGCGAGTTGCTTACCATCGGGAGATACCCTGAATTCTGTGGCGTGTTTGCTGGTGTAGTGTACCCGCTTATCGAAACCACTAAGTGATATCGAGGCTAGCTGCGGCGTTTCACCACTCTCTATAAAGTAGACTCTGTCATTGTCGGCACCAAACTGTGGCTGGAAGCCCTGAGCTGAGAGTTTCTTTAGTTCTTTACCATTGCTGTCAACCAAGTAGAGCCCGGGATCCTGACTCCAGGTTTTGGGGGTAATATAGCCGCCGGCAATTTTACGAAACACCACCTGTTTGCCATTGGGAGAGAAGGTTGGCTCGATATATTTCCCCGGCTCTTGGGTCAGTGTTGTGGTTTTTCCTCCCCGGGCACTGATGGTTCTAACGCTGCCTTGTTGCTGATCATTCCATGTGGTAAACACCACTCGCTTACCGTCACGGGACCATTGAGGGAATAACTCTTCCAACTGTTCATCCAAACGGGTCAGGCGCTTCGGTTTGCCGTCCGGCAGCTTTTTAATCCAGATTTTTCCCAGAGCTTCGTAGATGACTTTGGTTCCATCTGGCGACACCTGAGCCATGCGCAGCATTTTGACATCCAGTTGTTGCTGATCTATATCCTGCTTAAAGCGCACCGCTGGTTGCACAGCAAGCTCTGTGGTGACATTGAATGGGATCTCTGCCGCTTGCTTGGAAGCCAATTCGAGTTTGTGGATTTTGCCTTTTGCCCAGAAATAGATCTCTGCACTATCTGGACTCCAGGCCATAGTGGGATAAACACCGTGTATCGCCCAGGTTTCCTGCATGTCTCTGTCAAGGTTGCCATAGAGCTTTTGCTCTTTACCGGAAGCCAGATCCAACAGATATAAGGTTGACTGAAAACCGTCGCGTTTGATATAGGCCAACTGTTTACCATCCGGGCTCGGAGTAGGCCTGATAGCACCACCTGTGCCTTCGATAAGCACTTCAATATCCCCGGTTTGGGTATCGTAGCGCTTTATCTTGTATATGCCTTTGACCGAGTCTTTGGAGTAGTGAAAGGTCTTGCCTGGGGTGGCATCTTGGCTGAAGTAGATATATCGGCCGTCAGGGGAATAGGCGGGTTCACCCAAGTCTTTCTGATCATTTGGCCGCTCGGTGAGTTTAACTCCTTCGCCACCGGCAATATGATAAATCCAGACTTCCCCGGCTCCTAGACTGCGGCTGGCTGTGAAGTGCTTTCGCGCCACCAGATACTGGGAGTCTGGGCTCCAGGCCGGGCTGTTGAGCAGGCGGAATGTTTCATTGGTTACCGGACGCGGATTACTGCCGTCAGCATTCATTACCCAGATGTTGTCGCCGCCATCTTGATCCGACGTAAAGGCAATGTATTTGCCATCTGGGCTATAGACAGGTTGCATCTGCCAGGCGATGCCTTGTGCCAGAGGTTTGGCTTCGCCGCCCTGAGCGGGAATTCTGTAGATGTCACCCAGCAGATCAAAAACCAGATATTTGCCATCCGGGCTCAGGCTCAGATTCATCCAGGTACCTTCAGATACCTGAATTTTGGCTTGTTCAAGAGGAGCATTCAGCGGGGCATTGACATCCCACTTGGGGGCTTGATCGTCACTGAATGCCGAAGCTGAAAAGAGCAATGAAACAGCTGTGTACAGAGGGGTTAGTTTAGGTCTCAACATGACAGCGGCCTTATTTTAGTTATCGGTTACCGACTGTCTGTTATCTCACAAATTTGTTAACAGTAAAACCTCAATACTGTATCAATTGGTTTTCCATGTTTTATAAGTCTAAGTTGCGATTTGGCCAGCTATCGAGTAACTGAGCCGGGTCTTGAGGCCTGATTTTCCCCGGATTGATCACTTTGGCGGTACAGCCACCACGCCAAGCAGGCGTTAATGCTGCTTCCAACCCTGGGTATGCTCGCTCCATTTTGCCGCAGGGGTCAGTTTCTCCGGTAAGTTCAAGTACCAGTTGCTCACCAATTTTCAGGTATTTACCCACCAATTCAGGTGCAAACTCCAGACCATCCAGCAGCAAGTTGGCTCTGCGGCTCGTCCAGGGAAGCTCTGTCTGCAATTGAGCACAGGCTTGTTGCCACTGTTGTTGAGACAACAGCGTCACCTGACGCTTTCCCGGTTTACCGAATACGTCGCCCTCTACACCCTGGGCCAAACTGACTTCGGCATGAGGCAATAAATCCATCGGGGCGTTTCTTTGCTTTTTATGAGCGATAGCGAGCAGGGTAATCATAGGTTCCTTCCTGATGGAGTTAATTAGAGACCCTTCTTAATCAAATATTGATAAGGCAGGTTATCCGTTTGACTGGCCACCAAGGTGTGGTCCATAAACTGGCAAAAGCTGGGAATATCTCTGGTGGTAGCCGGATCATCGGCGATGATGAGTAGCGTTTCTCCTTCGGCCATATGACGGACTTTTTTACGAACCATCATGACAGGTTCCGGACACCTCAAACCTAAAGCATCCAGTTGATGTTGGGCACTGGCGAAGACCTGACTCATATAACCTCTTACAACGAGAACAACAGAAGTGGCTAATATTACTCCAAGGCAGCGGTCAAACCAAGTTGGCAGCTATTTTTTGTGCTCTACCGCATTGTTCCACGTGGAACATGGTTCTACTCGTTATTCAGTAAGGGGGTTCTAGCTCCACATTTAATCAAAGCGCTTTTATTGTCAGCGAGCTGATTTTGTCTTTGTGGACATCAGGTTAATTAAAGGACTATCTCTGTGATGGGGACAAACAACTTTACATAAAAAAACCGCTTAAGAAATAAGCGGTTTTTCATTGAGAAGGGCGGCTTCTCTATGCCCCTCTGTGTTGGCGATATTTACTCAGACACGCTCAAATACGGTGGCAATACCTTGGCCGAGACCAATACACATGGTTGCCAGACCCAAAGTCGCGTCTTTACTCTCCATCAGATTGATCAAAGTGGTGGAGATACGGGCACCCGAGCAACCCAGAGGGTGACCCAAAGCGATGGCACCACCGTTGAGGTTAACCTTCTCATCGACCAACTCCATAAGACCTAGGTCTTTCACGCAAGGCAGAGACTGCGCGGCAAAGGCTTCGTTCAGTTCAACCAGATCGATATCCGCTATGCTAAGACCTGCGCGAGTCAGTGCCTTTTGTGTGGCTGGAACCGGGCCATAGCCCATGATTGATGGGTCACAACCGGCAACCGCCATCGACTTGATACGAGCTCGGATAGGTAGTCCCAGCGCCTTAGCTTTTTCTTCTTCCATCACTAGCATGGCCGATGCGCCATCTGACAGGGCCGAAGAGGTACCAGCGGTAACAGTGCCGTTGGCCGGGTCAAACACGGGACGCAGGCCTGCCAGTGATTCCATACTGGTTTCAGGGCGGATCACTTCGTCATAATCGATTTTGATCAAGGCACCATTGGCATCATGGCCTTCGATAGCCTGGATCTCTCTGGCAAAACGGCCTTCAACAGTGGCTGCATGCGCACGTTTGTGCGAGCGAGCGGCAAATTCATCCTGCATTTCACGGCTGATACCGTGCATGCGACCGAGCATTTCCGCCGTCAGTCCCATCATGCCGGCTGCCTTGGCAACCCGGGTTGCCAGGCCAGGGTGGAAGTCGACCCCATGACTCATGGGAACATGACCCATATGTTCAACACCACCAATGATGAAGGTGTCACCCATGCCTGTCATGATGGCTCTGGCTGCCTGGTGAATGGCTTCCATGGAGGAGCCACAGAGACGGTTTACGGTAACCGCACCAACCTGCTTGGGGATACCCGCGAGCAGAGAGGCATTACGGGCGATATTGAAACCTTGCTCCAGAGTCTGCTGCACACAGCCCCAGATAACGTCTTCTATGGTGCCGGGATCCAACTGGGGATTACGTACCAGCAGGGCTTTCATCAACTCGGCAGAGAGTGTCTCTGCACGAACATTTCTAAAAACACCGGCCTTGGAACGGCCCATGGGTGTACGAATGCAATCTACGATAACTGCTTGTTTCATGGTTAAAATCCTTTCCGCAAATTAGGCCTGATAGTAAGAACCGTTGTTGGCTGCCAGTTCACGCATGCCATCGGTCACCTGGTAGAGTCCCCCCAAGTGGGCGTATTTGTCAGCCAGGGCGACAAAGTTGGCAACGCCCATGGTATCCAGATAGCGGAACACACCGCCTCTGAATGGTGGGAAGCCAAGACCATACACCAGCCCCATGTCGGCTTCGGCCGGGGTGGCGACAATGCCTTCTTCCAGGCAGCGTACGGTTTCAATAATCATGGGGATCATGGTGCGGGCGATGATTTCATCGCTGCTGAACTCCTTGAGTTCACCGAATTCGGCCTGCAGTAATTCGTAGCTGACAGGATCCTTGTCTTTCTTCGGCTTACCACGCTTATCCACAGAATACTGGTAGAAACCTTTACCGTTCTTCTGCCCCAGGCGTTCATGGCCAAACATGATATCTATGGCGTCTTTGCCTGTTTTGCCCATACGGTCCGGGAAGCCTTCGGCCATGACGGCCTGGGCGTGATGGCCTGTATCCAAACCGACTACATCCAGCAGATAAGCCGGGCCCATAGGCCAACCA
This sequence comes from Shewanella carassii, assembly GCF_002777975.1. GTDB lineage: Bacteria > Pseudomonadota > Gammaproteobacteria > Enterobacterales > Shewanellaceae > Shewanella > Shewanella carassii. Next base: position 47,308 of record NZ_NGVS01000022.1, read on the forward strand.
AACTGTTTCTCCATCACCTTGTCGACGGCGATAAAGTCTGCACCATCGGCCAGCAGGCCGTTAAAGCCGGCGAAATAGGGGAAGAGTACCCGGTTAACAAAGAAGCCGGGGCAGTCGTTGACCACTATCGGCGTCTTGCCCATCTTGCTGGCATAGGCCACTACAGAGGAGATGGTTTCTTCCGAGCTGTGTTCGCCACGGATCACTTCCACCAGTGGCATCTTGTGCACGGGGTTGAAGAAGTGCATACCGCAGAAGCGGGAAGGATCTTTCAGACTCTTGGCAAGCAGGTTAATCGAGATGGTTGAGGTGTTGGACGCTATGATGGCATCGGCAGCTAGCTGCTGCTCGACTTCGGCAAGCACAGTCGCCTTGACCTTGGGATGTTCTACTACCGCTTCTACTACTATATTGGCGTCTTTGACAGCGCTGTAATCGAGCGATGGGGTGATGTTGTTGAGCACTTTGGCCATCTTGGCCGGGGTGGAGCGACCACGCTCTACCTGTGCCGTCAGTAGCTTGGCCGCCTCGTTAAGGCCGAGGTCCAGCGCTTTCTGCGCTATGTCCTTCATCACAATCGGCGTACCCTTGCTGGCACTTTGGTAGGCGATACCGCCGCCCATAATGCCTGCGCCCAATACCGCGGCTTGTTCTATGTTCTTGGCTTGTTTGGCGGCCTTCTTGGCTTTGCCTTTGACCAGTTGGTCATTGAGGAAGATGCCGATCAGCGCCTTGGCCACATCTGTTTTGGCCAGTTGAATAAAGGCTTGATGTTCTACCAATAAAGCCTCTTCACGCCCCAGACCGGCTGCCTTTTCCACGACGTTAACCGCCGCCATTGGCGCCGGATAATGCTTGCCGGCAACAGAGAACACCATACCCTTGGCTGTGGTGAACGACATCATGGCTTCCAGCTTGGGCAGTGTCAGTGGCGACTGTTTACGTTGACGGCGGCTCTGCCAGTCAAGTTTGCCCGCCAGCGCGTCCTGTAGCATCTGTAGTGCTGCGGCCTGGAGTTGCTCTGGGGCCACAACGGCATCTACTGCGCCGACTTTGAGGGCGGCTTCCGGGCGTTGGTCTTTGCCTGTGGTGATCCACTCCAGTGCATTATCTGCACCTATCACTCTGGGCAGGCGCACTGTGCCGCCGAATCCTGGGATGATCCCCAGCTTGGTTTCCGGTAGGCCGATTCGGGCACTGGTGTCGGCAATACGGAAGTCGGTGGCCAAAATGGTTTCGCAACCACCGCCCAGGGCAAAACCATTGATGGCAGAAGCGGTAGGGAAAGGCATGTCTTCCAGCTTGTTGAATACCGCATTGGCTTGCTGCAACCAGGACAAGAGTACTTCATCTTCCTGAGCGAACAACCCGAGGAACTCAGTAATGTCGGCGCCGACAATAAAGGCATCTTTGGCCGATGTCAGCAGCAGTGCCTTAACGCTGGATTCTGCTTTGATGGCGTCCAGCGCCTCATCCAGAGAGGTCAGGGTGGCGCGGTCGAATTTGTTTACCGATCCTTCGGCATTGAAGCAAAGGCGGGCGATATTATTCTCGAGTAACTCAACCTGAATCATCGAATTTTGGTAGATCATTGCTTGCATCCTTATTGCTTAGGAGTAGGGCAGCTCAGGCCATCATTTGACCAGTTGTTGCTCAGTGTGCTTCGAAAAAAGGAAAAATACAACACCCAATTTAAACGATCGTTTAATTGCTTGCCGGTTAGCTGCAAATTTCAGCTTTGTGATACACTGCACATTGGCTTTTGTTGTAACTGTGAACAGCTTCCAATAGCAAGGGGAACCTTGATTTCAGATAACAGGAACGGCTTATTATGCAACTGGCTCAGCATTATCAATCACATATAAACACTCTTAATCAAAGGGTTGCCGAGATTTGTGCCCGTGAGGGACTGTCTGGATTGGCAATTCATTCGGGTCAACCCCACAGGCAGTTTCTGGACGATATCGATTACCCCTTCAAGGTGAATCCCCATTTCAAGGCCTGGGTGCCTTTACTGGAAACGCCTCACTGTTGGCTGCTCGTCAATGGTCGTGACAAGCCTGTACTGATCTTCTACCGTCCCGAAGACTTCTGGCATAAGGTGACAGATCTGCCGCAAAGCTTCTGGTGTGACAGTTTTGATATCCGTATTTTGACCAAGGCCGATAAGGTGGCTGACCTCCTGCCTGTGGCCGAAGGTCGCTGGGCCTATATAGGTGAACACTTGGAAGTGGCTTCTGTGCTCGGGTTTAACAACTGTAATCCCGAAGCCGTAATGAGTTACATGCACTTTTATCGTGCTTGTAAGACAGATTACGAGTTGGAATGTATGCGTCAGGCCAACCGCATTGCGGTCAAGGGCCATCGCGCGGCCAAGAACGCCTTCTACAGTGGTGCCAGTGAGTTTGAAATCCAGCAGCAATATCTGAGTGCCATAGCACAAGGGGAGAATCAGGTTCCTTATGGCAACATCATAGCCCTCAACCAAAATGCCGCTATTTTGCATTACACTGCGTTGGAGCATGAAAGCCCACAGCAGAGGTTGTCTTTTCTGATCGATGCTGGTGCTTCTTTCCACGGCTATGCCGCCGATATCAGCCGTACCTATGCTTTTGAAAAAAATCGGTTTCACGATCTTATCCAGGCGATGAATCAACTGCAGCTTCAACTGATTGAGCACTTGCGACCCGGCAAACGTTATACCGAGCTGCATCTGCTAGCTCATCAACAGCTGGCGACTCTGTTACTTGAAGTCGGTCTGGCCAAAGGCTCACAAGAGACGCTGTTGGAGCAGGGCATTACCCGGGCGTTCTTCCCTCACGGGCTGGGGCATATGTTGGGATTGCAGGTGCATGATGTCGGTGGTTTCTTCAATGACGAACGCGGCACTCATGTGGCCCCTCCGGAAGAGCACCCGTTTCTGCGCTGCACCAGGACTATGGCGCCCGGGCATGTCGTAACCATAGAACCCGGGCTCTACTTCATCGACAGCCTGTTGGCGCCACTCAAACAAGATGGCCGCAAGGCGTTGGTGGATTGGGATCTGATCGCCAGTTTGCGCCCGTTTGGTGGGATCCGTATCGAAGACAATGTCATAATTCACGCCCATGGCAACGAAAATATGACTCGAGAGTCTGGTCTCATTGATTGAAAGTTATCCCATTGCGGCCGAGGAGCTGGAATATGAAGAGGAGATAAAGCACAGCCGCTTTATCTCTCTGGTATTTCCCTGTCATTCGCCGGAAGAGTTTAAACAGCAATTACAACAGATAAAGCAGCGTTATCCCGGTGCAAGTCATTATTGTCAGGCATTTATTTGTGGTGCACCCATGGGGCAGTCGACCATGGGCTCGAGTGATGATGGCGAGCCGGGTGGTAGTGCCGGGCGTCCCATGTTGGCGGTGTTGCAGGGGGCTGGCATAGGTGAGGTTGGCGCCGTTGTGGTGCGTTACTATGGCGGCACCAAGTTGGGTGTGGGTGGGCTGGTTCGTGCCTACAGTAGTGGGCTCAAGCAGATGTTGCCCCGGCTGGCGACCAAGACCAAAATGCTCAGGGAAAAAGGCAGCTTGGTTTGCCGTTACGACCAACTGCCCGATGTCGAACATCTGTTGCAGAGGCTCGATGTGTTGATAGAAGAGCGGGAGTTTACTGACCATATCCGCCTGACACTGGCCGTGCCCTTATCTGTTACCGGAAGTATCAATAAAGAGTTGGCTCCCATGAGCCAAGGCCAGTTAAAGATAGATTTTTCAGTGTGAACACTCTGATAACTTGTGCGACAATGTAGGGTTTTATTGGCCAATGGACTGATTGAAAGCGGCATGCATTACCGAACGATTACCCGTATTACTGGGTTGCTGATAGGGCTCTTCTCCATCACTATGTTGCCTCCGGCATTGGTGGCCTTCATCTATGAAGATGGCGGTGGTACGGCGTTTATTAAAGCCTTCTTTATCAGTTTATTTATCGGTTTCTGGCTCTGGTATCCTAATCGACATAATAAAGCCGAACTCAAGACCCGAGAGGGTTTTTTGATTGTTGTGCTGTTCTGGACCGTACTTGGTGCCATAGGTACCTTGCCCTTTTTGCTATCGAAACAACCCGACTTGTCGCTGGCCGACAGTATCTTCGAATCCTTTTCGGCACTGACAACCACGGGGGCCACAGTGATTGTCGGCCTGGATAATTTGCCAAAGGCGATACTCTTTTATCGTCACTTGCTGCAATGGCTCGGTGGCATGGGGATCATTGTGCTGGCGGTAGCTATTCTGCCGGTGTTGGGGATTGGGGGGATGCAGCTTTACCGAGCCGAGATCCCCGGGCCCGTAAAAGATTCCAAGATGACCCCCAGGATAGCCGAAACCGCCAAGACGCTGTGGTATATCTATCTAATGCTGACCCTGGCCTGTGCCGGGGCCTATTGGCTTGCCGGTATGAGCGCCTTTGATGCCATTTGTCATTCATTTTCTACTATCGCCATCGGTGGTTTCTCAACCCATGATGCCAGTATGGGCTACTTTCAAAGCCCAACCATCAATTTGATTTGCGTGGTATTTTTGCTGGTTGCCGCGGTGAACTTTAGCCTGCACTTTGCGGCGTTTTCCCGCCGGGGGATCAACTTCAAGGTTTACTTTCGTGATGCCGAATTCAAGGCTCTTATTGGTATTCAGTTGTTGCTGACCGCCATCTGTTTCGCCACTTTGTATCACTCAGGCATTTATGACACACCGGAGCAAACTCTGGATCATGCGCTGTTTCAGGCGGTATCCATTTCCACTACCGCCGGGTTTGGTACCGAGAGCTTCCATGTTTGGCCGCTGTTTCTGCCTATTCTGTTGATGTTTTCCAGCTTTATCGGTGGCAGTGGTGGTTCTACTGCGGGCGGGATCAAGGTTATCCGCGTGGTGCTACTATTGCTGCAGGGTTCGCGCGAGCTTAAGCGTTTAATTCATCCCCGGGCCATGTTCTCCATTCGTATCGGTTCCAAGGCGTTGCCGGATAGGGTGATAGACGCGGTTTGGGGCTTCTTCTCCGCTTATGCTCTGGTGTTTGTCATCTGTATGTTGATCCTGATGGCCATGGGAATGGATGCGATAACGGCCTTCAGTGCCACCGCTGCTTGCCTCAACAACCTGGGGCCTGGCCTTGGCGAAGTTGCCAGCAACTATGCCAGCATAGGCGATGGTGCCAAGTATGTGCTTGTGGTTGCCATGTTGTTTGGGCGCTTGGAAATCTTTACCTTATTGGTGTTGTTTACCCCGACTTTCTGGAAGAACTGATGAGCAAAACCCTGATTATTTATTCGACCGTTGATGGCCAGACCAAGGCGATATGCCAGACCATGGCCGATGAATTGAGCAAAGCGGGTGAGACAGTCTCTATGGTATCGCTGGCTGATGCGGAAACCGAGAAACTACAGGCTTTCGATAAAATCTTGGTGGGTGCCAGCATACGTTATGGTAAGCACAGACCTGAGCTGTATCGTTTCGTCAATAACCACCATGCGCTGCTGAGTGCCAAGAAGAACGCCTTCTTTACCGTGAATGTTGTGGCCCGCAAGCCGGAAAAGAATACCCCGGAAACCAACCCTTATATGCAGAAGTTTTTGCAGTTGTCCCTGTGGCAGCCGCAATTGCAAGGCGTGTTTGCCGGCAAGATAGCCTATCCTAACTACGGCTTATTTGACCGTAGTATGATTCGGCTGATTATGTGGATAACCAAGGGGCCAACAGATATCAGCGGTACTTATGAATTCACCGATTGGCAGCGGGTGAAGGCCTTTGCCGCCGAGTTTGCCGAGCTTAAGGCCTAAGCGCAGTACTTGCGGTGCAGGATAGAGATGACCTCTGTGACCTGCTGGTTCTTGAGCGAGTAGTAAACAACCTGCGAACTCTTGCGGGTCGCTACCAGATCTTCAGCGCGCAGTACCGCCAGATGTTGTGATAGCGCGGACTGGCTTAGGGGCACGGTTTCGTTCAGTTGAGTGACACTCAACTCCTGATCTAATAGTAAACAGAGGATCATCAGGCGGTAGGGGTTGGCGATGGCCTTAAGCCACTTGGCAGCATTTTCCGCATTGGAAAGCATGGCTGCGATATCGATATCTTTTTGCATCAGCTTGAAACCTCTTCGCCTTTTGATTAGTTTATTCTAATTGAATGGAGAGATGAGCACAATCATTAGTCTTTTATCAGGATTGCAATTCTATCCTGAAAAATACCGATCTAGGACAATTTGCAACAAGATTCATGAGGCTTGAAGTTGATTTTGTGATCCTTCAGGCTGTTCAATCAAGGCTATAGGCCACAGAATCCAAACTATAGATATACCATCAGGCAAATTTATGAAATCCATTTTAGTGCTTTATTTCTCTCGAGGCGGCCACACTGCCAAGATCAGTCGCTGTATTGCCGACCGGCTACAGCAGTTGGGTCATGACTGTGACAGCATGAGTTTGACTGAAGCCGAAAGTAATGGGATTGATTGGCAAAAGTATGATGCCGTAGTCCTTGGCGCCTGTGTGCTTTATGGCACCTACGACAAGAGTGTATTTGCCTTTTGTAGCCAACATCAAAAGGAGCTGACAGAGAAAGGGCTCAGCTTCTTTTCTGTCAATGTGGTGGCTCGCAAACCGGAGAAACGGATTCCTGAAAACAACAAGTATCTGCAGAAGTTCATTGCTCTGTCGGATTGGAAACCCAAGGATGTGAAGATTATCGCCGGTAAGGTGGATTACCCCTCTTGGGGCTGGCTGGACAGCTTTATGATCCGGCTGATCATGAAGATGACCGGAGGACCAACGGATCCCAAAACGGTTATCGACTACACGGACTGGGAAGATGTTAAGCGTTATGCCGAGTATCTGAGTGAGCTGGCATCCCGATAAAAACAATATTTTAAAAGCGCAGTCATGGTACTGCGCTTGTTTTTATTTAGTACTTCCAGAAACTGGGATGGAATAACACGGCAACGGTAAGGATCTCCAAGCGGCCCAATAACATGCCTATCGACAGCGCCCACTTAGCCAAGTCCGGCAAGCTGGAAAAGTTGCCTGCAGGACCTATGACAGGGCCAAGTCCTGGGCCGACATTGGTCACTGCCGTGACTGCACCTGACAGGCTGGTGACAGGGTCAAGACCACAAAGCACCAACACCAGTGTCAGCATCACGATAACCAGCATAAACAGCAACGCAAAGGTTACCAGGGAACGCACAATCTCCTCGTTGATAGGTCGGTTGTTGTAGCGCTCGCGGAAAATACCATTGGGATGAAATTGCTGCTTCAACTGTTCGCGCATAATGGCGCCGGCGATCTGGAAGCGGAATATCTTGATGCCGCCGGAGGTCGAACCTGAGCAGCTGCCGACAAACATCAGGAATAGAAAGGCGATATTTGCCAGCGCCCCCCAACTGCCATAGTCGGTCAGGCCATAGCCTGTGGTCGTGACTACGGAAACCACGTTGAAACTCGAGAGCCGCAGGGCATCGATAAAGGCGATTTCCCGCGAACTGTAGAGCCAATAGGCCAGGGAGAAAGACACCAGCAGCAGAAAGAGAATAAAGCCTTTCACCTGAGCATCATTCCACACCTTGATGCTGCGTTGCTGCAAGCTTTGGACAAACATCAGCAGCGGCAGGCCGCCGGCGGCCATAAATACCACCCCGACCCAGTGTGCTTCCTTAGGAAAGGCTGCCATGGAACTGTCTGAAGTCGAGTAGCCCCCGGTGGAGAGTGTGGTCATGGCATGGTTGAGCGCTTGAAACCAGTTCATCCCCGCCAGGTGATAAGCCAAACCGCAGCAAACGGTTAGTCCCAAGTACACCAGAAAAAGATATTTGGCCAGGCTCTGCGTGCGAGGAATGGTTTTTTCGGACCAATCTGAGGATTCAGTTCTAAATAGCCGCATCCCCCCTACGTTAAGAAATGGCAGGATCGCCACCGCCATCACGATAAAGCCTATGCCACCAAGCCACTGCAGTAGTGAGCGCCAGATGAGAATGCTGTGATCCATGCTGTCCAGTCCGGATAGCACTGTAGAACCTGTGGTGGTGATCCCCGACATGGTTTCAAAGAAGGCATCGGTATAGCCAATGCCGTGATACAGGGTAAAAGGCATGGCGGCAAATAGGCTGACAATAAACCAGGTCAGGCTGGTCAGCAGAAACATGTCACGGATATTCAGATTGAGCTTTTGTCCCTGGCCTCTGTGCATGCAGATACTGGAGACTGTGCCTGTGACCAATGCCGATGCCATAAAGGCCGCCACGGTTTCTTCGCCGTAAAACAGGGCGAAGAAGAGGGGAATAAACATAAAGGCCGTTAACATGGACAGAAACAGACCTAGGATGAATAGCAGCGGGCGAAAATTCAGCATGGCCAGAGCCTTAGAAGAAGAAAGCGCTCGGCTGGAAAAGTTTTTCTACTTCACCGATAAACTTCTTGTTCACCAGAAATAGAATGACATGGTCTCCCTGTTCGATAACTGTCTTATCGTGGGCCATCAAGACTTCATCGTCACGGACTATAGCGCCTATGGTGGTACCTGGCGGTAGCTTAATTTCGCCTATCTGTTTGCCGACGACTTTGCTGGTGCTGGAGTCACCGTGGGCAATGGCCTCAATCGCTTCGGCGGCGCCTCGGCGCAGTGAATATACGTTGCAGATATCCCCCTGGCGGATATGGGTTAGCAAGGCCGAGATGGTGGCTTGCTGCGGCGAAATGGCGATATCGATATTAGCTTCCTGAACGATATCGACATAGGCTTCACGCTGAATGAGCACCATCACTTTCTTGGCTCCCATGCGCTTGGCCAGCAGGGCAGACATTATGTTGGCCTCATCATCGTTGGTGACGGCGATAAACACATCGGTTTGATCTATGTGCTCTTCCATCAGGAGTTCTTGATCGGAAGCATCGCCACAGAATACCGTGGTATTTTCCAGCTTTTCCGACAGCGCCTCGGCTCTGTCCTGACGGTGTTCTATGAGTTTGATGGAGTGGTTACGTTGCAGTTTCTGAGCCAGCCCCAAACCTATGTTACCGCCCCCGGCGATCATGATATTGCGGTAGCTGTTGTCCAGCTTCTGCATCTCACTCATCACAGCTCTAACATGGCGACTGTCGGCAACAAAGAACACTTCATCATCGGCTTCTATGATGGTGGTTCCCCTGGGCATAATCGGCCGACCTTGACGGAAAATGGCCGCTACCCGGGTATCAATATTCGGCATGTGTTCGCGCAGCGCTGCCAGCGCGTTACCCACCAAGGGGCCGCCATAATAGGCGCGAACCGCCACCAAGCTTAGTCTGCCTTCGGCGAACTCCAAAACTTGTAAAGCCCCTGGATAATCTACCAGACGCTGTATGTAAGCGGTTACTAACTGTTCGGGAGCTATCAGCTCATCTATGATGAAACCACCTCGGGTGCGAAGTTCACTATTTTTGGTTTCACTGTCGATAAACAGCTTATCCTGCATCCCTAAGTATTGCTCTGAGCGAATACGAGCTATCTTGGTTGGCGTGCCAAACAGGGTATAGGCAATTTGACAGGCGGCCATGTTGCATTCATCGCTGTTGGTTACAGCGATCAGCATATCGGCATCTTCGGCGCCGGCTTCTTTCAAGACGCCGGGGTGGGCTCCATGACCGACAACCACCCGCAAGTCATATTTGTCTTGCAGTGCCCTAAGGCGGTTTCTGTCACTGTCGACTATGGTGATATCGTTATTTTCACCCACCAGGTTTTCCGCAAGGGTGCCACCGACCTGACCTGCGCCCAAGATGATTATTTTCATGGCCTCGTCTTATCCCTAAAGTTTCGACTTAACGATTCGCGCGTAGTAAAACCCGTCCATATTGTCCTGTCCGGGCAAGATTTGCCAGCCTATTGCATCTGGCTGGTCTGCCTGAGTGATAGCCTCCAGGCGGGCATCCGGCGTACGTTCCAGGAAGGCGGCAATTTGATCGCGGTTTTCCTGGGGCAGGATAGAGCAGGTGGCGTATAACAGTACACCGCCTGGCTTCAACCATTGCCAGCAGTGATCCAATATCTGTTGCTGCACCTTGGCCAACTCCTCAATATCCTGCGGCTTACGCAGCCACATGATATCCGGATGGCGCCGAATAACGCCGGTAGCCGAGCAGGGAGCATCCAGTAATATGCGATCAAACTGGCCACCCTGCCACCATGACGCGATATCGGCGGCATCGCCGTGCACCAACTGGGCATTCAGTTGCAACCTTTGCAGGTTCTCGGCAACTCTCCGCAGCCGTTTGTTGTCGTTGTCGACCGCCACCAGCTCTATGTCCGGACACAGCTCCAGCAGATGGCAACTCTTGCCTCCCGGAGCGGCGCAGGCATCGAGAATGGTTTCGCCCGCTTGAGGAGCTAGCAGGGCGGCGGCCCATTGAGCCGCACCATCCTGCACAGATACTGAGCCTTCGCCAAAGCCGGGCAGAGAGGTGACATCGCAGGCTTGCTCGAGCAATATACTATCTTCCCCTTGACCTGGAGTGGCAGCAATTTCGGCGTCAGCCAAGTGTTGCAGATATTGCTCACGACTTTGGGATAAACGGTTGTTGCGCAGCCACAGGGGCGGTCGCTGGTGACTCTGTTGCACCACTTGTTGCCAGTTTTCCGGATAGGCAGCTGTGAGCGCCTTGAGGATCCAGTTGGGCGTATTGTGTTCCAGCACAGGGTTATCTGTGGCCAGTGGACTATTGTCTCGCTGGATATTACGTAAAACGCCGTTGACTACCTTGACCAGGTTTTCAAACTTCAACTGACGACAGGCTTCGGCAGTTTCCGAAATGGCTGCATGGGCCGGTATCCGGGTGAAATACAGCTGGTAACAACCCACAAGAAGCAGTTGGTGGACGATACGCTGTTTCCCTTTGAACTGTTTACTGAGGCAGTCGCTGACTCTCTTGTCCAGTTGTGGCAGGGTGCGCATTACGCCATAGCAAAGTTCGGCCAAAAGCGCCTTGTCTTTGCCGCTGTGAAGCTGCTGTTGTTGTTCGGGCAGGGCAACCGAGAGGGACATGCCCCGTTCCAGTACCTGAAAGATGGCCTTGGCGGCAAGGGCTCTGAGATTCTGTCTCATGATGCTTGAGCCAAATTCTTACCGGGCTGGAACCATTCGCCCCTAGCGTTGAGAATATCGGCGATATCCAGCGGTTTTTTCCCAGGCAGTTGCGCCTTTTTCAACACCAATAAGCCATCGGCAGTGGCAATGGCTAATCCTCGTTTGTCGGCGCGCACTACTGTGCCCGGCGCAAACTGCTCGTCTGACTCTTCCACTTCGGCCTGCCAGACCTTGATATTTTGTCCCTGGCATTCAAAGTAGCTCACCGGCCATGGGTTAAAGGCGCGGATCTCCTGCCACAGATTGCGGGCAGTTTTATGCCAGTCGATGCGGGCTTCCTCTTTACTGAGTTTTTCGGCGTAGTTGGCCAGTGATTCGTCCTGTGGCTCGGCGGTGAGTTTGCCTTCGGCTAGACCTTGAAGAGCTTGGATCAGTGCCACCGGTCCCTGCTGAGCCAGCTTTTCATACAGGGTTGCTGAAGTGTCGTCATCGGCTATCGGTAGCGAAGTCTTGAGCAACATGTCGCCGGTATCCAAACCGACATCCATCTGCATTATGGTGACCCCAGTTTCTTTGTCCCCGGCCCATAATGCCCTTTGGATAGGCGCCGCACCGCGCCAGCGCGGCAGAATAGAGCCGTGAACATTGATGCATCCCAGGCGAGGAGCCTGCAACACTGCCAATGGCAGGATTAGGCCATAGGCGACCACCACCATGATATCGGCTCCAAGAGCGGCCAGCTCCTGCTGGGCTTCTTCATTGCGCAGTGATTTGGGCTGATAGACCGGAATATCGTGTTCCAGCGCCAGTGCCTTGACTGGGCTGGGGGTGAGTTTGTGGCCTCGTCCGGCGGGTTTGTCCACTCGGGTATAGACGGCGATGACTTGATGCTCTGAGTTCAGCAGCGCCTGCAGGTGGCGCGCTGCAAAGTCCGGCGTACCGGCAAAAATGATCTTCAATGGTTTCAAAATAGATCCTAATTATTCGGGATTAATTCAGGCTCTGGCTTCCTGACGCGCGGTCTTTTCCAGCTTTTGTCTGATCCGCTGACGTTTCAGTGGTGACAGATAATCAACAAAAAGCTTGCCCTTTAGGTGATCCATCTCGTGCTGAATACAGATAGCAAATAAGCCGTCTGCTTCAAGGGTAAATTCATTGCCATCACGGTCGAGCGCGGTCACGGTAATAAATTCGGCTCTGTCCACCTTGGCATAAATGCCGGGTACAGACAGACAGCCCTCTTCATTACAGAAGTCGCCGCTGGCACTGATGATTTGGGGATTGATAAAGACTTTTGGACGTTCGACGTCGTCCTGCAAGTCCATCACAATCAATTGTTTATGAAAATCGACTTGAGTCGCGGCCAGACCAATACCCTTTTCTTCGTACATGGTCTCGAACATATTATCGATTTGCGTCTGCAGCGCAGAATCAAATTCTGTCACGGGCTGGGCAATCGTGCGTAATCTCTCGTCGGGGAATCGTAATACTTTTAACATGGTCATAGATAAACTCTTAACAAGTCTGTCAAATCCGTGCCAGTTGGTTATACTGACTTGTGCTATTGCGTTAATTTTAATCCTTAGCGGCTATCAATAACAGCAAAAGCTCTTACTAATGAGCCAGACAACATGGAAGCCCCCATGAAACGGTTAATTTTACTCGCGTTACTGACATTTAATTGCGCCTTCGTTGCAGCAGATACCCTGACATTAAAACCCGGCCATCCTGATACTTATGTGGTCAAGAAAGGCGATACCCTTTGGGATATATCGGCTTTGTTTCTCAAAGACCCTTGGCGTTGGCCCAAACTCTGGGGCGCCAATCCCCAAATCGCCAATCCGCACCTTATTTATCCCGGCGATCGATTGACGCTGGTGTTTATCGATGGTGAACCCAGATTGGTCAATAAACCTCATGTTCGCAAGAGCCCGGCCGGAAGGATTCAGCCTAAAGATGGCGCCATTCCAACGGTGGATTTGGCCTTGATCCAACCCTACCTGGTGCAAAACCGGGTGGTCGATCCCGAGTGGTTTAAGGAGCAACCTATGGTGCTGGGGGGAGAAAGAGACTCCCGTCACCATGTGATGGACGACATCATCTACATTCAGGCTAATCTGCCACAAGGCGATAAGGTCGGGATGTATCAGCCCGGGCGCGAATTTACCAACAAGGAAACAGGCGAGTTGCTGGGTCAGGAAGTGATCCTCAGCGCCAGTGGCCGAGTGGTGGAGTCGGGTGAAATTTCCAAGGTGAAGCTGCTCAATAATTTCCGCGAAACCAAAGCCGGTTTCAGAGTGTTGGCGATAGAGGATGACTCCTTATTGTCAGCCTACTTTATTCCCAAGGCCAGTGATTTAGAGGGCGCCAAGGTGTTGGCATCTGAACGTAAAATTCGCGCCATGGGGAAACTGGATGTGTTTTATCTGGATCGGGGCAGTCGTGAGGGCGTAGAGCCCGGCGATGTGTTCTCTATCTACAAGGACGGTGCCGAAGTGGTGATCAACGGCGAGGGTATCCCGGTGCCACCGACCGAACGCTCCGCTTACGATAACTTGATGGCCAAGATGGGCTCAGACAATGCCGTTAAGCTGCCGGATCTCTATCGCGGCCAAGTCATGGTGTTCAAGGTGTTCGACAAGACAGCGCTTGGGCTTATCATGGTGAACGAAAGCCCTGTCCGGGTTGATGACCTTTTGGTCAAGCCTGACACATTACTGAAAGGTGAATGACGCATAATAGTCTGGTTGATTGGCTGGTTGTCGCTGCGGTATCTGGACTGGGACCCCTCCGGATAAGGCAATTGCTCTTGCACATGGATGTGGCTGAGTTGAGACAGAGGCTGGAATATGAACCCCAGTCTTTGCCAATAAACCCGACACAGCTCCAACGCTTGGAGTTGGCTCCTGAAAAAGTTGACCAAGCCTTGCAATGGCAGCAGGGTGCAGAGGGCAGATATCTAATCTGCCCCGACGATCCCTTTTACCCGCCATTGTTGAAACATATCCCCGATTTTCCTCCGATTTTGTTCGTCAAAGGACAGGTTGAAACCCTGTTGCAACCCGCGCTGGCCATGGTTGGCAGCCGCGATGCCAGCCGCGCCGGTTTGTCGCTCGCCTGGCAGTGGGGCGCCGAGCTGGATGCCTTGAACATCAGCGTATGCAGTGGTATGGCTGCCGGCATAGACGGCGCAGCTCACCGTGGAGCCTTGTCGGCAACCGGCAAAACCATTGCGGTACTGGGTACCGGAATTGACGAGATTTACCCTAGAAGGCATAGGGCTCTTTATGATGATCTTCAAGTGCATGGCGCAGTTATCAGTGAACTTTGGCCCTCCGTCGGTGTATTTCCCGGGAATTTTCCCAAACGAAACCGTATAATCAGCGGCCTTGCAATGGGAACCTTGGTGGTAGAAGCTCGTCGGCGTAGTGGTTCACTGATCAGTGCCCGCCTGGCAGCAGAACAAGGTCGAGAGGTTTTTGCGGTTCCAGGTTCAGTCATGGGCGATGAACATCAGGGATGCCACGATTTAATTCGCAATGGGGCAAAACTTGTGGAGTCTGTGGCCGATATAGTGGAAGAGTTGGCGCCTTTATGTAGCTGCCACCTTGAAGACTTGCGCAAGAGTCACCATATAAAACCAAGTGAGAACTCTGAGTTGCCATTTAAAACGCTGTTAGCTAGTGTAGATTATGAGACCACACCTTTGGATGTGGTGGTTGAGCATAGTGGAATAACGTTGGATCTGGTGTTGGAACAATTGCTTGAACTTGAGTTGCAAGGTTGGGTTGCCGCAGTACCCGGTGGTTACGTTAGACTTAAGAGGAAATAGCCATGTTTGATATCCTCATGTATCTGTTTGAAAACTATGTTCATAGTGAAGTTGAAATGTTGGTCGACGAAGATGAGTTGACCAAAGAACTCACCCGTGCCGGTTTCCATCAGTCCGAAATCATCAAGGCGCTTTCCTGGCTTGAGCGGTTGGCTGAACTGCAGGAGAGTGATACTCCCTACCTTAGAGGGCATACTCAACATTCCTTCCGCATCTACACTAAAGATGAAATGGAGAAACTGGACGTCGAGTGCCGTGGTTTCCTGTTGTTCTTGGAGCAGATTCGGGTATTGAATGTGCAAACCCGGGAAATGGTTATCGATAGGGTGATGGAATTGGACGAGCCAGCTATGGTGTTGGAAGACCTCAAGTGGGTGATTCTGATGGTATTGTTCAATGCGCCCGGTAATGAGTCTGCCTATGAGCAGATGGAAGATCTTATCTTCGAGCAACCAGAAGAAGGTCGATTACACTCCTGAACGGCAGTTTTCATTCGACAATCTCAGCACGGATAGTATGGCGAATGTGAAGTGGTTTTATATCGCTCTGGCGCCAAACGAGATGTGCTGAGATTCTTGACCAAAAAGAGCAGCTGCAAGATGTATGTGCCGTTATTGCCTGTCTTGGCCGGTATCAATTCAATTCGCTTTCAGGATATTCTCAGAAAGTTGGGCAATCTTTTTTGGCTGCAGTGATTTTCATTTCCTCATTGTCTGAATACTTCAATTTTTATCATTCTGCAAAAGAGAGATAAGTCTTTCTGAAAAAGACCTCGGCAGTTTCCAACCTATGTCACTCTTTCCTGAAGTGAAGGCTATTTCACTATCTGTTCTTGTTGGCTGAGTCTTTCAGTGAGTGTGGTCATCAACTCGACTCCCTTTATCCGTGTGGCGCTGGTAAAATGTTCGCTTAACTCTTTTAACAGCGAGATGTGTCATGGCCAAGATAGACCAGCAGTTGTTCAATGCTCGGGCGCACGCGCTCGAAAAAGAATATGAACTTTGTCCCAAGTGCGGCAGTGAGCTCTCCGTGCGCCACAGTAAGCATGGTGGCTTCATTGGCTGTAATAATTATCCAGCGTGCGATTACACCCGGCCTTTGGTGCAGCACGAATCCATCGACTCTCAGCCTATTCCCGGCTCCGAGTGTCCCCAGTGTGGCCACGAGTTAGCGGTCAAGTCGGGGCGCTTTGGTATTTTTATTGGTTGTACCCAGTATCCACAATGCACCCATATCGAGCGACATGACCAGCAGGAAGAGGCTGAAAAAGTGCCTTGTCCTCAGTGTAATAGCGGTGTGCTTGAGCATAGAACCAGCAAGTTCGGCAAGAGCTTTTATGCTTGCAGCAACTACCCCAAGTGCAAGTTTCTGGTGAATTTTCCTCCTCGGGCAGAGGCTTGTCCTGAATGCGGTTTCGGTATTCTGGTAGAACGTAAGGGCGCTGCAGGCGACAGACTGGAATGTCCCCGTAAGGAATGTAAGTACAAGCGAACTCTGTGATCCGGCTCAATATGTGACTATAATCACCTCCGCTGTCGCCGAGGGCGCTCAGCCGTCTTTGTCTCTATAAAAGGTACTCTCAATGCTGCACTTGCTCGCCGCCAGGAGTAAGCAACTGCTTCTGGATGGAGGGGTCATAGCGTATCCCACCGAAGCTGTTTATGGTTTGGGATGCGATCCCGATAATGAAGCCGCCGTTTCCCGAATTCTCGACATCAAACAGCGTCCCTGGCACAAGGGGCTTATCATGGTTGCCAGTGACTATCGGCAGTTGCAACCCTATCTGGACGAGTCTCAACTGAGTGATGAACAACTGCAGCAGGCGTTTGCCAAATGGCCCGGACCTTTTACCTTTGTCATGCCGGTGCGTCAGGGAATGAGCCAACTGCTTTGTGGCCATTTTGACTCTATTGCCGTCAGGGTGTCGGCCCATCCGGTTGTCCGGGAGTTGTGTGATACCTTGGGCAAGCCGCTGGTATCCACCAGTGCCAACTTGGCGGGTGAGTCGCCGGCTCTGACAGTGAATGATATTGAAACAACGTTTGCCGGGCAGATAGATGCCCTTATCGAAGGAGAGTTGGGGCAGCAGCGCCAGCCTTCCACCATCATAGATATTCGCAGCGGCCAGATCCTGCGTAATGGCTAACTATTCCAAGCAAGAAGGAGCGAGCATGACAGCACCTGATTCCCACCAGGTAAAAGCATTCTTGATGCAACTGCAACAACAGATTTGTGAAGGACTGGAACGACTGGACGGCAAAGCTGAGTTTGCTACCGATTCTTGGATACGGGCCGAGGGCGGTGGCGGGATCAGTAAGGTACTTAACGGCGGTGGCGTGTTTGAACAGGCCGGGGTGAACTTCTCCCATGTAGAAGGCGCGGCCATGCCAGCCTCGGCTACGGCACACAGGCCTGAGTTGGCCGGACGAAGCTTTGAAGCCATGGGGGTTTCACTGGTTATCCATCCGCGTAATCCCTATCTTCCTACTACCCATGCCAATGTGCGCTTCTTTATTGCCCGCAAAGAAGGTGCCGATCCCGTCTGGTGGTTTGGTGGTGGCTTCGACCTGACCCCCTATTACCCCTTCCTTGAGGACGTGCGCGAATGGCATCAGCAAGCCAAAGCGATTTGCGAGCCTTTCGGCGAAGCGGTATACCCCAAGTACAAAAAATGGTGCGATGAGTATTTCTTCCTGCCGCACAGAAACGAAACCCGCGGTGTCGGTGGCCTCTTCTTCGATGACCTCAATGAAGGTGGCTTTGAGCAGTGCTTTGCTTTCATGCAAGCTGTCGGAAACGGTTTCTTACCTGCCTATGCCCCCATTGTTGAGCGGCGTAAGGATACCGAATATGGCGAGCGTGAACGTGAGTTCCAACTGTATCGCCGTGGTCGCTATGTAGAGTTCAATCTGGTCTATGACAGAGGAACTCTATTTGGGCTGCAAACCGGTGGCCGAACCGAGTCAATACTCATGTCGATGCCGCCCTTGGTTCGCTGGCAATACGCTTATGAACCCGAAGCCGGCTCTGCCGAAGCCAGGCTCTACAGTGATTTTTTACATCCCAGGGATTGGCTCACCGAATAGTTAGTGAGGGTAACCAATAAGCCTTAATCTGGCTTATTGGTTACGCATATGGTCTGCTAACTGAGCGATAGCATTGAAAATCACCTTCCTGTGTTCGGGATCCTTCAGATTGGCCTCCAGTGAGGCCCTCATACATAACAGCCACTGATCACGCATTCTTTCATCAACGGCAAACGGCATATGTCTGGCTCTAAGCGCCGGGTGGCCATATTTGGCTTGATACAGCTGAGGCCCTCCCAACCAACCACTGAGAAATTCATATAACTTCTGCTCAGATTGTGCTAGCGGAACCTGATGTATGGACAACAGTTCCTGAGTATCCGGCCGCGTTTGCATCTGCTGATAAAAGCTCTTGGCTATGGCGCGTATCGTTTCGTCGCCGCCGATCAGATCATAGGCGTTAGACTGGGTGGGGTCCCGCTCAGCCTCGGGTTTACGATTGAGAATTTTCTTTAGCCAGTTCATTTTTGTGTTGAATTTTGTTGTCGATTTTGGCGCCAGTATACACTGAAAGCCCCATAGGTCGGCAGCCTTGCCTGGCCTTGGGCCGCTGAGTAGACTGATACATCTTCCATTGCTCTGGAGCACAGATGACCGACCGCTATGCCGTCTTTGGCAATCCCATTCATCACAGTAAATCACCCGCTATCCATGCAGCCTTTGCCGCTCAGACAGGGCAAAACCTAAGCTATCAAGCGATTCTGGCGCCAATCGATGACTTCAGCGGCAGTGTCACGGCTTTTTTTGCTGCCGGGGGGAAGGGCGCCAATGTCACTGTGCCTTTCAAGGAACAAGCCTTTCAACTCTGTGATGAGTTGAGTCAGGAAGCCGCAACCGCCGCTGCAGTGAATACCCTGATTAAACTGGATGATGGCAGAATTCGGGGTGACAATACCGATGGCTACGGCTTGGTGGCCGATCTCAGTCGTTACCTGATACTGAAGGATAAAAAGGTCTTGCTGCTCGGCGCTGGTGGGGCTGCCAGGGGGGGTCTGCTTTCTCTGTTGGCGGCCGGTGTCGGCCATATTGATATCTATAATAGAACATACAGTAAGGCCGAGTTGCTGGCGGCTATTGCGCCACAGCAAGTACAGGCGTTGAGGCGAAATGAACTCTATGAGGGTTATGATCTCATTATCAATTCCACCTCAGCCAGTTTACATGGTGAGTTGCCGGATATTCCCGTAACCGTGGTTGCCAATCATAGCTACTGCTACGACATGATGTATTCGGCACAAACAACCGCGTTCAATCGCTGGGCTGCCGAGCAAGGGGCGGCAAAAACACTGGATGGGTTAGGAATGTTGGTGGGACAGGCGGCTAGAAGTTTCTATTTATGGCGAGGTGTCATGCCCAAAGTTGAGCCTGTACTCGAGAGTCTGCGGCAAGAATTAAAAGGAGAGGCCTCATGAATCAGGGGATCATCTTCAGCGACTTGTGTCAGTGGCAAGCCGAATCAAACAGGCTCAAGTTTATGGCCCAGCAGCAAGGGGTCAATATTCCTTGTTATGTTGGCTTACAACGTATGCAGCAAATAAGTGGCAAGGTTGTTCTCGAAGAGCAAGAGATCCTGAGCCTGTTTGAACAGTGGCGCTTCGACTTCGAAGATGAAGCCGAGGCGCTGATTGAGCAGGAATGCTTCAATGGAGACGGTGAGATAGAGTTACCTTAGTCAGTACTACTTTTTTGCTCGGCCAGGTACTCATCTTTAAGGCGGACATAGTTGTCTGCCGATTGTGGCAGAAATTGGCGTTCGACCTCGGTCAAGGGGCGGGCTTGTTTGGCCGGGCTGCCTATATAGAGAAAGCCACTCTTTAGCACTTTGCCGGGAGGCACCAAGGAACCAGCACCTAAAATCACATCGTCTTCGATGATGACGCCATCCAAAATAATGGCTCCCATGCCAACCAATACACGATTACCTACCTTGCAACCGTGAAGCATGGCTTTGTGCCCTATGGTGACATCATCGCCGATGAGCAGCGGGTGTCCCTCGGGATTGGCCACCGACTTACGGCTAACATGCAGGACAGTGCCATCCTGAACACTACTGCGTTTGCCTATGTGAATATGATTGACGTCACCCCGGGCAGCCACCATAGGCCAAACGCTGGCGTCCTGATCCAAAAAGATGTCACCTACCAGAACTGCAGCTTCATCAACATAGACGCCTTCGGCCAACTTTGGCTTGGTACCTTGGTAAGATCTGAGAGAATTGGCCATAAAAAGTCCTTATATGATTGGTTTTCGCCATTATAAAGATTAAAAAGTGGCAGGTCAGGACAAATTCTCAGCAAGTAAGTCAAAAACAGCAGTTTTCTTATAAAAAGCCCTTGCACAAAAGTTCAGGCTCCCTATAATGCGCTCCCACTGACACGGCACAGCGGCAACGCGAAAGACGTGA
>NZ_NGVS01000029.1 GCF_002777975.1 Shewanella carassii
TTCATCGAGTTAAATCGTTTTGTCGATTTCTCAATGCCTGTGAGTGTCCACACAGATTGCTTGATAGATTGTTAAAGAGCAGTACCACGATGGTTCCCATCGGGTCAGGGCTGCGTATTCTACGCTTTCCTGCTTCGGCGTCAAGAGGTATTTACCATCTTTTTTCGCCTGTCGTTGAAAGGACTCAAGAGCCGCTTTTCTTCGACCCTGTCACGTCTTTCGCGTTGCCGCTGTGCCGTGTCAGTGGGAGCGCATTATAGGGAGCCAAAACATTTACGCAAGGGCTTTTTCCCCCACCAAGCACCAAGCGAACACCTTTTCATCACACTGATTATTAACCGTACTCCCAACCTCAAATTCGTTCAAAAAACAGCCTTATCATTATTCAAAAATGAGAGCAAAGGTCATTTTTTGGGCATCAGTCTGGTTTAAAGGTAAATAATTCATTACCATAGTCATCGCTGTTAACAGTAATTTATCAACTCTTCTTCACTGAGAACATTTTTTATGCAAAAGTCATTTTTGATTGTGCTGGGTATCGCCATTCTTGGAGCATTTGCGATATACCAGTTCACACCTCAACTGCCTGCATTTTTAGCCTTCCCCATTGGAGCCCTTCTTGCTGCCGCTGTATATACCTTTACTTCTAGCCCAAGTCAGGTTCAAGCAAAAGGACAAGAAACTTATAATGGTCCGACTATGACCCTCTACGTGGGTAATCTGCCTTATAGAGCTCACGATACTGAAGTAAAGTCATTGTTTGAGGAATATGGTCCGGTAAATTCGGTTCGCTTGGTCAGAGACCGCAAGACCGGCAGACGCAAGGGGTTTGGTTTCGTGGAGATGTCTGAAGCCGGTGCTCAAAAGGCAATGACCAAATTAAATGACTTCATCTTTCAGGAACGCACCCTGAAAGTACGCGAAGCCAAATCACAAGAGACAGATAAACAAGAGTAGTCTCAACCCCCGTTCGACTCTATCACGCTGGTCGAAGTCTTGGCCGTTTGAACAAAACCATACTCGGCCAGCGTTGATTTCAATCCTTCTGTAATATCCTTACTGGTATAGAAGGCCCGCTCATTATCGATTTGCTTTAAAGAAGTCGGCTCTTGCTGATATTGCAGCAAGCTCTTGACCCGTTTCGCAATCGCCTCGCCAGAATCCAACAACTGCACACCCGTGCCAACTATTTGTTGTATCTCAGACCTCAACATAGGGAAATGAGTGCAACCAAGTACCAACACATCCAATTCACTGTAGATGACAGGTTGCAGCAACCTTGCAATTTCTTCTATATCGATCACCTGGCCGGCTGCCTTAGCCTCCGCAAGCAACACCAGCTCAGAGCAACCAAAGAGCTCGACTCGGCAATCATCGGCAAAGTGGTTGATCAGCTCCTTAGTGTAAGCTCTCTTGACTGTGCCTGGGGTGGCCAACAAACCTATATGTTTGCGCTTGGAGATAGCCGCCGCCGGTTTAATTGCCGGGACAACACCAACAACCGGGATCGTCAGTTGAGCCCTCAACTCGGGAAGAACCAAGGTGCTGGCCGTATTGCAGGCGATGACCACTATCGCGGCATCTATCTGTTTAGCCATAGTCACAACCAGATTTACACACCCACTTATCAACTCGGCTTCCGCCAACTCACCGTAGGGCAAGCGCGCGTTATCAAACAGATAGCAATACTGTCTCTGTGGTAATAGCTTGCGGATCTCCCCAAGCACAGACAGGCCACCTATGCCTGAGTCAAAAACCAGTATGGGTCGCGACAAGTTGAGCCTCTAAACGATATACAAAAGATGTCGTGGCTTGAGGCCACAACGGCAGATGAAGCGCTATTTTTTCATAGCTTGGGCAAAAGCACAAAGGCGTGAAACTGGACATCGGCGCCACGTAGTATAATATTTGCGCCCCCGTTTGAAGCCAAGAGTGAATATTATGAATTTAGAAGCAATGGACCCAAGTCAATATGATGCGCAGCTGGAACAAAAGCGCCTCAAACTGGAACAGGCCTTTGCCCGCTTCACTCCCCCAGCTCTGGAGGTGTTTCCCTCTGCTCCACAACACTACCGTATGAGGGCTGAATTCCGGGTTTGGCATGACGGGGAAGATCTCTACTACTATATGTTTGACCAACAGCAAAAAGCTAAGGTTCGTTGCGATCAGTTTCTGCCCGCCAGCGCGCTAATCAATCAAATGATGCCAGCACTGATGGCCGAGCTGCGCCCCAACAGCATACTGAGGCACAAGCTGTTTCAAGTAGACTTCCTCTCTACTTTGTCCGGCGAGATTTTGGTGTCACTGCTGTATCACAAGCAGTTGGACGATAACTGGCTCAATGAAGCCACGGCGTTGAAACAGAGGCTCGAGAAAGCATTCAAGGTCGACATTATCGGTCGAGCACGCAAACAGAAGTTTGTGTTGGACAGAGATTTCGTCATCGAACGTCTGCAAGTCAACCAGCAGGAATACATCTATAAACAAGTAGAAAACAGCTTCACCCAGCCCAATGCCCAAGTGGCAACCAAGATGTTGGAGTGGGCGATAGACTGTACCCGCCACAGTAGTGGCGATCTGCTTGAGCTTTATTGTGGCAACGGTAACTTCTCCATAGCCCTGGCACAAAACTTCAACAAGGTGCTGGCAACCGAGTTAGCTAAACCCTCGGTCGATTCCGCTCAATACAATATTGAGCAAAATGGCACTGAGAATCTGCAGATCATTCGTATGTCGGCCGAGGAATTTACCCAGGCCATGACGGGGGAGCGTAGCTTCAGACGTCTGGAAGGAATTGACCTCAAGAGTTACGACTGCAACACCATCTTTGTTGATCCACCGCGAGCCGGCCTAGATCCCGATACTGTTAATCTGGTGCAGGGCTATGAGTCCATCCTCTATATTTCCTGCAACCCGCAAACCCTGGCCGATAATCTCGAACAGTTGAGTCAAACTCACGAGATCAAACGCTTTGCCCTGTTTGATCAGTTCCCCTATACCGACCACATGGAAGCGGGTGTACTGCTTTCCAGAAAAAGCCTATAGATTAGGCGTGGCAAGCCCAATAAGACACTGGCCGATACCATGAAAGACTGCAGAACCTGCAAAGCGATTATCAAAACGGCTTTGCGGGCTCCGCATAAGCGTCACCGTCCAGTTCATAGAGGGACGTCCCCCCTTTTTAACTGCAGTTAAAGAGGAAAGGACTACCGAAGCAACTCAAAGAAATGTGGGACTGCACAGATAAAGCAGAGGTCATAGATGGAATGGAGACTTCAACGGTTCATCCATTACACCCCTGCCGACTGGAAGGGATGAACCAAACAAAAGAGCCCCGAAAGGCTCTTTTGTTTGGGCAAAAAATTTTTATCAGCGGCTATCGCGCTTTTGCTGCAACGCTTCGGCGCCCGTTGCCACCATTCGCAACTGAGTCACCAGCCGGTCGGCCAGAATCTTGCGATCGGCACGTTTCATATCCAAAGCAGCGGCGCCGGCATTGAACACCAGAGTCACCAGAGCCTCGGCCTGTGCCCTAGCCAATTCAGGGCTGCGGCCGGCTGTGTCCTCGGTGTAGTGCGCTAATTCCGAGATAAAGTGTTCTATCTCCCGCGCCACGGCGGCACGAAAGGCGGCAGAAGTGCCAGAACGCTCATGCAACAGGATCCTGAATACGTTGGGGTTGGATTCCAATACTTCCATAAAGGTGTCGACCGAGATGCGGATAACACTACCGCCGGCCTCGGCGCGCTGACGTCCCTTACGCATCATCTGTCTCAACGTCAGGCCACCTTCATCGACCATAGTCAGTCCTAACTCATTCATATCCTTGAAATGACGGTAGAAAGAGGTCGGCGCTATATTGGCTTCCCTGGCCACTTCCCTAAGACTCAGACTGGAAAAGCTACGCTCGGCACTCAATTGATTGAATGCAGCATCCACCAAGGCGCGGCGGGTCTTCTCTTTCTGCTGTGCTCTGATTCCCATCTTTATTCCGTTCGCTGGATCTGTTGCGCAAATAATACAGGCTTTACTCAATAATCACATCCTCGGCTAGTGTCACTGTGATTGTGCTCTAATAGCAACTTAGCGTACACTTGTTAGCTTAAAGTGTTTTGGAAGTCATCATAATGAAAAAACCTCCCCTCATCTGGACCAACCTGATCCTCTTCCTGCTGACGTTTGCCGGTGCTTGTATTTTGGTGCCTTGGCGAGGCATCAGTCATGGCTTTGAGCTCAGTGAATGGTTCACCTTCGTACTGTTGGCCTTTGCCAGTGGTTTGTCTATTACCGCCGGTTACCACAGGCTGTGGTCACATAAGGCTTATAAAGCCCATCCGGCCGTGCGTTTCCTGTTTGCCCTAGGTGGTGCGCTGGCGTTGCAGAACAGCGCCTTACATTGGGCCTCGGATCATCGTGTTCATCACAAGCATGTGGACAACAATGACAAGGATCCTTATTCAGCGAACATGGGTTTCTGGTACAGCCATATTGGTTGGATGCTCAGGGAGTATCAGGCACAGCGTTATCACGATTACAACAACGTCAGAGACCTGCAAAATGATGCCATTATCATGTGGCAACATAAGCATTATCTGCTACTGGCACTGCTGATGAATGTAGGCCTACCCGCCCTGCTTGGCTGGTTGAACGGCGATATCCTGTCGATGTTGCTGCTGGCTGGCCTGCTCCGCCTGGTGGTAGTGCATCACTGCACCTTCTTCATTAACTCGCTGGCGCATATCTGGGGCAAACAACCCTATACAGATCGCAACAGTGCCAGAGATAACGGTGTGCTGGCGCTGTTCACTTATGGTGAAGGTTACCATAACTTCCACCATATCTTTGAAAACGATTACCGCAATGGTATCCATTGGTGGCAGTACGACCCTACCAAGTGGCTGATCCGTTTTCTGTCCTGGTTTAGCCTAGCCAAAGACCTACGCAAGATCCCTCAGGAACGCATCGAGGCGGCCAAGTTGCAGATGCAACTCAAGTGCGCCCAGCATAAGGTGGCCCACCTGCCCAATTGCGAGGAGGTCCTGGAAAAGCTGCAGGCTGAATACGAAGAGTTAAAGAGCCACTTGCTGGCCTACTTCGAAGCCAAAAAGGCGCTGCTCGAAGCACGCAAGCAGCAGTTGGCCGATAAACATCTGCTTTCGCAGGTGAGCGAAATGCGTTTACGTTTTCGCGCCCAACGCAAACAATGGCACCGACTACGGGCCAGCATCGCCTAAAGTCTTTATTAACAGTAGAAGGTTAGCGATCCGCTTAACAAAATTTACTTGAGTTGTGAAACGGCCGACTTGTACTGCGGCCGTTTCTGTTTATGATCGGGGGTTATTTCAATCATTCAGGGATCCGACTATGTCAGATCAGTCAGTCAAACTCACGGAATACAGCCACGGCGCAGGTTGCGGTTGCAAGATTTCCCCCAAAGTTCTCAGCACTATTTTGGCCTCTCAGCTGCCGGACTTTAAAGATCCCCGCCTGCTGGTCGGCAACCAGAGCCGGGATGATGCGGCGGTCTATCAGCTGGATGATCACACAGGCATTATCAGTACTACCGACTTCTTTATGCCGATAGTCGATGACCCTTTCACCTTCGGCCGTATCGCGGCGACCAACGCCATCAGCGATATCTATGCCATGGGCGGCAAGCCTATTATGGCGATTGCCATTCTGGGTTGGCCGGTGAACAAGCTGTCACCCGAGATAGCCCAGCAGGTCGTGGATGGCGGACGCCAAGCCTGCATGGATGCCGGGATCATGTTGGCCGGAGGCCATAGCATAGACGCGCCTGAGCCTATCTTCGGCCTAGCGGTAACCGGCACAGTGGCGCTGGAGCACCTCAAGCAGAACGATACCGCCAAGGCCGGTGATAAGCTCTATCTCACCAAGCCCTTGGGAATTGGCATACTGACCACGGCACAAAAGCAGAAGAAGCTGGCGCCACAGGATGTCAATATCGCCCCAGAGGCCATGTGCCAACTCAATAAGATAGGTGCCGAAGTCGCCAAGATAAGCACGGTTCACGCCATGACAGACGTGACAGGCTTTGGTCTGGCAGGCCACCTGCTGGAGATGTGTCAGGGCGCCAACCTCAAGGCCAGCATAGATACCGCCAAACTGCCACTGCTGGAAAAAGCCTCCGAGTATCTGGCCATGGGTTGTATCCCGGGTGGCACCCACAGAAACTTTGACAGCTACGGTGAGCACCTCCCCGAGGTTTCCGAGCAACAAAAAGCCTTACTGTGCGATCCGCAAACCAGCGGCGGTCTACTCATCGCCGTCGGCGCCGAGGGTGAGGCCGAACTGCAGCAACTGCTGACCAATCAAGGGCTGGAGCTACACTGTATAGGTGCGCTCGACCATCGCGACGACCGTCAGCAATGGGTGGAGCTGGTATGAGTCGACAGATAATCGCGCCTGCAGAGTACCGGGAGATATTCCTATCCGATCGTCCCCTGGTCGATCTGCGGGCGCCGGTTGAGTTTGCCAAGGGTGCCTTTCCGGCCAGCACTAACCTGCCATTGATGAATGACAGCGAAAGGCAGAAGGTAGGCACCTGTTATAAAGAGCATGGGCAGGCCGCCGCCATAGAGCTCGGCCATTCACTGGTCAAAGGCAAGATCAAGGCCGCGCGTATTCAAGCCTGGCTGGATTTCTTCAGCGCCCACCCAGATGCCAACCTCTACTGTTTTCGGGGTGGTCTGCGCTCTCAACTGACCCAGCAATGGATCCGCGAGGCCGGTCTTGAAGTGCCCTATATTCAGGGTGGCTACAAGGCGATGCGCCAGTATCTTATCGATACCATAGATAACACCCCGCAGCAGCAACAGCTGTTGATCCTCAGCGGTATTACCGGCTCAGGCAAGACAGAGTTTATTCTCAGCCGCAGTGAAGCTGTGGATCTGGAGGGCACAGCCAATCACAGAGGCTCGAGCTTTGGCAAGAATGTGACGCCACAGCCCAGTCAGATCAATTTTGAAAACAGCTTGGCTCGGGAACTGTTGAGGCATCAAGAGAGGCAAGAGTCCTGCCTGCTGCTGGAAGACGAAAGCTTCCTGATTGGCCGCCGCGCCATACCCAAAGCCTTCTTCAGTGCCATGCAACAGGCGCAGGTTGTGGTGTTGGAAGAGCCACTGGAGGCCAGACTCCCTCGCCTTCTGGATGAGTATGTGCACAAGATGCTGCGCGGTTTTGAACAGCATTATGGCGCAGAAGAAGGCATGGCGGCGTTTGGCGCCTATCTGCGTCAGAGTGTCGAGGGCATACGCAAGCGTATGGGACATCAACAAACTGACCAACTACTGGAACTGGTCGACTCAAGCTTGCAGACACAGTTGCAACGCAACACTACAGAGCAACACCTGGAGTGGATTACTCTACTGCTGGAGAAGTATTACGACCCCATGTACCAGTACCAACTGGAAAAAAAGGCCGAGCGGATCATCTTCCGCGGAGACCGTCAGGCCATTCACCAGTGGCTGGATGAGAGGCGGTCAAACCGCTCCAAATGAATTCAAAAGCAAGAGATTCAATCTAAAGAGCCCGGCAAATGCCGGGCTCTTTCGTTAACATGACCTCAGCGGTCGGGTTTGGCCAGCAGATCGGCTACCCGCTGTTGCAGCGAGTGACGGCTCTCCTCTGCACCGGGTACCTGAGCTGCGATATTGACCTTAATCCTGGACCAGAAACGTCTTGGCCGGGTCGTCAGAGCATGGCCATCTTTGTGGCTGAAATAAGATCCCCACAAACCTTTGAGCGCCATAGGCACCACAGGCACAGGATCCTTTGCCAGTATCTGTTCGATACCGGGCCGGAACTCATGCAATTCACCATCGGGAGACAACCTGCCCTCAGGGAAAATACACACCAACTCCTCATTGGTCAGCGCCTGGTGAATACGCTCGAAGGCCCGGGTATAGGTATCAATGCACTTTTTCGGTGAGCAGATAGGGATCACCCCGGCGTGGCGAAACAGATACTTGAGCAGGGGCATTTCACTTATGCTCTTATCCATCACAAAGCGCACCGGGCGAGTGGATGCTCCCAGCAGCACCAAGGCATCGACGTAACTGACATGGTTACACACCAGCACGGCAGCCCCCTGCTTGGGAATGTTTTCCCGGCCTTCAACCTTAAGACGATACAAGAGATGGCTCAGCAGATAGCTGATAAACCTCAGCGTAAATTCAGGCACCCGGCTATAGACATACAACGCTACCACGGCGTTGAATACCGCCAGCAGAGTAAATAGCTGAGGGATCGACAGACCCACCAGCTCCAGCAATATTATCGACAATATCGCCGAACACACCATAAACAGGGCATTGATGATATTGTTGGCGGCTATGGCCTGAGCACATTCACCCGGGGCCGAACGCGACTGAATAAAGGCGTACAGAGGCACAATAAACAGGCCGCCACTAACCCCCACCATAAATAGTGCCAACATCAACCTAAAGTGTTCACTGCGGCCGACAAACTCAGTTATGTCATAGAGATATCCCGCCGGTAGTTGGCTGTAGTCAGGAATGGCCCACAGCAGATCCAGGCCAAAAAAGGTTAACCCGGCCACCCCGAAAGGCAGCAACCCCAGCTCTACATGACCAAAGGAGAAGCGCTCACAAACAAAGGAGCCGACCGCAATACCTATGGAAAACAGCGCCAGCAGCAGCGACACCACAGTGGCGTCCGAGTGCAGCGAGCCTCTGGCAAAATTGGGGAACTGGGTCAGGTAGGTGGCACCCAAAAACCAGAACCAACTGATTGCCAAAATCGCCATCCAGATTGACGGCGTTTGCCGTACCCGCTTGATACTGGCCAGAGTGCCGGACAGGGGCGCAAAGCGTACCTTGTCTATCGGCATCGGCGCCGGCAGTGATGGAATCGCCCGGCTGGAGAGGAAACCGGCCAAGGCCAGCACAGATACAGTTATCGCCGCCCACATCAGGCCGTTGTCACTGGTTACCAGCAGCCCGGCACTCAAGGTGCCTATCAAAATAGACAGAAAGGTGCCCATCTCTACCCAGGCGTTACCGGTGACCAACTCATCTTCTCTAAGCGCCTGCGGCAGCAGCGAGTATTTTACCGGGCCAAAGTAGGCCGATTGGGTGCCGGTAAGAAACAGCAGCAGCAACATCAACAGATAGCTTTGCGCCATAATCGCCGCGGCGGCGCAGGACATGATGATAAGCTCCAGCAGCTTTAACCTGCGGATCATCAGCGCCTTGTCCATATTGTCGGCCACCATCCCCGCATGGGCGGAAAACAGAAAGAAAGGCAAGATGAAGATCCCCGCCGCCAGATTAACAAACAGATCGACACTCATCGGCAGGTTATCGACCTGGCTGTAGGTCACCAGCAGCAGCAACACATTCTTGTAGATGTTGTCGTTGAGTGCCCCCAGACATTGAGTGGCGAAATAGGGTAAAAATCGTTTACTCAGGAACATGTTCCCTCCTCCAGTTGCATCGCCGTCCACCACAAGTCCACCTGAAATGTCAGTAACTGCAACCACGAAGCCTGACTGAAGAGCTTATCGTCCAGCGCCAGGCCGGTCAGCCCATGGATACTGCTCCAGAAGCTGCGACTGGCGAGCGCCAACTTGGATGAGGGCAAGTTTGGCAACAAGTCACCGAGTTGCTGTTCGAGCAAGCCTATCAGCTCGGCAATCAGCTGTTGTTGCGATTCCGGCAGAGGTTCTTCCGGCCCCAGATGCAAGGCAAACACCAAACGAAATGCCTGGGGTTGGCTATGGGCAAACTCGGCATAAGCCTTGGCCAGTGCCAACAGCTTCAGCTCGCCGGTTGCGAATGTTTGTTCGCACACCAATTGCATTTGCTCAAGCAGGCGCTCCAAGACCCTGGCGGATACGCTCAGGAGCAGATAGTTGTAGCTACCAAAGAGGTTGATTAGGGTACTGGGGGCATAGCCCACTTGGGAGGCGATCCGTCTAAGACTCAGGCTGGTATATTCCTCCTGCGTCAACAACTGCTCGACGGCATCCAGTGCCATGAGGCGGATCTCTTGATGACTGTGTTCCTTGCGTCTTGCCATAGTGTCCATTCCTGAAAAGAGATGGCAGCAGACTAACAGCCTTCAAAATAAAAAACAATGTTCACAATATGATATTTTTTAGACAGGATTGCTGAATACCGTTAGTTAACCTTGGGAAATATCTTCAGAAAAGTGATCGAATCCAGGCAGACCAGCCTCCTGTGCATCGCAGGCACAGGGGCAATACACTCAGGAAAATGAGTTCAAGGATTTGGGTATATGGCTTTATATCGAATGGCGTTCTCAACCACGACCCGGCGCGCTCACCCAACCACCGGGGCGAGCGCAACGCTGTGGCTATTGAGCTTGCCAGCGCAGCAGCAACCTGTGCTCACCAACGCCAAAATAGTCGGCTTCCAGCCCCAGGTTTTCAAACCCCATGCGGCTGTAGAGATGGCGTGCAGGATTATCCGGCGCGACCGTCAGTAGCAGTTCATCGACACCATGGCGGCAATCATCCAGACAAGTACTGAGCAAGCGCTTGCCTATCCCTTGGCCCTGCTGCGCAGGAGACACGGCCAGTGACAACAACCAATGGCGTCTCGGCTGCTCGCCAGTCACCCGCAGCAGATAACCGGCCAATTTCCCATCGACAAAGGCCCCCAGAAAGGCCGAAGGCCAGGCATCCAGCGCCTGACGGAAAAAGAAGTCCGGGTAGCAGTGCTCACCGAAGGTTGCCAGCTCCAAGGCCAATACGGCATCCAGATCGGCTCTGGATATTGGTCTTATCTGCATCTGTTCAGTCTCCGGCCAACATCTTGTCCCACTCGAGATGAGGGGAGCCGACCACAATAAAGTTGGGGTTTTCCAGTGACTCACGTTCGTTGTAGGTCAGGGGTTGCAACTCGGTATCCATCAACTGGCCACCGGCTTCTTCTATGATGATCTGCGCCGCGCCTGTATCCCACTCGCCCGTGGGGCCCACCCGCACATAGCAATCTGCCCTGCCCTCGGCAACCAGGCAGCTCTTGAGCGCCGCGCCGCCGAGCACCACGAGCTCACAATGTTTGGGTTGGTTGAACAGCTTGAGCACAGACTGAGGATCCTGACGGCGACTGACCGCCAGACGCAGAGAGTGGCTCTGTTCTTTCGGCAACTGTTTGCTATGAATTCTCAACTCAGCCTTGGGAGTACGTTTGTAAGCACCAAGACCTGCGATGGCGTAGTAACACACCTCCGTCATGGGTGCATAAACCACGCCCATGATGGGGCGGTTATGCTCGACCAGGGCGATAATGACCGAGAAGTCGCCGCTGCCGGCAATGAACTCTCCGGTGCCATCCAAGGGATCCACCAGCCAATAACGGCGCCAGTGGCCACGTTCAGAGAGGGGAATATCGGCGGCTTCCTCGGACAAAACCGGAATATCCGGGGTCAATGCCTGTAGGCTGCTGCAGATAATATTATGGGCGGCAATATCGGCCGATGTGACAGGGGTGTTGTCTTCCTTGGTTTCCTTGCTGAAACTGCCTTGTTGGTAGATCTGACGAATTTTCTGCCCCGCTTCCGTTGCAATGGCAATAACGTGATCTATCAACTCTTCTGGCTTCATAACTACTCCAAACGCCTTCCATCGGATAAGCAAAAGTCAGTGGCCGGGAGTGGCCAATTTTTAGGGTGACTCAGTCAGTTTCAGCTGTTTCATCGCCAAAAACAAGGCGCTGACGCTGCGTCCCTCTGAAAAGTCATTCATATCCAGCAGTTCTTGCCAGCGCGCCAGCGGCCAGGGAACCAGTTCTATCGGTTCAGGTTCATCGCCTTCCAGGCGGCTCTCGTAGAGATCTTCGGCCAGGAAAATCTGCATCTTGCTGGCAAAATACCCGGGGGCCAGGCTCAACTCCTTCAGCTTGGTCAGCTTACGGGCACCGTAACCTATCTCTTCCTGCAATTCACGATTGGCGGCCTCGGCGGCGGATTCACCCGGGTCGATCAACCCCTTGGGAAAGCCCAGCTCATAGTTATGGGTACCCGCGGCATATTCACTGCCCAGCAGTAGCCACTCACCATTGAGAACCGGCACCACCATCACGGCGCCGCGGCTGGCGCCTTTCATCCGTTCGTAATGGCGTTCCTCTTGATTGGAGAAACGCAGATGTACCTGTTCAATTTGAAACAGACGACTGCGGGCGACAACTTCGGTGTGTAATATTTCCGGCTTCTTCTGCCGCTCTGTCATAGAGGCCTCTGACGCTGACGAACTGAAAATGTGACTCAGGCTACATGTTATACCAATTCACACGAAATAACAGAGCCGCAGCGTTTGCCGGGCCATTTAGGATGTTGGACGGCTGAATACCGCCACGGAAACGTTGAGATCGGCATAAGAGGCGAGTTGACTAAACGGCAGCCGAGCCCCCCGACTGCCGACTTATCACCAGCCCGGGATCTTGCCGTTGTAATTGATGGGGAAATATCCCTGGGCATCACGCTTGCCCAGAAATGGCAAAGCTTTTTTCAGATCTTCAGACTGAGCCTGAGTCTCACGAATGCGAGCCTTGACCTCAAGTTGCTCATTGGCCTTGAGCAGCAAGGTACCGGCCACGCCTATGGCGTTTTTCTCCTCATCGGTCGCCAGTTGTACCTGACCGGCAACACACTGCAGACCGAGCTCTATGTCTCCCAAAGGATACTGGCCAAACTGATTCTTGATGCCGACCCGGTTGAGAAAGACTTTACCGCCGAGAGCCTCACACCAAGGCTGGCCTTGCTCTAGGGTGTCCAGTAACACTGAGAGTTCACCGCTTACCTGAGTGCGAAATGGCAGACGACTGTCGGCCAAGAGAAACTCGGCAGGAGCCTCAAAACGCAACTTCTCAGCGCTGATCCCACCGGCAGCCAGGGTGACTAGGCCCTTGGCATTGACGGCACTGGCGCGACTGCCCAGCTGGAAGTCCAGTTTGGCTCTGCCGGTAAGCAGCGCCCAGGGGCTGAGCTCCCAACTCAGTTGCTCCAACTGACGTTGCTGCAACTTAATCACATCAATGCTGCCGCTCCAGATGGTGCCGCTGACGCCACCAAGCTGCAGATTGGCCGGCAGCGGGGCCAGCGAAACCGCCAAGCGTGCAGGGAAGAGTGCCAGCATAAATGCCAGGTAGATCAGCACACAGAGTATTATTTTACTAATCAGTTTCAAGACAACACCTTACGACTGAGATAACTGGATTCGTCTGACTTTCACCATGCCAGGGCTATCACCCTCGGCCAGATCCAGGCTATCCAGCGACAAGCCCTGTTTCTGTACCAGATCGCCAAGATAGGAGATCAGGCTATCGAAGGGCACTTCATCCATCCAGATCTGGATCTGTTTTCCCTGTGGTGCCATGCGGGTGATCTCCAGGTCATAGCTGGCGGCGCTCTGGGTCACCACAGTGCTGAGACTGCCCTTGAGAGCCGGTCTGTTACCACTCTGCTTGATACCGGCAATCTTATTGGCCGTCTGTTTCACAAAGCTGAGCATCTGGGTTTGAGCATTGAGGCTCTTCTGCGCCTGCTGCTCGGCATTGCTGATCGGCGTCCAGATCCCCCAGTAGAGGATACCAACAGCCACTATCACCGCCATGGCGGCAACCAACTGCTGCTCCCTCTGTGCCAGTGATTCCCACCAGTTACGCAAATTTTCCATTTATTTGCTCCTTAGGGTCAGGGTACTGGTGACCGCATTGTCAGTACTGTTCATCGCCCCGCCTTCGAGACGGAATTGACGCCCGGCCAGCTCTTTAAACTGCTCTATCTGGGCATAGCTCTTGGCTGTCACCTGCATACGGATTTCATTCCGCCCGGCATCAAATCTCAGGCTGTTGGGCTTGAGATCCGGCACTTGTTTAAAGGCACCTTCGAGTCCATCCAGCATGACAAAGAACTCACCACTCGAACCACTGCCCTGCAGGGTTCTGAGTTGAGACTCCAGCTGCGAGCGCAGATTGACTATCCGCGAACTGCCGGGAACCACCTGGCGATAAATGCTTTCACTCTGAGCCTTCAGCTCATCGGCCTCGATCTGCATCTGATGGATATTGAGTCCCTTGTTGACCAGACCGAGCAGCAGCGCGACAGCGGCAACAACGGCTACTCGCTTCCAAAGCAGCAGGTGCTTGCTGTATTCACGCTTGGGGACATAGGGGCCGGACAGCAGATTGACAGGCGACTTGAGCACACCTTTGGCCAACACCAGCATGGGCATCTCCAGCGGCATCTGCCGACACTCCAGCTCTGGCCATTGAAATTCGGTATAGCAGGCCAGGCTCGGCGCGGTTTGCTGCTCTTCGAGCAGTCTAGGCAGCAAGGGCTGCAGCCACTCCTTGGGCATGCTCATCCCCATGCCTTCGCCGGTACGCAGCAACAGCTGATCTTCATAGGCCATCAAGGCCCAATCACAGTCTTCCCGCTCCAGTGCCAGGCAATCTGGCACCATTTTACGCACTTTGAGCCCTGCCTCATTCAGCCAGGAGAGCCAGTTTTGCATCTGTTCGTGAGCAACGACAACGACACTCAGGCTCTCGCCACTGCGGGGGCCAACCACAAAGTGCAGCTCATCAACATTCTGGGCCAGGGTATCTTCAAGCAGAAAAGGTAACGCCTTTAGAGCCTGGCGTTGGCCCTTTTCCGGCAGCTCAACCGAGGTGAGCTGAAGGGCGCTGGCCGGCACCAACACATCGACAGGGCGATTACCGGCCCGCTGCGCCAAGGTCTCCAGTGACCGCGCATCAGCCAGTTCTCCCGAGGCGATAATCTCCTGTTCCTGCTCAGACCAAACGACCCAAGCACAGGGCGAGCCCAGATTTTTGCCTAAACGGATAAATAAGCGTTCACTCACTATTATTCTCCACAATCCCTGGCCTTGGAGGCTTAGGGGCTTGTCTTGTTATTCTTGTCCGCCATATTGCCGGGTCAACACTTCGAGCTGATTACCACCCACTACGTGCAGCATGCTCTCCAAACGGAACAGGGCATCATCCACCCTGGCCTTGGCCTCCAGCTTGAAAAACTTACTGTCGACCACAAAACTGGACTTGAGCTGATCGTCTTGACTGGCAATAGTGGTCAGCGATCCCAACGCCCAGAAATCTTCTATCTTGTCGAAGCCCTCTGCGGGGCGTTGGTTAATAATGCTTTCGGCCTCACCTACCGAGATCTTATTTTCCAGCATGCCGGCCAACAGTGCTGCCTGCTCGACCTTGATGGTATTGACGTTCAGCAACTGTCGGTCATTTCCCGGTATGGCGCAAACGTAGGGCCTTAAAATGCGATAAGTCTCTTGGTTAAAACCAAACACGGCCCGCAGCTCACTGCTGTGACTCATTAAGGTATTGGCCGCCCGATAAGGGACCACCCTTGCTTCATACTCGGCATCTTCGGCGCCGAAGGGTGAGGTTATCGAGTCCTCATCCAGATAATCTTTCAGGGTATGCGTCAGCCGTTCGGCGCCGAACTCATCCATCCCCAGGGATTCCAACAACCCCTTGAACTGTCTTGCGGCCAGCGGCATCTTTTGCGACTGGCCGTCGGCCTCTTTGCTGCTGACACTCAAGGCATTGAGGTTAAAGCAGCTGCGAAGGTCAGAAATGGTGCCGCCGATTTCGCCGTTTTCCGCCGGAAACAGCACATCTGCCATGGCCCAGTATTGCTGCAGATGCACCCTGCCTTCCGAGTCATCCAAATCCTGTTTCAATACCTTACGCGCCAACTCTTCGGCCGAAATAGCATACCAGTAAGCCTGGTCGTACTGCGCCAGGTTCAAGGTTCTGCGCACCGACAACTGGTTGCGCCCGGTAATACTGGTGGCCAGCACAGCCACAATCGCCACTATCAGCAACACCACTATTAGGGCGACACCTCTTTGTTTGCCTCCCATCAGAGCTCCTCCTTGCCTTGACCAGAGTTATCGTCCTCCTGGCCATCGGCTCCCGGCTCTTGCGGTTCATCGTCCTGGTTGCCGTTATTGGCACCGCCGCCATTGTCATCCTGTTTGTCGGCCGCGGGGGCCCCAACCGGTAACAGGAATTTGCGGCTAATGATGCCTCTATCCTCAGTCTCTATCTCTATGGCGATCGCCTTGGGCAACTTACTGGCATCGACCTGACGCTGCCATTTATCCTCGACAAAAAACGCGTACTTGACCGATAACACCCTGTCCATCAATACGGTTTTAATCGGTTCGGCGCCAAACTCCGGCTCGGGATAGGGGTAGTACCAACGCTCGAACCGCCCCTCCTGCACTACATAGGCCACAGATTGCAGGCTGCCTCTTGGCAGCAAACCACCCGGATTAAGCCAACCGAGACGAAAGAACACCAGCGCCTCGGATTCAGAATCCAGCATATCTGTCCCGGTCTGCAGCACTGTGTTGCCACGGCCGCCCTCTAGCAGCCTAGGAGTACGGGCCACCATCTGTCCCAGATCCCGCTCCAATACCCCAAAGCCCTGCTGCAGGTACTTGAGCTGCTGTGAAAAGTCACGGGTGACCTCATCATTTTTCAGCACAGTTTGTAATACGGCGTTGGCCGCCAGCCCCAGCATGGCGAAGATCGCTATGGCGATCAGCATCTCCAGCAGGGTAAAGCCGCTATTCCTGCTTGAGTACATATGAGTTCACCTGAGCGATGATCCGCTCGAATTTGTCATCATCACTGACACTGATACGGATCATCCGAAAATTATCATCTGTGGTCTTGACCACTTCTTTGCGCCAATACCAGGTTTGGCCTGCCAGTTCACTGCGACCATCTTTACGCCCTAGGGCCGGAAAGCCCTTTTCCAACCTGGCGTCCACCATCTGGTTATCGGCCACCCACTGCGCCAGGGTGCGCTGTTCCAGAATCGGCATATTGGCAATCTGATCGCCTAGGCTCTTGGTAATGGCCACCGCAGCAATGGCAAATACTGCCAGGGCGACTATCACCTCCAGCAGCGTCATCCCCCTTTGCCGGGCTGGGTTATTCGAAATCATCGAATCTCCCCAGTTTGAGCCGCCCCAGGCTATCGCCGCTGACCAGCACCTCGACGGTTTCGCCCAGGCTGTCGCTGGCGATAAAGCTCAGCTCGAAAGCGGTCATTTCGCCACTTGGCAGCAGCATGATCTGCGGCTCGGGAAACTTCTTCTTGTCCGCATCCGACTCGATAAAGGGCTCATCGAACCAGGAGTCCTGTTCTTCATCTTCCTGCACCAAAGGCAAGCCTTCGAGCTCGACCGACAGCGTAATGCCTTCCGGCAACTGCTTTTCGGCCAGCAGCCTGTCCTGCTCCAGCGGTTGCCATTTGTTCTCTTTAAACAGCACGAAATGGTACTTATCCTTGTCCACCACCACGCCGATAAACTGGCCACTGAGTACAGTTTCATCCAGCACTGTCTCGGTGGCCGCCATAAACCTCTGCGCCTCACGGGTTAACTGCTGCTTGGGGCCGCTATCCCCCATGGTCATGGTCACAGCCGTAGCTGCCAGCCCCATCAGCAGCACCACCAGCATCACTTCCAGCAGGGTAAAACCCCGTGAGCGCCCAATTTGCATCTTATTGGAAGTCTTGCAGATTCCAGTTACCTATGTCGTCTTCTGTGCCAGGTTGGCCGTCAGGGCCTGAGCTGAAGACGTCGATCTTGCCGTGTTCGCCCGGGCTCATCAGCAGGTAAGGATTGCCCCAGGGATCCATAGGCAGGCGCTTAACATAACCGCCGTCACGATAGTTGCGTGGCTCAGGAGAAATGGTCGGCTTCTCGACCAGAGCTTCCAGCCCCTGTTCGGTTGTGGGGTACACGCTGTTGTCCAACTTGTACATATCCAGCTGGTTTTCCAGCGCGACTATGTCAGACACCGCTTTTTGCTGGTCGGCCTTGTCCTTGTTACCCATCAGATTGGGTACCACCATGGAGGCTAAGATCCCCAGGATCACTATCACCACCATTACTTCCAACAGGGTAAAACCTTTCTGTCTGTTGTTGCTTTGCATTAACTTACTTCCTCCTAAAAAACCTCAAATGGCTGCGGTGAAATGAGACTCAGCCACTAATCATATTGTTGAGCGCCAATATCGGTTGCAAAATCGCCAGAACAATAAACAACACTATCCCGGCCATACTCACCACCAACAGGGGTTCAAACACCCCCAAGGCGATATTGACGTTGGACTCGAACTCCCTGTCCTGGTTATCTGCGGCGCGCTCGAGCATCTGCTCCAGCTCACCACTCTTCTCGCCCGAGGCTATCATATACAACATCATGGGCGGGAACAGCTTGGTATTAGTCAGTGCCGCCCCCAGACTGGTTCCCTCGCGCACTCTGGCCGTGGCCTCTTCCACCGCCTGACGCACCCGCACATTCAACAAGACCTCACTGGCAATCCGCATGCCGTCGAGCAGCGGCACGGAACTGGCACTGAGGATACTCAAGGTTCGGGCAAAGCGTGAAGTATTCAACCCCTTACTGACTTTGCCCACCACAGGCAAACGCAGCAACAGCTTGTGATACTTGAGTTTGAAGGCGGGCTTGGTGAGCATCTTCTGAAACAGCAGTGCCAGCAATACTATCGCGCCCAGGACGAACAAGCCGTAATGCTGAACAAAGTCAGAGGCGGCAATCAAAAACTGGGTGGTACCGGGCAACTCCTGACCCATATGTTCGAACTGGCCAACCACCTTGGGCACCACGGCCGCCAGCAGCACGGCGATGACGCCGATAGCCACTGTGGTCAGCACTATGGGGTAGATCATCGCCTGGGTCAGCTTGGTCTTGAGTTGTTGGCGCCGCTCCGTGTAGTCCGCCAGGCGATTGAGCACCACTTCCAGATGGCCGGACTTTTCACCCGAGGCCACCATGGCGCGGTAGAGATCATCAAACACATGGGGAAACTCGGCCATGGAGTCGGCCAGCGAGTAGCCTTCTACCACCCGCGAGCGTACCGCCATCACCATGGAGGCGAGACGGTCCTTCTCACACTGTTGGCCCACGGCCTTGAGGGCCTCTTCCACCGGCAAACCAGCGGCGACCAGAGTCGCTATCTGGCGGGTGATCAGCGCCAATTCGGCCACAGAGATCTTCTTGCGCCGGGCCAACCAACTGCCACTGCTGGCCTTGGCTTCCTTTTCGGTGACCGGGGCGATATCCAGCGGCATCAGCTTCTGCTCACGCAGCTGACTGCGGGCCTGTCTGGCGGTATCGGCTTCGATAACCCCTTTGACCTGCTTTCCGGCTTGATTGAGCGCCTTATACTCGAATGCCGCCATGAATTACTCCTCGCGGGTCACGCGCAGCACTTCTTCCAGGGTAGTGATCCCCGCCAGCACCTTGACCATGCCGTCATGGCGAATGCTGGGGCTGTGCTGACGAATGTATTTCTCAATCGCCAATTCGCCACGGCCGCCGTGAATGAGTTCGCGGACATTGTCGTCCACCAGCAGCAGTTCATGGATCCCGGTACGGCCACGATAGCCGTTATGGCCACAGCTCTTGCAGCCCTTGGCACGATAGATTACCGCGTCTTCATCGCCTATGCCCAGGAGTTCACGTTCGCGGGCATCCGGGGCATGGGCTTCCTTACATTCGTTGCATAGAGTCCGCACCAGGCGCTGAGCCAGCACCCCCAGCAGACTGGAAGACACCAGGAAAGGCTCAACGCCCATGTCCTGCAAGCGGGTAATGGCGCCGGAAGCCGTGTTGGTGTGCAAGGTAGAGATCACTAAGTGGCCGGTGAGTGAGGCCTGCACCGCAATCTGCGCCGTTTCCAGGTCACGGATTTCCCCTATCATCACCACATCAGGATCCTGACGCAAAATGGCTCGCAAGCCGCGGGCGAAGGTCATGTCCACCTTGGTGTTGACCTGGGTCTGGCCTATGCCTTCCAGCTCGTATTCGATCGGGTCTTCAACTGTGAGTATGTTGATGTCGTTGTGATTGATCTCGGTCAGACCGGCATAGAGGGTGGTACTCTTGCCCGAACCCGTAGGGCCGGTGACCAGAATAATGCCGTGGGGTTTACGGATCAGCTCATCAAACTGGCGACGTATGCTGTCTTTCATCCCCAGCTGTGCCAAGTCCAGATTACCGGCGTTCTTGTCCAGCAGACGCAGCACGACCCGCTCGCCGTGGCTCGACGGCATGGTCGATACCCGCACATCCACGGCGCGGCCACCAATACGCAGCGAGATCCGGCCGTCCTGCGGCACCCGCTTCTCGGCGATATCCAAACGGGCCATAACCTTGATCCGCGATACCAGGAGTGATGAAAGCTTACGGTTCGGCTTGAGCACTTCCTTGAGCACGCCATCGACCCGGAAACGCACCACCAGCTGCTTCTCGTAGGTTTCGATGTGAATATCCGAGGCTTCTTCTTTGATGGCTTCAGACAATAAGGCGTTGATCAGCTTGATGATAGGTGCATCATCTTCCCCTTCCAGCAGATCTTCGGTCTGCGGCATCTCTTCTGCCAGGGTAAAGAGATCCATCTCATTGCCTATGTCCTCCATCAGCTGTTGCGCCTCGGAAGAGTTACTCTGATAGGCCTGAGTCAGGTAGCGCTCAAACTCATTGGCTTCCAGTTTGTGCAGCGGCAGTTCCTGGCCGGCGTAGCGACGCACCTCAAACAACACAGACAAAGGTGTTGCCTGGGTGTAATAGAGGGTCAGCCGTTCATCTTGGCCTTTACTGAGCACCAGATTGTATCTGTGGGCGAAGGCAAACGGCAGTCGCTCACGGCTGCTTGAGTGAAACAGCTCGTCACTTTCAGCCTCGGCGGTCAGCGCCAGTTCACTGGAAACCTGGGCCAGATCGTCTGTTGGCGGCTGGACTTCACTCATCGGCTTCGTCCTGCTTGTTTTCTTCCAAGGTCTTCAGGGTGGAGTCTGTCTTACGCATCTTGGTATCCAGTCCCTTACCCTGCTTGTAACGATCGAGGATCTCATTGACTTCGGGTGGCAGGTATTCTTCCTGGCTCCACTCTTCCAGAATAGGTACATCAGTCCTCGGCATCAGGTTGATACCACGTTCCTGCTGTTCCAGCTGCAAAGCACGGAAGTAGTTGTACTTACGGCCGGCAATGCCTTCCATGGTGACACCATCACGGATGATGGTCGGCTTGATAAACACCATCAGGTTCTTTTTCTTCTTGCCGCTGCTGGATGACTTGAACAGGTGTCCCAGAATCGGGATATCGCCCAGGAAAGGCACTTTCTGGACGCTTTCCTGCACCTCTTCGTTGATCAGTCCCCCCAGCACCACGATTTGGCCAGAGTCGGCCATTACGGTAGTCGTCAGGCGACGAGTCGCAAAGGTCACGTCCACATTGGTCTTGCCATTGATGCCGGACACTTCCTGCTCAATGGTGAGTTTAACCGCGTTGCCTTCGTTGATCTGTGGCACCACCTTGAGCTTGACCCCGACTTCCTTACGTTCAACGGTTTGGAATGGGTTGCTGTTGCCATTACTGGAGTTTTGCGCACCGGTGAGGATAGGCACTTCGTCACCGACAATGAAGGATGCCTCCTGGTTATCCAGGGTGGTAATAGAAGGCGTCGCCAACACGTTGGAGTTGGTATCGCTGGACACAGCTTGCACCAGGGCACCAAAGTCGCCCATGGTCACACCCCAGGCCATACCGTTTACCTTACCGAGCGCCTGGGCCAATAGAGTGATATCGCCTTTAACGTCAGGGTTATCGGTACAGGTCAGGTTGTCACCCGAACCGGTACAGGTCTGGGAAGCCTTCTTGTCCTGCGCATTCCAGATACCCGCGCCTATCTCCCCTATAGTGGGGCCCAGGTTGTTGAACTGAGTACCGCCGCCAGCCTCGGTGGCCCACTGAATGCCGAAGCCCACATCGTCCCCTTCGGCGACCTCGACTATGATGGCTTCCACCAGCACCTGGGCGCGGCGGATATCCAACTGGTTGATCACACTCTCCAGAGTGCGCATCTGATCCGGCTCGGCACTGATCACCAAGGCATTAGTGTCTTCATGGGCCATGATATTGATTTCATTGCGGCGTTTACCAGCGGCGCTACCTGGAGTCGGCGTGGCGCCATCTTTAGCTTCCAGCTTTTGGGCAAAACCGGTCAGCACTTCCACCAGGTCTTCGGCCTTGGCATAACGCAGATAACGCACCTTGGTGTTACCCGTGCTGGCCTGCTCGGCGTCGAGACGATGAATAAGCTCGACTACCCGTTGACGACTGCGTTCATCGCCACTGACCACCACGGCATTGATCCGCTCGTCGGCCACCACCTTGGGCGCCTGTCCCGGCAGTTGTGCCTGGTTGGCGCTGGCGCGATAGAGGGTATCTATGATCCGTACCATCTCACCGGCAGAGGCGTATTCCAAGGGCACTACCTGCACTTCGGTGTCGCCCTGCTTGTCTACCCGGCGCACAATTTCCACCAACTTGTTGACCACATTGGCACGGCCGGTGATCATCAACACATTGGAAGGATCATAGTTGACCACGTTACCGCCACCGGCGTTGTCATTGAGCTGACGCAGCAAAGGCGCCAGTTGCTTGGCTTCTGTGTTGTACAGCGCCACAATGCGGGTCACCATCTCATCACCCAGCCCAGGCGCCTTGTCATCGGCAACCCGAATGGAAGAGGTCTTGGCGTCTTTGTCTTTAATCACCTTGATGACATTGTTTTCCAACTCGACCACGGCATAGCCGTAGACCTGCAGCACGTTGAGGAAAAACTGGTAATACTGCTCATCGTTGAGCATGTCATAGCTGCGGACATTGATTTTGCCGCGTATGGTGGGGTCGACAATGATGGTCTTGTTGAGGTTCTTACCAACTATGTTGATAAATTCCTGAATATCGGTGCCTTTAAAGTTGGCCGCATATTGTTCAGACCAAGCACTTTGCTGGGTAAACAAGGCTGCAGAGGCTACCAGACCAGCGATAAGCTTGGTTCGAATCCGTTTATTGTTCATTTATTGTGATTTCCCCTAAACCTGCTTTATTGCGGCAAACTGAACATGATTTCAACCAACTGACCCTCGCGCTCTACCATCACAGAGACATCGGTCAGTTCCGGCAACTGGCTCATCAATTCCAGCGCCTGGCTCATATCAGTTAAATCATAACCATTGATGGATTTTGCCAGGTCATTGGGCTGAAACCCGGCATCCTTGAATAATCCGACATCCTTACCCGGGTTAAGCCGATACCCTTGTACTTCACCATCCTTTTGGACCGGTGAAATTGCCAGGTAGTCGGTGATCTTACTGGGGTCGGCCAATAGCTCATCGCGGGAAGCGCCCAACTCGCGGCCAATGTCGGCATCTCGGCGATCGAGTTTGGTGACATCACCCTCGCTGCGGGCCTGTTGCAAGCGGGCGTTGGCTTGTGACTGAGTAGTATATTGCAGGCCGTCGAGCATCAGGGTCTCGTAACGACCGGCGTTAGTAATAATGATGCGATCGGCATACACCTCTTTCAGTGATGCCGAAGTGCCCTTTATCTTGTCGCCCAGACTGTAGGTCTCCTGGCTGCCTTGAGACTCGATGACCGCCAGGCCTTTCTGCTCGGCACTGGATGCCACCACCCCGGTCAACAAAATAGACAGTGAAGTCTTGGGGGCATCGGTGATCATTTCGACACTGGGTTCAGACTTGGGCTTGACGCTACCGGCCTCTCGCTTGCCGAACAGTGCCAAACCATTGATACTGCCGATATCGACATGCTGGGATGGGGTGCCAGAAACCGGAGTGGGGGTCCAGTTAACCGCCGACTTCTCTGAGGGGATCAACTTCCAGCTGATCTGGGCCATCAAATACAGAACCAGTAGCATCAGAAGCCAAAATACGGCAGAGCTGGCGGGTTTTTGCGGTATGTTGCCCGTCTTGGCGATAATCTTATCCAATAAATCCATATTTTCCGGACCCTCTAATCAGGTCTCTGTTCTGATTATGTTAGTGACTGAACCCTGTGCCATGCTAACCCACCCGTTTGTTTGCAACAAGACCATAACAGGGGGGAGATTGGCGAAAATTGTACGATTATGCTACCTTTGCGCGCCTGGAAAAGGTGTAAACAGCCCCACTGTTTAACCCTGTACCAACGGCTTGGACAAGGGATTTATCCTCGAGTTGTGAACTCATCCCCTTTTTCAACGGTAAGCAGGAGGAACCATGGCCAATAGCAATGACAACACCGAGGCGGTCCGGCTCGATAAGTGGCTCTGGGCGGCGCGTTTTTACAAGACTCGCGCCCTGGCCAAAGAGATGATCAACGGCGGTAAAGTACATTACAA
The DNA here is from genome assembly GCF_002777975.1 of Shewanella carassii. GTDB lineage: Bacteria > Pseudomonadota > Gammaproteobacteria > Enterobacterales > Shewanellaceae > Shewanella > Shewanella carassii. The sequence goes on from NZ_NGVS01000029.1 coordinate 24,284, forward strand.
CGGTCAAAGGGCCAAATCCAGCAAACTGGCAGAAGTCGGTGCGCACATTAGGTTACGCCAGGGATATGACGAAAAAGAGATCGTCATAAAAAAAGTTTCCGGTGTCCGTCAGGGGGCGGCTATCGCCCAGAGCCTGTACGAAGAAACGCCGCAGAGTATACAAAAGCGGGAAAGTAATGCTGAAGCCAGAAGGCTCAACATACTGCATAATCCGGCGCCCGATACCAAGCCGGACAAGAAACAGAGGCGGCAAATCATCCGCTTCCGCGAGATCTGAATTAACTGTGAGAAACCCAATGAACCAAGATACTCTCCATCGCTATCTGTTTGATAACGCCGATGTAAGGGGTGAACTGGCCCAGCTTAGCGACAGCTACCGTCAGATAATCAATGCCCAAGATTACCCGGAGCGCCTTAAGGTCCTGCTGGGTGAATTGCTGGCCGCCACCTCGCTGCTGACAGCCACGCTGAAATTTGAAGGTGATATCAGTGTGCAACTCCAGGGTCAGGGCGGCCCGGTGTCACTGGCGGTGATCAACGGTAACAACCGTCAAGAATTGAGGGGCGTTGCCCGTTGGCAGGGCGAGATTGCCAACGATACATCACTGGAACAGCTCTTTGGTCAAGGTTATATGGTGATCACCCTGACCCCGACCGAAGGCGAGCGTTACCAGGGCGTCGTGGCGCTGGATAAGCCCAGCATTGCCGAATGCTTGGAGAGCTACTTTGCCCAATCTGAGCAATTGCCTACCGGTATCTGGTTATTTGCCGATGGCGAACATGCCGCCGGTATGCTGCTGCAGGTATTGCCGAGCGAGCAGAGTGACAACGTTGAGTTTGAACACCTGACTCAGCTGACCGCGACGATTAAGGCCGAAGAGTTGTTCAACCTACCGGCCACCGAAGTCCTGCACCGCCTCTACCATCAAGAGCAGGTGCGACTGTTCGATCCTGTGAGCGTCAGCTTCAAGTGTACCTGTTCCCGTGAGCGCAGTGCCGCGGCGATCCGCACCCTGGCGAAGGAAGAGATAGACTCCATCATTCAGGAAAAAGGCCAGGTGGAGATGGGTTGTGAATACTGCAACCGTCAATATCGCTTCGATGCCATCGATATCGAAGCCATCTTTGCCAACAGCCAGACACCGGATACTCCCCAATAATGGGGCGATAAATCTGTCGTTTTTCAAGAGGGCGAGTGATCGCCCTCTTTTTTTAACCATTTTCCAGATCTTGCTCACACTTTAGCCGAGGCTTAAGTTACAATCGCGCCAACCCGGCAGCAGACCGGGACCATATCAGACCTCACAATAGATGGAGACCTTACTTATGGCGGCAGAAGCAAACCGCATCCACCTCAACCTCAATAGTGCCCAACTGATCGAGCAGGCGATTCTGCGCGGCGAAGGCACCCTGACAGCCAACGGCGCCCTGGTGGCCCAGACCGGCGAGCGCACCGGCCGTTCCCCCGCCGACCGTTTTATCGTCAAGGAACCAGGTACCGAGGCCGATATCGAGTGGGGCGCGGTCAACCAAGCGTTTGAACCGCAAAAATTCGCCGCCCTGTGGGAGCAAGTCGAAGCCTATCTGGCCGACAAACAAGTATTTGTCTCTGAACTGGAAGTGGCCGCCGATGCCGAGCACTACCTGCCGATCCGGGTCACTACCGAGTACGCCTGGCACCAATTGTTTGCCCGCAACCTGTTTATCGTGCCAGAGCACTATAACCAGAGTCACAAACCCGAGTGGCAGATCATCAATGCCCCTGGCTTTGTCTGCTCACCCGAGCGCGATGGCACTAACTCGGACGGTACAGTGATCATCAACTTCGCCGAGCGTAAGGTACTGCTGGCCGGTATGCGCTATGCCGGTGAAATGAAAAAATCCATGTTCTCGGTACAAAACTTCCTGTTGCCGGCCAAAGACGTGCTGCCGATGCACTGCTCGGCCAACGTCGGCAAAGATGGCGACACCACCCTCTTCTTCGGCCTCTCGGGCACAGGCAAGACCACACTGTCTGCCGATCCCAAGCGCTTCCTTATTGGTGATGACGAGCACGGCTGGGCCGAAGGCGGCGTCTTTAATATTGAAGGTGGTTGTTATGCCAAGTGTATCGATCTCAGTCAAAAGAATGAGCCGGTGATCTGGGATGCGATTCGCTTCGGCACTGTGCTGGAAAACGTGGTACTGGACGCGCAGCGCGTGCCCGATTACAAGGATGCCAGCCTGACCGAGAACACCCGCGCCGCTTACCCGCTGGAGCACATCGCTCAGCGCAAGGAAGACAACCGTGGCAACGAGCCGCACGCCGTGGTGTTCCTCACCTGTGACGTTTCCGGTGTCTTGCCTCCGGTCGCCAAACTCAGCAAGGAGCAGGCGGCCTATCACTTCCTCTCGGGCTATACCGCCAAGGTGGGTTCCACCGAAGTGGGCTCAACCGCCGCGATTCAGTCGACCTTCTCCACCTGTTTCGGTGCACCCTTCTTCCCTCGTCCTGCCGGGGTTTACGCCGAGCTACTGATGAAGCGTATCCAAGCCTTCGGCAGCCAAGTTTACCTGGTGAATACAGGTTGGACCGGTGGCCCTTACGGCGTGGGCAAACGTTTCGACATTCCTGTCACCCGCGCCATTGTTGATGCCATCGTCAGCGGTGAACTCAAAGAAGTGCCAACCGAACATATCGAGCAGTTGAACCTGGATGTCCCGGTTGCCATTCCCGGCGTCGACAGCGCATTGCTGAATCCGGTCAACACTTGGGCCGACAAGGAGGAGTACGCCAAGTACGCCAAGCAGCTGGCCGAATCCTTCCAGAGCAACTTCGCCAAGTATCAGGTGTCTGATGCCATCAAGGCCGCCGGCCCCAAAGCCTGATAACAGCAGATGTCACTCAAACGGCTCCTCATGGAGCCGTTTGTGTTTTAGATTGCCCGAAAGGATAACGAGCCCTTGAGGCATGAGACGGCTGTTGCTATTCTGAGCAGCCCAAAATGAAACGGTCGTTTAAATATGGAAGATTTTACTCAGCGTTACCCACAACACTCACAAATTCCGGTGGCCTGGGGCGAAATGGATGCCCTGCAACACGTCAACAATGTGGTCTATTTCCGTTATTTCGAGACCGCCAGAATCGACTTCTTCAACCGCTACTTTCCCTTGGACGAAATGTACAAGCAAGGCATTGGGCCGGTGATCAGTGAAAACCAGGCCAGATACAAACGCCCGGTCACCTATCCGGATACCCTGCTGGTTGGGGTCCGAGTAAGCGATATCGGCGAAGACAGATTTACCATGCACTACGAAGCCTATAGCCAGGCTCAAAGGGCCGTCACAACCACGGGCAGTTCGGTCGCCGTGATGTATGACTTCAGGAAGGGCACCAAGGCCAAGCTGCCGCAGGAATTACTGACGATCCTCCAACAGCACGGCCAAGAGAGTTAAACAAGAAAATCAGGGTTCGATGACAGGCTGACGTCGGCTTTGTCTCAGCTTTCGTCGGTGAAGTTGAACCAGACGCAGTGCCTGGAACAACTCCTCGTTGGAGAGCTCCAGATATTGGCCTCCGTAAAACCACAGAGGTCCATGCAACTGGCGCCCATGGGTAATACTGATAGGTAACATCAGCTCATCTGTCAGTATCAGCTTCAGTTTCATCCCAGGCTGCAACCGACAGGCGGTGATCAAGCCAACACCGCCACGGCTGATATCCTTGATATTACCCAGTCCCAGTTTGCCCGGACGCCACCAGTGCCAGTGCCCCAACTGCACCGTCATGCCATCACAGTCGAGTAAAAAGTCAGCGTCATTCCCCAAACGCAAACTAATGCGAACATGTTCCCGCCGCTGCTCTTCACTATCGACTTCGTCTGTCATCACTGATACCTGTCTCTGGGCTGATTAAAGCTGGCCACATCGCTGGCCTGGGAAAGTTCCTGACCGCCAGCCAAACTTTGTAGCTGCGCCGAAGCTTCCTTGGTAAGGATCAAAATTTCAACCCGGCGGTTGGCCGGATTATAGGGGTCCTCGCCAACAAAAGGGACCTTGTCGGCCATACCACTGACTTGCAAGATCTGATCTGAGCGAACCCCTCCAAACTCTATGGTCTGTCTGGCAATCAGCGCTCTCTCACTGGACAATTCCCAGTTGGTATAGCTGCGACCGACATACGGTAGAGAGTCTGTATGTCCTGAAAGCGTCAGCTTATTTTTAACCTGCTGCAGTAACGGCGCCAGGGCCAGTAACAGATCTTCAAAATAGGGGCGCATCTGCGCCTGCCCCACCTTGAACATAGACTGCTCACTGTTATCGTGAATACGGATCCGGATCCCCTGAGGCACGGCATCCAACTGTACGTTTTTGCCCATGCCGGCCTTTTCCACAACCTGGCGGATCTGTCGCGCCAACACTTCCAGTTGCGCCTGAGTGGCATACTCTCCGGGGATCACCGCATTCAACTTGGGACCCATTCCGGCTCTAGCCTGCCATTTTCCCTCTGGAATACGGGCACGGCTCTCAGGCCCACGCATCTCGTCACCATGGGCCGGTGACGGCACCACGGGTTGCTGCATGGCGGGCTGACCCTCGAGATCGATAATTGAAGGGATATTACGCAGATCGAACGGATTGATATCACCGGATGGGTAGAGTTCGCCATTGAGATACTTGACTACAGTTTCGCGCTCTTTTTGATCGGCCACCTGCATGATCCACAACACCATGAAGAACGCCATCATCGCCAGGGTAAAGTCGGCAAAAGCCACCTTCCAGGCTCCGCCATGAGCAGCATGTTTTTTGTTCGCCCGAACCCGGCGAATAACGATCTCTTGAGATTTTGAAGCCATTAACTTCTCTGTTCCGTCAGAATTTTTTCCAGTTCCACGAAGCTGGGGCGATTCTCGGTCTGGATCTGTTTCCTACCGGCATCGATCGCCTGGATAGGCGGCTTGCCTTTGGCGAAAGTAGTCAGCATGGCGGCAATGCACTTGAGCTGACTGATTTGGCGTTCCACCTGGTGTTCCAGCGCCTTTGACAAGGGTTCAAACAAACAATAACAGGCAAAGATACCGATAAAGGTTCCCACCAGAGCGGCCGCCACTTTGACCCCAATCAAGCTGATAGGGCCATCGATTTTTGACATGGTAATGATGATCCCCATTACCGCCGCCAAGATACCGAAGCCCGGCATAGCCTCGGCCATGCGGCCCAGGGCCTGGGAGGGACGTAAACTGTCTTCTTCGATACGATGAATCTCCTCTTCCAGAATCGCTTCCAGATCATGAGGGGAAATCTTGCCTATCGATTGCAGCCGCAGGTTATCCACTAAAAACTGCAATAATTGCGGATGTTCCAATACCACCGGATACATCAAAAACAGTGAACTCTCATCGGGGTTTTCAATGTGAGCATCCAGCACCTTCATCCCCTGAGACTGTATCTGCCCCATCAGCATATTCATCAAACCGAATAGCTGGGGATAAAGCTCAGGCTCCGGATTATCCTGACTGGTGACTTTACGTACCTGTTGCCAGAGTTCCTGCAATACCGCACGGGGATTGGCGATCAACAAAGACCCCACACCGGCACCTAAAATGATCAAAATCTCCGCCGGCTGCCACAATGCCAACAGATTACCGCCGGCCCAGGCGAAACCGCCAAAAACACAGCCTAAAATAACCAATAATCCAACTAATTTACTCATTAACAGGGTTCCAAATCAGAGTTGCGCCTGCCGATAAATCGCCTGTAACTGGCGTACGGCGGCCTTGTGTAATTGACAGATCCGGGTCTCTGTCAGCCCCAAGGTGGCGGCTATCTCTCTTAGATTGAGTTCATGTTGATAGTAAAGCGACAAAATAACCTGTTCTCTGTTGCTCAATTGTTTAATTGCTGCAATTAACAGCTGATTTCGTTCAAAATCGACAATTTCTTTGTCCTGGCCACCCAGGGAAAGCCCCTCACCCAGCATTTCATCCAGACTGTTCATGGATTCGGCCAGAGTGGCATGCAGGTAATCCCGGTACTCTTCCTGGGTCAGACCCATTCTTTCTGTCACTTCACTGTCTTTCGGGTAACGGCCCAACTCCCGGGTCAATTGCCTGACAACATCATTGAACGAATGTGCCTGCTGTCTTACCGAGCGAGGACGCCAATCCAGACGTCGCAACTCGTCGAGAATCGCGCCGCGGATCCGCTGCCCGGCAAAAGAGATAAACCCCGCATCGTATTCACCCGGGTAACGCCGGGCGGCCTCAAGCAATGCCATCAAGGCGATCTGTTCCATGTCCTCCTGGCCGATAAGCGGGCCACAATGACTCTTGAGGGCACAAACAGTACGCTTTACCAAGGGCAGATATTGATGCAACAACGCCTGCTCTGACTGCCGCTCATTGTCGTACGCCTGATAACCTAAATCATAGGCTGTCATCTCACTGTCCAAGTCGCCTCCGCTATTGAATTACCATTCGGGTGAACAGCACTTCTTCGATATCCAGGGAAAACTGATCTTCGCTCAAAACCTTGGCCAGCTCTTCCTTGGCTTCCAGCTGCAGCGCCTCGAGATTCTGGGGCTTATTCAGCGTCTTGAACTCTTTTGCGCTGAACATTCTCATCATGGTGTTGCGGATCAGCGGATCGGCCGCCTTGATCTCCTCGGCCGCCTTGTCGCTACGGGATTTGAGCGCCAACTCCAGCAACAAGTAATGTGGATACTCATCTCCAGGAATAGAGATCACCATCTTATCCAAGGGATAGAAGCGGGCAGGTGCAGGTGGTGGCGGCAACTTTTTTTCCGGCGCCAGCAAATTGCCCAAAAATGCCGGAGGGTTATGCCCAATAAAAAAGCCACCAGCAGTGGCCAGGATCAGCAAGGCTGCAATAATTAAATTTCGTTTCATCTTAGTTATTCTGCTCAATCTCTATCATCAGGCCAGTAGATTCAGTTGCCGATCACTCTTGCGCTCGACTTCATTATCAACGGGCAACTCCTCCCCAACGGAAGCAGCAATGCCACCGGCATTGCCTCTGCGAGCGTGTTGCTCTGACGGTCCCTGTTCCGAGCCGGAACCAACATCCAGCGCAATATCTCCCTTGTGCTCCAACGCCAATTCAGTTCGCAAACGCTCCAAACCACTGAGCAAGGCATCCCGCACCTGGTTATTAACGGCATGCATCTGAATATGCAGCCGATCCCCATCCAAGCGAATATTTAACTCAATCCGTCCAAGTTCGGGGGGAGTCAATTGCAGCTCTGCAGTTTGAATCCGCTGATCGATTTGAAATCTCAGCTGATCACGCAAAGGCAACAGGAGTTCTTTGGCATGTTGTACATGGGACGCCTGCGCAGTCAGCGGCAAAGGGCCCCACTGGCTGACAGAGGGCCGCTCATGCAGCTGAACAGTCGCCTCGGTTTGCAATATGCCGATGTCAGCCACCGGCTTAGCCAATGGATCCATGCGCCATTCACTCAATGTAGACGCCGGGGTCGTTGCGGTGCGAGCTTGCACCAGGCCGTGTTCCATCGCATTCAAGGGTACAAATTGTTCGCCTTTAAATGCGCTGACGGTTGTGGGCACTGAACTCACAGCTTGCTGATGTACCAGCGGAACCTGCGCCGAACCTTGTGGCTGTGGCAGTCGATTGCCTTGAGCCAAAGACAGATTAGCCATGGTCGCCATATTGGTTCGAGCAACGCCGTCATCCTTGGCCAGCATGGGATTCAGGGCATCGGCCCCTAATGCCTTGCTCGGACTGCCCCCCATAGCCGCAACGCTTACCGACTCAGAGACGGCTCCGGCAACAGTGGCCGTGGTTTGTTGGGCCAAAGGCATAAATTGCCCCACTGGCTGGACTGTCACCGCCGTTTCATGAACCGGCACTTCAGTCATCAACGCCGCCACATTCACACTCTCAGTGGAGGCATCGTCTTTAACCGCCTCGGCAGTGTCGGTCGGAGCAAGGCTATCGGTTTTCCCAGCGGGATCTTTTTTGACCGCGGGTTTATCCGCCTGGGCTTGAGCCTGAGAAACAGACTCCTCTTCCTGCTGGTAACTATGACTATCGCCACTATTATCTGGATGAGACGGTAACGATACTTTTTGCGATGGCGTCTCTACCAGAGATGAGATAAGCGCAATACTCAATACGAGTCTCCTTTAGTGGTTATTTCCGGCTGAAATTCAGGCTGGCTGAGTTGGGTCAGTTGATACGCAGACAGGCCCTCTTGTTGCTCCAACAATTGCCGCATCTGCCGCTGGACTAATGTCTTTTGGGTTTGCAACTGTGCAATTACCTGAGCGTGACAGCTTTCCAGATATTGGCGCGCCAGCAGTTCGGCCTGACTGCTGGGTTTACCACTCTGGCGCAGTAATTGGATCATCTGCTGATTGAGTCGGCGCACTCCCGACCAATTCTCTTCTGCGGCCAGTTGTTGCAGGCGCTGTCCCAGGACTTGCCACCGGCTGACTATCGACTCACTCAAGCTGGGCCCAACCTTCCCGGATCTGTTGAATAACCTGCACCACGGGCTGCAATGCCTCAGGGCTGTTTTCCACGCTGGCACTCACCAACTGGCGGCTACAATAGTCATAGAGTCGATTGAGATTTGCAGCGACTTCACCGCCATTTTCAATATCCAACAACACATCGAGTCCATGGATCACATTCAAACACTTGTTGATACTCTGACCCTTGGCCTCGAATGCCTTGCGCTCCATATGTCCCGAAGCGCGGGCCAACTCATCCAGTAGACCGTCAAGCAGCATCCGTACCATCTCATGGGGATTGGCCGCAGCCGCCCTGGCATCCAGACTGGCCTGACGGTAACCGCTAAAAGGATCCTGCTCATAAAACATCGAATAACTCCTCAGTAAAACAATCCACTGGCGCTGTTCAACTCATTGATGGTGCTTTCCATCGCGGTGAACTGCTTCAAATAGATGTCATAACGTTGTTGCATCATGCGATCATGACGCTCCATACTATCTTCGACCCGATCCAACTGGCGCTTTAGATTGCTCTTCTTCATATCCATATAGCCATCGAAACGGGTGAAAGGCTTGGTGATCTCCTGCACCTTGTCGACCATGCCGCCCTTGGCACCGAAGAGATCGCTGATCGCCTGAGGTTGGGTCTTCAGGGCTGTTTCCAGCTTCTTCTCATCCAGCTTTAATTCACCATTTCGGGTCAGCTCTATGCCGGCATCGGCCAAAGTCAGGCCATTAGGGGCTTTCTGAAAGCTCAATTCACGCAGCTGTTGCTGCAGCGTTCTTAGGCTGGTGTCGCCCTTGAGGATCCCCAGTTGGCTCTCATCTATCTTGTTGGCCTTCTTGTCATCCTCGTCGGTAGAGTCAGAATCCCCAAAAGCCTCGGCTCCCAGACCACGGGTTAAGCCACCGATTTGACGCAACAGTTCGTTGACTGTGTCAACATAAGCTTTGATGGCTTCTTTACCGGCTTCCTGGTCGGCCTTAATGCTGATATTGCTGCTGTCACCGGCTTTGTGAACCTTACGCAGTTCAATGTCCACCCCGTCTACCACTTGCTTCAACATATTGCTGGCCGAGGTAATGCTCATACCGTTGAGGGTCGCCTTGGCATCCTGTGCGGCCTGAGTCTCAGTCATGCCCCAATCACCGCCATCCAAAGTGATACTGATACTGTTGGATTTACCGGTTTCCTTAGAGGTCAGCATCAACTGCACCTGACCACCGGTGCGCACCAAACTCGCTTGCACCCCGGGATTGTTGGGATGCTGGTTGATCAAATCCCTAAGCTCACTGACCGAGGTCGCGCCGCCAGCGCTGGTGGTAGCCAAGTCCACCGTCATGGTCTTGCCGCCCATGCTGATCTGAATGACACCCGAGGCCGGTAAAGTGGCGTCTTCCGATGCAAAAGGCTTAACCAACTGGTGCGCCTGAGCCAATTGCTCTACCGACAGTTGAAAGTTTCCCTGCGGTGCACTGACTGAACTGCTGACATGGATATTTTCATCTGTCACCTCGGCAACACTGCCCTTAAAGGCATCGGTCCCCAAGGTTGTCAGTTTGGTGTTTAAACGATCCAAGCCTTTATCCAGCAGACTGTAGGCATCGAGCTGTTTTTGATAGCCCGCCTTACTGCTTTGATACAGATTGTCTTTGCCGGCTCGTTCAGCGCTAATCAACTGCTGCGCGAATTGGGCACCACTCATTCCGGAAATCATTTTCAACTCCTTCTGGACACTGGTTCGTGTCTTTGGAACATTTGGGATAGCAAGAGGCATGCCATTCAGAAGGCATGTCTAACCCATTGTAAATATTGATAGTTGGTAAGGTAAGAAGCTATTACTTGGTACAGTCTCTTCCCCAGAGACTCGGAAATGGGAAAAGTCACTTCCGCTATGGCGAGCCATTCCCGAATAACATTTAAAAAAAAGCGCCATCTTTGCGGACGGCGCCTGAAACAAAAAGGTTCGCTTAGCCCAGCAGACCCATAACCAGACTAGTGTTCTGGTTAGCACGAGACAGTACGTTGGTACCGGCTTGAACCAGCAGTTGGTTCTTGGTCATGGCGGCAGATTCGTTGGCGAAGTCGGCATCCATGATACGACCAGAAGCGGCCTTGGTGTTTTCGGTCACGTTGGCCAGGTTAGCGGCGGTGTGGCCCAGACGGTTGATGTTGGCACCCAGAGCAGAACGGTTGGTACCGATCTCATTGATAAAGGTGTTGATGGTATCCAAGTCAGCGATATCCAGGGCAGATTCATCTGGTTGAGCATCCAGCTTAACTTCCATAGTTTCGGCCTTGCTGGCACCAATCTGCAGAGTGACACCTGTATTCAGTTTGGTGAACAGTTTCTCACCGGCATATTCAGTGTTGGTCTTGATACGGGTCGCTTCACCCTTCAGTGCATCAAATTCAGCTTTCAGAGCGGCTTTATCATCGGCAGAGTTCACACCGTTGGCATGCTGGGTAGCCAGCTCTTTCATGCGGTTGGAGATAGAGCTCAGTTCGCTCAGGGCACCATCGGCAGTTTGCAGCATAGATACGCCGTCAGAGATGTTACGGCTGGCAGTGCTCATACCAACAACGTTGGCGTTCAGACGGTTGGCAATCTGCAGGCCAGCGGCGTCATCATCGGCGCCGTTGATGCGCATACCGGTAGACAGACGCTCCATGGCGGTAGACAGCAGGCTGTTATTTTTGTTTACAGAGTTCTGAGCCACCAGAGAGGCGTAGTTAGTATGTACAGACAACATGGTTGGATTCTCCCAAAGAGTGTATTTGTGTCACTAACAACAAAGCGACCCTAAAAAACCAAACTGAAAGCCACACTGAAAAAAATTTAAAAAAAATTACCTGAGCAGGTCTTGAGCATGACCGCGACCGATATTGGCCTGCGCCAACAAGGCCTGCAGTTGCGAGCCAAAGCAAGCATTCACCTGGGGCAAAGACACTGCCTGCAACTGCTGGGACAAATTACTTAAGAGTTGTTGCTTCTGTGCCTGCCAATCCTGGCGCCAATGTTCTATCCGCCGCTGCGTCCGTTCCAACTTGGCTCGGGTCTGTCGCAAGGTCTCATTACTGTCGAAACGCCACTCCCTGGGATCACGCCAGTCGAGCAACTCCTCCAGTCGGATATTGTGCATCTCGCCGGCCGGCAGACGCATCCCCTGACCACTGAGGCTAAGACTTCCCTGCAACAGTTGCCACAACTGATCATCACACTCCAAGACCGCTTCGTTATTTTCCAGCGCCAGGCTGATACCTAAGGGCGCCAGCTGTTCACCGAGCAGTTGTGCCAGGCTGTTCGGCTCCATATTGGCCGGTAGGTGCAACAATACACTCTGTGGGCCATCGGCGCTTGGTAACAGGAGCTGCAGGCTCTCGTCCCTGTGTTTAGGTTCAAGCAGGGAAACCGCCCGCAGTCGAAAACGGCGCCGTAGCGCCCGACGCCTGGGATAGATGATATTGAACATGGGATCCCACAAGGGATACTGCAGATAACTGGGTTGCAGCTGCTGCAACTGCTTTTGCAGCAGCTGCAGTCGTTCAAACTGCTCGGCAGAGGGTTTCATCAGCAACAAGGGGCGCATTCTCTCGAGGATCCGCTGCACCTCTTCAAAGCCATTATCCACCAGCTGCATGGCACTGATGTTATGTTGCAGCCGAGTGGCCCGCTCCCAACGTTCAAACGCCACTTGCCGGAACGGCAATAGCTCACGCCAGGCGTTCTCCGTCGTACTCACCACCGCCATATCCAGCAGTGGTGCACTCTGACCTATGGGCCTTATCTGTCCGGCCAGTTTCAGGGCATCAGTAACCGAATGGATCATGGCAACCTATGACAGTCGTGATACAAGTGAGGCATCTTCCAAACCCGAATTAAAGATGATTAAACAGTGTCAGTTGACTGATTTTGACAAAACTCTGCTGCGACACCCGCAACGCCGTCAACTTCATCTGAAACTCTGAAGTGGCTGCCGGATAGTCCAACGCCTCGGTTTCACCTATGACTTCCTTGGTAAACAGCGCCATCTCTTGATGACTACTCTTACCCAGACTCAAGCGATTCTGCTTGCCACCTATGTCGGTGATCGCCGCACCTAGGCTGGAGAGAGTATCGTCCAGAGACTGCATCATGGCTCCGGCCACGGTTTCGAAGTCGGCATCACCAGGCGCCTTGTTCGGATCCCGCAGCACTTTAATATACTCGGCAGTTTGATTGAGCAGATCCTCACTACCGTTGCTGAACCAAAACTCCTTCGCCGTCACGTTGGCATCGACCCAGGAATCGGCCGATATCTGCACCTGACGATGCTCGGCATCCCCCTTAAACTGATACTGACCGCTGGCGTCCAACTCCACTGTCGGAGTACGAGTGTGATTGCCGGAGAACAGATAATTACCGGCGGCATCACGGGCATTGAGAATGTCGACACAGGTGTCCATCAGTGCCGACAGTTCATCGGCATAGCCCTCTTGGTCGGCGGCCGAATGTTGACCATTGTTGGCCGAGATAACAATCTCCCGCATCCGATTTTGCGCCTGTACCAGACTGTCGAGATAGGTCTCTGCCCGTTCCAGGCTGGTCGACAGGCTGTCGATGTTATCTATGTACTGATTGGTCTTAGCCAGATCCCGCTCACAGTTGAGCACCTTTACCTTGCCGATAGGATCATCGGATGGACGCAGTAACGCCTTGCTGCTGGATAACTGTTGATCCAACACTCCCAACTGGCTCAGTGTCTGTTGCATGGAGTGCAAATTGCCACTGTACATATTAAACATAGCTACCCGCATCTACGACTCCTTAAATACTGTCAAGCAGGGATTGAAACAGCCGATCGGCGGTGGCTATCACCCGGGCATTGGCCTGGTAAGACTGTTGATAGACGATCAGGTTAACCCCTTCCTCGTCCAGGTTAACCCCACTGGTACTGGCCCATTGGCTCTGTGCTTCTTTCTGCAGCGCCAAGGCGGTCTTGTTCTCTTGCTGCGCCTGGCGGGAAATACTGCCCAGTTCCCCCACCTTGCTGGCGTAAGCATTGCCCAGGGTGGCCTTATTGCCCAAGGAGGCAAAAGCCAACTCCTCATTCGCCAAGGCGACAAAGGCCTTGAGGTTACTGTTATCCCCTGGGGTGCCATCCTTGCCAAAAGCCAAATCACCCGCGCTCAGATTCGGGTTCAAGATCAGGCTACCGGCGGGATTGGATGCATCCCATTTCCAGAAAGTCTGGGTCGCCTTTTTGCCGGACAGATCTGTGCCCTTGTCCTGAATATTATTCATCTGAGTTGCAATCTGAGTCGCCAGCTCATCGAGGAAAGTCCGGCTCTGCTTCAAGCTGGTATCCCGGTAGTTCAGCAGTGCTCCCAACTGGCCACCGGTTTCCTGCAATTTGAATTGCGATTGACCAAAATGCAGTTCTAACTTGAGCTGCTTTGGGTTTGCTGGGTCGGTAACACTCTTCAGTGTCGCCGGAACTATACCGCTCAGCAGCGGTTGCCCTTGAGAGAGGGAGATATTGGCCAGGCCCTTGTCATCCATCACTACTCGAATGTCTATGAGTGAAGATAATTCACTTATGGCGGCATCCCGGTTATCTAACAGCGATGCCGAAGGGATCTTGGAGGCACCATCGGCGGCGATATCTTCATTCAAGCGAGCTATCTTCTCCAACAGTGTATTGATCTCTTTGACGCTGGCTTGAGTCTGGCCGACGATTTGCTGCTCCTGGCTGTCCAGCCCTGAGGCTATGGAGTGAAAGCGCTGCGCCACGCCGTTGGCCTCATTGAGCACCGCCTGCCGGAGCGCGGGATCATTGGGTTGCTCCATTGCCGCGTTCATGGCGGCAAACAGGTGATCAAAACCGGTGGAAAGATTATTACTGTCGGCCGCCATCAACTGTTCCAGTTGACCGGCGTAGCTTTCTTTAACACCGGCAAAGCCCACATCGCTGCCGGTACGCCACAACTGCATCACCTGGTACTGATCTGAAATCCGCCGCACGCCGTCAATGCTGACCCCATGACCGGAGCCATAGGCACCGCCACCGACCGAACTGAGCAACACCTGTTGGCGGGAATACCCCGGCACCATGGCATTACTGGTGTTATTGGACATGGTTTGTAAGGCCGCCATGCTGGCATTCAAGCCGGACATGGCGTTGTTGAGCAGATTCATTCAATCTCCTTATGGACAGGCGGAACCAACAGCGCAGGTTGCATTGCCGTGGTTGTCTTTTCAGAAGAAGCGACCGGTTCGGCACTAAACTGAAGTTTTGCTCCCAATTGACGGCTCATAACATCGGCCAGCCCGGTCGACTGCATCTGTGACAGATGCAAAGCCAGCTCAGAATCGTACCAATCCCGATACAAACCATCGTTGCTGGATGACAGTAGATTCTCTTCATCGGCAATGGCATCACTGGCAGTGCGCATCTGTTTCAACACTGTCTGCAGAAACATGGCTTCAAACTGCTGGCTGACCTGTTGCAGGGCGCCCTTTTCACCATGAGCCTTAATCAAGTCACCGGAGTCGAGCCGCCCCAGCAGCCCCTGGTTTTGAGTTACTTTCATCAGATCACCACCAGATCAGCTTCCAGGGCACCGGCCTCTTCCAGCGCCTGCAAAATGGCCATCAGATCCATAGGCGAAGCGCCCATGCTGTTGACGGCACGTACAATATCGTTCAAAGAACTGCCTTCGGGCCAAACAAACATACGGCCGTCTTCTTCCTGAATATCCACATCCGAATCATTGGTTACCACGGTTTTGCCGGCGGCATCGCCGAAGATCCCCGGATTGGGTTGGCTGACCTGTTGTTTCTCTGTAATGGTCACTGTCAGGTTGCCGTGACTGACGGCGGCCTTGCGCACCACCACATCACCGCCCATCACCACAGTACCGGTACGAGCGTTAAACACCACCTTGGGCGGAATACGTCCCGGCTCGACCATGATGTCTTCCAGCATGGACATGAACATCACTCGTTCACGCTCCGATTGTGGCGCTCTCACCGTCACCTTGGCATGGCTCTCGGCCTTGGCAACATCCGGACCGAACACGGCGTTGATCGCCTTTTCGATATTTCGGGCACTGCGGAAACCGGCCTGTTTCAGGTTGAGAACGACCTGTGGGTTGCTGGCAAAAGAGCTGGGGATGGCCGCTTCCAGCAGCGCGCCCTCAGGAATGGTGCCCACTGTGGGCACGTTGATAGTCATTGAAGTACCGTTTCGGCCCTGAGCCGACACGCCGCCCACCACCAGATTCCCTTGGGCAACGGCGTAGATTTCACCATCGACCGCCCGCAGTGGCGTCATCAGCAAGGTGCCGCCCCTGAGGCTCTTGGCGTCGCCGATGGAAGAGACGGTAACATCCAGAGTCTGTCCCGGACTGGCCAGCGCTGCCACATTGGCCACCACGGCCACGGCGGCAACGTTTTTCAGCTTGGGATCCATGTTGCCATCGATCTGCACCCCAAACTGTTTCAGCATGTTCACCACCGACTGGCCGGTAAACTTCACCTGGTTCTTGTCACCGGTACCGTCGAGACCGACCACTAGGCCGTAGCCTACCAGCTGGTTTTCACGGATCCCCTGCACATCGACCATATCCAGCAGATGGCGGCTCTTTTCGGCCAAGACCTGGCCCGGCATGGAAAGCCCCAACAACAGCAGAGCTAAAAGCAGTCTTGTCATCATCATTCCTGTTACATCGGGAACCAAGGGCTATTGAAGTAGCGTGCCGCCCAACCCATGGCGTTGCTGTCGGCAATGGCCCCCTGGCCACCATAGATAATGCGGGCATCGGCAATCCGCTGTGATGAGATAGTGTTTTGGTTATCTATGTCATCCGAGCGGATAAGCCCGATAAGACGTAGATACTCATCACCCTGACTGAGACGAAGCCATTTCTCACCACGGATCAACAGCACGCCGTTAGGCATCACCTTGGCCACTGTCACTGTGATGGCACCGGAAAGCTGGTTTTGCTGAGTCGTAGCGCCACTGCCATTGAAGCCGCGGCCGAACTTGCCCTCACCATTGGCACTTAAGCTGCTGTCTTCCACCGCCCCCTGAAAACCAAAGTTCAGATCCTGAGACTTATTGGTCTGGGTATTGGCCTTCTTGCTGGAATAGGTCTTCTCATCTAGGGATACAGTGAGAATGTCTCCCTCGCGAAAGGCCCGCTTATCCTTGAACAGGGTCAACATAAAGCCGGGGCGATACAGGCTGCCGTCTTTGGCATCGGGCAGCGAATAGTCCACCTCGGGCGGCGCCCAATCCTTATTGCCCGGCTGTTGTTCTGCGTCGGGGAAGTGGGAGATACAACCACTGAGCGACAGCATCAGCAGTGCCAACAAGAGTCTCATTATCTTCATACCGATTGGTTCAGGAATTTCAGCATGTCGTCAGTGGCAGAGACCACCTTGGCATTCATCTCGTAGGCTCTCTGAGTCGAGATCATCTCTACCATCTCTTCGACCACGTTGACGTTGGCCCCTTCCAGAGCCCCCTGACGCAGACTACCCAAAGCTTCCTCGCCGGGAACCCCTTCGATCGGCACGCCGGATGATGCGGTTTCGTGGTACAAGTTGTTACCACGAGATTCGAGCCCGGCCGGGTTGGCAAAGTGTGCTAGCGTGATCTGTCCCAGCTCAGCGGCCTCGGCCTGACCGGCAACCTTGGCGCTCACCACACCGTTTTCGGCTATGGTGATCCCGGTGGCCGTTTCGGGGATCTGAATATTGGGTACCAAGGGCAAGCCCTGGGAGGTCACCATCATGCCATCACTGTTGCGATAAAACTGACCATCGCGGCTGTAAGCCACTTCGCCATTGGCTTCCTCAATCTGGAAGAAACCCTGGCCCTCGATAGCGATGTCCAGCTGCTGATTGGTCGTCAGAATATCACCCGTGGTGAACACCTTTTGGGTGCTGGCTACCCGTGCCCCGGTGCCCAACTGCAGCCCAGAAGGCAACTCATTGAGCTCGTCTACTTGGCCGCCGGGTTGGCGTTGTACCTGATAGAAGAGATCGTTGAAGCCAACTCTATCGCGTTTGAAACCTGTGGTATTGACGTTGGCCAGGTTGTTGGCGATGGTCGTCATCTTCACATCTTGAGCCGTTAAGCCGGTTTTACTCACCCATAATGCCGATTGCATCTAAAACTCTCCTCAATAATTAGGCATCACGCAGCAGGCGATTACCTGCCTCGGCCAACTTTTCTGCGCTTTTCATTAGCTTGATTTGCACTTCAAACTGGCGTCCCAGATCCATAGATGCCAGCAGTTCCCCCACGGCATCGACATTGCTGCTCTCCAACGCGCCAGAGGCGACTCTTACTTGCTCAGAGACCTGCGCCTCACCATTGTTGGCGTAAAATAGGCCATCGGCCCCCTTGTGCAGTTCGGTCTGAGCCGCATTCACCAACTTGAGTTGACCGACTTCTTCGATCAGCCCGCCCTGCTCGGCAATAACAGATAAGCGCCCGTCCTCGCTGACGATCAAATCGCTGTACTGAGGCAGAACCATGGGACCGTTGGTGCTCATCAGCGGAAATCCGTTGACCAAGAGCTCGCCATTGGCGTTTTCACTGATGGCACCGTTGCGGGTATAGGCTTCACCCTCAGGTGTTTGCACCGTGAAATAGCCATCGCCCTTGATCGCCAGATCCAAAGGGCGGCCGGTGGTCATCATTTCACCATGCTGGCTGTTGAAACCGGCAATCTGGGTCTGCGGCAGGATCCGCGAAGCGAAGCTACCCTGGGTAACTTCGACCGGAAGCGCAGCAACCCGTTCCAGATCGGCCCGGAACCCCTGGGTATCGGCGTTGGCCAGGTTATTGGCCCGAATCGCCTGGGATTGCAAAATACGGCTGGCCCCTTGGGCCGCGGTATAAATCATCTTATCCATGGGTTATCCGTTAAATGGCGTTCAGCAGGGCCTGCTGCATGGTCGAGTTGGTATCCAGCACCTTGGCATTGGACTGATAGTTGCGCTGCGCCGTCATCAGGCTCACCATTTCGGCGGTGGTATCCACGTTGGATCCCTCAAGATAAGCCCCCTTCAGGCTACCCAGAGTTCCGCTTCCGGGAGCGCCGACTGTGGCTTGACCTGCAGCCGCAGAGGCTTGCCAGGCGTTGTTACTCACAGGCGTCAAACCATTGGGATTATTGAAGTCAGCCAGTGCGACTTGGCCTTGCAGCAACTCCTGACCATTGGTGTAGGTACCATAGATCATGCCGCTGTCATCCAGGCGGATCTTGTTGAACTCACCGGCGGCATAACCATCCTGACTCAAACTGGAGTTGTTATAGTCATTGGCGTACTGGGTGAATCCGTCATAACTGATGGCCAGGTTAAGGTCTTCAGCGCCATCTTTGGCCGGCAATGTCAGGTCTAACTCTTTACCGCTGGTCAGGCTGCCTTTCTTATTAAACTGCAGGCTGTGGCCATCTTTAGGCTCGAGGATGACAGAGTCCAGCACGAAGTAGACTTTCCATTCATTGTCGCCGGTCTTGGCATAATACTGAGTCAGGGAACGCTGATTACCGAGCGAATCGAACACGCTCACAGTGCCTGAAGAGTGATAACTCGCTGGCTTATCGGGAGAAAATGGTTCTTTGGCCGGATCAATCGCTTCCATACGCGCATCTAAGTTAGACACCTGATTGACCTGTTTCGAGGCCTTGGCCGGCAGAGAACCTGTCTTGATCTGCAAATCACCCATGGTCCCTGTCTGCAATACCCCCTCGGCATTGGCTGGATAGCCCTGCAAACGGTTACCGACCGGATCTGTGATAAAGCCCAGTGCATCCTGGCCGAAGATCCCAGCGCGAGCATAAAGGTTTGACCCTTCGGTGCCACGCAGCATAAAGAAACCACTGCCCTGGATACCCATATCCAGTTCACGGCCGGTATAGGTCAGCGTACCTTCGCGGGAAAAGTTTTGGCTGGTGTTCATCACATTGACACCGGCACCCATGCCGCTGTTGTAGATGGCGGCAAATTCACTGCGACCACCACGGAAACCCCAGGTAGAAGCGTTGGCGATGTTGTTACTTATGGTGTTGAGATCCTGGCTGGTAGCCTGCAATCCACTTAATGCAATATTGAAAGACATCTTGTCTCCTGTTACGAAACTTCGGAAATATCCAGCACAGACACTGTGCCCAAACCATTGGCCAGCTCAGCCATCATCATGCCTTTGGCACTGACGAAATGAACCTTGCTGATTTCGCCGGAAAGAAATGACTGAGCCTTCAGTGCTTTATCTCCATCGCTGGCCTGAACTTTCAACTGATATTCCCCCGGAGGCAGACCCAGCCCCTCGGGGTTGATTTGAAAATCAACGTCGCCCGCAGCCTGAGTGCCAAGCTCCAGGGTTTGCACGGTTTCACCATTAAGATCGCTAATTTCGATCGTGACCGATGAAGCGCTGTGCTCGAGGAAAACCTTGCCGTTAATCGCTTGATCCCCAGCGGTAAAGCTATCTGCCGGTACCATGGCCTGTTTGCCAATCAGGGAAGCCGATTGCACCAAGCCGAGATTTTCCATCATGGTCATCTGGTTTTTCTGGTTGTTGCGCATCGCCTCCAGGCTCTCTACCTGGGAAAACTGCGCCAATTGGCCCAGATACTCGCTGGCATCCAAGGGGTTGGTCGGGTCCTGGTTCTTGATCTGGGCGATCATCAGCGACATGAATTCATTTTTCAGTGAATCGGGATCATTGCCATTGGCGCGAATCGCATCGGCCTTTTGTCCGTCTTCGCGAGTCGTGAGACTAGTTACTTGCTGCATCATTTTGTCCCTTATTTACCCAGAGCCAACAGTCCCTGCTGCATGGAGCGGGCACGGTTCATCACTTCGACACTGGTTTCAAACGCACGACTGGCGGCCATCATATCGGCCATCTCTTCCACTGTGTTGACATTGGAATAGGTCACATAGCCTTCGGCATTGGCCAATGGATGGCCGGGTTCATAACGGGTCTCCAACGGCGCATCGGACTCGACCAAGGCCTTCATCTGTACCCGGGCGCTGACACTGTTATCCTGCTGTTGATACAGAGTCGCGAATACCGGCTTGATCGCCCGATAGGCGCTATCGCTGGATTCTGCCGCGACACCGGCGTTAGCCAAATTACTGGCAATGGCGTTCAACCTCAGGGTCTGTACCGTCATGCCGCTGCCGGCGACCTGGTATATCTCTGCAAATGACACGATTATTTCCCTTCGATGGCGGCCTTCAGGCCTTGGATTTTCATGTTGAGAAAGGTCAAGCTGGTCTGAAAGTCCATGGCGTTTTGCGAAAAGCGCGCCTGTTCCTCTCCCAACTCAACCGTGCTGTTATCGGCACTGGCCTGATAAGGCACCCGATACCCCACTGTGTACTGCCCGGTAAAAGGCACTCCGGCATCCAGCTGCGCCATTAAGGCACCAAAGTCCAGATCTCTGGCTTGATATCCCGGGGTTTCGGCGTTGGCCAGATTACCGGCCAGCACCTTGCTGCGCTCTACCCTGAAATCCAATAATTGAGGATGCAGACCCAATGCCGCATCAAGCTTGATAGCCATGGTTTCTCCTAGTAAGGTATCCATAGTTTTCGCTCCTTATAACAAATACCATGCCAATACTTTTTAACCTTTAAATACAATGACTAAAGAGCAATCCCGTTCAAATTGCGGAACCCCAATTTCCTCTTTCGCCTTGTTGTTTCTGCTGTTATTTCCGCTGCTTCCGTTACCGGCGCTCGGCGCTGCCAGCAAAATTGAGCTGACGGCCAGAGAATATTTGCAGCAACAACTGCAGCAATTTGCTGCGGCCCAAGAGATGAAGCCGCTAAAAAGCCAGATCCATATGAACTTGCCCTCCGGGGTCAAACGTCTGGCCGAGTGCCCGCAACAACCCTCTATCAGGCTGGCGAATCCTTCGGCGCCACTCTGGGGGCGGGTGTCACTCGAAGTAAGCTGTCCGGCGGCCGAATGGCGTTTTTTTCTACGCGCCAGGGTCGATGTCAAAGCCAAGCTACCGGTGTTGACCCAGACGCTGCATAGAGGCAGCGTTATCGAGGCGCAGGACATAGAGTGGCGCTGGCTGACCTTGCAGGCCAGCGACCGGGATATCATCGCCAGCCAACGCGAGCTAATAGGCAAACAGGTGGCCCGCAGGGTCCGTGCCGGGGAAGCTATCTTGTTGCGGCAACTGACCCAGAGTGACTGGGTTCGCGCCGGTGAGCAGGTGATCATTCAAGTCAGTCAGGAGGGTTTTGAGGCACAGATGCCAGGCACAGCTCTGGAAAGCGCCTCCCGTGGAGAGGTGATTCGAGTGCGAAATTTAAGCTCGCAAAAGGTCATCAAGGCCTATCCCATCGCCAAGGGAATTGTCACACCGCAAAATTAATTTTATTTTTGGCAATTGCGGTCGCTTTTACTGATCAGAACATATTTTTTCGGGGGTCCCATGGAAATTACGCATCGTCTGCATACAGTTGTCAGTGACAACGGCGTCACTGCGGCGAATCGGCGTCAACGCCAGCAAACCACGGCATCCACAACTGAGCAGGATAAGGTGAGCCCTGAATATCACTGGCTGAACCAGGCTCAGGCTCAGTTGGCCCAAGAGAGCGAAGTGGATCAACTCAAGGTGGCCGAGTTGCGACAGGCGCTGCAACAGGGCAGTTTTGAGCTGGATGTCGAAGCGATGGCCACGGCCATGCTGCAGCAACATGGGAAACACGCCAAATGAGCGGAAAACGCCAGGCGTTGAACCATCTGGTCGCCGGGATCCGCCAAGACATACTGGATTACCGAGAATTGAAAGCCCTGTTGCAACAGCAGCGCCAGTTGATGCTGCGCCACGATAACCAGGGACTCATTCAACACAATCAACTGCAGGACAGGCTGGTTGCCAAGTTACAACAGAGTTCACAGCAAAGGAGTGGTTATCTGACCCAAATAGGCGTCAGCAATGATCATCAGGGCATCAAGTTATTGGCCCGTAAACTTCCGGCGTCGGCTGGCAGCAAGCTGGAGCAACTGTGGCAACAACTGCTGCAACAAGCCAAGGAGAGTCAGCGGCTTAATGAACTCAATGGTCAGCTATTGGTGCGGCAACAAGAAGTGATCCGCGGCATTCTGGGCATCAATAACGCCGACGAATACCAACAGTCTTCAAGCTCACCTCAGTTTCTCTGAACCCTTAAGTCGCACAGAGCGGCTGCAAGCCAACTCATCAAGTTGAAATTGCTCTTGCTGCTCCTGGCGTTGCCGTTGACGCTGGCGCTGCTGCTCACCGAACCAATTCACCCTTTGATATCGCCCTAACTGCTGCTGCCACAAACCATGCAACCGCTGTTGCTCATTGCCCAATAACTGCTGTTGATTGCTGAGGCTTAATTTCAAGGGTTGCAGCCTTTGCAACAAGGCCTGGCTATTGCGAAGACCCACTATCGAACCCTGACGAAACTGGCTGTAATGAGACTCCAACAAGGCCACCTGCTGTTGCTGCCCTTGCACCTGAGCCTGACGTTGCTGCAACGCCTGCTTTTGTTCTGCCAACTCACTGAGTTTGCGCTGCTCCAAGCTGCTCAGACGTTGCAACAGTTTCATGCTTCACCCCGCAAGGCCTGGGTCAACGCCTGCAACTGTTCCTGACTGCTGGCCAAGTCGACCGCATCTTCTGTGGCTTGAGTGAGATAAGCGGCAATCAATGGATAACATTTTACGGCGGCATCCAACTCGGGATCCTGTCCCGGCTGATAGCCCCCTAACGGCAAGAGTTCCCGTACTTCCTGATAGCGCGCCAACATGCGCCGAACTAACGCCATCTCCTGTTGTTGTTCCTTGGGGGCAATCTGCATTGCCAGACGACTGACCGATGCTCCCAAGTCCAGCGCCGGGAAATGTCCGGCCTCGGCCAGACGACGGCTCAAATAGAAGTGGCCATCCAGTATCGCCTTGGCCGCATCGGCGATGGGATCCTGGGCCTCTTCCCCTTCGGTCAACACGGTGTAAAACGCCGTCAGTGTTCCCTGGGGATGGGTACCGTTACCGGCCATCTCCACCAGAGATGGTAGTTGGGCAAACGCCGATGGCGGATAGCCTTTGGTGGCCGGAGGCTCTCCCAGACTCAGGGCGATCTCCCGCTGCGCCTGGGCGTAACGAGTCAGCGAATCCACCAATAGCAACACCCTATGGCCCTCATCGCGAAAACCACAGGCTATCTGATGACACAAACGCATGGCTCTGAGGCGCATCAGGGGTGAGGTGTCGGCCGGTGCGGCCACGACCACGGCGCGGCGGCGCCCCTCTTCGCCCAGGGCCTGTTCAATAAATTCACGTACTTCGCGACCGCGTTCACCAATCAGTCCCACCACCACACGGTCGGCCTCGG
The DNA here is from genome assembly GCF_002777975.1 of Shewanella carassii. Lineage (GTDB taxonomy): Bacteria > Pseudomonadota > Gammaproteobacteria > Enterobacterales > Shewanellaceae > Shewanella > Shewanella carassii. Next base: position 48,149 of record NZ_NGVS01000029.1, read on the forward strand.
TGAAACGGGTCATCATGCCCAGCAGCACACTCTTGCCCACGCCGGGGCCAGCAAACAGACCGATCCGTTGACCGCAGCCAACCGGCAGCAAGCCGTTGACGGCCCGAACCCCCACATCCAGGATCCGTGATATAGGTTGCCTGGCCAAAGGATTGGGAACCTGAGTCACTGGACGGTATAACTGCACGCCACTCAAGGGGCCCAGTGCGTCCAGAGGCTGACCGAGACCATCGAGAACCCGGCCGAGCAAACCGCTGCCGAGGGGGATCTTATGTGTATCTGTCTGGGGGATCACCCGGGCACCCGGACTGAGCCCCTGGGTATCAGTGATGGGCATAAGACACAGAATGCCTTGATGGAAACCAACAACCTCGGCCTCGACATAGACCCCATCGCGCCGCTCCACCATGGCGCGATCACCTATGCCGAGATTACAGCCAACGGCTTCCAACAACAGGCCACTCACTCGTGTCAGACGCCCATAAATCTGGGCAACCGGTACCATAGGCCAGTTTCCGGTCAAAACATTAGTCTTCATGAGTCTCGACTGGAACCTCTGGGGCTGTCATGACATTGTCATTCAGATGCGCTTCAACCTGATCGAGACAGTTGTTGAGCCGAGTTTCCATGGAGGCATCGGCATCACACTGATCGCAGACCACCCGGCAGCTACCTTGGCTAAGGCTGTCATCGGCCACCAGATGCCATTGTGCCACCTTGTCAGCCGCCAAATGTTGTAGCTGTTTGATGGTCGATGATTCCAGATGGATCTTGATATCAACGGCATCCTTGGGCAGGGCCTGCAGGGTTTCTTCGACCAGGGCGATAATTTGCAACGGCTGCAACGACAACTCACAGCGGATCACCTGTTGTGCCACCCTTCTGACCAGGTCGACAATCAGTTGCTGCTGCGCCTGGATCTGCTGCGCCTGACTCTCACTGAGCAGCTGCTGCAGGGCGGTCATCGGAGTCAACAATTGATTCAGCTGTTCATCTATCTGGGCCAGCCCCTGTTGACGTCCCTGCTCTATCCCTTCACGCAGGCCGGACTGCTGTCCCAGTTGACGGCCCTCGGCTTCCCCCTGGGTCTTACCGGCTTCATAACCCTGTTCCCAGCCTTCCTGGTAGCCACGATCCATTGCCTGCTGGAAGTCTTGCCAATTGCCTTGGGGAGCGCTGGTGTCATTTTCACCTTCCAAAGGGGCAAATTGGTAACGGCGTACCGGGGAACTCCCCAGGCGCCAATGCCGTTTATCTTCAGCCATTATTCAACCACCTGCTCTTCAAACAGCTGCAGCTCAATTTCACCGTTTTCCATCATCTCTTTGGCCGTATCCATAATACTGCGCCGCGCGTCATTGGCCATGCTCAGCGGCACCGCACCCAAGGCTTCTGATTGGGTTTCAATGGCTGAAGACATCCGCTTGGGCAGTGCGGTAAGCAGGGTACGTTTGAGTTCGCCATCGATACCCTTGAGCGCCAAGGCCAGAGACTCGGCTTCGACAGCACCGAGGATCTCCTGCAGGGTTTCCGGCTTCTGACGACCCAAGATAATGAAGTCAAACATGTTTTCGGTCACATCATTGGCCAAGTGGCTATCCTGCAGACGTATCATCTGCATCAAGTGCTCACGATCGCCATCGAAACGGTTAAGAATATCGGCCACCTGACGCACACCGGAAACCTGGGTATGGCTCTTTTCCATCGCCATCACCATGCAGCGTTCCACCAGTTGCCGCAGCTCTTCTACCACATCCCGGTCCAACTCGCCGAGGCGGGCGATACGCACCAACACCTCATCCTGATTGTCGCCAGGCAAGTACTGCAGCACCTGAGCGGCAATTTCCGGCGGCAGCAGGCCCAACATGATGGCTTGCAGTTGCACGTGTTCATGCTGCAGCTCCCGCGCCAACAGCTTGGCATCGACCCATTCGAGCCGCTTCACCAGCATCTTGACCTCATCACCATAGATGCTATCGATAAGCCCCTTGGCGACTCTGTCACCCAGAGCCAAGTCCAGCGTCTTCTGCAGATAGGCTCTCGAGGCCCGGGCAATACCCGCCTGTTCTTTGTAGCGGTCGAAGAAACGATTCAGTACCGCTTCCGCTTCATGCTGAGTCACCGAAGACAGGCGCGCCATCTTGTAACTCAACTGCTCTACGTCCTGGCGGTCGAGATGAGCCATTACTTGGGAAGCACCCTCTTCCCCCATACACAGCAGCAACATGGCGGCCTGTTCAAGATTGTCCAGAGTGGTTTGTTCAGTCACGACTTTTATCCTTCATCCAATGGCTGATCACTTCAGCAACCCTGGCCGGTTCTTCGGTTGCCAACATACCAAGATGTTGCATCTTCACTGTCAATGGCGAGCCTGGCGGTGGCAAGTTGGACTGAGGCAGCGCCTGGCTGTCCTCGGCTTGCAATGCCAGTTGTTCCGGTGCGCTATTTTCCAGTTGCGGCTCGGCCTCTACCGAGATGGCTTTGCTGTCATCGGCACTCTTGTCGGACACCCCTTTGGGGCGGGCACTGCCAGTGGTGAGATGTTGCACCAAGGGGCGCAGGACAAACAAAATCAGCAGTAGCGCCAGCAAAGTACCTATGCCGTACTTGAGGTATTCGAACATATGTTCGTTCTGCCACCAGGGCAGCGGCTCTATCACCGGCTTTTCCGGTACCACAAAGTCAAAGCTATTGATGTTGAGTTGATCACCACGTTCATCAGAAAAACCTATGGCGTCTTTGACCATATCGCTTATCTGTTGCAACTGCTGTGGTTGCCAACCCTCTTTGCCCGCGGCCTGTTGGTTCAGCAGAATCGCAACCGAAAGCCCTTCCAGCTGCATCTGTTGGTATTTGGTGTGCCGCACCGAGCGTCCAACTTCATAAGAGCGGGTCTCCTGTTGCCGCAGGCTGCTCTCTTCGTTGTCCTCTTTCTTGCCTTTCTTCTTGGAGACCGGCTTATTGCTCAGGGCGCCAGGGATCCCCAGGGCCAAGTTGCCATTAGTCTGATCTTTATTGAGCGTTTCCTGAGTCATCACTGGATTGGGATCCACTGACTCTTGGGTTTCTTCAACCTGATTGAAGTTCACCTTGGCGACCAGTTGCACCTGATAGTTGTCTCGCCCCAGGATCGGCGTCAACATCGCCTCGGCGCGGGCAAGCAGGTCATTTTCCAGTTCGCGGGTATACTTGAGCTGTTTGCTGCGAGATTGGCTGATATCTTGCTCGGAAGTCATCTCAGCATTCAGATAATTCCCCGCCTGATCAACGATTTTGACCTGTGCAGGTGCCATGCCGGTAATACTGCCGGAAACCAAATTGGCAATGGCGGCAACCTGGGACTCATTCAGGCGCGCCCCGGAATAGAGTTCCAACATCACAGATGCTGTCGGCTTTTCCGGTTCGGCGCGAATAAACAGGGTTCGCTTGGGGATGGCCAGGTGTACCCGGGCATAACGCACGGCGTCAATGGCCATTATGGTGCGCGCCAGTTCCCCTTCCAATCCATGCAGGTAGCGGGCATGCTCCATAAACTGACTGGTACCGATTGGCGCCTTGGCCAAGTCTTCCAGTCCTTCGGGCAGTTGCGCCTGTACCCCTTTGGCCGCCAATAAGATCCGCGCCGAGCTCAGCTTGTTTTCCGCGACCAGGATCTGTCCTGAGTTGGCATCCAGGCGATAGTCGATACCTTCGCCCTCAAGGATTTCTATGATTTGGCTGCTATCAACCTTCTCCTTGAGCCCATACAAGGGCCGATATCCCTGACTGCCACTCCAGAGAAACAACACCAACACACAGGCGACTGTTGAGGCCAGGATGGCCAGCAACAGCATTTGATTCACATTGGATAACTTTCCCTTTATCGCATCCAGCATGGGCTTCTGTCCGGCGGCAGACTGTTTTGCTGGCAGGGCTAAACTCATCGACATCTATTGTCCTTAAATGGGCATTTTCATCACATCATCAAAAGCTTGTACAAGGCGATTACGCACCTGCATCAAGGCCGAAAACGATAAACTGGCTTTTTGAGACGCCACCATGGCGCCGACCAGATCATCGCTCTTGCCGCTATCGACCGCTTGGGTCAGCATTGATGAAGTCAATTGATCTTGGTTGATCTCCTGCAGCTTCTGTTTCATCAGGCTGCCGAAGGAGACGACTTGCGGGGTATGTCCATCTATGGATGGCATGATTGCGCCCTGGGCGATCTCTTTATGGATCGCCAGGGTTTGCTGGATAGTGTTAAAACCGGCGGAAATACTGTTGTTGCTCATTACTGCCATTCTCTGTTGTCAGCCGTCAGGCGGCCTTGGCCTTGGCTAAAAGGCTGTCGATATCTATGCCGGCATCACGCATCTGTACCAGCTTGTAACGCAGCGCCCGGGTAGTCATTCCCAGAGCATCGGCACTGCGGCTGCGATGACCGCCAAAGCGCTTTAAAACTTCGATGACATATTGAAATTCAGCATGTTTTTTAGAAGCTTTCAGTCCATTAATCGATTCGGGAACCGCCGCCATGACTTCAATATTGTCCGGTAGCCTGATCCCTAAATCGACCACCTGTAAAATAGTGCCATGGCGCATGACTAAGGCTCGTTGGATCACATTTTCCAATTCTCTGACATTGCCTGGCCAGTCATAACTAATTAAGGCTTTTTTCGCCGCTTCGCTTAAATAACATTCATGACCATTAGTCAAATAGCTATAAAGCTGAATAAAATGTTCCGCAAGCGGAATAATATCTTCCGCCCTATCTCTAAGTGGTTTTAATTCCAGCGCCAAGACATCTAAACGATAATAGAGATCTTCCCGGAACCGACCTTGAGAAACAGCTTCTTTTAAATTTTTATTGGTTGCTGCAATCACGCGTATATTTAAGGGAATGACTTTATGACTGCCGACTCTTTCGACCTCCCTTTCCTGCAAAACCCGCAAGAGTTTAGCCTGTAGAGATAAAGGCAATTCGGCGATTTCATCCAATAACAGAGTGCCACCTTCTGCCAATTCGAATTTACCCGGCTGATCTGATGACGCTCCGGTAAAGGCCCCCTTAACATGGCCAAATAATACCGACTCGAGTATCTGTTCAGGAATAGCGGCACAATTCACCGCCACAAAAGGCTGCTCTCTACGACTGGAATGACGGTGAATAAAGTGTGCCAACGGCTCTTTGCCGGTACCACTCTCGCCGGTAAGCAAGACTGTGGTATCGGCCTTGGCGGTTCGGTGAGCCAACATCAACAACTGCCGACTCAGAGGGGAAGCCACCACCAGTTCACTGTCTTCCTGCTCCATCTGCCGCAGGCGAAACAGCAGCTTGATCAGCTGTCCCTCATCCAGGGGCAGCAGCAAGTAGTCTTGTGCTCCAGCCTGCATGGCTTTGACCGCCAGCTCTGTCTGCTCAGGTTGCAGCAGGGCAACCAGATTGTGAGCCCGCTGTCGATGTAAGCGACCAGCGACCTCCTCGGGGGTGCAATCAGAAATATCAACCAGCGCCAACCAGGATTGACCACTCTCTATGATATTGAAGCCTTCGTCTTCCATGAGCTGAGCCGTCTGAGCCGTTACCAGTCCCTTGCAGCCGACCACGCTGTAATTTTTCAAGACGCTATCCTCATATTGCTTTGACCAGTCGAATCCGTACTCTACGGTTCACTTCAGAGCGTTCTTTGGAATAGGGCTGACGATTGCCATGATGTCTGGCTTCGATCATCTGCCGTTTCACCCCCATTTCCACCAAAGCAGCCACCACGTTTTCCACCCTATCTTTACTCAAGACCAGATCAACCAGGCGCGAGCTGCTGTCATCAGCATGGCCATCGATCAGTATGGTCTTGATAGAGCGGTCGGCTTCCACATAACGGGCAACTGCCGCGATATCAGCCAACATGGCCGAGTCCAAACCTGCGGTGCCTGAAGGGTAAAAAATCGAAAGATCATGTACATATTCATAATCTTGGGGCACTAACTTGTGTCGGCATTGAGACAGTTCCTGCAAGTGATCCTTGGCGCTGAGAGTATCCACTTCCAAGATCATTTCCGCATTCTGACCCAAGGCGAATTTCCAGCGCCATCCCTGCTCCAACCCCTTGAGGTAGATGTCCAATTGGTCTGCTCGCAGACTGGCTTTTCCAGCCTGCCAATGCATAGGATGGCTCTGAATGACGTCCGGGAACCCCTGACTCCATGCCGGATAACTGACACTGGCCTGTGCCGGAATAGCTTGAGTCAACCAAGATGAAGTCAAAGACAAATTAGAGTGCTGCCCAGGAAGCAATTCCAACTGCAACAAGCCGGCTCCGGGAACCCTATAGCTGAGGCGACAAGCAAAGACACTAGTGGTCAGCTGCCAGTCGGTGTCATCGGCAGCGACCCTGTAAGTCACAGGCTGATTGCTTGGTACTGCATGACTGATTGAGCTGAACAGCAAGAAACACAAAGCTAGAGTCAAAGGCTTCAACACAGTAAATTCCAGTTGGTGGTGGGTAAGTGGGTGGAATACCTACGATGCAAATTCCTTTGGCATTACTCCTAATTTCCAGCAGTGAACTCGAAGCGAATAAATTACGATCTATTATCGAATGTTAAATACGTTTTATATCGAATATCATGCTAATAATTTGGTGTAACTTTATTCACTATGAAAATAACTATTCCAGCAAACTTCAAGATAACAAAAAGTGCTCAGAATAATAAAAATCGCAATTCCAAAGAGAAAATTGACGGCGAAAATACCCCATACAAATGTATCCTGTCAAATTACAAATGCTGTTTTTTGATTAACATCAATGTGTCAATTTTTTGTCTCAATTATGCTTTTTTGACACTGAATAAATACATGCTTTTCAGCTTGTATGATGCGCAGACTCTAGATAATATTCTGCCCCCTATGTCAAATATAGGGCAGGTTAAATTTTTTCGAAAATATGACTTACTTTTGTAGCTGTATTGTTGCGGGCGGCGACTGCGCGGTAATAGTTTAATGAAAATAACTGCACGGTAATAATGTAATGAAGATAACTGCACGGGCAGAGCTAATAAAATCAGATCAGACTCATGATTGTAGGCCAATTGCTCTAATTAGAGAAAAATTAGCCCGTAGCCGTTTATTCGGTCAGTTGGATAACTGTAATCAAGGATTGTTGCAAGCGGTAAATCAAATTCTCAAGCCTTTAACCAGGCAAGGGAGACCGGCATTGATTCGTACCGAATTAACGCCGGGTGAAACTGTACTGAAAAGTTGTAATAAACATCATTGGTTTGCCTTTAAATATCAACGCAAACTATTGGGTTTATTACGAATTGATCGTTGCACTCTGGAACAGTTGGCCAGCAGCTACTATGGCGGTCAATCCAGTCTGCTGTACTCGCCTCTGGGAGCCCCGACTCAGTCTGAATATCGCTTGGGACTCAAGGTGATGCAAGGTGTGCTGGAAAGCATGCCCTTTGATCCCATCAAACCGGACGAACTGCAGATAGAGATCCCCAATGACGAAACCGAGTTTTCGGTTGCCGCCGTCTGGTCGATGAGTTTTCCGGAGAGCTATCCGGCCTGTCCCATGCTGTTTGCCATGACAGATGAACTGCTGGGACGTATTGGCCAAGCCGCGCCCCAGTACCAACAAGCAGACAACCTTGAACAGGCGCTGGAACAACATTTGACCCAGATCCCGGTCAAGCTCAAGTTGGAGCTGGGCTGGCAACCCTTGCCGGTACAGGCTCTGGAACAGCTGCAACCCGGTGAAATCATTCCACTGAACCTGCATCAACGCTGTCCGGTATCGCTGGGAGGTCTAACCCTGTTCTATGCCTCGGTACACAGCCATCAGGGCAATCTGGTTGCCCGCCTGAATCAAGATGCTTTACAACAACATGAGGATGACCAAAGTGGATGGACAAACATCGCTGAGTGATGACTTTTTGCTCGACAATGAGCTGCTTGAAGAACCCACACCGACGGCACAGGTTAAACCCAGCCGTGACATAAGCTTCTTCAAACAGTTGCCCGTACAGGTCACCCTGGAACTGGCCAGCACTGAGATGACGCTCGGCGAGCTGACCCATATGGGACAGGGTGATGTGATCGCCTTGGATCGTATGGTGGGTGAGCCTCTGGATATTCGAGTCAATGGCGCCCTACTCGGACGCGGTGAAGTCGTTGAAGTCAATGGTCGTTACGGCGTACGGCTGCTGGAGGTCGTTGCCAGTGGTGCAACCTTGGTCAAAGAATAACAGTCTCTTCCTACTCGGTTTATTGCTGCTATCACTGCTGGCACTTCCCGTGTCTGCCAGCGATGGCATGACACTCTTCACCCTGGACGACGGCCAACAGGCACAAAAGGTCAACATCAAGCTGGAAATTCTGGCGATGATGACAGTGATGAGCCTGTTACCCGCCATGCTGTTGATGATGACCAGCTTTACCCGAATCATCATAGTGCTGGTGATTTTGCGTCAGGCACTGGGTTTGCAACAGAGTCCGCCCAACAAGGTGTTGATAGGCATCGCCTTGGTGCTCAGCATGTTTATCATGCAACCCGTGGGCAAGGAGATCTATCAAAAAGCCTATCTACCCTATGACCAAGGGCAGATAGAGCTGCCGCAGGCCATTGCGATTGCCGAGCAGCCGCTGAGGCATTTTATGCTGGCACAAACCCGCGAAACCGACCTGGAACAGATGCTGAAAATCGCCCAGGAGCCTCTGACCCTGACCCAGGAACAGATCCCCTTTTTTGTGATCCTGCCGGCCTATGTGCTGTCCGAACTGAAAACCGCTTTTCAGATCGGCTTCCTGTTGTATCTGCCCTTTTTGGTGATAGATCTTGTGGTCGCCAGTGTATTGATGTCCATGGGGATGATGATGCTGTCACCGCTGATTATCTCTTTACCGTTCAAGTTGTTGATCTTCGTGTTGGCCGATGGCTGGTCGATGACGGTCAGTACCCTGACGGCCAGCTTCGGATAGCGTCATGGAGCTGAGTGAACTGACAAGCTTCTTCTCCGATGCCATCTACCTTGCGGTATTGATGGTATTGGTGTTGATCAGCCCGGGCCTGTTGCTGGGGCTGTTGATCGCCATTTTTCAGGCCGCTACCCAGGTCAATGAACAGACCCTGAGCTTTCTGCCCAAACTGGTGTTGACCCTGTTGATGGTGCTGTTTGCCGGTCAATGGTTGATCCAAAAACTGCTCGATATGTTCGACCAGTTGTTTCTCTCGATCCCTCATGTGATTGGCTGAGAATGCTGAGCCTGACGACAGACTATCTGCAGCAACTGCTCGGCTCTTTTTGGTGGCCTTTCAGCCGTCTGCTGGGGGCTTTTCTGGTGATGCCCTTCCTCGGTTATATCCATGTTCCCTTGTTGGTGCGGGTATTATTGGCGCTGCTGTTGGCGGCGTTGATCATTCCGATACTACCGGCGGTACCCATTCTCGATGCCCTCTCCTTCAGTGCCGTATTGCTGGCGCTGGAGCAACTGCTGCTGGGCATGATGTTGGGGCTGTTTCTCAGCATCATGCTGCATATCCTCAGCCTGCTGAGTACCATTTTGTCGATGCAGATGGGGCTCTCCATGGCGCTGGCCAACGACCCCGGCAGCAGTAGCAGTCAGCCTCTGCTCGGGCAGATGTTGGTGATGTATGGCACCCTGCTGTTTCTGGCACTGGATGGCCATCTGGTTGCCATCGGCATCATAGTGGACAGTTTTCGCCTCTGGCCCATAGGCAATGGCCTGTTTGGCCTGCCCTTAATGCAACTCATCGGCCAGTTTGGCTGGATGTTTGCCGCAGCCTTGATGCTGGCGCTACCAGCTGTAATGGCGATGTTGGTGGTCAACCTGACATTCGGGGTGCTCAGCCGCTCGGCGCCCTCTTTGAATATCTTCGCCCTGGGTTTTCCCATGACCATGATCATGGGGCTTTTCTGTGTCCTGCTGTCGTTCTCGACTCTGCCGGACAAATACAGTGACTTTTGCCTCGATGCGTTGTTTGCCATGCATCAGTTTTTGGGAGGGAGCCAATGAGTCAATCCTCCTCCCAGGATAAAACCGAAAAGGCCAGTAGTCACAAGCTGCGCAAGGCCAGGGAAAAAGGCCAGACGCCGCGCTCGAAAGATCTCGGCGCCTGCGTGTTGATGATTGCCGGCTCCATGCTGCTGAGTAGCAGCGGAGATTGGCTGGCGCAGCAACTGATGCAACAGGCAGAGCTGCATATGCTGGTCAGCCGCGAGAGCCTGGATACCCCGGGAATGATGCAAAACCATCTGGCGGCCGCCCTATTGGGAACACTCGAATTACTGGGGCCACTGTTTTTGATGATACTGCTGCTGGCCGCCATAGTGGGCGGTTTGCCCGGTGGCCATGTCTTCAACCTAGGCAATGCGGGCTTCAAGTGGAGTCGTATTGCCCCTTTGAGTGGTCTCAAGCGAATGTGCGGCACCCGCTCTCTGGTAGAGCTGGGGAAATCTTGCCTGAAAGTCAGTCTGCTCATCGGGATCATGTTGCTGTTTTTAAAGCATGATTTCGACCACTTGCTCCATCTGAGTCAACAAGACCTGTTGCAAGGCGCCACCACGGGGCTGCAACTGCTCAGCGACTATATCCTCTACCTCGGGCTCGGGATGTTACTGATCGCCCTGGTCGATGTGCCGTATCAGCTATGGCAGCACTACAAAGAGCTGAGGATGAGCAAGCAGGAGGTCAAGGATGAACATAAACAGATGGAGGGTAAGCCGGAAATCAAGGCCAGAATACGGCAACTGCAACAGCAGTTTGCCCGCTCCCGCGCCTCGGTCGCCGTGCCTCAGGCCGATGTGTTGATGGTCAACCCCAGCCACTATGCCGTGGCACTCAAGTATGACCCGACCCGGGCCGAGGCGCCCTTTGTGCTCTGTAAGGGCCGCGATGAAGTCGCCCTCTATATGCAGAAAATAGCCAAACAACACAGCGTTGAAATCTTAAGGATCCCACCGCTGACCCGCGCCATCTTCCACTCGACGGCGGTCGAGCAACAGATCCCGGCGGCGCTGTTCAAGGCTGTGGCCCATGTACTCAATTATGTGTTGCAGATCCAGGCCGCTCGCGCCGGACGCAAACCCATGCCGGCACCATTGCCGGAATTCCATATTCCACCTCACTTGCGACATGACTAAAGGATAACCCAATGAACTGGCTGCGATTACTGACTGCCAATAAGTCCCATGCCATGGTGCCATTGCTGCTGCTGACCCTGATGGCGATGATCATTCTGCCGCTGCCACCTTGGCTGCTGGATGTGATGTTCACCTTCAACATAGTGTTGGCCATCATGGTGTTGCTGGTGAGCGTGTCGATTCGGCGGCCGCTGGACTTCTCCATCTTTCCGACCCTCTTGTTGCTGGCGACCCTGCTACGGCTCACGCTCAACGTGGCCTCGACCCGGGTGGTACTGATCCGCGGCCATGAAGGCGGTGATTCTGCCGGTAAGGTGATCCAGGCGTTCGGTGAAGTGGTGATTGGCGGCAACTATGTGGTCGGCGCCGTGGTATTCCTGATCCTGATGATCATCAACTTTGTGGTGATCACCAAGGGGGGCGAGCGGATCTCCGAAGTGTCGGCCCGCTTTACCCTGGATGCGCTGCCCGGCAAACAGATGGCGATAGATGCCGATCTCAATGCCGGTCTGCTGACTCAAGAGCAAGCCCGGGATCGGCGTAAAGAGGTCGCCGCAGAAGCCGACTTCTATGGCTCGATGGACGGCGCCTCCAAATTTGTTCGCGGCGATGCCATTGCCGGCCTGTTGATCCTGGCGATCAACATCATAGGCGGTATCTGTATCGGCATCTTTATGCATGATCTCAGCGGCACCGAGGCGTTCAAGACCTATGCCCTGTTGACCATAGGTGACGGCCTGGTAGCACAGATCCCATCGCTGCTGCTGGCAACCGCCGCGGCGATAGTGGTCACCCGGGTGTCTGATGCCGAAGAGATGCCGGCCCAGCTCAACGAACAACTGTTGGCCAATCCCAGGACCCTGGCGACGGCATCACTGGTGATGCTGATCATGGGTCTGGTGCCCGGCATGCCCACTTGGGTATTTCTCTGTGCCGCCGTACTCTTGGGCTTTGTCGCCTACAAGCAGTATCACGCCAAACCAGAAATACTGCCGCCGCCACAGGCCAAACAGGCGGGAGAGGCGCTGAGTGAACCGCCTGCCCCCAGTTGGGACAGCCTGCCCTATGTCGATGCGATAGAGGTCAAGCTGGGCTATCGTCTGGTGTCTCTGGTGGAGAAAGAGCGCGGCGCCGAATTGATGAAGCGTTTGACCGGCATTCGCCGCACTCTGTCGGAGCAGGCGGGTTATCTGCTGCCGGAGGTTAGGGTCAGAGATAATCTGGCGCTGAGTCCGACTCACTATCAAATCAGCATCATGGGCACGCTAGTGGCCACGGCAGAGTTGGATCCGGAGCGGCTGCTGGCGATTCGCGGCAGCAATGTCTTCGGTGAACTGGACGGTATCATCACCCGGGATCCTGCCTATAACATGGAGGCGGTCTGGATAGAGCAGGACAAGAAGGCCAATGCGCTGAACCTGGGCTACTCCGTCGTGGACAACGCCACCGTCATCGCCACCCATGTCGCCAAGTTGCTACGGGAGCGCATGGCCGAGCTATTGCAGCACGATGATGTGATTTCGCTCAATGAACGTCTGGCACGTCAGGCACCCAAGCTAGCCGAGTCTCTGAGCCAGGCGTTGTCGCCGATCCAGCAGCTCAAGGTCTACCGGCTACTGCTCAGGGAGCAGGTTTCTTTGCGGGATATTTTGACCATAGGCACCACACTGCTGGACTGCAGTGAAAACAGTAAAGATCCCGTGCTGTTGGCGGCCGATGTTCGCTGCGCCTTGAGGCAGGCGATAGTACAGGGTATCTGTGGTGATGCGCCGCAGCTCAAGGTAATGACCCTGACTCCAGAGCTTGAGCGGCAACTGATGAGCGCCCTGAGTACCGCTCAGCAGCAAGGTAGTGTGTCGCTGGACGGTTTCCCGGTGGATCCGCAGCTATTGGCACAACTGCAGCAAAAAATGCCGCAGCTGTTGGCCGAGGCCAAGGCCGCCGGACACCATCCTATCCTACTAGTGCCGCCTCAATTGCGGCCGCTGCTGGGACGCTATGCTCTGGCGTTTTCAAGAGGTCTTAATGTATTGTCTTATAATGAGATTTCTGAGAATAAAGACATTATGGTCGCCGGTCAGTTGGGATAAATAGCCAGTATCGGTAACCACTAAATCGTTGTCATTTACCTTGAACTTATACTAAATTCCTACGAAATAACTGTGGGGAAAGTTCAGCTGATGAGAAGATTTGCCGGTTTACTAATATTGATATGCTGCAGCTTTCCGCTTTGGGCAACTGAGCGGCCACAGGCAGAAAAAGGCATTCAGGAGCTGGCTTCGGCCAGCGCCATGCTAGTGGATCTGGAAACCGGGGAACTCCTCTATTCCGATAACCCGCAACAGGTGCAACCCATCGCCTCGATCACCAAACTGATGACGGCCTTAGTCACTCTCGATGCCAAGTTGCCGCTCAACGAGCGGATTACCGTGGATGTTAGTCAGGCCGAAATCATGCAAAACGTGGTGTCTAGGCTTCGTATCGGCAGTGAACTGAAACGCAAAGAAGCGCTGGCGCTGGCGTTGATGTCTTCTGAAAATCGCGCCGCCGCAACCCTGGCACATCACTATCCCGGCGGCTATCAAGCCTTTATCCAAGCGATGAATGCCAAGGCGGCAGAGCTGGGGATGACAGACAGCCACTTTGTCGAACCCACAGGACTATCGGAGCAGAATGTCTCCAGCGCCAGAGACCTGGTCAAACTGTTGCAGGAGACTAAAAAGTATCCCTTGATAGGCGAGCTGAGCTCGGCGCCCAATCTCAGCGTTGCGTTTCGTAAACCCAGATATAATCTGGCGTTTTACAACACCAACCGACTGGTAAATAAACCAAACTGGCAGATCTCTCTCTCCAAGACAGGTTATACCGATGACGCCGGTCGCTGTCTGGTAATGCTGACCCAAATGGCCAAGCGGGAAGTCGCATTTGTGGTGCTGGACGCCTTTGGCAAGCTGAGCCATCTGGCCGATGCCAGCCGCTTAAAGAAGTGGCTGGAAACCGGCAAAATCAGTCCAGTTCCCCAAGAAGCACTGGACTATAAACAGCAAAAGCAAACAGAACGTCAGGCCCTGGCCGCCTCTCGTTAATATTCAGTAAACCGCGGTGACTCAGCGCAGGTTTTCACGCTTGCGTAGCCGCACCCGCAACAAGTTTTGTTATCATTCTCCCCCCTTTAAAGGCCTTTGGCCTTAGCCGTTACTGAGTCAGGAAGATGCAGTCATTTAAAAAGCACACCCTTATCCCGCTGGATCCCCGGGATCCGCTCTCCATCAGCCAAGCACTGGCTCAATACCGGCAACAACTGCAGCAAGGTACTATTCTGCGCCAGGGCATGTTCGATATTGAATTTGTCGCCGTGACCGACAGCGGCAACCGCCGTATGCAGATCGACGACCTGCAAGACTCAGGACTGCGCGCCCTACTGCAGGAAGCCCTGAGCCTAGGACCGGATGGCGAAGGGTTCATGCTGCCGCCACTCATCAGTGACGAGTGTGATCTCTACCTCTCTGAACCCTTGCTGTTCGCCATTGCCATGCAACACTCTCGCCTGACAGCCGAACTGCTAGCAACCGCCGAGGCCATGATAGCCTTCGCCCGCAGGCACAATGATCTGCAGCGCATGTGGCTGGACGACAGCCGCATTTTCGGGGTCGAGGCCCTGTTTCTGCTGGCCCGGCGCACACCCGAACTGGCCTGGCTATTGGCACGCTTTCTGATCCCCGCCTGGGACAATGTCTACAGCAATGGCTATGAGCAATATATGGCACGGCTGCTCGAGCTCAATGGCTGGAGCCCGGATATGCTGCGGGCCTTTGTCTGGTGCGACAGTGACCATCTGCGCCAGGGCTTCTTCTACAGCGGCGAAACCGGCATTCAGAGTCATCAGCCTCTGGCCGACTTCCTCAAGCAAAATCCACAGCAATATCCTCTGTTCAAACAGCTGTTGAGCGAGCGTTTACTCAATAGCCCGAAACTGCTCGCCGCCGAAGACCGCCCACTCGGCAGAGTCGATGCCGTGCTGCATTTCTTTGTCAGCATGTACCCGATTGAGTTTGCCTGGTTTGAAGTTGAACAGAGCGAGGGGCTGGATACCCTGCTTGAAAGCCAGTTTATCCGCGCCAGCCTCGAAGAGGAGATAAGCGACCTGCGCGCCGCCATAGAGAGCCAGGCCAGTGGCGCGCTGGCCTGTTACAGATGCGGCATAACCGAGAGTGTTGAAACCGACGCAGATGAACAAGAAGGCAGCTATCAGGATGAGGACGATGAGCGGCCGGGCAGGCTGCTGCGTCAGTTAAAGCCATTGGTACTGGCGCAACCCCAAGGCGCGGCATTGTGGCAATATCTGCATGATGGCAGCCAACCCCAGGCGCTGGCGGCTCAGCAACCAATAGCATTAATTCCCGCCTGTAAGGCCAAAGCCCTGGGGCTCTATCACTATATAGTCGACTACTGCGTTACGGCAGAATCCAATCGACATATTGCCGAAGAGCTGAGCAGTATTCTCAGCGATAGCCGTTATGAACTGCTCTATGGTGATGAAGAAGATGTCGAAGCCTTTGCCGATATTTTACCATCAAAGAGTCTACCGCAAAGGCAACAGCAGTATTTACGCCTGCTGGATATCTGGTTCGCTTGGCTTGGCAAACCCGAGCTGGAAGAGATCCGCGAAAACCTGGTCGACGATGAAGGACTGCTCGATGATGTCCAATATCTGCAGCGCTACGGCAACCTCAGTGACACCAGTGAGCAGGCGCTGCTCGAGGCGCAACTGGCTAAACTGCTGCAGCAATGGAACGACAAGCGCCAGGTCTACAACCGCCCCTTGTTGAACAAGACCCTGGCCTTATTCCGGCAACACCGCCAGCTTGCTAACCCGGATAACTGGCCGCTGAGCCAAATGGAGCTCGGCCACTATGTGTTACTGGCCTTCCTTTGGCAACAGGACTGTCTGGCCGGGTGCCATGACGCCACCAGCCAGGCGCTGAGCGAGAGATTAAACGCTAATAGTCCTTGGGAACTGCTTGCCGGGCAAGTACTCAAGCAAGCCGCAGACGGTGCCAAGCCGCTCAAGGCGTTTATCTGTCGGCCCGAGCCCTCTCTTTGTGAGCTTGAGGCGCTGCAGCTGGCACAAGACCAGCTCTATCGAAGAGGGCGTGATGATGTTGGCCGCCAATTGACCCTGGAACCCATCAGTGACTTCCAGCCCAAATACCTATTGTTCGACAAACAAGACGGTTTTCGCCGCGGTGCCATGCTGTGCTATTTCCTGCTGGCCTCGCAGCAGGCTTTCACTCACTCCTCGGCTCAGCCAAATGAGCCGCAGGCACCGGCTCTCATACTGGCCCGGCGCCTATGGCAATGGCTGCTGGAACTAGCGCCACTCAAGCTCTTGCATTATACCGCCATGCCTTACAGTGACGATAATTTCGACCCTGAGTTTGACTCTGATACCGAGCGCCTGGGCTTTGTCAGCAGCATGCAATCACTCGGCGTCAGTGAAGCCCTACTGACAGTGTTTGACTTCCAACTGTCGCTGAGCAGCGGCGATGGCGATAACACACTGCGCGCGCTAGCGCAGCTGAGCCCATTGGCCCAGGCCTCATCGAGCCAGGCAGATCCACTGCTGCAGGCACTGAGACGACTGCCGGATAGAGAGAAGCTCAATGCCTTCGAACTGCTCGAGCTGCAATACCCCGGACAAGGCTTTATCCAACACCCCGAGCTGCAGCGGGAGTGGTCACTCTGCCTCGAGTATTTTATTCGCGACAACCTAAAGAGTTGGCAGCGGGTACTGGCTCAAGACTTTGATGGCCGCTGCCAGTTGCTGGAGCGGGGCATAACGCAGCCTGTGGTTGCCGCACCGCAACTTGTGGTTTGCGAGCAGGCCCAAGATGACAGATATGACTGGCTCAACGTCAGCCTGCTTCGGCGTCAGGGTGAAGAGTTGCAGGCATTATTGCTGACCCAAGCGATACCGCCGGAGGGCATGCCCCAAGGTGTTGCGGGCGAGGTGCTGCTGTTTGACGAGAGTGTCAGCGCCGAGGAGATCTTGGCTGCATTCAAGGCCCTGTACTCGGTCGATGTCAGGGTCGCCTTGGTCAATGCTCGACTGCAAGCATACCTGAGTGATGAACTGCCGCTGGCAGCCATGCAAGCCTGCCTGCAACGCCTGTTCGCCATTGATGAGCTGAGTATCTACTCATCCTTCGAGCGTTATGACCTCAAGCAGTGCCTGTGGCTGCTTCCCACCCCAACCCGACAGCGACTGCTGCAGCTCCTGCTTGGCTACCAATTAGGGTTTGAACTGTTCGATAAGCAACTATTGCAGGCCTTTATGGCCAACAAGGTGCAGCGCGGCGACTGGCCAGCAACGCGATACATAGACAGGAGATACCAGGACAGCGATGAGCTGCAGGAAGCCGCGCTGAGCTGGCTGCTGCAAACCTTGGAGCCGCTGCGGCTTGAGCCGATGAAACTGCTGCGTTTTTGCCTCGGCAAGGGGGAATATGAGGCTCCCTGTGACTGGCTAGTCGCTCAACTGAGAAACGGCACGCTGACGCCCCTTATTACTCAGTTGACTGTCAATGAGAAAATCGAGCTGATCGATTGCCTGGAAGGCGACTATCCCGACGCGGCCGAGTTGCTCTCGGCGCTGGCCAACGATGGCTCCCGCCGGGTCAGAGATGCCATGGCAGGACTAGTCTAACTGTCACCCATGGTAAACAGTGAAGGGCGCGCAGAGACTCTGCATCGAATGGTCTCTGCCGCTCCCCTTCAAACTTCTGAATATGAGAGCATGTATCCGGCAAACAGGCTTGTTATCATCGCCGCCACTATTTCAAGGGTCTAGCCCGCACAGTAACTGAGTCAGGAAGATGCAGTCATTTAAAAAGCACACACTTATCCCGCTGGATCCCCAAGATCCCCTCTCCATAGCGCAAGCCCTGACTCAATACCGACATCAATTACAGCAAAGCACTATTCTGCGTAAAGGGATGTTCGATATCGAATTTGTCGCCGCGACAGACAGCGGCAACCGCCGCCTGCAGATCGATGATCTGCAAGATTCAGGACTGCGCAGCCTGCTGCAGGAAGCCCTGAGTCTGGGCCCGGATGGCGAAGTATTCACGCTGCCGCCACTCATCAGTGACGAGTGTGACCTCTACCTCTCTGAACCTTTGCTGTTCGCTATTGCCATGCAACACCCTCACCTGACCCCCGAACTGCTGGCCACCGCCGATGCCATGATAGCCTTCGCCCGTTGGCACAACGATGTGTACAACATGTGGTTGGATGAAACCCGGATCTTTGGCGTTGAGGCCCTATTCCTGCTGGCTCGGCGAGCCCCTGAACAGGCCTGGCGGTTGGCGCACTTTCTGGTTGCCAACTGGGATAATGAAGACAGCAATGGTTATGAGCAATTCATGGCGAGGCTGCTCAACCTCAATGGCTGGAGTGAGGAGATGTTGCGAGCCTTTGTCTGGTGTGACAGTGACCGTTTGCGCCAGGGCTTTTTCTACTCGGATGAAACCGGCATACAAAGCCATCAGGCTCTGGCCGACTTCCTCAAGCAAAATCCGCAGCGATATCTCCAATTCAAACAACTGCTGAGTGAACGTTTACTGAGTTGTCCCAAACTGCTGGCAACCGAGTGGCGCACAACGGAGACTGACGATCCGGTGCAACTCTTTTTTATCAGCATGTTCCCTGCCGCTATCGACTGGTTTGACGTCCAGGAGAGTGAAGGTCTGGAGACGCTATTACAGAGCCACTTTATTCAGGCTCGGCTCAAAGATGAAATAGATACGCTACGCGCATCACTTGAACGCCAGGCAGATGGCCCTCTGGCTTGCCCGGCCGAGGGGTGGCAGCAAGATGCCGACGACAATGAGGATTATCGCCCCGGACAGATGCTACGCCAATTCAAGCCTCTGGTATTAGCGCAACCCCAGGGAGAAGCCTTGTGGCAATATCTGCAAGATGGCAGTCACCCTCAGGCTCTGGAGGCACAACGGCCGCTGGAGATACTCGCCGCCAGTCAGGCCCATGCCCCTCTGTTACATCAGCATATAGTGGATTACTGCGTTTGGGTTGAATCCAACCAACAGATAATCCATGACTTTTGGTTACTGACTTATGAAATGGCCAACGAGCTACTCGACAGTGATGACGA
Source organism: Shewanella carassii (assembly GCF_002777975.1). Classification (GTDB taxonomy): domain Bacteria; phylum Pseudomonadota; class Gammaproteobacteria; order Enterobacterales; family Shewanellaceae; genus Shewanella; species Shewanella carassii. The sequence goes on from NZ_NGVS01000029.1 coordinate 67,470, forward strand.
AGACGCCGCCGACTTTGCCGATATTTTGCCATCAGCGACCCCACAGCAAAGACAACAGCAGTACTTACGCTGGTTGGATATCTGGTTTACTTGGCTTGGCAAACCAGAGCTGGAGGATATACGTGAGCAAGTGGTCGATAAACTGCAACTGCTCGACCAACAGCAGTATTTCCAACGCTTCGGCAATCATTCTTAGCAAAGCGCTTGAGCGTTCCTCTTGAGGGACGCTGAGCTTAAAACTAACTCCCGGTGATAGCGGCGCCGGGCTCACTTCCGCAGCAAAGGCAGCAGACGCTGGCGGATCTCTTCCGGGGTATCAGTTCGACTCTTCCTTACTTGTTCCCTCAAAGGACTCTTTAACCAAACACCTCACCAATACCGCAGCCAGAATAGGCCAACGTAGAAGACGCTGGCTTAATCTGTACTTGGAAAACGCCGACTCACTCCCGTAGCAAAGGCTGCAGACGCTGGCGGATCTCATCAGGAATAGGTCGACTCTGCTCACAGCTGTAGTCGTAGTGCACCAGGGTGGTCTTGGCTTCGGCGGTCAGCAGCTCTCCCTGCCAACTCTGTTGCAATACTTCGAACGAGCTGTTGCCTATGCGGCTGACCGAGGTCAATACTCTGACTTTCTTACCGTAATAGGTGGGCGCCTTAAAGGCGATGGTGAATCCGGCCACAATCAGGTTCCAGTTGGTCAGATCCAGACCTGGGTTAAAGATTTCGAACACAGGCTCTCTGGCGGCTTCAAACCACACGGGCAGCACAGTGTTATTGATATGGCCCAGGCCATCGGTTTCATTGAATCTGGGTTGAATATCCAGGCTTAACGCTTCCATAGGGTATCCTATTGTTATTATTGTTGATTAAAACTCGCACTTGTCTTTGCCGGGCTTCAGCTTACCTTGAGGGTCAAACTGTTTGCCGCAAATTTTCTTGCCGTCCCGATACAGGGTTTCATAGCGGCCATCGTGATAGATGCCGATGACCACGCCATCGAAACGGGCACCATTGAAGTTGTAAACCTGTTCACCATTGATCATCCGGTTGTATACAGAGATCCTCGGCTCCTCCTTATGGAGCTTGCCATTGATGTAACGGCGTTCAACCATCTTGTTGGCCGCCGTTAGCTCCTGGCTCTTGAGCAGCCGTCCCTCCCGGTCATAACAGATATATTCCTGTTCATAACCGTAGCTGAGGCGTCTGAAGCAAGCATCCTGACCATCTTCATAGAAGCTGTGTTGCCAACCGCACAAGTTATTGGTGGTTGCCGCGCCGTCATAATCGCAATAGAAGTTGATCTCCTGCAACTGGCCGTTGCGGTGAAAACGATAGCCATCGCCTATGGATATCCCTTTTTCTGTGGTTCGAAAAGAGGAGATCCCATGAGGACTGAAACTGGCCTGCATTCCCTGATCCAACCCTTGACTGAAGTTTTGCAGGCGCTCCAGTTGCCCCTGTTTATCGAAGCGATACCAGCGCCCTTCGGCGCGAGCATCACGATACTGCTGCACCTCCAGCAGTTGCCCCTGCTCGCTGTATCGCAGAACCTGTCCCTGAAGGATCTCATACCAACGACCCTCTTTATCTTGGTAGGCCTGATAATCATACAAACGGCTCAGTTGACCATTTTCATGGAAATACAGCTGTTGGCCGTCTCGCTTACCCTGCTTGAACTGCGCCAGCTTTTTCAACTGACCATTGGCATAGAAGTAACGGCTCTGGCCATCAAGCTGATCGGCAAGATAATTTTCTTCCAGCAACAGTTTGCCACTGTTATCCAGTCGCTGCTGTAGCCCCTGTTTCTTGCCTTGATGGTAATGGGTCCGCAGCTCAGATTCGCCATCCATCTCAACCCAGAGGCCATCTTTCAAGCCGTGGTCATAAGTCACCCTGTTGCCATCTTCAATCCAGGAGCCATGGCGTTTGTTGTCAAGGTACACGCCCTTGAGCCAGATTTTTGTGGGTGTCGGGTTGGCGTCACTGCCAAAATCGGCCAGAAGCTCCTCGTATTCACCATGCAATAAGCCATCTTTGTAGTTCGCAAACCCCAGCGACAGGGTTTCGTCATAGTCAGATTCCAGCTTCCACAGGCCCTGTTGCTTGCCGTCAACATACTGCCCCCGCCAGAACCTGGCATCGAAGTCAGCCTCTATCCACTCGCCCTGCTGCAAACCATTTTGATAGTCACCAGCGGCGTTGATACGGCCATTACGCGGATTGTAACTGGCCCAACTACCATGCAGCTTACCACCTTGATAATGGGCGCTCAGTGTCACGCTGCCCCAGGTACTACCGGAAGGAGTAAACCCCAGCAGCGGGCCACTGCGACCAGCCTCCCCCTCGATATCATCGCGCTGATAAGCCACTTCGGTCACCATAAAGCCTTCCGCTTCACCAATACCAAAGCTGAGCCGCTCCAAGCTGGCGGTCAGGAAGAATGCTGTCTGTCCCTCTTTAATACTGACGGGATACTTGAGCCGATAGGAGTACGCCTGCTCGGCACGCATCACCACTTGCCCCTCTTCATCCCGGTAACCCAAGAGTTGCCCGTCACTCTCCAGTGTGCCTTGTAGCAAGGCCCTGATATTGGCGTCATCAGTGGCGTCAATGTCGTAAGTCATCAAGTATTGTTGCGGCGGCCAGCGCTTCAACTGTTTACGCACTTCGGCCACGGTGAAGTGTTTGAGGGAAGGTGTCAGCCGGTCAAGCCTAGGCTGCAGGCGCTGCAGCCACTGCCAATTGCTGTAGTCCCGGCCATATCCCCTGATGGAAAGTTCTGAGCCGCTCTTGAGCATCACCAGCACTTCGCGCTGTTCATCACCATCGAGATCCTGATAGAACACGGCGACCACCTGAGTCGCTGCCGGGAAGCTGTCCAGTGTTTCACTGTCATTGTCACCCTTTATCTGGGCCAGCAGCTGCTCGCCATCCCGGAAGAAAGACAACTGCTCATTGTCTCCTGCCGGCAGTGTCAAAGGGCCGTGAGCCAATTCAGAGGCTGAAGAAAACGATGAGAATATCAGGAGGAACAAGCCTGTGAGCAAGCTTGGTTGGAATAGTCGTTCCATATACTGCTTCCTTGAGAAATAACCTTGGCAACCGGGCCAAGTTTGGGCGCCAATACTACAACAGCCAAGATTAAATCTAAAGGAATCAGGACATTAAAAAAGGCTGCCCAGGCAGCCTTTTTCAGAATTAACCACCATACATGGCGTTAATTTCGCGGGAATATTTGTGATAGATCATCTTGCGTCTGAGCTTGAGTGTCGGGGTAATCAAACCCGCCTCCATAGAGAAGGCTTCCGGCAACAAGGTAAACTTCTTGATCTGTTCAAAACCCGCCAGCTCCTGCTGTAACTGTTTCAAACGCTCTTCAAAGTGCTCAACCACATGGCTATGACGTATCAGCTCCATGGGGGAATCATAACTGAGTCCCTTCTCTTTAGCCCAGGCTTCCAAGGCTTCAAAGGCTGGAACGATTAGCGCCGTCACATAGTTACGGGCATCGGCGATTACCGCCACCTGTTCGATGAAGGGGCAGCAGCCTACTTTACCTTCAACCCGTTGCGGCGCAATGTATTTACCGTTAGAGGTCTTCATCAACTCTTTGATCCTGTCGGTGATAAACAGATTGCCCTGTTCATCCAGGTAACCGGCATCTCCAGTCTTGAGCCAACCATCTTCGAAGGCCTCGGCGGTATCTTCGGGCCGGTTGAAATAACCACGCATCACGGTATCGCCGCGAACCAAAATCTCGTTCTCGGCCCCGAGACGAATTTCCACTTCGGGCATACAACGACCATTGGAGCCCGTCACTATGCTCTCCAATGTATTACAGGTAACTGTTGCCGTGGTTTCAGTCATGCCGTAACCACAAAGCACCGGCAGATTGATGGCCGAGAAAAACGCCGCGACCTTGGCATCCAAAGCCGCACCACCGCAGGGCATCAACCGCAGACGACCGCCGAGAGCCGCCCTGAGTTTGCCATAGACCAGTTTGTCGGCCAGGCGCCATTGCAACGACAACCAAGCGCTGGGTTGGGCGCGCCCCTGACGCACTTCAAATTGACGCTCGCCCACAGCCAACGCCCAGGCAAACAGTTTACGACGGGTGGCAGAGGCACGCCCGACCTTGTCCTGCACTGCGCTGTATACCTTCTCCAGAAATCTGGGCACCACACACAGGGTATGAGGACGCACGGCGGCAATGGCTTCTTTCACTCTATGGGTGTCAGTAAGATAGACATTCCGCCCACCACGACTGAGTACATAGAAGGTCCAACCGCGCTCATAGACGTGGCTCAGCGGCAGAAACACCAGGGAAACCTGATCCGCGTCAAAAGGGATCAGTTGAAAATGTTGACGCATGGCCGAAGCGAAATTGCGCTGATCCAGCATCACCCCCTTGGGTTCACCTGTAGTGCCAGAGGTGTAGATCAGAGTCAGCAGATCGTCCAGCGTGGCACTCTGCTCTCTAGCATCCAGCTCGGCGCGAGCCTCTTCGGATACTGTCTGTTCAAGCAGGGTATCCAGATGTTGGTGATGAGGTTGCTTGAGGGCAACTTGCTTATCGAACACCACCACGTTTGCCAGCGTCGGGCACAAGGATTCCAGTTCGCAGGCCAATTCATACTGAGCCTGATTGGCGACAAACAACAGCTTGGCACCGGCATCATTGATGATATAGGCGGCTTGTTCCAGGGTGGAAGTAGGATAAACCGGCACCACGACACCGCGGGCGCGGACGACACCGACATCCACGCAGGTCCATTGCGGGCAGTTGTGGGACAAGATCACGGCGCGATCCTGAACTTCAAAGCCGTTGGCGATCAGAGTTCCGGCAATAGCAGCACTGATACGATTAAATTCATTCCAGCTGACCTTATCCCAAGGCGCAGCCATTTCGAAGCCTTCCAGGGCGATATGCTCTGCACGCGCTTCAAGCTGCTGACGCAAGAGATGGGTGATTCTGTACTGCTCTAGAGACATAACTCAGTTTACCTTTTTAGCTTACAGCTGTTCCGCTTTTTGCGATTCTACCCCAAGGCTCAAGTAAACATAAGAGCTTTTGCTCTAGTTTCGTACAGTATCACGCTTCCCCCATAGAGATCAGACCAGTTGTGGTATCAAGGTTCAACGACTCCTGTACGCCATAATCTACGGCTACAACGATGAAACACTACTAGCGCCAATACCAGCATAATCAGGTCAAGGCTCAGCCAAACAACGCTGCCCGAACCTTGTTGTAACCCCCGTGCCAGGCCGGAACTCCAAGTAGAATTGACAATAAACAGCAGCATGACGCCAGCCAGATAGCCTTTCTGGTGGCTGATACTTCCCAGCGCCAGGAGCAGCGCCGAGCCCCAGAGAGCCGCCAGCAATTGGTGCACTCCAGCTAAGCCTTGGGTTTCGCCGACGAACCAATCCAACATCAGGATCAAGGTTAACATCAGCCCCAACAACGCCAGCAATCGGGTTTGGCCGCGGGCAAATGCGGCCGTCAACCCAGCAAGTCCAGTATGCCCGGGCAGCAACAGCAATAACTCAGCCCCTCGCCAGCGTTGCAGCCGACTCCAGTGCACCAGGAAGCAGATGAGCATGGCTAACTGGCCGGCGATATAAATCACCGGCAATTGTTTATGCCAACCTAAATTAACAAGTATCAACAGCAGACTGCTGCCCGGCAGCAGGATCAGCAACCAGCTCAAGGTGGGGCCGATGAAAAAATTGACCGGATGCAGCCAGGCTTCCAACCTCAGCAGCGGCTGCCATATCCCCAGCCTTGGGCCTAAAACCCAACCCGCCTCCAGCCCATTGAGATAGATGCTACGCGCCTGTGGGTGCCAGCAAAGCAAGCGTAACTGTCTGGCGAGCATGACCAATAACACTGTCGTTGCCAACCACCAGCTCCAGGCGGGTAACAGACGGGCAATGGACTCGCTGATTGGCAAGACCAAGAACAGCAGTACCGACCAGTAAAAACACTTGGGATAGCGCAAACATGCCAGTACAAACGCCAGCCCCAGACTCCAGGCAACACCTTGAATAGCCAAATTCGCAGGTGAAATCGCCAAACAAATAAGCTGAACCAGTATCGCCAGCACTGTGGCCTGCAGCAGTAGCGCCTTTTTAAAACCCGGCACCAATACCAGCCATTCACAGGCGGCCAGACGATTGGATTGCCAGGCAAAGGCGGCACATCCAGAAAGAATTGCCATTGCCTGGAGCATCCCGGTCTTGTCGCTATCCCCACTCAACTGTATCACCAGGGCCAAAAACAAGCCCAGTCCGGCCGTTATCAGGAAGCTGACACTGCCGATATCTTTAAGCCATAAGGCAGGGAAAAAAGCCAGCCTCATGGATGCAGCTCCATAAACAGCTGCTCCAGATTCAGGCTGCGGGCATCTATCATGCCGGGCAAGGCCTGCCCCCGATAACCATCCACCACACAGCCGGCACGGGTTGTCGCCAACAGCCGCATGGATTCAGGCAACTGGATGTCACTGTCTGCAGCGAACTTCAGCAAACGCACCTCCTCCCTGAGCGCATCTATCTCCTTAAACAGCAGTAATTCCCCTGCTTTCAGCAACGCCAGATGACTGGCGACCCGTTCCAGATCTGAAGTGATATGTGATGAAAACAGTACGGCGGAACCTGATTCCAACGCCAGCTCGAACAGATCAGCCATAAAACGACGTCTGGCAACGGGATCCAGACTGGCCACAGGCTCATCCAACACCAGCAACTGAGGTCGATAGGCCATTGCCATAATGAGCGCCAGAGACTGACGTTGTCCCCCTGAAAGCCGTTGCACCTGAGCTTTGAGATCCAGACCGAAACGCTGCAACCATTGTTGCTGCAACTCCATGTCCCACTGAGGATAGAAACTGCTGTGCATGGCCAGCGCCCGCTCGACACTGAACCCCTCATAACCGAAGGGCTGCTGCGGCACATAGCCCAAACGCTGCTTACGGCCTGAATCCAGCTGCTGCGGCGCCTGTCCCAGAGTCGTCACCAGGCCACTGTCACAGGGAATGATCCCAAGCGCAATACGCATCAGGGTCGATTTACCGGCGCCATTGGCACCAAGCAGCCCTACCACCATCCCTGGCTCCAACTGCAGATCTACCGCGGTTAAAACAGATTTGCCGTCGAAGCTCTTGTCGACCTTAGTGAAACACAATAATGACCCGGCTGGCTGTTCCATACTTTTTCCCTGTTATTCCTTGGTTTGGGGCCAATATTTGACTACCAGCTGCTGCAGCCCCTGCTGCGACAACCCCAACTGTTGCGCCGTCACCAACAAGTCTTCAAGCTGCGGCGTTATTATGGCCTCGGCCGATAGACTCTGATGAGCCTGACGCAGGGCTACCCGGGTTGCCTGGCCGCGTCGCCGCTCCAGCCATCACTGCTCCACCAACTGCTGCACCGCCCTGGAAACTGTCATGGGGTTTACAGCCAGATGCTCAGCCATCTGCCGCACCGAGGGCAATACGGTTTCCTCGGGCAGCTGACCGCCGACGATCAGATGAATAATCTGCTCGCTCAATTGGCGGTAGATGGGGTCGCCGCTGCTGGGGTTGACATTCAATAGTTCTAACATTAGCCTTGAAACACTGTATTAATACATTGATACAGTAATTAAACTAACACAATCCGGCAGGAATGCCAAAAAGGGACACAAGCATGAAGCAAAGGAACTTTGGCCAACAATACTGGCCTGCCGTAACCAGCATGCTGTTGTTGGCACTGGGGCTCTGTTGGACGCCGCTGAGTCAGGCACAGACAGCTTCCGAAAGCACGGGCTGTTATATCGACGGTCTATCTGAGCGTCTGCGTTGCGGCACAATTCGAGTCGCGGAGGATCCGCAAAAACCCGATGGCCGCCAGTTGGCAATCCACTATGCCGTCTTGCCGGCCATCAAAAATACCGCTCCCGATGAAGCCGTACTAGCCATCGCTGGTGGGCCGGGACAGTCGGCCATCGAAAATGCCGCAACCTTCAACCTGATCTTAAGCAAAGTGCGTCAAAACCGGGACATATTGCTGATAGATCAGCGCGGCACCGGCCAGTCCAACGCCCTTGAGTGTGCGGCGTTGGATCTTGAACAAACCCTGGCCTATAACGACGAAGCGCTCGATGTCGAACAGGAAACCCGCAACTGCCTGAGCAAGTTGGATGCCGATATCAGCCAATACGGTAGCGAGCAGGCATTGCACGACTTCGAGGCAGTTCGCCGGCATCTGGGTTATCAGAAACTGCACCTTTATGGCATCTCCTACGGCAGCCGCATGGCTCAGCTCTATATGCGCCACTATCCCGAGGCACTCAAGACAGTGACCCTGGATGGCGTCGTGCCTATGCAGCAGAGTGTGCTGGCCATAGGTGCCGCCATTAGCCGGGCCCAGGATCTGCTGCTGAGCGATTGTGAGCAGGACGCTTTGTGCGCTCAAACCTACCCACAGTTGCGTCAGGAACTGAACCAACTGGCCGAGCGCCTGGGGCAACATGCGGTGATGAAGAAGGTGCCTCATCCGGTAACCGGCGATATCGCCATGCTGACCCTGACCCGTAGCAAGCTGCTCGGCAGCCTGAGAATGGCGCTCTACAGCCCCTCGGTCAGAGCCTTGCTGCCCTACGCCATCCACCGGGCGGCCATGGAGGAATATCAACCTCTGCTGGGGCTGATGGCTCTCAGTGTCGATAGCACAGGTATCGCCATGGGCATGCACGCCGCAGTGGTTTGCGGTGAAGATTGGCCCAGATTGACCGCCGCCGAGCGCCAACAGGCCGAGGCCAGCGTCATAGGCAAAGAGATGCTCAGCAGCCTCGACAGAAGCTGCCCCATCTGGAATGTCCCTGCCGCGGCGGCCACCTTTGCCGAGCCGATAACCAGCGATATCCCCACCCTGCTGCTTTCCGGAGCCAAGGACCCCGCCACGCCGCCTTCCTGGGGCGAGCTGGCCATGGCCCAGTTGAGCAACGCCAGACACTTGATCTCCCCCTATGCCACCCATGGTGTTGCCGCCCAGTCCTGCGCCAATGAGTTGATCGCCGAGCTGGTCAAGGGCACGGCGCCGGACAAGTTGGATGGCGAGTGTCTCAACAAAGATGTGCGTCGCAGTTTCTATCTCAACGCCAGCACAGTGGAAGCCATTCCAGGAGGAACAAAATGATCAAGGTGACCAATCTGAGTAAGCGCATTGGCAAGGTTCAAGCCCTGGATGGCCTGAGTTTCAGCGCCGAAGATGGCATGATTACCGGCCTGCTCGGCCCCAATGGCGCAGGCAAGACTACCTGCCTGCGCACTGTGTTTGGCCTGTTGAAACCGGACGAAGGCATAGCCGAAGTCGACGGCATAGATGTCGGTCGCAATCCGCTGGCGGCCAAGCAGCAACTGGGGTTGTTTCCGGATCCCTTCGGCCTCTATGAACGCCTGAGTCCGAGGGAATATATTCGTTTCTTCGCCGAACTCAGCGGCATGCCGAGTAAGGCCGCCAAGCAGGCAACCGCCGATGTGCTCGGCAAACTCAAGATGGACGATATTGCCGACCGCCACTGCAAGGGCTTTTCCCAGGGGCAGCGGATGAAGACGGCACTGGCTCAGGCCATAGTGCATCAACCTACCAATATTATTCTCGACGAACCCACCCGCGGGCTGGATGTGATGAGCACCCGGGTTCTGCGGGAGCTGCTGTTGGATCTCAAACGCCAGGGCCACTGTGTGTTGTTCTCCAGCCATGTGATGCAGGAGGTCGCCGCCCTCTGTGACAAGGTGATAGTCATGACCCAGGGACGCGTGGTGGCCGTTGGCAGCCCGGCCGATCTATGCCGTCAAACCGGTAAGGAGTCATTGGAAGATGCCTTTATACAACTGATAGGCACGGATGAGGGGATAGCCGCATGATGAGTCGACTCTTGACACTGGTTCGCAAGGAACTGCTGGATGCCGCCCGCGACAAGCGTTCTGTAATGGCAGGTCTCTACTATGCCATAGGCACGCCGTTGATCATGTGCGGTCTGTTTGTGGTGCTGATTGGTCAGCTCTCCAGCCCGGATGATCTGCAAATTCGCATAGACAACGCCGAACAGGCGCCGGATCTGGTGCGCTATCTCGGCCAGAAGGGGATCAATCAGGACAGCGGCGAGCAGGCAGGCGCTCTGATACTGCAGATAAGCGAGCAATATCGGGCGCAGATGGCCAAAGGCGAAAGGGCCGAGGTGATCCTGATAGCCGACAACTCGGATGAAAAGCTGCAGAAATCGATTCGCCGTCTGGAGCGGGCGCTGCAGGGTTATTCCTCCGAAATGGGCAGCCTGCGCCTACTGGCCCGCGGTATAGATCCCAGGATAATGCAGCCGATTAAGGTGCAATTGCAGGATCAGGCCACGCCAGACTCCAAGGGCGGAATGATCCTCGGGATCGCCATTTTCACCATGATCTACTCGGTATTTATTTCCGGGATGAATCTGGCGATAGATACCAGTGCCGGCGAACGTGAACGCAACTCATTGGCGCTGCTACTGAGTCACCCTGTCACTCCGAGGCAATTGGTGATCTCCAAGCTGTTGGCGGTAACTGTGTTTGCCATGCTGGGCTTGATGCTGATTTTGCTGATCTCCAAGTTTGCCTATCCCATGGTGCCCTGGCAGGAGCTAGGCTTCAGCATCAGTATCAGCGCCGAGTTTATTGCCCTGATGCTGTTGATAGGCTTGCCGGTCGCCCTGCTGGCCGCCAGCATGCAGCTGTTTGTGTCCTTCCTGGCCAAGACCTTCAAGGAAGCCCAGTCCTATCTGACCATAGTACTGTTCGTGCCCTTGGCCCTGGCAATGACCGCCAGCTACGACATAGCGCCGGACACCTTGCAGTGGTTGCCGGTCTCGGGGCAGCAACAGGCACTGATGGCTTTTATCAAGGGTAAGGAGTTGCCGCTGCTGCAGCTATTGGTATCCAGCTTGCTGACGTTGGCCATCGCCGCCGCCCTGGTGCTGGGACTGGAACGCTCACTCAAGAGCGAAAAGGTGGTGTTCGGCCTCTGATTCCCTCCCAAGCCGCAAAAGAAAAGGCAAGCCGAGATTCAATATTGGCTTGCCTTTCGATTGCCGAAACCCCGAAACCCGTCCCCCGAAACCCAAGGGTATCGGCCGGGTAAAAACCGGGTTGGCTTATTTCGCCTTGGGACGAAATGGCTTGATCACTGTCTCGTCACATTCGAGGAAGGGGCCTTCCATCAAATCGATACAGTAAGGAATCGCCGGGAATACCGCATCCAGGCACTCACGAATCGACTTGGGCTTACCCGGTAAGTTGACTATCAGGGTGTCATCTCTCAACCCGGCGGTTTGCCGTGACAAAATCGCTGTCGGAACAAACTTGAGTGACTCGGCGCGCATCAGCTCGCCAAAGCCAGGCATCATACGATCGCACACGGCTTCGGTCGCCTCGGGCGTAACATCGCGCTTGGCTGGCCCTGTGCCCCCTGTGGTCACCACCAGACAACAGCCGTCTTCATCGGCCATCCGCTTGAGGGTGGCTTCAATCACCGCCCTCTCGTCCGGGATCACTTCATAAACACTTTCCCACTCACTGGTGAGATAAGCATTGAGAGTCTCTATGATCGCCTTACCGGAAATGTCTTCATAGACTCCGGCGCTGGCACGGTCACTAACGGTTACTATCCCGATTTTGGCTTTGGCCATGCTGTTCCCCTTGGCAAAAATACTTGTGTTGCAGTGGCGCCTAACATACCACAATTAGGCTTTGCTGCCCCCATCAGCGGGAGCATTTTGTCGTCTCGGGGGCGGGAGTCTCAAGTGGCTTGGTTTTCAAGCGGTGCCAGGCGCTCAACGCCAACAGATACAGGGTCGCCACCACAAACGCCAGCACAGTTCCCCAGGCAATGCCGAGCAGCGGATAGAGCCAGCTCACCGCAATCACATAACACATGAGTGACCCCAGGCCTCTGGGATAATGCTTGATAATGGTTTGTGCCTGCGGCGCACCATAGGCCAGATGAATGATCAACAAAAACGGATAAAGCGTAATGGGGAAGGCGGCCAGAATACCGGCCTGAGCCGGCGTCAGCAGTTTGGCAGCCGCCGTGACCAACAGCACTATCATGGCGGCCGCCGCAGCCCTAAGCAGCAATACCAGTGGGCTGAGTCGAACGGGCTTGGCTACTGTAGCGTCCGGTATTTTGGCAAGCACCAAACCCACAAGCACAATCGCCAGCAGCAGCGCCAGGCTTCCACCGAGGAGATTAAGATTCAACAGACTCAGAAGATAGCCACTGAGGCCAAAGGCCAGCAATCCCAGCCCTGAACCCAGCAGTGCGACTAACGGCAGTGGCCGCTCGCCGCCGAGACGAATACCCAGGGCATAACCACAAATCAGCAGCAACGAAGCGATAAAACCGGACAAGGCCGCGGTGGCACTGGCGGCAGCAAAGGGCTCACCCAATTCAATGCCGATAAAAAACAGTGCGATAGCCGTACCAAGCGGATAGCCGGACAAAATACCCGCCACTCTGGGGCTGACCCGCTCGGCCACCAGCGACAGGCCCACCACGGCTATGATGGCGGTAGCTATTTTGGCGAGTAACAGGCTATCCATCTCCCTTCTCCCGACACTAGAGCAGGCGCCTGGCCTGCCAATACTTTTGCTTCCAGTAGCTGTTATCCAGCGATGAGATCATCACCCCCTGACTGGTAGAGGCGTGCATAAACTCATTGTTACCTATGTAGATCCCCACATGGCGGCTACTCCAGCCAGTCTTGAAGAACAGGAGATCGCCCACCTTGAGCTGACTTTTCTTGACCGCAAACCCCAGCTTGCGCTGTTCATCCACGGTGCGCGGCAGCATGATGTCGCTCAATCGCCGGTAAGTCAGGCTGACAAAGCCCGAACAGTCGACACCTCGCTTGCTCATGCCTCCCAAACGATAGGGAACCCCATGCCATTCTCGCTGCATCGTCAGCAGCCGCTGCTGTGACAAGGGCGCTTGCTCAGAGCGCTTGGCTTCGGACTCAGTGCCCACTTGGGGCTTAGCCACTGTAGCCGGAGCGGAAACAGGATCGGGACGACCGGAACAGCCACTCAGGGCGCCCAACAACAGGAATGTCGCCAATATCTGCCACAGCTGCATGCACTTTCCAACTCAGATGCCATTGAAGAACCCCTAATGTGCAATAAGCCGCCGCTATTTGCAAAAATCGGACACCTGCTCCAGGCTATCCTCTGGTCAGCAACCTCATGACTCAAGGATGAGCAAACTATGATGCTTGAATTCACACCTCAGTCCCCATTGTCGGCCTCAATGGCCACGGCCGCCGACACAGCTTTTATCCAAAAAGTCTTCAACTCCTGCCGCTGTTATTTTCTGCACCTGGGCCTACCCGAGGAGATGGCTCAGGTGCTGTTGTTACAACAGTTTCAGCTGCAACAAGCCTGGTTCCAGAATCACTATCCCAATGCCATTACCCAAATACTCCGGGTGCAAGAGCAAGCGGCAGGAATACTCACCCTAAACACAGGTACTGAAGCACTGCATATTCTGGATATGGCTTTGTTACCTGAGTATCGGGGACAAGGCCTGGGCAGCGAATTGCTGAACGCCATTCAATCTCTGGCCCAGCTAAACCAACTGGCGGTGTCCCTGATGGTCGCCAAGGACAATCCGCAAGCGAAAAAACTGTACTTAAACCAAGGTTTTGTTACCCAGGATGTTACCGAGACTCACGAATTGATGCGTTGGGCACCTCACTAACTATCGACTTACGACCACCAAAGACACCATACCTTTGCTATTAACTCCACTCCGGCAAACTTCTATCCACCTCTCATTAAAACGCAGTGACCAACTTGTTATTTCCGGACTTGTGTACCAGTGTTTATGAAGACCTATCACTGCCTCGCAGCGACACCTCTAGGTAAATGGACTTCATCAAGAGGGCTTGCTCAAGCCAAGCCTTCATTTTCAAGGAGTGAATATCATGGCAGACAACTTTATCGGCGAAATTCGTATGGTGGGCTTCAACTATGCTCCGCCAGGTTGGGCACTGTGCGACGGACAGACAATGAGCATTGCCAGTAATACGGCTTTATTCTCTTTATTAGGCACTATGTATGGCGGTGATGGAGTAAGCACCTTTAAGCTGCCGGATCTTCGCGGCCGGGTACCCGTCAGCTTTGGCCAGAGTCCAGGCACCAGTTTCTACAATCAAGGGCAGATGCTTGGAGCCGAGGGGACCAATCTGACAACAGCCCAGTTGCCCGCCCATAACCACGCCATTGACTCAAACCAGATCAATGCCAGTGTCAGCCCACTGGCATCCACCGTCAGCGGCACCACTGATGAGCCTGGTCCCAATACGGTACCGGCAAAGATTGCCAGCGGCCTCAATGCGCTGGAAGCATACAGCACCACGGCGAACACCAGTACGAAACCGTCACCAGTCAGCTTAAATGGCAACACAAACACAACGGGCAACAGTGACACTGTCGACTTGCGCCAGCCGTTAACCGTGGTGAACTTCATCATAGCTTTGGAAGGCATTTACCCTCCCAGAACATAAAGCATCACAATCAACGGCAGTTGGAAGTGTGCTTTCCCGCTGCCGTTGAATTGCTCAAGCTAACACCAGACTATTCAGGGCTGCCAAAACCATGAACTCTTTAATACGGATATTAAGCCTGGTGACATTGTTGCTTTTACCATTTGTACAAGCAAAGAGTGTCACAGAACTAGGGGCAAAGGCTGAGCTCATCTTGGTCGATGCCACAATCTCTCAATATCAAACCTTGCTGGAACAGGCATCTACCACGGCCCTCACCTCTAGACCCATTACCAAATTGACCGAACTCAACGCCTTGATAGCCCAAGACAAGAAGTACTCGGGTTTACACTTGATCACTCACGGTCAAAGCGGCGAAATACTGTTGGCGGGTCACAAGTTGGCGCCACGGGAACTGGCCACCCAGTTGGATCAACTGCTATTACCGGGTGCCCCCCTCTATCTGTACGCCTGTAACTTGGCTCAGGATCCAAAGGGTCAAGCCTTTGTCGATAATCTGGCCTCGATTTTAGCCCGGCCCGTATTGGCCTCAATCAACGCCACAGGCAACAAGCGTCTTGGCGGTGATTGGCAACTCGAATACTCCACATCCTCGGCCATTGCAGCCAGGACATTGTTTTCCGGTGACGTGAGAGGGTTTAATACACTATTGTCCAACACAGCTTACGAATTCTCCGATGGGGATGCGGTTACCCTCACCAATGCCGCCGCCGCGCTATCGAATGACAACACTTTCACCCTAGAGTTGTGGGCCAACCTTCCCAGCGTTTCCGGCGTTATCAATCTGATGGATATTACCGGTACTGCCGACGCGGGCGGCTTTGTTCTCGTCAATGGCCTATTGACGGTGGATTTAATTAACGATTTCGGTAATTTAACCCAGAGCAATCCTATTCCGCTCAGTATCAACACTTGGTATCACTTCGCCTTTGTCTTCGACAGCGGTCAATGGAGTTTTTATGTCAATGGCCAATCCTATGGTAGTGGCATCCCAGACAATGGTGGCAATAACACAGTGCCGGATTATCAAGCGGCAAACGTCAACAACCTGGTCGCCGGTCTTCAAAATCATGGTTCGGTAAACAACTTTACCGGCAAAATAGATGACATCCGCCTTTGGAGCACGGCGCGGACTCAAACCGAAATTCAAAATAACCGCCAGCTCGAGCTGGCGGGCAATGAAACCGGCTTGATTGGCTACTGGAAACTCAACGAAACCAGCGGCACAGTTGTCAATGACAGCCAAACCAATGGTTCCATACTCCAGGGAAGCAGCAGTGGTGTTACATTAGCTGTCGCCGGGGCCTTTAGCGTCAATCAAAGCCCAACAGATATCTCGCTTTCCAACAACTCAGTCAGCCAAAGCGGCGGCAGCAATGCTGTGGTGGGCACCCTGACAACCACGGATGCCGATGTTGGTGACAGTTTCAGTTATGCCTTGATTGCCGGTAGTGGTGACACCAACAATAGCAGCTTCAATCTCAGTGGTGACTCCCTCAGGGCCAACAATGCCTCTACTTTGACCGGCGGCAGTTACAGCATCCGGGTGCAGACGACAGATTCAGGCAATGCCACATTTGAAAAAGCCTTTAGCATCACAGTGGTAGATGACCTTGCTCCGGAAGTGACCGGCATGACTGTCGATGGCTCACCCGCAGATACCGCAACCAGCATCAGTTACACAGTTAGTTTCAATGAATTGGCCAGTAATATCTCGACCGACGATTTCAGCCTGACCACTACAGCTAGCGCGGCCGGTAACATTGCGTCGGTATCCGCCAGCTCAGGCACCAGCGTTACTGTCACTATCAACAATATCAGCGGGAATGGTTCGCTGCGCCTGGATCTGAAAGCAGCAACCAACATCAGCGATGCTCAGGCCAACACAGGTCCGGCTGCCTACACCTCTGGCGATGTTCATACTGTTGCCGTCCCAACTGTTCCCGGCGCCCCCATCATAGGCACGGCTTCGGCCTTGGATGGCCAAGCCGTGGTCAACTTCTCGGCGCCGGCAAGTGATGGTGGTTCTGTGATTACCTCATACCAAGTGACTTCATCTCCAGGCGGGATCACCGCCAGTGGCGCCAACTCGCCGATAGGGGTTACAGGCCTGACCAACGGCACAAGTTATACCTTTACTGTGCAGGCCATCAATGCCGTGGGTACAAGCTCGCCATCCGCACCATCCAACTCGGTAGTTCCAAAGGCAAACCAGACCATTAGCTTCAGCAACCCGGGGGCGCAGGACTTTGGCAGCGCGCCAACCCTTACCGCCACCGCCAGTTCAGGGTTGGCGCCTGTGTTCAGCTCCACGACCACAGGGGTCTGTAGCATCACAACTACCGGCACACTCAGCTTTGTCAGTGCGGGCAGTTGCAGCATTAACGCCGACCAAGCCGGGGACAGCAGCTACAATGCGGCGCCCACAGTGACCCAGAGCTTTACGGTCAATGCCGTGGTGCCCGGAGCGCCCACGTCCGTCAACGCCGTTGCCTCTGATGCCAGCGCCACGGTCAGTTTCAGTGCCCCGGCAAGTACCGGCGGCGCGGCGATCAGCAGTTATACCGTCACCTCAAGCCCGGGTGGCCTTACCGCCAGCGGCGCCGGTTCGCCACTGACGGTCACTGGCCTGAGCAACGGCACCGACTATAGCTTTACCGTCAGCGCCAGCAACACAGCGGGTACGGGCCCGGCCTCGAGCGCCTCCAATACTGTGACCCCCAAGGCCAACCAGAGCATCAGCTTCAACAACCCGGGGGCGCAGAGCTTTGGCACCACGCCAACCCTTACCGCCACCGCCAGCTCAGGACTGACGCCTGTGTTCAGCTCCTCGACCACTGGGGTCTGTACCATCACGGCCTCCGGCACCTTAACCTTTGTCACCACGGGTAATTGCAGTATCGATGCCGATCAGCCCGGAGACAGCAGCTACAATGCGGCGCCAACTGTGACCCAGAGCTTTACGGTCAATGCCGTGGTGCCAGGAGCGCCCACGTCCGTCAACGCCGTTGCCTCTGATGCCAGCGCCACAGTCAGTTTCGCAGCCCCCGTCAGCAGTGGCGGCGCCGCGATCAGCAGCTATACCGTCACCTCAAGCCCAGGCGGCCTCACCGCCAGCGGCGCCGGATCGCCCCTGACGGTCATTGGCCTGAGCAACGGCACCGACTACAGTTTTACCGTCAGCGCCAGCAACACTGCAGGCACGGGCCCGGCCTCAAGCCCCTCCAATACTGTGACCCCCAAGGCAAGCCAGAGCATCAGCTTCAGCAACCCGGGGGCGCAGAGCTTTGGCAGCGCGCCAACCCTTACCGCCACCGCCAGTTCAGGGCTGACGCCTGTGTTCAGCTCCACGACCACTGGGGTCTGTACCATCACGGCCGCCGGCACCTTAACCTTTGTCACCACGGGCAGTTGCAGTATCGATGCCGATCAGCCCGGAGACAGCAGCTACAATGCGGCGCCAACAGTGACTCAGAGCTTTACAGTTAATGCTGTGGTGCCGGGTGTGCCGACGTCTGTCAGTGCTGTCGCGGCCGATGCCAGCGCCACGGTCAGCTTCAGCGCCCCGGCAAGTACCGGCGGCGCGGCGATCAGCAGCTACACTGTCACCTCAAGCCCGGGTGGTTTCACCGCCAGCGGCGCCGCCTCACCGCTGACAGTTAGCGGCCTGAGCAACGGCACCGGCTACAGCTTTACCGTCAGCGCCAGCAACATAGCAGGCACAGGCCCGGCCTCGAGCCCCTCCAATACTGTAACCCCGGAGCCGGATAACAAGGCCCCCAGTATTTCAGGCACTCCAGTCGGCAGCGTAGATCAGGATAGTTATTACAGCTTTATCCCCACCGCCACAGATCCGGATCAAGATCCTCTGACGTTCAGCATCAGCAACAAACCGGCCTGGGCCAGTTTCAACACGGCAAGCGGCGAGCTCAGTGGTACTCCACTGCGGGAGCATGTAGGCATGAGTAACAACATCATTATTCGAGTCTCGGATGGTGCGCTCAGCACAGATTTGGCGCCCTTTAGTGTGGAAGTCAAGGCTGTCAATCAAGCGCCACAGGCCAACCACGACCGGATAACCCAAGCCTTCAGCCAGGAAAATAGTTATTTGCTCGATGTACTGGCCAACGACAGTGACCCGGATGACGATCCGCTGACGATTGTGGATATCAGCACCAGCCTGGGCACTGCAACTGTACTGGGAGATAAGCTGCAACTGACAGTGCCGGAAAACTTCAATGGTCAGGTGCGACTCAGCTACAGCATCACGGACGGAGAGTTTTATGACAGAGCCAAGGTGAGCTTCAGCATAGAAGGCAGTAATCCAGAAGCCCCCGTCATCAATATCCCGGCCGATGTCACAGCCAACGCCACAGGTCTGTTTACCCGGGTAAACTTGGGTCGGGTCGGCGCCATCGACAGCGATGACAACCCCATTCCGGTATCCTTGTTGAACGGCTTCCCGTTTTTTGCTCCCGGCCAACATTTGGCTTACTGGAAAACCACAGATGGCAAGGGGGTAAGTGCCACAGCGTCGCAGTTGGTTACCGTGTACCCCAGGATTAACCTGGGAGCCTCGAAAACTGTCGCCAACTTCACTCAAGTGCAGGTGCCGGTTTTACTCAACGGCTCGGCCCCCGAGTATCCGATGGAAATCCGCTACAGTGTCAGCGGCGATGCGATTGCAGGTCAAGACCATGACCTTGCAAGCGGAAGCCTGCTCTTGAGTCAGGGAATGTCCACCAGCCTGGAGTTCAATGTTTTTGCCGACTTGACCGCCGGGCAACAAAAATCGCTGACAATCACCCTGGACGACGGCCAAAACCCCGGGCACAACGCCGCTACTGAAATACGCATCAGTAACAATAATCTGGCGCCCAACCTCAGCTTGAGCGCCAGTCAACAGGGTGAAATGCGCTCCAGTGTCAGCAGCTCGGATGGCTTGGTAACGGTAACGGCAGAAGTCGCTGCCCCCAACCCGGCAGACAACATCAGCCTCAGTTGGTCCAGCGAGCCAGCGATGACAAACCTCTCGACCTCAACAAACGAGTTCACCTTTGACCCCGCAGTGCTGGCTCCAGGGATTGTGACGCTGACATTGAACGCCATGGACGATGGTTCCCCCCAACTGGGAAGCAGCAAGAGTCTCAAGCTATTGCTGCTGGCACAGCTACCGACTCTTGGGGAAACAGACGCCAACAACAACCGTTTACCGGATAGTGCCGAAGGCTATGGCGATCCGGACGGCAATGGTATTCCGGCCTATCTGCAGGGCGATCACCCCTGTAATGTGATCCCCGAACAGCTCAGCCGCCCCAATAGCTACCTGGCCGAGGCGCAACCCGGCATCTGCTCCCGTAAGGGGCTGCTAGGTCTGCAGCGGCTGGATAAGGGTATTGAGCTGGAAGATGGCTCAATGTTGCCAGATGACAGTGAAGGGAAAATTGTCGGAGGTTTATTCGACTTCGAACTCGAGGGCAGCGAGTATGGCGGCAGTGTCAGCATAGTGATCCCGCAAGTTCAGGCGATACCGGCACAAGCTCAATACCGTAAATATGTCGCTTCCGGCTGGCAGGAGTTTGTAACAGATGCCAACAATCAGGTATTTAGCAGCGCGGGAGAACCCGGATATTGTCCACCAATGGGCGATGCCAGCTGGCAGAGTGGCCTCACTGAAGGTCATTGGTGTGTGCAACTGCTTATTCAGGATGGTGGCCCCAACGACGGTGACGGCCAAGCCAATGGCACCATAGTCGACCCGGGCGGCGTTGCCGTGAAGCTGTCAGCCAACCAAGCCCCCATCGCCCAGGCTGACAGCTTTAGTTTGCCATGGAATCAGCAACATCTGCTGGACGTACTGGCCAACGATAATGATGCCGATAACGACAGCCTCTATCTGGTGCAGGCCAGTGTCTCTATCGGTGAGATCAGTGTCAGTGACGACAAGCTCAGTCTGATGTACACGCCGCCGGAAGACTTTATCGGCAACGCACAGCTGAGTTATACCGTCAGCGATGGCATGGGTGGTACGGCAATGAGCCATGCAGAGCTGGTTGTCTTTTACAACAGGGCACCAGTGGTTAATGACAGCAGCGCCAGCACGGACGACAGGACGGCGATAGAGCTGGATGTATTGAGCACTGCCAGTGACCCGGATGGCGACAGCCTGACGCTGGAAAGCGCTGTGGCTCAATCCGGTAGCGTCAGCATCACAACATCACAGACGCTGAGCTATCAACCTAAGACCGGCTTTGCGGGCACAGACATCATCAGCTTCAGTGTCAGTGATGGCAACGGCGCCTCGGCAACCGCTCAGGTAGTGGTGACGGTCACAGCCTATCAAGAGGTTGTGGTGGAAAACCGCTCTTCCGGCGGGGCGGTCGCCCCCTGGGCCTTGGCACTAATGCTGTTAATGGCAGGATTCAGGCGCTTAAGCCTGCGTTTGGCAAGCCTGCCGCTGTTGCTGCTACTGGCAATTGGGGTCAGTTTCAATGCCCAGGCGCGCTGGTCTGTGAACCTCAACTTGGGTTACAGCCATGCCCGCCTCTCGGAGTCGGATATCAACCAGGCCTTACCGGCAGAGGTCAAACTGACGGAGTTGGACAAAGATGATTTCGCCTGGTCTGTGGCGCTGAACTACCAGGCTAATGATGCCTGGGCGCTGCAGTTTGGCTATCTTGATTTGGGCGAAACCTCACTCATGCTGGCCGGCAGCACACTCGACCCACAGGCCTTGCAGCAATCACTTGCCAACCTTGGGCCGCAACTGGCCTCCGGGGTAACTGCCGGAGCCGAATACCGCTTTTGGCGATACCACGACTGGTCTTTCAGCCTCAACGGCGGGATATTTATCTGGGAGAGCGACTTCAGCAGCCAGAGGCTACAGCAAGAGTTGCGTTATGACGACTCTGGCGTCGACTTCTACTGGGGTCTGGGCGGCCAATATCAACTCTCCGAACAGTGGGCGATCAGAGCCGATTACCGCCGTTATATGTTGGACAGAAATCAGGTAGACGGTGTCTTTCTTGGTCTGGAGTTCTTTTTCTGAGTTTGGATTAGCGCAGGATTGGGCTTAAGCGATCCGCCAAGATGTAAGAAGACCGCCTGACGGCGGTCTTCTTATCGGTAGGCTTACCAGATCCTGACTCTGTCCTCTGGCGCCAAATAGAGCGCATCTGTGGGTTTGACATCAAAGGCGCTATACCAGGCATCCAGATTGCGGACAGTCAGGGCCCTGTAGTTACCGGGGGCATGACCATCGGTGGCAATACGTTGGCGCATGGCCTGATCTCGCATCTTGGTTGCCCAAGTTTGGGCATAACCGATAAAGAAACGTTGATCACCGCTAAAACCGGCAATAACAGGTGCTTCTTTGCCCTTGAGTGACGCCCGGTAAGCATCGTAAGCGGTAGCCAATCCGGCTACATCAGCAATATTCTCCCCCAGAGTCAGTTTGCCGTTGACATGCAAGTCGGGGAAAGGCACATATTTGTCAAACTGCTTGGCCAGGGCGTCCCCTTGGGCGGCGAAATGCTCAAAGTCCGCCTGAGTCCACCAATTGCGCATAGCGCCGCTGGAATCGAAAGCCGCACCATTATTATCAAAGCTGTGGCTGATCTCATGGCCGATGACCGCCCCTATGGCACCATAGTTATAGGCATCGTCGGCCGAGGCATCAAAAAACGGCGGTTGCAGTATCCCGGCCGGGAAGTTGAGCGCGTTTTGCACCGGCAGGTTTACCGCATTGACTATCTGGGCGTTCATCCACCATTCCCCTTTATCTTGGGGCTTGCCTATTTTGGCCAATTGATGAGCGTATTCGGCCTGTTCACCGGCCACGGCATTGGCATAAGCACTCTGCCCCACCTGATAATGGCTGTAATCACGCCAATTATCCGGATAGCCCACACTCACCACCAGAGTATCAACCTTGGCCAGAGCTTCCTGTTTGGTGGCCGGTGCCAGCCAATCAATCGCCTCAACCCGGCCATGGAAGGCATCGACTATGTTATCCACCAACTCGCTGACCTTGGCCTTGGCCGACGCCGGGAAATAACGGCTCACATAGGCGCGGCCAACAGCATCTCCCAGATAATTATCCAACGCCTCCAAGGCGCGCTTATCGCGGCTACGTTGCATAGGCGTGCCTGACAAAGTCGTGCCATAGAAGGCAAAGTGCGCCTGATCCAGCGCCGAAGGCAAGACATCTGTGTGGCTATTGATCTGGTGGAACAGCAACCAATCTTGCCAACTCGCCAGCGGCTCGGAAGCTACCAAGGCCGAGAGTGCGCGGATGGCGGGGCCATGATAAGCGGCAAAGCGTGGCTGCTGGCCAAGTTGCGCGGCCTCAAAGAATGCCTGCCAGTCGATACCCGGGGCCTTGGTGTCAAAGTCAGCCCGGCTCCAAACTGCGGATGATTTGGCAAAGTCTTCACTGTCTTCACGGCTGACGTGGGCGGCAGCTATTTTCAGCTCCAGCGCGAATATTCGCTCGGCCCGTTCACCGGCATTGTCTATGCCAGCGGTTTGCAACAAGGTCTCGACATAGTGGCGATAAGCCTGCCGCAGTTGCTGCATCTTGGGATCGCCCGACAGATAGTATTCCCGCTCCGGCAATCCCAGCCCGCCCTGCAACAGATAGGGCAATACCTCTCCCGGAGTCGCCAGCCCTTGGGTGACAAATACCCCCAGAAGATTCTCAGTGTGATAGTCAGTGGCATTGAGCGGGTCAACATCGGCCCGTAAACTGGCTCCCAAGGCCGCCGATAGCGCCTGTTTGGTTTGCAGGGCTACTATCTGCTTTTGGTAATTCGCCAATGGCTGCAGGCCGGCTTTTTCGATGGCATCAGTATTGGTATAGGCCAGATAAAAATCGGCAATTCGCGCTTCATCACTACCGGCAGCATGGGGCTTGGCCACCAGCTCAGCAATCAATTCGGCCTTGTGCTGCTCGGTCGATTCAAAGGCCACCAAAAAAGACCCAGTTGAGGCTCGGTCGGCAGGTATCTTGGTATCCCGCATCCATTGACCATTGGCGTAATTGTAGAAGTCATCTCCTGGTTTAATACTGGTATCCATGGCCACCAGACTGATGCCTATATTGGCCTCTCCCTGACGGGAAGCCACAGACTGCACCTTGGTTGAAGCAGTCTCTTGAGACTGGCAAGCGGCCAGGCCGCCGAGCAGGGCCGCGGCGGTAAACAGCGCGATTGCATTGGGCTTGAACATGCAAATTTCCTTGATCTTATTTATGGGTTTTCAGGCGTTTGATCTTCGAGTCTATCTCATTTCACCGCTTGGCGGCCAAGCAGAAAACTGTCACAAGATATGAGGCAGATTGCCCCCTGCGCACCCCTTAACCTCAAAAGCGTCTGAGGTAATTCCCACCCAAAAGGCGATAGGCAAAGGCGGATTTCTGGCTTATTGTGGAGAAGCTGTTCAGTATAGTGGTCAAGTAAAACTGGCTTAAGCGGTGGGAGAGGAACAAAGTATCATGCTGGTTGTCTTGACCATCCAATGAAACACCTTTCTGGACAAAAGCTTCTTAGCGAAAATGACTTAGTGGCATCCGTTCAGATAATAAAAAGTATCTTGAAACCTTAAACGCTTGTATGTGCGGTGAAATTGGTTCATATGGTATTTCACATACGTTTAAGTGACTTTCTTCACCGAACGGAGACTCAGCCAGTTCAATTTCGCCATGTGATGTATATACATCAAAAAGCTCGGTATACTCCTGAATCACAAAACTCAAATCTTGTGTGATTTATTTCAAACCTTAAATGGCCAGCCTTTGATATTTTCATGCCCAAAGATTCTACCAAGGGTCGCTATTGATTTATCAGAGAGGCGCTGTGTAAAAAGAAGAGTCAGATTGTGTTTCGCCCTTGAACAGCTGACATAAAACAAGTTTCTATTTCGTTCAAAAGTCGCGTCTTTTCCTCTTGGAACACCGTCTTCCATCCATTCAAGCATTTGATTCCAGTTGTAGTGATTCCAACCGCGGCCGCAAACTACTAGTACGTTATCAAACTGGGCGCCTTTTACTCCATGCTTGGTAGAAAAAGGGGTTTTATCATTTATGTACTCAGCCAAACTTGTGACTTCAGAGTAACGCACAGCTCGAAGACGCCTAATGTTCTCGACAAAACTCAATTCATCTGGTTCCAATGAATCTTGGTCGCGCGCAGAGAGTGTTTGATAACGGACTTCGGAATCCACGACTTTTGTCGGCACTCTTGGCATACTCGTAGTTATCAACAGATCTAAAACATCACCGATTGTAGCCGTGTTTCTAAGTTGCATTAACCTGGCTAGATTCTCATTCCAAGCGGTTTTGTCAGCTTGTGACGTTAAGTAGGAGCGGTTTTTCTTTTTAATCTGAAGCAAATCACCATACTTACGTCGCTGGTAAGCTAGCGCCGTCAACTCGACCGTATCAACAAAAAACTCAATGTATTTATCATTTTTTTTCAGATAGTCTTCTGGATACTTGAAGCAATCCGCCAAATTCTTAAATTTTTGTTCGGTAGCTATCAGGTTATTCGTCAAGAACAGTATTTTTGTTTTAGATAACGACATATCCCAACCATGCTCAACCATTAATGATTTAGTTTGCTGGATAAATCGTCTAGTTTCTTCCTCTGGAAGGTCGTCTTTCCAATGGGTGCCAGTTTGTCGGTGACCTTGCCAATCATTTGAATGATAAACCTTTATGATTCCAACAGAGCTTGGGTCGGATTCGGCTTGCGGTAATTTTGGGCGCATACGATTCAAGCATTCAACGATATTTTTATCAGAACGGAAATTGGCTCTTTTGCCAATTTCGATGATTTTTCCTGCAGGACTGCTAATCAATCCGCAGGCTGTCGAGCCGTATATTTTTTGCCAGTGATCACCAAAAAGACCAACCACAACCCCCGATTCATTATCAATGAGGTTTTGGACGATACTCTCGGCAAGTGCGCTATCAGTGTCTTGATATTCATCAATAAAGATAATTGGGAATTTACTTTTCAGTAATTTCTGGAATTTGGGAAACGCCAACATGCGAGCCATTAACGCGACAACGTCGTCATGATGGAGAGAAATTTCATGTTCTTTAATCGACGCAAAACCTAAATCGTACTTAACCGTTTGATGACTAATCCCTGCAGATTCTGCAATTTTCTCTTGCCACTTTGCTCCCAGCGTAGGGATAAGTTGTCTCAACTGCTCCTGGTAGTTTTGCAAAATACTCCAACTGAAAGCATGAATCGTATCCGCAAAAATGACCGGATTGTTATCGGTTCTTGCCTTAATCTCGTCTTTGGCCACATTTGTATAAGTGATACATGCAACCTGTTTTCCAGATACGATAAACTCATTCGTACGTAAAGAAATCAGATATTTGAGCGACTCAATCAACGAATAGGTTTTTCCCGCTCCGGCACCGGCTTCCAATCTGAAACACTGCCCTTGATCAATACAACCTCTCAAGCTTTCAAGCGTCTCTGCTGACGCCTGTGCTGCGGGGCTCAGTACAGTCATGATTGAACTCCTGCAGCAACTGCCGGAGCTTCGTCTAACCATGCGCACCCTTCTTGGATATACTTGGGGACGAGCCAATCCGTATTACTCATACAATATTTAATAGCAAAATCAGCTTTGCTACTTTTGCCGATATCTTTTGCCTTGTCAAAAGCAGCTTTTTCAAGATCGGGACCAGTTAAGTTATTTAGCTCGAATAACTGACTATTAACCAAGATAAATGCATCTTCAAAGCTACGGCCGCATAAACCACTAACATCTTCATCTACCTGAAATGCAAGTCGCCGACATCCAAAAATTTTAGAACCTGAATCTTTAGCTCTAACAGTCGCTAAGTCAGAATAACCATTCCCGCCAAACCATCTTGAAATGCCAACGTTACTCGACCTATCACCTTGACTCACCATTACAGCGGCATGATGCTGTTTTGAATCAACTGCGTCTAGATCAGTAATAAAGAGGGTTTTAAGTTCAAGGAAATCTATGAATTTGTAGAAGTGGTGAGCATAAGCGCCACCAATTTCGACGACTGACAGGTATTTCTGCCTTAAGTTAGTGCCTAAAGCTGCGTCAATTTTTTTAATCATTTGAGGCAACAATATCCTTTCAGTCGCCCCTTCAACGAGGATCGCTCGGTCCGCGAAATACAGGTCGCATTTTGTGAGCGTCAGGTACTTATGCAAAAACTCTCTGTCGCCAGCTGCCTCGTCACTTTGGAAGGCAACGCCTAGATCCTTAACTTTGGTCTCGTTTCCATTTTTGGAAAGGAAGTAACGAACTTTGCTAAAATCAGCTTCGTTGGCAATATGCGAGGAATGAGTACTCACGATAAATTGTACAGGCCACACCTGCTGAGAATTTAGCTCGCGCTGGAACTGTTCGACGATTTGTTCCAGTTGTCGAATAAATACTTCCTGCATCTGCGGATGAAGATGTGCTTCGGGTTCTTCTATGAAAATCACATGCCCTTTCGGTGGCGTTTGATGGCTTTGAAACTCACGGAAATATTCATAAATTCGGAAGAGGATAAAAATTAGATTCCGCATTCCCAGCCCGTTATAGGTTTCAGGCAATGTGAAATGATCATCTCGTTGATAATAAACTCGGGTATGACTTTCCAGCAGTGATTTCACATTGAGTTCTGTTGCGGCGCTTAAATTTGGATCATGCAAGCCCGGATATCCAAAAATATTCAAAGTCGGCAGTAATGCTTGAACTCTCTGTTGAAAATCAGTATCAACGATTTCCTGCAATCCTTCAACGACAGTATTGATTTCAGCTGATTGCGCCTTAAAAGCTTCAGGCGCTCCAACGCTACTCGCACTTTTGAAAATATTACCTAACGATTTACCAAGCACATCACGTTCATTGTGCGTTTCGTCATCTAAACCACGTTGCGCATTTATCAGTCCCGACAGCAGCAATTTTTTAAATGACGCAAACTCAAGCCGAGCTTTGTTGTGCAGGTTTGTAGGCTCGACCGCGTAAACAGTAGCCTCGTAGTAATGCTCTATCCTAGCTCTAAGATCCAAGAAATATTGCTTTCTGTTGACGCTATCGAGCTCATTAAAAAAATCGCTGATCTTGCCATCTTTTAATTGATAAGAAATCAGGATAATTGTTTCAAATAATTGGTCGTCAAAATCGATAATAAAATCGCCCAGAACACCATATTCATCTGCATTTTCTTCATAATTAATGAGTAACTCTAGCTCGATTGTTGGAAGCATCGGCCTCACAACGTCATCTTCAGCACCGCATTGCAGAGCATTCAGTGCATATTCGAAACCTGTCAGACAGGATTGATTGAAATCCTCATAACGCACCTTGGGACCGGCAGGATTCAGAAAACTGCGAAAAGCCTCCGCAAATGAAGTTTTCCCAGTATTGTTACGTCCAACAATAAGAGTTGTTTTTTCATCAATCGAAAATGACACATCTTTGAGCAGACGATAGTTTTTAATTCGTACGTTTTTTATTTTCACTTTTAATCCCTGACTCAAATTTTATCCGATATTAACAAGCTACTTTGTAGCATTACTAAAATTGGGTCAAATCGTTGCGTTTCAGAGTGAGCCTAAAGTCACGCTACTAAATCACTTTTGGGCATAAACGTTTTAGTATCGATGAGCCAATAAAGGCCAGAGAACGATGCTCTGGCCTCTCAGTTTTTCTACAGTACGAACGTGTGTAGGTAGGCTTTCTACATTAACTCCTCATAGTAACAAACTCTTCTGCGCCCGTTGGATGGATAGCGACCACGGCATCAAAGTCAGCCTTGGTGGCGCCCATCTTGATGGCAACGCCAAAGCCCTGAAGGATTTCATCCATGCCAAAGCCGATACCATGGATCCCGACGACTTTTTCATCGGCGCCGGCACAAACCAGCTTCATCTTACAAGCCTGACGGTGCGCAGTAACCGCAGTGTACATGGAGGTAAAGGATGAAGTGTAGACCTTAACCTGATCCTCACCGAAGCGCTCTTTGGCCTCAGGCTCTGTCAGCCCCATGGTGCCAATTGGCGGGTGGCTGAAGACCACAGTCGGGATGCAGTCATAGTCCATCTTGGCATCCGGCATGGCGCCAAAGAGACGCTCTGACAGCAAGCGACCCGCCTTTACGGCAACCGGTGTCAGCTCCACTCCGCCCGCCATGATGTCACCGACACAGTAAACCCCTTTGGCGCTGGTGTTTTGCTGGGCATCAGTTATCACATATCCCTTGGGATCCAACTGCACATCGGTATTTTCAAGGCCGATATTGCCTGTGGCCGGTGCCCGACCTATGGCCCAGATCAGGCAGTCCACTGTGTACTCTTCAGCGTTTTCCAGCACCAGAGTCAGGCTGCCATCGGCATTTTTACGCACTTCCTTGGGAATACTCTGGGTATGCAGCGAAGGCCCTTCGCTGGCCATGGACTCCATCAGTGTTTCATAGAGCATGGGGTCGAAGTTACGCAGCGGCGCATGTTTGCGTACAAACAGATGGGTTTCACTGCCCAAGGCATGCAATACACCGGCAATTTCCACCGCGATATAACCGGCACCCACGACAGCTACCCGCTTGGGCTGTTCACGCAGGGCAAAGAAACCGTCCGAGTCTATGCCATGTTCTGCCCCGGGAATGTCGGGAATGCTGGGCTCGCCACCGGTCGCGATCAGAATATGCTCGGCACTGTAGTGTTCGCCGTCGACCTCAATGGTGTGGTTATCAACAAAGCGGCCATAGCCGTTAACCACAGTGACCTTGTTGTTGGCCAGACCGCGTTCATAGGAGCCATGGATCCGTTCGATATAGGCTTCACGACTGGCCACCAGGGTGTTCCAGTCAAACTGGTTGACGCTGACATCAAAACCATAATCTTTGGCATAGAGATGCATGGCTTCGGCCACTTGGGCACCATACCACATGACCTTCTTGGGCACACAGCCGACGTTGACGCAGGTACCACCCAGGTGTTTGGCTTCAATCAGCAACACCTTGGCGCCACGCATGGCGGCTCTGTTGGCTGACGCAATACCACCGCTGCCCGCACCCAGGCAGATATAGTCAAAATGTTGTGCCATGTTTATCTCCGTCGATTGATACAGATTCTTTCGCCCAGCAGGGCGACCTCCCGCGTGGCGGGATATTTTTAAGCCATTGTAGGGGGATTCAGATCAAGTGACCAGACCAGAGTCTGCCGGTAAAAATTTCAGTGATACAAGGTGCAGCGCGAATAATCCTGAGTATCTGGTCCTGAACCTGAGCACTTGAGGCAACGAAACTGCTGTTGATGCTCGCCGAGTTCAGCCTGCAAAAATCTGGCAGTGTGGGAATCTTTCTGCCTGAGGCGCCGCTCCAGCTCTGTCATTCGCTTATCCAACCAGCGACAACTGGGATCATCGGCGACTTGGCGGCGAGGCTTGGATGGCTTCTTTTTTCGGGATTTCGTTGGTTTACTGTCGCGCGAGGCCTTGGGCAAGGGCGCAGACTCATATTCAAGTGCGGCTTCAAACTGCTGTGGAATGGCAATAGGATTGCCCTCGCTGTCGAGCACTAACCCCAGAGGGAGCGAACCAGACTCTTTGTCCGGGTTGCTGAGTTGCTTATCTATTGAGGGCTCTGAACTCGACACTAGCTTCAGGTCTGGATTCAGGTCTGAGCTTGATTCGGCCTGGGATTCAGCCAATGGGGCGACTCCCAACCAAAGGAGCAGGCAGCAAAGCCCGCCAATTCTGTAGGTTAACATTCCCTGTACTCCCGCATCGATCCTTCGACGCTGTTTGTCTTCACATCAGAGTCTAGAAGCTGCGGTGAATGTTAGCCAGTTTAAAACTGCCACTGCAGATGCAAGCCGGCATAAGACTGATCCAGGTCACCATGCCAATCCTCCTCTTGCGCCTGCTGCTTGATATCATCCTCCGCTATGCTGTGACTCAAATGCAAGGAAGCCACCAAAGAAGAGGTTAATGAGTAGCATGCCTCTACACCAAACTGCAGATGATTGGGGCCATCATGGGTCTGGCTGGCATAGCCAAAGTCGAATCCCTGGGTCACATAGGGGGTCAGAGTCAGTTGCTCGTTCACTTGCCAATGGCTGTGCAGACTCAACTCAACAAAATAACCAGAGGCTTCTGTGGCATAGGTATAGTTAATCGATGGTGTCAGCCAACTCAGCCCCTGATAGGCGAGATAGGCATACACTTCATTGTCATGGGCACGCTCATCACCGTAAAATTCCAGCCTTTGAATACCAATATTGGCTTCCAAAGACTCAAATAAGTTGAAGCCATACTCAAGGCCGACATCGAGTTCAGCATAGTTAACACTGTCGGCGCGGCCGAACAAGGCAAAGGCACTCAATCCACCACGGCTATGGTAAAGACCACTCCAGGCAATCCCACCCGATGACAGGTTGTCACGCCCTTGAGTAACATAGTGATTGTCCCAACCCAGTGTGAGTTGAGTTGCGGTGGCCTCATCGGCCAATGTTGGATTGCAGCACAGGAGTGCCAGCAATGAGAGGGGATAACGCATAAAACTTGCCAAACTTACAAAGTAAAGCCCATTTTAAACAACCTCCCCTAGAGATAAACGATAACGAATCGTGTTTTAGATCCAGTTATCATTTATCTCTTTTTTGTGCATTGATAGTGAGCATTCAGTTTACTGTCGGCCATAGCTCAATTTCACAACGGCATGACTCATGCGATGGCACCAATCGCTTTGATCACCTTGATAAATCAAAGCGGAACCCTTATCTATTAGCCACGCCCCTGAATATTCGCCGCCATGGCGGCAAGACCAGGCACCCAATGCAGGCCCTATGGCCCACGCCCAAAGAGAGGACAGACAATGACCAATCCGCTGCTGACAGCACAGGAGCTGCCACCCTTTTCCAGTATCAAGGCCGAGCACATTCAACCGGCGGTCGAACAGGCCATAGCCAAGTGCCGCGATAAAATAGAAGCCGTGCTGGCCGCAGGAGGCCCCTTCACTTGGGAGAACCTGGTGGCCCCCCTGGAGCAGGTGGACGATGAGCTGAGTCAGATCTGGTCGCCGATTTCCCATATGAATTCAGTACTCAGCAATGAAGAATGGCGCGCTGCCCACGATGCCTGTCTGCCATTGTTGTCTGAGTACAGCACCTTTGTCGGCCAACATCAGGGCCTGTATCAGGCCTATAAAGAGCTCAAGGCCTCGGCGGAATTTGCCCAGCTCAGCCAGGCACAACAGACTGTGATAGAACATAGCCTGAGAGACTTCGAACTGTCGGGAATAGGCCTCAATGATGAACAAAAAGCCCGCTATGGAGAGATTGTAAAGCGCCTGTCCGAACTCAGCAGCACCTATTCCAACCAACTGCTGGATGCCACACATGCGTGGAGCAAGCTGGTTACCGATGAAGCCGAATTGGCCGGTCTGCCAGAGTCAGCCATTGCCGCCGCCAAGGCGATGGCCGAGGCCAAAGAGCAGCAAGGTTGGCTATTCACCCTGGATTTTCCATCCTATCTGCCGGTCATGACCTATAGCGACAACCGCAGTCTGCGTGAAGAGTGTTACCGCGCCTTTGTTACCCGCGCTTCGGATCAAGGCCCCAATGCCGGTGAGTTCGACAACGGCCCGCTGATGGACGAGATCCTGAGCCTGCGCCATGAGTTGGCACAGTTACTGGGCTTTGATACCTATGCCGATAAGTCCCTGGCCACCAAGATGGCGCAATCGCCCGAGCAGGTTATCGCCTTCCTCAATGAGCTGGCGCTGCGCTCCAAGTCTCAGGCCAAAGCCGAGTTGGCCGAACTCAAGGAGTTTGCCAAGGAGCATTATGGTGTAACCGAGTTGGCGGCCTGGGATCTGGGTTACTACGGCGAAAAACTCAAGCAGCACAAGTATGAGATATCTCAGGAAGAGCTACGTCCCTTCTTCCCCGAAGACAAGGTGCTCAGCGGCCTGTTCTACACCATCAAGCGCTTGTTCGGCATGGATGTCAAAGAGCAGCAGGATTTCGACAAGTGGCATAAAGATGTGCGCTTTTTCCACATCTTGGATGCCGAGGGCGAACACAGAGGCAGCTTCTATCTGGACCTCTATGCCCGTGAAGGCAAGCGGGGCGGCGCCTGGATGAATGATTGCCGAACCCGGAGGATGACGGCCACAGGCCTGCAAAAGCCGGTAGCCTACCTCACCTGTAACTTCAATCGCCCTGTGGGTGACAAGCCGGCGCTGTTTACCCATGACGAAGTCACTACCCTGTTCCACGAATTTGGTCATGGTATTCACCATATGCTGACCCGCATCGATGTCGGCGGGGTTTCCGGCATCAACGGCGTACCTTGGGATGCCGTGGAGCTGCCAAGCCAGTTTATGGAGAACTGGTGCTGGGCCGAAGAGGCGCTGGCGGAGATCTCCGGCCATTATCAGACCGGGGAGCCGCTGCCCAAGGCGATGCTGGACAAGATGCTGGCCGCCAAGAACTTCCAGTCCGGCATGATGATGCTGCGGCAACTGGAGTTCTCCCTGTTCGACTTCCGCCTGCATCAGGAGTTTGATCCGGCCAAGGGCGCCCATATTCAGCAGATGTTGGATGAGGTTCGACGCCAGGTGGCCGTGGTCACACCGCCTGAGTTCAACCGCTTCCAGAACGGTTTCGCCCATATCTTTGCCGGAGGTTATGCCGCCGGCTACTACAGCTACAAGTGGGCCGAGGTGTTGTCTGCCGATGCCTTCTCCCGTTTCGAGGAGGAAGGTATTTTCAACGAGAGCACAGGACGCGACTTCCTGCACAACATACTTGAGATGGGCGGCAGTGAAGAGCCGATGGTGCTATTTACCCGCTTCCGTGGCCGCGAGCCCAGCATAGACGCACTGCTGCGTCACTCAGGGATCCAAGCCTGAGACTGAAGCAATTGATTAGGCGCCTTAGGGCGCCTTTTTTGTGAGCCAGTTCTCGCTTGCCGTCTGGTATGACCTTTGGTAGCCTTTAATGCCTCTCAACTCTTGGACCCTTTGATGAACCTCTACTTTCGCCTGTTTTGGCTGCTGCTCTGGCGAGTGCGCCGGGCAAACGATATCGGTTTTCTCGGCACCAGCCGCATCCGTTATCGGGCTTTACCGAGTGACTGTGACATCAACCTGCACCTGACCAACTCCCGCTACCCGGCATTTATGGATCTGGCCCGCACCTATATGATGGCCGAAATGGGCTTGCTGAAGCGCTTTCTAAAACTGAAATGGATGCCGATAGTCAATGCCGCCGAGTTCACTTATGTAAGGGATATCAGGCCATTACAACAGTTTGAAATTGCTTCTCGCGTGGTTGGCTGGGATGAAAAGTATTTTTACATAGAGCAACGTTTCCTGTCGGACAGAGGCCTGCATGCCATAGTGCATGTCAGAGGTTTGTTCGTCTGCAAACGCAAACCTGTACCCACGGAAAACCTGTTGACGGAAGCCGGGTTCGATGAGACCACGCCCGAGTTACCGGCGGAGATCATCAAGTGGAAGTCGTTCCTGGATCTCAAAAAGGCCCGCAACAGCTGAATTCTTGTTCAGGGGATGGGTCTGAGCCCGCTGCTGGCCTCCTCCTGAGCCAGAGTTACTTCATCCTGCACTAACATCCAGGAACCTCGCAATTGCGCCTGCAGCCAGTAGCGCCCCAAATGCTGGTAGTCCAGCAAGTTGAAACTGCGCTGCAGGTAACCAAGACAAGGGATTAAGGCACAATCGGCCAAAGTGAACCCATCTCCGCACAGCCAATGATGCTCAACCAGGCGTAAGTCCAACGCCCGCAGGCAAAGTCTGAGACGGTTTTCAATTTGACGCTGCACCAGAGGAAGTTGCTGTTCTTCCGGTAAGCTATATTGCTGCTCCAGCTGATAGAGACTGTTGTTGAGGTCGTTATCGGCAATTCTGTCATAGAGACGCACTTGCAGATTGAGCTCGGGCTCCTTGGGCAACAGCCGGGTGCCGGCGTCCATTTTATTGTCCAGATACTCTATGATAATGCTGGATTCAGGCAACAGGCTGCCGTCCTGACACACCAAGAGTGGCAGCTTACCGGATGGATAGAAATGCAGATAGTGTTGGCGCTCCAATGGATCCTGCAGATCCGTTACCCGGGGAAAGAAGTTTGCCTGCTTTTCATAAAGTGCCAGCAGCACCTTTTGCGAATAACGCGACAATGGATGGTAGTAAAGCTCCATAGACAGGGATCCCCATGGTTACCAACTTTAACTTTAGTTGCTGGCTACCGCTTAGGGAAGGCGTGAACAGGTACCATGAGTGCCGCGAGGCATTATCCCCCCTCTGTTTGACCCAACTTCTGCTTGAGAAAGTCCAACATGACCCGGACTCTGGGTGGCATCCCCTCACGGTAAGGGTGAATGGCATAGATACCGCCCTCACGCAGATGATAATCCGGTAACAGACGTTCCAGCTCCCCCGAGTCCAATTGCCTTTGCAAAAGATGATCCGGCAAGGTGGCTATGCCAAGCCCCTGAGCAGCCAGAGCCGCGATGGCATTGGTACTGTTGCAGCTGATAAAGGGGGTAACCCGAATACGAAACTGCTCGCCCTGACTATTGTGCAAAGTACAGCTGCGAGGCAAATGACTCGATGCATGCATCAGCCATTGGTGATGATGCAGGTTATCCGGATGCAGCGGCTTGCCGTGGCGACTGAGATACTCGGGTGAAGCCACCAGATACTCTTCGAAGTCGCCCAATTTTATCGCCTTGAATTCAGAGTCTTCCGGCCAGCCGGCCTGAATGGCAATATCTATCTTATGCTCCAGCAGATTGAGCTTATTGTCCTCCAGCAGCAGTGTCAGCCGGATATGGGGGAAGCGCTGGTGAAACTCCCCCATCAAGGGCAGCAATGACAGCTCACCTATCCCTACCGGTGCCGTGATCCGCAAGCTGCCATGTAGCTGTTGATCACTGGGGCGAGTCACGGCCTCGGCTTGCTTGGCCAGCTGCAACAACTCGGCACAATAGTGATAGAACTGCTGGCCATCTTCACTCAAGCCTATCTTGCGCGTGGTTCTGTGCAATAAACGGCTGCCAAGACGCTGTTCCAGTTTCTTCAAATGTTGACTCACCATGGAGCGGCTGATCCCCAGCACTTCTGCGGCCGCCGTTAACGATCCCTGCTCCACTACAGTGGCGAATACCAACATACGATAGAGTTGTGCCGCATCCATCTCTCACCTTTGTTTAATTTCAATAACCAAAGTGATAAGTAAAGCACTCATTATCAACTTTCGCCACGGGGATACACTGATGCCATAAACCTACTGGAGTAAAAACATGATCCTTATCTTAGGTGCATCCGGCCAATTGGGCCGTCTGGTCAGCCAAGCCTTATTGGCAAAGGTTCCTGCCAAACAGTTGAGATTGGCAAGTCGCCACCCTGAACAATTGAACGAGTTTGCTGATGTAGAGAAAGTCTTTGCCGATTACAGTGATCCGGCTTCACTCTCGAAAGCCATGCAGGGCGTCAAACGCCTGTTATTGATCTCGGGTGATGCACCCAATGATCAGAGACTGCAGCAGCACATGAATGTGCTCAGCGCCGCCAAGGCCGTTGCTGTCGAACAATTGGTTTATACCAGTTTCCAATTGGCGACCCTGGACTCGGCATTCGACTTTGCCCGCCCCCATGCGGCAACAGAAACTGCAATAGTTCACTCAGGTGTGCCTTACACCTTGGTACGTAACGGTCCCTATGCCGAATTGCAGTTGGCCGGGTTGGAACACACTCTGGCAACAGAAACCATGCTCAATGCCGGTGAAAACGGTCTGTTTGCCCCTGTGTGGAAGGCCGATCTGGCAGAGGCCATCGCCGGCATTCTCTCATCAGTATCGCCTGTCAACAGCCATCTTGGGCAAACCTATACCCTGACAGGACCGGAGCTGTTGAACCAGGCCCAGGTGGCACAATACCTGTCGCAGGTAAGTGGCAAAAACATTCGGCTGCAAAACATTTCAGTCGCAGAGCTGGAGCAAATTTTCCTCGGGATCGGCCTCCCCGGTTATATGGCCAAAGCGTTTGCCAACAACTCCAAGGCGATAGCCGATGATGAATATCAGCAGCAAAGCACAGATCTGGAGCGTCTGCTGGGGCGCCCAGGGCGTTCACTTAAGGCCCTGTTTGAACAGAGCCTCACTCAATCCTGATACCCGATATCACGTGCCACAGTCCCCTCCTTTGCTTGTGAGGGACTGTGATTGTTAATCATCATTGAT
Organism: Shewanella carassii; assembly: GCF_002777975.1. GTDB lineage: Bacteria > Pseudomonadota > Gammaproteobacteria > Enterobacterales > Shewanellaceae > Shewanella > Shewanella carassii. The sequence goes on from NZ_NGVS01000029.1 coordinate 104,305, forward strand.
CACTCCCATCTTTATCCCGATTGGTATTACACTGGTGCAGCAATAATTGAGCCAATCAAAAGGGAAAGCATATGAGCAAGCCGGAAGATTTTGCCACCATCTATGCCAGAGCCTGCGAGCGCAAAGGCGGCGCCGAGCGACTGGAGAGCCTGTTACCTAGGGTCTGTTCCACGGAAGAATTGCTGGAATATACCGATGCCGAGTTACTGTCAGCACTCAGCAAACAGGTATTTCAGAGCGGCTTTGTCTGGAAGGTAGTGGAACACAAATGGCCGGCCTATGAAGAGGCCTTCTTTGGCTTTGAACCCATGAAAGTGTTGATGCTCTCCCCCGAGCAGTTGCAAGCCAGAGGCGAGGACAGTCGCCTCATTCGCCACCAGAAAAAGACCCAGGCCATTTATGATAACGCGCTCATGGTGCAGGATATTGCCAGAGAACACGGCAGCCTGGCCCGATATATCGCCCTCTGGCCGGTGGAGGAGATCACCTCACTGTGGCAGGAACTCAAACGCCGTGGTGCACGCTTGGGTGGCAATACCGGCCCCTATTTTCTGCGTGGCATAGGTAAAGACAGCTTCCTGTTGACCGCTGATGTTCAAAACTATCTCAAGAGTCACAAACTGGTGGACGCAGGCTTCAGCTCAAAGAGCGGCTTGGCCCAGGTACAAGCTGTATTCAATCATTGGCAACAGAGCAGTGGCAGGAGCATGGCCGCCATCAGCCGCATCCTGGCTTGTAGCACCGGGGACAATCGTATCTGAGGCCTGAGATAAATTTGTCTTGAATATAGACAAAAAATGGTTGCCAACACAAATGATAACTATTATCATTTGTTTCGCGTTCCAAAACTCATCCTTAGCTTTAAGCCCACAGTATCCGCTGAGAGTTATGGTGTTCCTGAGTTTGCAAAGCACGACATTGCTCACACACTCTTTTAGGCCGGGTTAATTACCCGGCTCTTTTTTTGGCTAATCCTCATTGTCCGAGCCCCTCCGTCTCATAGTCAGCAGCTGTGTTATCCCTCACGGCTAACTCCATTCGTGCCGGTCGGCATTTTGGCGTACCAAAACCGAAAGTACTGCCATCTGGATGTAGCCTTAAAAAGATCAATGATCTCTCGGCCTGAGAGGATAGGACAAAATACATTGAAAATTAGTATGTTACTTAATTTTTTTAATTGAACATCCAAGGCAGAAACAATAGCACTGGAAAATTTTATCGACAAAGGTCAAAAAACAGTTGCAAACATAAATGAGAACCATTATCGTTAACTTGCGTTCCAAAACTCATCCTTAGCTTTAAGCCCGCATTACCCGCTGAGAGTTATGGTGTTCCTGAGTTTGCAAAGCACGACATTGCTCACACACTCTTTGTGGCCGGGTTAATAACCCGGCTATTTTTTTGTCTGCACGCCAAGCCAAAGCCTACCCGAACAGCAAACCATCATAGGGGCCCGATTGCTCTTCTTTAGCCAGATGGTAAATACTGACAGTGAACAGTGTCCCCTTACCCACAGTCGAACTAACCTCTATGGTGCCGCCTATGCGTTTGATAATGCCGTAGCTCAGCGATAAGCCCAGCCCGGTACCATCCTTGCGGGTGGTATAGAAAGGATCGAATATTCGTCCCAACTGTTCTTGCGGGATCCCCGAACCTTCATCTTCAATCTCTATCTTGATCCCCACAGGTTCACCCTGCTCCACCCAGTCATAGGTGCGGATCCAGATCCGCCCCTTACCATCCATAGCATGAGCGGCGTTGACCACCAGATTGATCAGCACCTGCAGCAGTTGCGGCCGATTCACCTGCACCGGATAACTGGCGTTCAGCTCAGGCAGCAACACCACTTCCTGCTTACCCAGTGAATGACGCACCAACAGCTGCATCTCTTCGATAATCGGCGTAATTTGATGCATCTCCAACGGCGCATTGAACTCGCCGGGACGGCTGTACTGCAGCAAGCTGCGGATAATGGTGCTGATACGCCCCACCTGCTGGATGATCAGATCTATCTCCTCTTCTACCTGCTCGGCATTGTCGCCAAGCTCCACCCGCAGCAGTTCCATGTTGCCGAGGATAACTGCAGTAGGGTTGTTAATCTCATGGGCAATGCCAGCGGTCAATTCCCCGAGGGCGGTCAGTTTTTCATTGGTCACCAACTGCTGACGGGTTTCGTTCAGCAATTGTACGTTGCGCTGCAGCTCTTCGGTTTTTTCCTGCAGACTACGAGTACGTTCCTCGACCTTCATCTCCAGCTGCTCGGCCGCCGCTTGAATTTGTGCATTGCGACGCTGCAACAAGTCGAGCATGCGGTCGAACTGCTCAGCCAAGTTGGCCAGCTCATTGTCTCTATCCAGTCCCAGCTCACCGATGCGCAGATTGCGCCCGGACTGCACCGCCTTAACCACTTGGTGAATACGTTCTATCGGCTGTAACAAACTGTAAGCACCGCGATAAACCAAGAGTCCTGAGACCAACAGCACCAGCATCAAAATGGTGCCCAACTCTATGATATTAAGAAGATAGTTGTGAATGAAGGGCGACTCGGAAAACCCGGAATAGATCATACCTATCCGCTGGCCACGGATATCGGTCAGCGGCGCATAGGCCGAAATAAACCAGTCATTATAGACAAAGGCCCTGTCGACCCAGAGTTGGCCCTTAACCAACACCTGTTGGCGCACCTCTTCAGACACCAGAGTACCCAATGCCCGGCCCCGATTTTCATCCCCTTTGGGGAAGAAATGCAGAGGCACATTGGTGCTGATGCGGATATTGTCGAGGAAGATGGTCACAGTGCCTATGGAGCGTTCCGGCAGCGTGCCCTTGTCATAAACCAGATCGCGAATATGGTCGACGATGCGAGTGTTGCGGTTAAACAGGATCCCGCCATCCAGATACCAGCCAACCTTGCCGTTTTCATCGGCTACCGGTAGCAGGCTGCGACTGAGCATGCCCCGCTCTTCTACTTCTCTATCGGGATTTTGCGCTCTCAGAGTCATGATCACCGGGATCTTGGCTCGTTCGGCCAACTCGGGATCGATTCGTGCCAGCCGCGAAGAGGACAATACCATCAGCCCGGAATAGGCCCTTTGTCCCTGAACCAAAGGCAGCATCTGTCGCAAGTCCGGATCGGCCGCGGCATCGGCGATTCTGACCAGACGCAGAAAGTCGAGGTCCAACGCCTTGCGTTGTTGTTCCAGAAAATCGTCCAGTTCTGCCTGTTTCTGCCGTTCACCTTCGAGTATTGAGCGGAAATGAGTCTGGAAGTCGAAGGACTGCATCACATGTTCCAGCTGCTTTTCCTGACGTTCCTGCACGGCATCCAAGGTGTTATTGGCCACAGTCAGGTCGGCCTTGACCTTCATAAACAACTGCTTGCCTGTGTAGCTGATATTCCAGTAAATGGTGATAAATACCAGACTCACCAGTGTCAGCAAGATGGGCAACAGAGTCAGGATCAGGATGCGATAACGCACCTTGGCCTGCAGCTGCTGCCAGCTCAGGCCAAAGAGTCGTTTAAACAGTGACAAGCTCAAACCTCCGACTCGCAGTCAAACCACTCTTTATACTTACGATCCAGTGTCTTGCGAGACACGCCCAGCACCCTGGCTGCCGCCGACTTATTACCGCCATGGGTATCGACAACAGCTGTGACATGGTCTTTTTCCACATCCTTGAGCGCCCAGTCGTGGGGATAGCCCGGCTGGGCGTTCAGTTCGGCCTTGGGTTGTTCTTTCCAGTATTCCGCCGGAGGCTTACCCAGTAGAATGCAGCGCTCTATCATATTACGCAGCTCGCGAATATTCCCTGGCCATTGATGTTGTTGCAGTTTGAGCAGATCCTCATGGCTCCAGACCACCTCTTTAACCCCGAGCTCTGCGGCCAACTGGCGGGTAAAGTGATGGGTTAATTCCACTACATCATCTGGCCTTTCCCGCAATGGCGGGATCACTATGTCGAGCACATTGAGACGGTAGAAGAGATCGCGGCGGAAATGTCCGGCTTCAACCTCTTCGGCCAGTTTACGGTTGGTTGCCGCGATCACCCGGACATCAATATTGACTTCTTTTTCGCTGCCAACCGGACGAATCGCCTTTTGTTCCAGCACCCGCAGCAATGCCGTCTGCATTTTCAGCGGCATCTCCCCAATTTCATCGAGGAAGATGGTGCCACCAGACGCAAAGCTGAATAAGCCTTCGCGATTGCCTTTGGCGCCAGTAAAGGAACCAGCCGTATGACCAAAGAGTTCACTCTCCAGCAGCTCGGGGGCGATGGCGCCGCAGTTAACCGGCACAAAGGGCCCCTGACGACCGCTAAGCAGATGCAACTGTCTGGCCACCAGCTCTTTACCCGTGCCGGATTCACCTTCGATAAGCACCACAGCATTAGTCGGCGCCACCCTCTCTATCACCCGTTTGACTTCCATCATGGCATCACTGTTGCCTATGATGGTGGAGGAATAGCCACTGGACACTTCCCGGCGTAGCATCAGGTTTTCCCGCTTCAACAAGCGCCGCTCGATGCAGCGGTCAACCGCTTTCATCATCTGCTCCAGATGGAAAGGCTTGAGTATAAAGTCTGAGGCGCCAGCCCTGAGAGCCTGAATCGCCACTTCCATGTCGGCATAGCCTGTCATAAAGATGATATCGGAGCGCCGCTCTTGATCATCGAGCGCCTCATGCCATTCAATGCCTGAGCGACCGGGCAGACGTATATCCACAATCAGCAGATCGAAGTGACAACGGCTGCGCAGTTGTTCAGCTTCTTCTATGCTGGAAGCGGTTTCTACCAGGGCAAATTTCTTGGCCAATGCCTTGTTGAGGAAACTACGCATACCGGGCTCATCGTCGACGATCAACACGGACACGGCAGAAGGCATTGGCTTAGACTTAAGTGACTTTTCTATCTGGCTCATATTGTCGGCTTCAGGACATTTTGACTCAATTGCTATAGATTCTATCACTGAGATGGTAAAAACTGGTCACTATGAACCAGAGAAAAGTGTTACTGGGACAATTTGTCTGATACTTATTTACCAAGCTTGGGATCCAGCTCACATATTGGATCCAACAATATCAGTTTGAGGCAAACATTCGTTTTTGGCACCTAAATTGCTTTATTGGAAACGAGTACCAGGCCGCAGCCCGCTGGGTTATGGGTTCGGCACACTTATAAAATCATGCCAAGGAGCAATAATGTTGAACTTGAAACAACTGCTGGGTCTTGCCATTGCGGCAGGCCTGATGATCTCTGCCCCGGCTTCCGCTCAGGAAACCATCAAGCTGGCCACTACCACCAGTACTGAAAACTCAGGTCTGCTGGGTTACCTGCTGCCAAAATTTGAATCTGAATCAGGCTATAAAGTACAAGTGATTGCCACAGGTACAGGCAAGGCTCTGAAACTGGGTACCCAAGGTGACGTGGATCTGGTGATGACTCACGCTCCTGGTGCAGAAGCCAAGTTCGTTGCCGACGGTTTCGGTGTTGAGCCTCGCGGCATCATGGAAAACGACTTTGTTATCCTTGGCCCCAAGAACGACCCAGCCAAGGCCCGTGACAGCAAAAATGCCGAAGAAGCCTTCGCCAAGATCGCCAAGTCAGGCGTTCCTTTCGTATCTCGCGGTGACGACTCTGGTACTCACAAGAAAGAACTGTTGATCTGGAAAGCCGCCAACGTGACTCCAGACTTCAAAGGTTACACCTCTGTAGGCCAGGGCATGGGCAAAACTCTGCTGATGGCCAACGAACTGCAAGGTTATACCCTGTCTGACCGTGGTACTTTCGTGGCTTACAAGGCCAAACTGGACCTGGGTATCGACTTCGACGGCGGTGCCACCTTGGCCAATCCTTACCAGGTTATCCTGATCAACCCTGCCAAATACCCGGATCTGAATCACAAAGGTGCACGCGCCTTCAGTGATTGGTTGATTAGCAAAGAAGCACAAAGCATGATCAACAGCTATAAAGTTCAAGGTGAACAACTGTTCAAGGCAACTTACGGCAAATGAGTGAAGGCTGGTTAGCCCTTATACAGCAGGCCCTCGGCCTGCTGTTTTCCAGAGACCCCGAAGTCTGGTCTATTATCTCCGTCTCTTTCTCGGTATCTTTCGCGGCACTGCTGATTACCTTGCTGCCGTCCATGATACTGGGGTTCGCCCTGGCGTTTGTGCAATTCCCCGGCCGCTGGCTGGTGACCAATCTGGTACAAACCCTGCAATCTATTCCCACCGTGGTAGTCGGCCTGCTGGCCTATCTACTGCTGACCCGTAACGGCGCCCTGGGCGACCTGCGCTGGCTCTTTACCCAGAAGGGGATGATCCTCGGGCAGATGATGATCTGCGCCCCAGTACTGATAGCCATGAGCCATGCCGCCTTCACCAGTGTCGATCGCCGAGCCTGGGAAACCTGCCGCACTCTGGGTGCCAGCTGGACCTCGGCCATCTGGGTAGTTTGTCGCGAACTGAGAGTGCCACTGTTACTGGCGATTATCGCGGCGTTTTCCCGCATCATTACCGAAGTTGGCTGTTCCATGATGGTTGGTGGCAACATAGCCCATGTCACCCGTAACATTCCCACCGCGATTTCACTGGAAACCAGTAAAGGCAACTTTGCCCAGGCGATAGCCCTTGGCTTGGTGCTGCTGGTGCTGGCACTGATACTGAATTTTGCTCTGGGGACTCTGCGTGGCAGGGCCAATCCCAGAAGCCATTAGGACGCGTGATGATAAAGCTGATAGCCCAGGATCTTGAGATGCGTTTTGGTGAACGCCTATTATTTCGCGCCCGGCAACTGGAGTTTTGTCAGGGCGAAGTCATCTATCTTCAGGGTGACAATGGCTGCGGCAAAACGACTCTGATGAAGCTGCTGGCCGGTTTACTCAAACCCAGCGCTGGCACCATCTATACCCAAGGATTTACACCTTCCCCCTGGTGGCGAGGTGATACCTTGCTCGGCAAGGCCATCTACCTGCATCAACACCCATATCTGTTTGAGGGCAATGTCAGCTACAATCTGCAACTGGCGCAGAGATACAGCAGCCTGGATAAGACAGAACAACGCGTTAGAATGCAGAGCGCGATAGAACATGCTCAACTTGGCGAGTTGCTGACGGCCAACGCCTCAACGCTGTCCGGCGGTGAGCGACAGCGACTGGCACTGGCCAGAGCCTGGCTGTTGAAACCCAAATTACTCATGCTCGATGAACCCATATCCAATATGGACAGAGCCTCGCAGCAAACCGTTTTTGCTATGATTGCCGAGTTGAAGCAACAAGGTACAGGGCTGCTGATCAGCAGCCACCAGCACTCAGAACTGACAACCCTTTGCCATCAACATTGGCACATAGAATCACAACAACTGACACCCTCGGCCAATTTGAGTTTAGCGACCGAGGAATTGCAGGAGAAAAGTTATGTCGCAGCGCATTGATGCGGTAATCCTCGCCGGAGGCATGGCCAGACGCATGGGCGGAGAAGACAAAGGCCTGGTGGATCTGCTGGGGCGTCCCATGATTGCCCATGTTATCGACAGGGTAAAACCTCAGGTGAATCAGATCCTGATCAACGCCAACCGCAATCAAACACGTTATGCTGAGTTCGGTTTTCCGGTCATTGCCGACCTGGAACAAGGCTATCCCGGGCCGTTGGCCGGGATGATCAGCGCCCTGGATAAGACAGACGCCGAGCTGCTGTTGGTGGTGCCTTGCGACTGCCCTTTGCTACCCAAAGATCTGGTTGAGCGCATGACGCAAAAGCTGCTGGCGTCAGAGGCGGATCTCGCCGTGGCATCCGATGGCGAGCGGGAGCAGCCGGTGGTTATGCTGCTCAAACCAACGGTGAGGGATTCGATGCAGGCGTTTCTCGATTCAGGCAGGCGCCGAATCGATCTCTGGTACAGCGAGCACCCTGTGGTGGTCGAGTCGTTCGCCGATCAACCCAACGCCTTTATTAACATCAATACCAGCGAACAAAAACAACAACTCGCGGCGGAAATATCCCAAGCTTAAGAGGTTTCTATGAGCACTGTCTTTACCAATCCCCTGTCCATTCCCGTGTTGGGCTTCTGTGCCTATAGCGGCACAGGCAAGACCACACTGTTGAAACAGTTGATCCCTGAGCTGAATCGTCGTGGTTTGAGACTGGCAGTGATCAAACACGCCCATCACAACTTTGATATCGATGAGCCGGGTAAAGACAGCTATGAGATGCGCAAAGCCGGTGCCAGACAGATGTTGGTGGCCTCCCATGTACGTTGGGCCTTGATGACAGAAGATCCGCTGGACAGAGATCCGGATCTGCTGCATCTACTCGGCCAGCTGGAACAGGACAAGGCCGATCTGGTGTTGGTGGAAGGCTTCAAGAAACTGGCGCTGCCCAAGATTGAATTACATCGATCCGCCCACGGCAAACCCTTTATCCATACCGAGGATCCCAATATCCTCGCAATCGCCTGCTGTGACGAAACCAAGCTGCCAGGGGAGATCCGCCGCCTGGATCTCAACAATGTGGCGCAAATTGCTGATTTTGTGCAGCAGTATGTTCGCGATTATCGCCCCGAATCCAAGCCCTCTTCAGCAAGAGCCCTGCCCTTAAGCGCCTGTGAGCTCGGCAGTGAACAGAATCTGTCGGTACGTCAAGGCATTGACCATATCCTGGAGCAAGTCAAACCCGTCACAGAGACAGAGCTGTTGACGCTCGATGAGGCCGACAACCGTATTCTGGCCCAGGATGCAATATCACCTGTGAATGTGCCACAGCAGACCAACTCGGCAATGGATGGTTACGCCTTCGCGTTTCAAGACAACATGTCACAACCCTTTGAGCTGAAAGGAGAAGTGCTTGCCGGTCATCAATATTCTGGCCAGTTGCAGCCGGGTGAAGCGGTGCGAATTATGACAGGTGCGCCGGTTCCTCTGGGTGCAGATACCATTCAACCCAGAGAGCTTGCCACCGAAACCGATGGCAAGGTCAGCTTCAGTGGCAAAATCTACCGCGGCCAGCACGTGCGTCTGGCGGGTGAAGATATTGCCCAAGGTGCTGTTGCCCTTGGCAGTGGCACACGTTTGGGCGCTGCCGAGCAAGGCCTGCTGGCTTCGCTGGGTCTGTTTGAGATGCCCCTCAAGCGCCGCCCCAGAATTGCCGTATTCTCCACCGGCGATGAAGTCAGCCAACCCGGCACTGAGCTGAAGGCCAACTGCATCTACGACTCCAACCGCTATACCATCAAGGCGATGGCCAAACGTCTGGGCTGTGAAGTGCTGGACTTGGGGATCATCGAAGACTCAGAAGCGGTTCTAAGCCAAACATTGAGCCAGGCGGCGACTCAGGCCGATGTGATCATCAGCTCAGGCGGGGTGTCTGTCGGCAATGCCGATTATATCAAGACAGTGCTGGCCAAGCTGGGAGAAATCAACTTCTGGCGCATCAATATGCGCCCGGGACGCCCATTGGCGTTCGGTAAGATAAACCAAACATTGTTCTTCGGCTTGCCCGGCAATCCTGTGGCCGTGATGGTCTCTTTCCTGATGTTTGTTCAACCTGCATTGCGTAAACTGGCCGGTGAACCAAGCTGGCAGCCAAGACTTTTGCCGGCGATTGCCGATGAAGCCATGCGCAGCCGCAGCGGCCGCACCGAATTCAGCCGCGGCATCATGACCCTGGGAGATGACGGTCAATTGCACGTACGCACGACCGGTGCCCAGGGCTCAGGCATGCTCAGCTCCATGGTCAAGGCCAACTGTTTGGTGATTATCGGCGAGGCCGATGAACGCATAGAGGCGGGTGAAACCGTCTATGTACACCCGTTTGCAGACCTGCTCTGAGGCTGCCCTTGAACAGCCTGAGTGACGGCTTTGGCCGCAAAATAGAATATCTGCGCCTCTCCATTACCGACAGGTGTGATTTTCGCTGCATCTATTGCATGAGTGAAGATCCCTGTTTTCTGGAGCGGGAACAGGTATTGAGTCTGGAGGAACTGGCTTTTATCGGCCGCGCCTTTACCGAGCTTGGCGTCAGCAAGATACGCCTCACCGGCGGCGAACCCTTGGTACGCAGCGATTGCGACCGTTTGGTGGCGCAGCTCGCGGCATTACCCGGGCTCAAAGATCTTTCCATGACCAGCAACGGCTCCAGGCTGGCCAAACTGGCTCCGGTGCTGAAAGCCGCCGGCTTGAACCGCCTCAATATCAGCCTGGATACCCTAAAGAGCGAACTCTTCACCACCCTGACCCGCAACGGCAAGCTGGAGCGAGTGCTCAAGGGCATAGATGCCGCCAAGGCGGCCGGCTTTGACAGGATCAAGATCAACGCCGTGATCCTCAAGGGACGCAACGAAAACGAAATTATCGATCTGCTGGAGTATTGCCGTCAAAAGCAGCTGGATATCGCCTTTATCGAAGAGATGCCTCTGGGTGTGATGGAAGAGCGTTCTCTGCCAAGACACATGAGCAGCAGTGATGTCAGGGAAATTATCAATCAACGCTGGCCCTTGAGCCTGTCATCCAAGCGTACCGGCGGCCCGGCACGTTACTACAGCATGACCGACAGCCCTATCCATATAGGTTTTATTTCACCCCACAGCCATAACTTTTGCCATGAGTGCAACCGGGTCAGAGTCACGGCCGAAGGCCGCTTGCTGCTGTGCCTGGGGAATGAACACTCGCTGGATCTGAAGCAGATCATCCGCAGCCATCCAGGTGACATAGACGTGTTGAAGCAAGCTATCTTCGAGGCGATTCAGCGCAAGCCCAAGGAGCATCACTTCGACGATCCCAATCAGGTGCAGATCCTGAGGTTTATGAACAGCACGGGTGGCTGATACCTGCCACCGTGCTACACTGGCGATTAGACCTCAATCAAACTATTTTTGCCCATGGCACTGACCCGCAAACAGTGGAATAACATCATTATTCTGGCCTCCATTTTGATGGTGTCGGTACTGACCTTGCTGGATAAACGCATGAACTCGGTGCCCGATACCCGCGAGCTGTTTGACAGCCATACTGAACTGCAACAGCTGCAACTGGACGGGATCTGGTTGGCACAGGCCGCCAATGGTCAATGGCAGTGTGACCCCAAGGTGCTCAATTGCGCCGACTGGAGTCAAGCCTGGCTCAGTATTCGGGTATCACCATTGGCCAGTAAGCCTGAACTCACCCAAAATGAGCGGCCACGAGAGTTGCTGCTGAAAGTCAGCGGCGCTGCCGAGCCACAACTTTGGCTGTTCTATCCCCATCAGGGACTGCTTAAATCTGCCGCCGGGAACTGGTATCTTATTCCCCCCAGCCTCAGAAGTGGTGTTGTACCTCTGCTGAGTGTATCCACAAGCTGATAGAGCAGAGAGCCTTATGCCAGAATTGCCGGAAGTGGAAGTGACCCGCCTCGGGGTTGCGCCGTATCTTGTTGATCAGACCGTCAGTAACCTTATCGTTCGTAATCCGTCACTGCGTTGGCCGGTACCCGAAACGGCCCGCAATATCATAGGACAGACCATCAGAGCCGTGCGCCGCCGCGCCAAATACCTACTGCTGGATACAGATGCCGGTACCTGCATAGTGCATCTGGGGATGTCCGGTAGCCTGCGGATTTTGCCCCGTAGCACACCGGCGGAGAAACACGATCATATAGATCTGGAGCTGGAAAACGGCCGGGTGCTGAGGTTCAACGATCCGCGCAGATTCGGGGCCTGGCTCTGGTGCGAGTTGCCGGAAACGGCACATCCGCTGCTGGCCAAACTGGGCCCCGAACCTTTAACGGATGCCTTCAATGTCGAGCAATTGCACGCGGCGCTCAAAGGCAAGAAGAAGGCGATAAAGCTCTGTCTGATGGACAATGCCATTGTGGTGGGTGTTGGTAATATCTACGCCAACGAAGCCCTGTTTGCCGCCGGGATCCACCCGCAGGCCGAAGCCGGTAAAGTGGATAAAGAGCGGCTGACAGTGCTGGTCGCCGAGATAAAGCTGATCCTGGCTCAGGCCATCAAACAGGGCGGCACCACACTGAAAGACTTCACCAATGCCGAAGGTAAACCGGGTTACTTTGCCCAGAAGCTGCACGTCTATGGCCGCGGTGGGGAAACCTGTACCCAATGCGGCCATATGTTATCCGAAATACGCCTGGGACAGCGCACTACAGTGTTTTGCAGCCTGTGCCAAACGCGCTGACTCAAGACTATTCCCGCATCCACTGTCCCGGATACGGCGTGTGGTAACTGACCATGGTCTTGGGAGCCTGACACTCGGGTAAACTCGCCGATGCCCCAAGTAAATACCACTCCTCTCTGTGGGCTGTGCCCACGTTCTGGCCCTTGCTCATATCAAAGCAATCAAGCGTTATCCCACCGGGAACCAGAAGATAGCGTTGTTTACCTTGTTGCAGCCACTGCCAGGCCCTGCGCTCCTGCTCGGCAGTGGAAGCCAGATAACTGAAGTGGGTAATACTCATGGGAGAAAACAGAATAAACTGCTCCTTAAAGCGGATCAGCCCAAGCTCGGCATCTTCACCTATCACCTCGGCAGTGTACTGCATCAAGGCCTTGGGAGTACGTATTTCATCGAGCAACAGATAACCCCAGGTGCTGACCAAGACCCAACCAAGAATAGTCACCACACCGGAGCGGAGCAGCGAAGGCTGCTTCCTTAACCACCAAATCAAAATTAGCCAGGAGGAACCGAGCACCATAAACAGGTAGCCGATACCAGTGAGATCATCGGTATAGTCCGCCAGTCTCTCGAGCAATTTGGGATGGTGCAGCAATGCCAGCACGCCCAGAGTCAGCAGCAAGACACCCAACAACCACAACAAGGCGGACACCAAGCGCTCAAACCACAGACACAACTGTGCTCCCTGCAGTGTTGCGGCAATGGCCAGCGCAGCCATCGGCAGTGCCGGCAAAATATAGACATTACGCTTACCTGGGCTGATGCTGAAAAACACCACCACCAGCAAGACCCATAACAGCAAGACGGCAATGCCTGGATCTGCCTTGATGGCTGTCCAGAGTCGCTTTCCGTAAGCCAATGCCAATAGGGGCAGCGGGAACCAGAGCCAGGGAATGACACTGAAAACAAAGAAATACCAAGGCTTGATATGATGCCAGGCGTTGACGTAACGCTCACCCGTCTGCTTAAACAGAATATTGTTCATATATGCCAGGTGTTCCGGGCTGGCCGATGCTTGAACCGTCAGCACCATGGGAACCAACCAGAGCGCAATTACGGCCAGCATAACAATCGGCCCCAATACTATTCGCCAGCGCCAACTCTCTCGCCACAAGCCCTTTTGCCAACTGTACACCCCCAACGGCAACAGCAGCAGCAAGGGCAGAAACCCAACTCCCTTGGTGATAACTCCCAGCCCCATAAAGCCCCAAGCGGCAAAATACCAGCCCCAACTGGGTCCCTTGAGGAAATGGCGCAAGAGGCCATAGCACCCCAAGGTTATCCAGCACATCACCATGGCATCTATCTGGGCATTCTTGGCCTGCATCAAAAACTGCGGCACCAACATCAGTAGCAGAGCGGCGTTGCGCCCGGTGCGAACATTCCAAAGTCTGGCGCCCAGATCGTAGACCAGCATCACGGTCAGCAAACCACACAGGGCATTGGGCAGTAAGAAGGCCAGCTTGAGGTCTCCAATCAAGGCGTAACAAAGTGCTATGGCCCACATGAAAACCGGCGGTTTGTCCGGATAGAATTCGCCACCACGGCTGGGAAACAACCACTGACCGCTGCTGACCATTTCTCTGGCGACTTCGACAAATCTAGGCTCGTCGGCAGGCCAGGGAGAGCGGAATCCTATTCCCAATAACATAATAAACAGGGTCAGCCAGAACAGTGCCCAAAACACTTTTGTGTAATCATCACTGTCAAAGTAGCTACGCAGCCAATTCATCAAAGCCCCTGTTTATCTGTAACCAAATCATCCACCTGACGGCTCAGGCGATTACGGTAAAGGTAAGTTCCTATGGCGCTGGAAAGCAGCAATAACACCAGGCTGATACCGAGTTGATACTGATCAGACAAGCCCAAGCCGGCTCCCGCATAGGCAAAGATCAGCATCTGCGGCAGGTAGCCGATGAAACTGCCGATTAAGAAACCGCCCGCAGGCACCCGGGTTGCCCCGGCGAAAAGGTTGGTCAACAGGTTACTACCAACAGGTAACAGCCTGATCATTAAAACTTTAAGCCAGGTGCGATGAATGATCAGTTGTTCAAAACGTTGCAGCCGCGACCCAAAGCGCTTCTTTAGAAACTCGCGCACCGTCAAACGGGCACAATAAAAGCTGAGGAGACACCCCGCCAAGGCGGCAAAGGTGGAAAACAGGGCGCCCACAGCCCCCCCAAGCGCGAAGCCGAAAACAAATGCGATGATCTGCCTCGGGCCGCCCACAGCGGTAAACAGAGCGCCCACAGCAAACAGTAACGCCACTCCGGCAGGCCCTTGGCGATGAATAAAGTTGGCAACCCAATTACTGTCGGTGAGATGCTCAAACCAGCCGGCCTGAACGGCCAACATCAGCCCAAGCAAGACAGAGAGCAACAACAGTGTCTTTAGCAGGCGCTTCAGCTTAGTCCCGGCGGCTGTATTCAATGCTGTCTATCTCGGCTATTTTGGCACGGCGAATCAACCACATCACCCCGAGGATATCGACTATTCCCACCCAGAGTCGATTCCAGGCGGTATATTTGGAAATACCGGCTTGTCTGTCTCTGTGATTAACCACAGAAATACGCACGTCACCGCCCATGCGGCGGATAAGCGCCGGAATATACCTATGCATATGGTTGAAATAGGGGAGTTTCAGAAAACTGGCTCGTGGAAACAGTTTAAGACCACAGCCGGTATCCGGGACGCCATCGTGCAATAAGGCATCGCGTACCCTGTTGGCAAAACGGGATTGAAAGCGTTTCCAAGCCGTATCTTTACGGTGCTTTCGATAACCAGCAATGCAAAAATCAGCACTGTTCATTTCCGGGATCAGCCGAATCATGGCGGGAATGTCGGCAGGATCATTCTGACCATCGGCATCCAGGGTCACTATATATTCCCCCTTGGCCTCGCGCACACCAGTGCAGATAGCCGTGCTCTGGCCTGTACTGCGTTTATGGCGAATAACTCTGGCATCACAGCCGTTTTGCTTTGCTGTTTGCAACACTTCTTCGGCAGTGTTATCGCTGCTGCCATCATCTACAACCAGAATTTCAAAAGGGGTTGTACTTGCCAAGGCCTGACAGATTTCATTAATGAGAGGGCCTATATTGCCGGCTTCGTCTTTGGCGGGTATTACGACTGAAATCAAAAATAAGCTCCCGGGATACTGACCTAAAAACAGTTCAAGCCTATGTTCCATAAGCTTGAACTGCAGCATAGAAGTCGATTCTTAAGGCTAAATTATGTCAATGCCACCTTTTGCGCAACCATTAAATCCAACGCCAATAACATTTTAATTACAGGCATAAAAAAAGCCGGCTAGGCCGGCTTGGGGAGATGTTATTTCTCAGAATCTGTATTCGTAACTGCCAAATAGGCTGGCATCGGTATCGTTATCAGTATCGAATTCTGAACGGGAAGCGGTTCCCCCAAAAGTCATCATCCCCTTCAACAAGGGCATACGATAGCTGAGTTCCAACATCAGTAAATCTTCCTTGGCGGGTTTGGGGGCCCAACCATTATTTCGGTTTTTACCGTCTTTGTTGAGCTGAGCATAGCGCAGGTAGGCGTTAATACCATGGCTGTCGGCAAATTGACCCACCAAGCCCAGAACGTAGACCTTGGCATCGCTGTCATAGGTAGAACCCAAGGAACGTTTGTAATAACGGGAACCACTCAAATAAGTGCTGTGCTCATAGAAACAGTTGAACACATTGGGATCACCACCACAGGCAACCAGAGTATCCGTATACTCAAAGAACAGCTTATATTGTTGCTGCGCCAGGTTGAAGCGAGTATCGGCCCCCATCAGCACAGCGCAGTCGGCAATCTGCCATGGCGCCGAACCACTGGAGTCCTCACAGGTGCGCTCCAGATAGAGACCAAAAGGCACATTAAACAGGGTATCGGCATAACGAACGTCGAAACCTGCCATCTGGTTACCTATCTTGGTATTCATTGAAGGGTCGCAGTTCGGGTCACCATCTGCACACTCGGTTCCACCGGAAATAGCATCCCAGAATGAACCAAAGCCGCAATCTTGGCCCTCTCCACAGAATTGTGTGGTCCAGGAAAGGCCTATTTCCAACTGTTTGAAGGGCCTGACACTGCCGCGCATGTTCCACAGCAGTGTGTCTTCAACGGCTCTGTCGTCATTCATCCAACTGACACCTGCGGTTAGGGTCCAGGGGCCAATCCAGGATAGCCAAGGGGTTTCAAAACCGGCAGCATTATTACGACTGAGCATAACTGACGGCATAGGGCGGGCATTGTTTGACTTGTGCAAGGCCGAATCAAACCCCGGGCCCCACCACTGCTGCACAGCGCCTGCGGTCACTATCCAGTTGCCCAGCACCAACGCCATGTAGGAGTCATCTAAACGAGCACTCTCATCGTCTTGGGCATCGAAGGCACCGGTTCCCGCCGCCTTGAAGGCAAAACGTTCTCCAACATATTCGTAGGAGGCACTCAGTTGTCCCTTCTCACGGTAGTCAGAGCCAAAATGTTGAAACCGGGCGGCATCCGAGGCAGCCGTCGCCTTGATAACAGCATTGCCACGATTTTCTATCGCCTGACGATAGTAAAAATTCACTCTGGAAAAAGCATCTGTCAGCGCAGGAGTGAGGGTTGCCGGCTCAACCTTGGCCAAATCGGCACCGATACCGGCCCACATCAAGGGATAGGTATTGACCGGAACCGTGATTACCCCGGCATCGGCCAGCGCTTGTATATCGGCTCTTAAATAAATGTCGGAACTATCGACCCAAGGTGCCGCATGACTTGCTGCACTCATACCTAGACCAATAGCCACTACAAAGCTCTTGTACAAAAGACTTCTCATTGAACTTAACTTCCTTGCTTTTTGATTCGGGTAACCAAGGCTTTGGCAACATCCGGATGAACAAATTGACTGACATCGCCGCCATGTAGCGCAACTTCTTTCACCAGGGTCGATGAAATAAATGAGTTTTCTTCAGCCGGAGTCAAAAAGACACTCTCCAGCTCAGGGTGGAGTCGACGATTCATATTGGCCAGTTGGAACTCATATTCGAAATCAGAAACCGCGCGCAGACCCCGAACCAACACATTGGCACTCTGTTCTTTAGCAAAGTCCACCAGTAGCCCGGTAAAGCCAACCACCTCGACATTGTCCAGATGTGAGGTCACCTTGTTGAGCATGGCGACCCTTTCTTCCAGAGTGAAGCAAGGCTGCTTCGATGGACTGGCCGCTACGCCTATCACCAAGTGAGAAAACAGTGCCGCGGCACGTTGAATAAGATCCGCATGACCATTGGTAACGGGATCAAAAGTTCCGGGATAGATGGCGCGTGTGAGCATAAGGATACCGACGTAATATTACTCGAATACAGAGGCCAGATCCTAACCGCTCACACAGTGTTTGTGAATACGTATTAGGCGTCTAAGTCATAGCACTCTATCTTCACATCCTATGTAGAAAGTCCCATCATAGTGGTGGATGCCGAATGGCTTTAAAACTGCATAAACTAAATTTTATTGTCATAGATGAGTGATTTAGTTGGCGCTCCAGCCAACGACTGATGACCAACATTAAGATGCTCACTCTAAATATCATAACCAATTAAAAATGATACAAATAGTCAATTATTGTGAATGATGTTCTGTAAAGTGCAAATTGTGACCATATCCATGTCATCTCATAAAAATAGTCAATATACTCGGTTAATTTGAAGACTTAGGCGTATATTTATGCAGTATATAGCGCATTTTGACCCAAGTATTGGCAGTAGCAACTTGGGAGACCAGATTATCAGTTTGTCGGTAAAACAAGCTCTAAGTTCAACATTGGACAACATACATCTTATTAGCTTTCCAACCCAATTAAAGCTAAATCGGACAGCAGTCAGAACCATTGCTAAAACCGATATGGCCATTGTTGGCGGCTCGAACCTCTTATGTCCGAGTTTACTAAACTATCGCCAATGGAAAATAGGGTTATTGGAGGCCTTGACGCTAAAAAACACTATGTTATTTGGCGTTGGTTGGCATAGTTACGGTAAGGAAGCGGATAAATTCAGCCAATTTATTTATCGTAAGCTTTTGAATAATGGTAACTATCATTCGGTACGGGATGAATACACTAAAAAACAATTAGAAAGAATTGGAATCCCCAATGTTATCAATACAGGCTGCCCTACTCTTTGGGCATTGACGGAAGAACATTGCAGGGAAATAAATACCGAAAAGCAATTGAATGTGGTATTCACATTATCCGATTGGCGCAAAAACCCCGAAAATGACTTGAAACTGTTAAGGCTTCTAAAAAAACACTATGACCAAGTGTATTTCTGGCCTCAAGGAAAAGGAGATTTAGAGTATTTACATAACCTTGAGTCTGATATAGCTAATGTTGTGATATTAGGAGCCAGTGTTGCGGCATTTGATAAACAGATGCAGACAAGAGACTGTGATTACATCGGAACTCGTCTACATGGCGGTATTCGCGCCTTACATCACAAGTGCAGAAGCTTGATCTTGGGTGTGGATAATCGCGCCATTGAAATGCAAAGAGATTTCAATATCCCAGTTGTCGCTCCTGAAGACGAAAGTGCAATCGAAAAGTGGATTCTCTCACCACAAACAGTAAAAATAAATTTGAACTGGCAAAATATCCAACTTTGGAAGCAGCAATTACAAAATTAAGCTTCGAATCGCGAACGCAACATACAGTTACAAATAACACCAGAAAAAGCAAAGACACCGAAATAATTTAGAAACATTAAAAACAATGACACTACCTTAATATCTTATAACAAACACCAGTGTCTTAATTTGAATATAAATTTTGAATTGCCAGCCTTGGCTATCTAAAATGCCAACCCTAAGCAGCAACAGGGTTGAGTTTGATGAGTAAGTTAAGAGTGGCACTCTTGGTTGATGAGTATTTTGGTGGTGCCAAAACAAAGTTTGGTGGTTATGGTTTTCTTGCCAGGAATTTAGTTGCCAAATATCTTCCTGACAATGATATCGAAGTCGAAGTGCTACTAAAAAAGGACTGCGGTAAGGTCAGGCTCTTTCCCAAATGTTATATTATTGATGGCATCAGAGTCTATAAACTAGCCGCCAGAGCATTTGATATTGTTAACCACCTATTTCTCAAAAGAAAAAAGTATGATGTTTTTTTGTCTATTGAAATGACGACTCATTCATACCGTATATTCAGTAAAGCCCCAGGTAAAAATAAGAAGTTGCTGTTTTGGATTCAGGATCCACGCCCCACTTATGAATGGGATGAAATAAATACCGTCAAGCTGTTTCCAGAACCCTGCTATTGGGATCAACAAGTCTATGATTTTATAAATCAATACGCCAAGACAGGGAATGTTCGTTTCATCAGTCAGGCCAGATGTTTAGATCAAAAGGCCAAAGACTTGTACCGTCTGCCGGCCAATACCGAGATCCAGTATCTGCCCAACCCTATTGAAATAGATGAAAATTTCGACCCAGATTGTCATAAAAAACAAGATAATATTTTGTTCCTCGGGCGGATAGAATCCGTAAAACGCGGTTGGTTATTTGCCGAAATTGCTCGTGCCATGCCGCAGTACCAATTCTATATGCTGGGGCAAGCACACAGACAAGCCGATGAGAACAACGCCGTGATGGCCAAGTATCAAGACATACCCAACCTGCACTTTGTCGGTCACGTTGAAGGCGAGCGTAAAAATCAGCTGCTGAAAGACGCCAAGTTGCTGGTCAATACCTCTATTCATGAAGCCTTACCCGTGTCATTTCTCGAAGCCTTGTCATACGGAACCCTATTGGTCAGTTGTCAAAACCCGGATGAATTGACCCGTCGCTTTGGCATTTATACCGGCAAGGTTCTCGGAGATGGTTTTGACCAATTACCTCTGTTCATCGAAGGAATTGAGCAACTGCTGCAGAATGAAGCCAAACGCCAAACCTTGGCTAAAGAAGCTATCGCCTACATCAAAGAGGTACATCATCTGGACAAGTTCAAACACGATATGTCCAGCGAGATACGGGCAATGGCATCACAAAGCAACCAACAGGTGCAAAGTCCGCAAGTAACTGGCTCAGCCAAGCCCCGCACAGTACAATAAGGTTTTTATCCTATTGGGGCAGAGATGAAACGACTCATAGTCGACCTTGATGGCACGCTGACTCTAGGTGACAGCAAGGACTATAGCGCGGTGTCGCCGCGCTTGGATGTGATAGCCAAACTGCGTGAATATCAAGCGCAAGGGTTTGACATTGTTATCTCAACCGCTCGCAATATGCGCACCTTTGAGGGGAATGTCGGTAAAATCAATATCCATACCCTGCCGGTGATCACCGCTTGGCTCGATAAGCACCAAGTTCCCTACGATGAAATTCTGGTGGGTAAGCCTTGGTGTGGCCATGAAGGATTTTATATTGATGACCGTGCTGTCAGACCTTCTGAATTTGCCGAGTTAAGCCGGGAACAGATAGAAGAGTTACTGGAAAACGACAAAGCATAGGGCCAAGGCATGTACCTGATAACTTCTGCAGCACTCGTGGCATCTGAACTTCAGTCGGAATTCGGACCACTGCCGCCCTGTTTTTTACCGGTAGGTAATAAACGGTTATTTCACCATCAACTGGCCCTGCTTCCAGAGGGTGCAAGGGTGGTGATGACACTGCCCGAGGGTTTTGTTCCAGGGCCCTATGACACCCAGGCATTGGCAAAAAAGCAGGTGGAACTTCTGTATCTGCCGACACACTTGAGTCTGGGAGAGTCGATAGTCTATGCCCTTAATCTGCTGGAATTTGCCGCGGCAGAACCCCTGTATGTACTGCATGGAGATACCTTGTTCGATGCCCTGCCACAGACCCCGGATCTACTCGGCCTGAGCCAAGTTGAAGACAACTATGATTGGGCCGAATTCAATCCAGATACCGGCATGCTCAATAAACACCATAGTGATCAACCACCATCTAGTGAATTGATCGCCAATGGTTTTTTCAGTTTCTCTGCGCCCAGAGCCCTGATCCGCCATATTACCCAATGCAAATGGGACTTTATCGCAGGACTCAACGGCTATATTGCCGAAAAAGGCCTCACCCCCAAGCGCTTCGAGCATTGGTATGACTTCGGCCACAGTCATACTTACTATCAGTCCAAAAGCCGAATGACCACCCAGAGAGCCTTCAATGAGATGTCGATTCATGGGCAAGTAGTCAGTAAATACAGCCACAAAAAGTACAAACTGGCCGCCGAAGCCAACTGGTACACCGAGCTTCCAGGGCCACTGCGCAGTTATATCCCGCAATTGCTTGGCACCCAGGAAACCACTGAATCCTTTGGCTACAGCATAGAATATCTGCATCTGACAGCGCTCAACGAACTGTATGTCTTCAGCCAACTTCCAGCCTTTGCCTGGCGTAAAATACTCAGAGCCTGCAGCCAGTTTATCAAGGATGCTGCTAGTCAAAAGGCGCAACCAAAATCGACTCTAGATGGCTTGTTTATGGCCAAGACCCGCTCACGCCTCAAGGAGTTTGCCAAACAAACGCCGCTGGCTCTCCACCAGCCCATCGTTTTTAACGGCCAACTCAGGCCCAGCATCTATCAACTGGCCGAAGCGACTCAGGCGAAACTTCCTGGTGACAGTGGTCAACTCAATGTGCTGCATGGTGATTTTTGCTTCAGTAATATTCTCTACGACTTTCGCACCTGTAATATCAAGGTGATAGATCCTCGCGGCATAGACGGCGACGAGCAGCAAACCATATATGGCAACAGCCTCTACGACATCGCCAAACTGGCCCATTCTGTGATGGGACTGTACGACTCCATTATCGCCGGCTATTTTCGGGCACAGCTCGACGGTCAAGCGCTCAACTTCGATATTGCGGTGACAGAGAGACGGGAACAGATCATGGCCGATTTCACCCAACTGATGGCCAGTGAATTCGGTGTCAGCGAAAGCCAGCTCTACGCCATGCAGATCCAGCTATTTCTGTCCATGCTGCCACTGCACAATGACAGACCCGACAGACAATTGGGCTTTATCGGCAATGCCTATCGCCTGTATGATCGCCTGCAAAGCTGCACAGGAGCCCAATTATGATAGTCATCCCCATGGCCGGACTCAGTTCCCGTTTCTTCAAAGCCGGCTACCAGGAACCCAAATATATGCTGCCGGCCCATGGCAAGCCTTTATTTGACCATGCGCTGCTGAGTTTCAGCCGTTATTTTGCGACCATGCCGTTTCTATTTATCGTGCGCGATGTCTATAACACTCCAGAGTTTGTTGAAAAACGCTGCCGGCAACTGGGGATCAAGGATTACCGTATCGTCTCGCTCACTGAAGCGACTCGAGGACAGGCCGAAACCGTCTATTTGGGGTTAACGGATGTCGACCCGCAAACTCCGCTGACCATCTTCAATATCGATACTTTCCGCCCGGACTTTAGCTTTCCAACCATCACAGAGCATTGCGACGGCTATCTTGAAGTGTTCAAGGGTGAAGGCAGTAACTGGTCATACGCCAAACCTGCCGCTGTAGATTCGACGCTCGTCGTTGAAACCGCAGAAAAAAGGCCGATTTCCGATCTGTGCAGTACAGGTCTGTACTACTTTCGCCATGCCGCCGATTTTTGCGCAGCCTATACCCAGGAGGCCGCCAAGCCCGCCAGCGAGTGGCAAAAGCAGGAGCTGTATATAGCGCCTTTATACAACTACCTGATAAGTCAGGGTAAGCAGATCCATTACCATCTGATTGAACGCGATGAAGTGATTTTTTGTGGTGTTCCTGAAGAATATCTATCCCTGTTGGCCCAGGCAGATTAGCCAGGCTCCTTTCGACGACAATTCAGACGCTTAATTATGGCAATCAATTTCAGCGATATCACAGTGGTAGTGCAAGGCCCAGTTCAAAGCTACCAGGAAAGGGCCCAGGAAACAGGCATTACCCATAAGTGTTTGCAAAGCATCAGAGAGCACCTGCCCGGAGCCAAGATTATTCTCTCCACCTGGGAGGGGCAGGATTGCAGTGGACTGGAGCCGGATCTGCTGCTGCTCAATCAGGACCCGGGTGGCAATATAGTGGCCTATGATGCCGCCGGAAAACCGCAAAAACTCAACTTCAACCGCCAAATTGTCTCCTCCGCCGAAGGGCTTAAACGGGTAGAAACCCGCTATGCCGTCAAACTGCGCTCGGACAATTTCCTGACCGGCAACGGTTTTGTGGCAGCCCAGGGCAAGTATCCCGTCCGCAATGCCATCGACAGCTATTTCCAGGAAAGAGTCGTAGTCAATACCAGCTACTTTCGGCGTTATGCCGAAGGGCAGAGAGTCGTCAGGCACCCGAGTGACTTTTTCCACTTTGGGCTCAAGGAAGATCTGTTGAAGATATGGGACCTGCCACTGTTTGCCGATCTCGAGTACAACCCTTCGAGAAGCGACCAGGCGCAATATCATGGCGCCCCTTTGACCTGCCCCCATGCAGAGCAGATTTATTGTGATATCTGGCTGAGACGCCTGGATCCCGCATGGCCCAAGCTGGAGCACAGGCACCATTTTGATGCCGCTATGGATGAGCAGTGGGATAGATTTATGGCTTCAAATCTACTGGTGCTGGAGCCTGAGCAGATTGGGCTTGGTCTGATAAAGCGCTTTATCCCCAAGAGCAAGCGCCCCAACGAGATGAGTCATCTCGACTGGCAACTGCTCTACCAGCGCTATTGTGACCCTAAGTTTCCAGCTTCCAAACTGGCCCTGTTCAGTGCTCTGGGATGGCGACGCATGCTGAAAATGCCTTTCAGCTACCTCAAGTTCAGACTCGGTTAACGGGTTCTGGCAAATAGCCCTTGCACGCCAGAGAGCCGGCCGGTTTCGTTCGTATAATCCTAAATAAAAAGGGCCGAATCAGCCCTTTTTAAATATTTGTTACTCTGAGTCAGGCCCGTTGAGTAATGCCAGATATTGCTCAGCAACCCGCTTGGCACCCACTTGCTGCAGTATCTCGGCCGAAGCACAGTCCGGATAATCATTCAGCGCCGCATCCATGGCCTTGGCCAGCGCAGCAGGTTCCCTACGGGGTACCAGATAACGGCTAAACTCCCCGGTTAAGATCTCTTTCGGGCCATGACGACAATCGCTGCTCACCACAGGAGTTCCCACTGCCAGTGATTCTATCAATACCGTTGGCAAGCCTTCATAGTCGGAACTGAGCACCAACAGACGGGCATTTTTGATCCAGGGGTAGGGGTTGGTCTGGAATCCCGGGATGATCACCCTGTCGCTGACTCCAAACTTATGCGCCGCCTTGAGTGCCTTCTTCTTGTTGTTACACAACAATACCAATGGCATAGGGTTTTTCATCTGCTTCATGGCAGCAAAGAGCACATCGTGGCGTTTCTGCCGGGCAAAACGGCCGACATGGATCATATAATCCCCTGTCGGCATATCTGCTGGCACTTGTTGTGACAAGGCCTGGATCTTGTCCAGTTCAAACGGATTGTAAATAGTCTGCACCGAAGCGGGCTTGATCCGGCCCACTTGCGTGATCTCCCCGGCAATCCCTTTGGAAACCGTCACCAATTTCTGACCATTGAGCGCCTTCTTGGCCTTGAGCATACTCAGGTAGGCAAATGGCCCCAACTTGCGCTGCCTTTGCAACTCCTCTTCAATCGAGTTGTGCACTATGCAGTAGAGTGGTGCCACACAGGCGCGAGTCATCAACAGGTTGGTCTTGTCCAGATTGGAGAGAAACAACTCGAATGTGCCATATTGCTGCTGTAGTTGTGCAATCCAGCTCTGCACTCTGGCAACCGATGATTTCAGGCGCCAGAAACTGTCGATATTGCGCTCTTTGGCATCGAAACAGAAATGCACTGCCAGGGCGGCGGGCACTTCGTGGTGACAGTCGTTATGCAGCACCAGCAGATGAGGCTCGTGTCCCATCTGCTTCAAGCTCGTGGCCAGCGTCAGCATTACTTTTTCGGCGCCGCCACCGGCGAGACTGTCTATGGCAATGGCGATTCTTCTGCCTGTCATGCTTGATTCTCCAGCAACGCCTTAAGCGCATCTATAGTGAGCTGTAGCCCGTTCATGTTCGGTTCTGCGGCCATGGCTTGTTGCAGCTTCTGGTCCATATCCGGCGACAACAGCGTCTGTACTGCCGAACTCATCTGTTCGGCCTCGGCCTGCAGCACCAACCCCTTGTCTGAACAGACACGAATTCGCGCCGGCTGATCTTTTGACACGGCAACGGCCAGGGTATTTTTACGCAGTGCTATGGCCTGCAGCAGGGTATCACCGCCACTGAGAACCACCGCGCGCGAGGCCACCAGCAGATTGATAAATTCGGCATTGGCCAACGAGGAAATAGCTATGACACCGGGAGCCTGCGGTAAATTCTTGGGATAATTGGGACCAAACACCATCACCACAGGGATCCCCGAGGCTTGGTAACAAGCCTCGGCGGCGGCAAAGAAATAATCGGCTGCCAGCTTGTCATTGAGTTTATGGCCGCCGGAACCGGCATTGAACAGCAAAAATTCGCCCTCATTCAAGCCATACTGTTGCAGCAAAGTCTGCTGCCGCGCTTCATCCGGCGGGGTAAATACAGGGCCGATACACACAGGTTCCGGCTTACCAATGAGCTTTAGCTTGATACTTTCCCAGGCGCTGATAGGGCCGATAACAAACTCAGGCTGTACGACCAAGTGGCTGTCTGTGACCCTGGCGCGCCCTATTTTCATACCCCGGCTGCGCTTGCGCTTGTGCTGGCTGAAGAAGATCACCTTGGCCCCCAAGTTGTGGGCATGGCTCAGTTGTGACTTACGGCCTGAGGCATCAAACAGCACCACATCGGGAGCAAATTCATCCATGATGCTGTTGACTGCCTTGACCTCCTTGGTGGGCGTCCGGGCCAGCAAATCTGCCGGATAGGGACAAGAGTTGGCGTAGGGAGCTTCCCGGCTGAGAACAAAGCGAATATCAGCTTGTGGCCAAACCCGCTTCACTTCATCGGCGATGATCAAGGAGCGCATATACTCACCCATGCCTTCGGCAGAAGACACGGGCACAAACAAAAACTTTACTGCGGATTGGGCTGTCATAGGCTTATTCATAGAATGATACTTCAAAGACGAAAGTCGGCGACCACGCGATCGAACATGCTGCACACCTGCTCCACAGAGATCAACTCCATCAGATGTTCACCTTTGGCTCGGGTGCCCCAAGGAACCTGATGTCCCGGGAACTGCTGCGCTATCGCTTGCTCATATGCACTCACCACATATTCCTTCCAAGTGTATGGCCCGGTGCGCCCGGGGTTGGAATGGGCATAGAGACCGATAACCGGCGTCGCTTGGGTCACCGCCATATGCGCCGGACCAGTATCCGGAGCCAACACAAGGCTGGCCCGCTCCAGCAAAGCCAGCAACTGCACCAGAGATGTTTTGCCAATCAAATTAGTTGGCTGCTGCTGACACTGGGCACTGATGTCCTCAGCCAGCTGTTTTTCCAATGCACTTGGGCCACCGCAGAGCAACACCTTGAACCCGCGTTCAAACGCATGGTTGGCCACGGCGGCATACCGCTCCGGCAACCAGTTGCGTTCGGCCTTACTCGCCGCCGGGCAGATGATAAAGGTCTTGTCACCATCAGCCACCCACTGACGAGCAAAAGCCTTATCCTCTTCCGGCAGCGGGATATGCCAGCTGGGGCTCAAATCTGTTACTCCCAATTTGGCGGCGAAGCCCATAAAGCCTTCCAATACATGGGGCGTGGCCAGCGGGGCCACCTGTTCATTGGTCACCAGCCACTGCCCTTCTTTGGCCCTGGCCCGGTCAAACCCTATGCGCACTTTGGCGGGGATCATCAATGAGGCTATGGTAGCCCGCAGCGCCACCTGCATGTGCAACAGTACATCGAAGCGACGTCCCTTGAGCGCCCGCCGCAGATAGAGATAACTCTTCCAGCCTTGGCTTTTGTCGAACACCACAAACTCAACTCCGGGCAGGTGCTTGAGCAGCTGATATTCTATCTTGCCTATCACCCAGGTGATGGCCAGTTGCGGGTACTGGCGCTGAATCGCCTGCACCATGGCTACGGCATGACAAACATCGCCAATCGCCGACAGGCGCAGCAAACAGAGAGATTGAATTTTCGCGGGGTCAAGGCTCATGGACAGAATCGGCTTCTTGGGTGCAAACCCCAGATCTTAATGTAGAATAGACCCAGGTTCCACGCTTATAACGAACAAATAGCCGATGCAGATTAAAAACACCGCCAAGGGTTGCCTGGCTCTCAGTCATTCAGCTCCTCAAGCCCTGGATCAAGCCTGGTTTAACGAGTCTTTTTGGCGGCAACAGCAAGCAATTGTCGGCTCATCCAAGGGGCGTTACACCACCTGGTTTGTCGAGCATGAAAAACAGCAGTGGGTATTGCGTCACTATTGGCGCGGCGGCTTGATGGAAAAGTTCAGCAAAGACGCCTACCTGTTCACCGGCTTCACCAAGACCCGCGCCGTGGCAGAACTGGCGCTCTTGGAGCAACTCTTTGAAGAAGGTTTACCCGTGCCCGAGCCCATTGCCGCCAAAGTGGAACGCTTCGGGCTCTGGTACCGGGCCGACATCCTGATCCGCCGCATTCATGGTGCCGAGGATCTGGTGGCTCTGCTGCAAAAAAAGGCCATGTCCCGCCCACAGTGGCAACAACTCGGCGCCTTGATTGGCCGTTTTCATCAGCGCGGTGTCTACCATGCCGATCTCAACGCCAAGAATATTCTCAGCAGCGACCAGGGCTTTTATCTGATTGATTTTGACCGAGGTGAGTTGCGAACCCCGGCCGATGGCTGGCAACAGGCCAATCTCAGTCGGCTGCTGCGCTCCTTCAACAAGGAAAAACGCAAACAACCCGAGCTGCAATTTACCGAAGAGAACTGGCAGTGGCTGCTGGAAGGCTACCGCGGCTCAGCGAGTGCCTGACAACAAGGCCTGAGCCAACTGCAACTGCTTCTGCAGTGCACCTCTGTTGTTGCTAACCACTTCCAACCCGGCTTGGGCGGCGCGGTGTCTCGCATCGCCGTCCTGTAACAGTGCCGTTATGCCACTCGCCAGCGAGGAAGCATCTTCAACTTGCTGCAAGGCTCCGGCATCTTGCAGCAGACGGGTTATCTCGGCAAAGTCCCAATGATTGGGGCCAACAAATACCGGCAAACCCAAGGCTGCCGGCTCCAGCGGATTATGTCCGCCATTGGTGATCAGGGTGCCGCCGACAAAGGCCAGATCGCCGCAGGCATATAACCCGAGTAACTCCCCCATGGTATCCCCGAGCAGCACCTGAGTCTCGGCAGCTAGCCCTTGGCCGCTGCTGCGCCGCACATAGGCAAGCCCGGCCTGCTTGATTGCCGTGGCGGCATTATCGAACTGCTCCGGGTGTCTCGGTACCATGATCAACAAGGCCTCTGGCCACAGTGCCAACAGGCGTTTATGGCACTCCAGCATGGCGGCAAATTCCCCTGGATGAACACTGCCGGCAACCCATACCGGGGACGAGGCGCGTCCCCACAACTGCCTTTCGCCCCTGGCCCTGGTTATCTTGTACTGATCCAGCTGCAGGTCGAACTTGAGGCTGCCGCAAACACTCAGCTTGTCGTCGGCAACCCCGAGGGCGATAAAGCGTTCGGCCTCGGCTTGGGTCTGTACGGCTACCTTATCCAACAGTTGCAACATGGGCAGGCTAAGCCCGGCCCACTTTTGGTATTTGGCGGCCGACTTGGCTGACAACCTGGCATTGGCCAGCATGATGCCGGCGCCCTGTTTTTTGGCCTGATGCAGCAAGTTAGGCCAGAGTTCGGTTTCCATCACAATCAGGTTGGCAGGCTGGAGCCTGTTCAGAAAACGCCGCACACACCAGGGAAGATCGAACGGCAAATAACAGTGTTGTACTTTGTCGCCAAACGCCTTGAGTACCTCGCGGGAACCTGTGGGACTGGTGGTCGTTACCGTGACAGATAAATCAGGGTTGGCTAGCATCAGCGCCTTGATCAGCGGCACCGCCGCCAGGGTTTCCCCCATGGAGACTGTGTGGATCAACAAGTCTGTCGGCCTGGCCTTGAACAAGCCAAATCGCTCACCCCACCTGCCGCGGTAATCCAGGCTCTTCAAGGCCCTAAATGCCAGGTAGAGCAGCAAGAGTGGCGACAACAGATACAGCAAGAGTGAGTAACGGCTAAGGTTCATTGGCGGGATAATTGAGTTTTGCCTGATGGATTGTCACAATGCTAGCATAATACCCGAAGCAGCATAACCAAGAGCCATTCGCCGGATTGCGGATGATGCCGCAACTATTTAGGACTCAGATGAAAACCCGCGATAAAATCATCCAGGCCAGTCTGGAACTCTTCAACGAACACGGCGAGCGCTCCATCACCACCAATCATATCGCGGCCCATCTGGGAATAAGCCCGGGCAATCTCTATTACCACTTCCGCAACAAGGAAGACATTATTCGCTGCATCTTCGCCCAGTATGAAAATCATCTGGAACTGGGGTTTCAACCCTATGAAGACAGGCAAGTCGATGTCGAGTTGTTGATTGGCTATTTCGATGCCATGTTCTATACCCTGTGGCAATTTCGCTTTATGTACGCCAACCTGGCCGACATCCTCAGTCGCGATGAGACCTTGAAAAAGCGCTATCTGGAAGCCCAGCAAAAGGTGCTGACCCGCTCTAGCCACGTGCTGCAACAGTTGTGTCAGGATGGCTTTCTGCAGCTGGAGCAAGACAAAATCTCCAGCCTGGCCGATACCATCAAGATGATAGTCAGCTTCTGGATCAGCTATCAGCTGACCCAATCCAGCATAGCCAATATCACCAAGTCTTCACTCTATGAAGGCCTGCTCAGGGTGCTGATGATCTTCAAGGCCTACGCCACCCCCAGTTCCACCTCGACCTTCGAGCGCCTGGAGCAGCACTACCAAACTTTGGCTCACCAGCAAGACTAGCGCTGCAGCCTTGGGCATCTGTCATTCAGGTGCCCTTCTCTCTCAGCTTCCTTAGTTTTTCTCATCTGAAACAAGCACTAGCCCTAATCTGATTTATCCCTACTGGACCAGCTTAAAAAAGAGTGTTGAGCCATTGGCTTTAGGGTTAAAATGCCACCACTCCAATAAACAGAATAATCCAATCAAGGAGACTTAAGGTGGCATCTACCTCATTCTACGATCAGATCAACCAACAGCTTGCCGATGTCAAGGCCGAAGGTCTGTACAAGAGCGAACGTGTAATAGTTTCTCCACAGCAACCGGCCATTCGCGTCAACGAAGCAGAAGTTATCAACTTCTGCGCCAACAACTACCTGGGTCTGGCTAATCACCCTGAATTGATCAAGGCGGCGCAGGTCGGGTTGGCAGACCATGGCTTCGGCATGGCCTCGGTACGTTTTATTTGCGGAACCCAGGACATTCACAAGCAACTGGAAGCCAATCTGTCCGAATTTCTCGGTATGGAAGATACCATCCTCTACTCCTCCTGCTTCGATGCCAACACAGGTCTATTTGAAACCCTGTTAGGCCCGGAAGATGCCATAGTGTCAGATGCCCTGAACCACGCTTCTATCATTGACGGTGTCCGCCTGTGTAAGGCCAAGCGTTTCCGCTACGCCAACAATGATATGACCGACCTGGAAACCCAACTGATCGCCGCCCGCGATGCCGGTGCCCGCCATATCTTGATAGCGACAGATGGGGTGTTTTCCATGGATGGGGTTATTGCCAACCTCAAGGGTATCTGTGACCTCGCCGACCAATACGGCGCTCTGGTCATGGTCGATGACTCCCATGCCGTTGGCTTTATCGGCCAGAACGGCCGCGGCACCCACGAGTATTGCGATGTGATGGGTCGCGTTGACATCATCACCGGCACCCTGGGTAAGGCGCTGGGCGGCGCTTCCGGCGGCTTCACCGCGGCCCGCAAAGAAGTGGTCGATTGGCTGCGTCAGCGCTCACGCCCTTACCTATTCTCCAACTCACTGGCGCCTTCCATCGTCAGCGCTTCGATTCGGGTGCTGGAGATGCTCAAAGAGGGCCAGGAACTGCGCGAAGCGGTATGGGAAAACAGCCGTTATTTCCGTGAAAAAATGGCTGCAGCCGGATTCACCCTGGCCGGAGCCGACCACGCCATAGTGCCGGTCATGCTGGGTGATGCCAAGCTGGCCAGTGACTTCGCCAACCGCCTGCTGCAGGAAAACATCTATGTCATCGGCTTCTCCTTCCCGGTAGTACCCAAGGGACAGGCCCGTATCCGTACCCAGATGTCGGCGGCTCACAGCCGTGAACAGCTGGACAAGGCCATCGAAGCCTTCACCCGAATCGGTAAGGAGATGGGTATCATCTGATACCTATCCCATGGAGTAACATGATGAAAGCACTGAGTAAACTCAAGCCTGAACAAGGCATCTGGATGGTAGACGCGCCCAAACCTGAAATGGGCCATAACGATCTGCTGATCAAGATCCGCAAGACCGCCATTTGTGGTACCGATGTGCATATCTACAACTGGGATGAGTGGTCACAAAAGACCATCCCAGTTCCTATGGTTGTCGGCCATGAATATGTCGGCGAAGTGGTAGATATGGGCCAGGAAGTTCGTGGCTTTAATATTGGTGATCGGGTGTCAGGCGAAGGTCATATCACCTGTGGTCACTGCCGTAACTGCCGGGGTGGCCGTACTCATTTGTGCCGTAACACAGTCGGTGTTGGGGTCAACCGCGAAGGCGCCTTCGCCGAATATCTGGTGATCCCGGCCTTCAACGCCTTCAAGATCCCCGATGATATCAGCGATGATCTGGCCGCTATCTTCGACCCCTTTGGCAATGCGGTACACACTGCGCTGTCGTTTGATCTCGTCGGTGAAGATGTGCTGATCACCGGAGCCGGCCCCATAGGCATTATGGCCGCCGCGGTTTGTCGCCATGTCGGTGCCCGCCACGTGGTCGTTACTGATGTCAACGAATACCGTCTGGAGCTGGCGCGCAAGCTGGGGGCGACCCGAGCCGTCAATGTGGCCAAGGAAAAACTCGAAGATGTGATGAGCGAGCTCGGTATGACAGAAGGCTTCGATATCGGCCTGGAAATGTCCGGTGTACCGTCTGCCTTCCACTCCATGCTGGATACCATGAACCACGGTGGCAAAATTGCCATGTTGGGGATCCCGGGTGGCGATATGGCGATAGACTGGAGCAAGGTCATCTTCAAGGGGTTGGTGATAAAGGGCATCTATGGCCGGGAAATGTTTGAAACCTGGTACAAGATGGCCAGCCTGATCCAGTCAGGATTGGATATTGCACCTATTATCACCCACCATTACAAGGTGGATGACTTCCAGCAGGGCTTCGATGCCATGCGCTCGGGTCAATCCGGCAAGGTCATTCTCAGCTGGGATTGATCTTCAAACAGGGCGCTGTACTCATGCAGCGCCCTGATGCACACTGTCAACAAGCACTACCTCTTTTACAGGCAAACTATGTCCAGTTACCAACACCTTTCTGTCGTTCAACTCCAGCAAATGATGGCCGAAGATGCCGAGCTGCAGATAGTTGATATTCGCGATCCTGCCAGTTTCGAGACGGCCCATATTCCCGGCGCCGTTCGCCTCGGCAATGACAATCTGGTCGACTATCTCAGGGACGCCGATATGGATAAGCCCTTGGTTGTCTGCTGTTATCATGGCATCAGCAGCCAAAGTGCGGCGGAATATCTGCAACATCAAGGATTCGATGAGGTCTACAGCCTGGATGGCGGTTTCGCTGCCTGGCCGAGGGACTGAGACATGGAAATCGGCCGCCTCCCCAACGAACGCGCCGCTCAGGCGCTGGTAGACTACCTCAAGGGTGAAGGGATCCCCTGTCGTATCATGCATCTGGAACAGGGAGTGGCCATCCATGTCATCGAGGACACAGACCAAGCCAAGGGGCGCAAAGCGTTTCTCGACTTTGTTCAGGATCCGTTAAACCCCAAATATCTGCAGGCCTCTTGGGATCATGGCGACAACCGCATCCGCTTTGACTATGGCGCACCATCGCTGCAACTACTGAGTCAATTTATTACCGGCGCCGGACCGCTGACGCTGATCATTCTGCTGGTCTGCATAGCTATCTTCGCAGCCATGAATCTGGGCTATGGCAATCAGGTATTCGAAGCCCTGGCCTTCTTTGGCGCCACTTCAGATGCCGGTTTCAGCCAATTTTGGCGCTTGTTTACCCCGAGCCTACTGCACTTCTCGGCGCTGCATATCACCTTTAACCTACTCTGGTGGTGGGTCTTGGGTGGCAAGATAGAAAACCGTATCGGTCTTGCTCCTTTATTGACCCTGCTGTTGGTCGCCGGCACATTGCCCAATATAGTGCAGTTCTATCTCAGTGGTCCCAACTTCGGCGGTCTTTCCGGAGTTGTGTATGGCCTGGTGGGTTATACCTGGGTCAGCGGCCGCATGAGCCCAGAGAAAGGCATAGGCCTGCCACCGGCCATGATGGGCTTTATGTTGCTGTGGCTGGTGCTTGGCTTTATGGATGTGTTTGGCCTGTCGATAGCCAACGGCGCGCATCTGGGTGGGCTCTTGGTCGGGCTGGCCCAAGGCTGGCTCGACAACCGCAAGAAAAGCTAATCCTATGTGGCTCAGCTTTGTAGACGTCAAAGCCACTCTGCACAGTCGGCAACAGTAAAAAGAGGGAGCTCAGGCTCCCTCTTGAATAGGTTCAAAGTAACTTGGACAGGGCTTAGGCCAGCTCCAACACCTTGGCCACCAGCTTTTCAATGCCACTATTGGCCTCGGCAATGGAACCTGCCAGCATGTAAGCCGGGGTGCTGACTATCTTGCGCTCACTGTCGACCACAATTTCATCTACCTTGGCATTTTGATGTTCACCACCCATGGCAGTATAGGCCGCTGCGGTTTCGACGTCCGTCCCTATGGTGCCTTTAGCACCCTTACCATAGAGACCTGGGATCATCACAGGCGCGATACAGATAAAGCCTACCACCTTGTCGGCACTGATAAAGCGGCTGATAAACTCACGCACTGGAACAGCAATCTCACTATTGCTGCCATTTATGGCAAAGTTACAGAGATTTTTGGCAGCCCCGAAGCCACCGGGAATGATCAGACCGTCGAAGTCGGCCAGATTCAGCTCAGATGTCGCCTTGATATCACCACGGGCAATACGAGCCGCTTCTTCCAGGACGTTACGCTGCTCAGTTTCCACCACCTCCCCCTTGAGATGATTAACTACATGCATTTGAGGGATATCGGGAGCAAAACACTGGTAAGCCGCACCGGAACGGGACAGAGACAACAGAGTCAACACTGCCTCATGAATTTCACTGCCATCGAAAACACCACAACCACTGAGAAGAACTGCGATTTTCTTCATTAAAAACTCCCCCTTATGACATTTGAATTTAACAAACGCACTACAAATCGGTTGATCTGATTAAAAATCATGCTAACTTAATTCATCGTCTCTGCGAAGAGGCGAATTTTACAGCTACTTTGACTATAAGTCTGGAAAAGGAATTTAAAAAATCCACAACCTGGAAAATTTATCAAAATTTTTACCTGACTCACAAAAAAGCAAATAGCAAATAAATATCAACAGGTTATAAAAACAACCTTGAGTTGTTAGCCGTTACCTTTCTCTATGTTGATTTTTTCACTCACAGACTTATCCACAGGCTATGGGTGATTTTGTCATGGCCGAAAATGCCTTGATATGGCATGCTTAGCAGCACTTAAGACAGTTTAAATTGAAACAAAACTATGCCAATAATCGCAGAAAACCCCCTCGTCCTTGTGGATGGTTCTTCCTATCTCTATCGGGCCTATTATGCACCACCTCACCTAACCAACTCCAAGGGTGAAGCAACCGGGGCGGTTTACGGCGTAGTCAACATGTTGCGCAGCTTACTGGGTAAATACAAGCCACATCAAATGGCGGTTGTTTTTGATGCCAAGGGTCCGACATTCCGCAACGAGATGTATGCCGAATACAAGGCTCATAGGCCACCAATGCCGGATGATCTGCGCAGTCAGATAGCGCCTCTGCATGCCATCATCGAGGCTCTTGGTCTGCCACTCTTGTGTATACCAGGAGTAGAAGCCGATGACGTAATAGGTACCCTTGCCTCCAGGGCCAGTAAGGAAGGACGTGCCATTCTGATCAGCACAGGCGATAAGGATATGGCGCAGCTGGTAGATGACAATGTCACCCTGATCAACACAATGACAGACACCATAATGGGGCCGGAAGAGGTCACCAGCAAATTTGGTGTTGGCCCCGAGCTTATTATCGACCTGCTAGCACTGATGGGCGACAAGGCCGATAACATCCCAGGCTTGCCTGGAGTGGGTGAAAAAACCGCGTTGGCCATGCTGACAGGTGCAGGTGGGGTCGCCAAGCTATTGCAGCAACCGGATTGCGTCACAGAACTGGGCTTCCGTGGTGCCAAGACCATGGCCAAGAAAATCATCGACAACTCCGAGATGCTGCAACTCTCCTACGATCTGGCGACCATCAAAACAGATTGCGAGCTGGATCTGGACTGGCACCAACTCAATATTACCGAGCCCAACAAAGACCAGTTGGCGCAGCTTTATGGTGAGATGGAGTTTAAACGTTGGTTGGCAGAAGTCCTGGATAACAAGATCCCGCATCCCTTGGCGGTCAAGACTGCAACGGCTGAAACCCAGGAAGAAACTGCAGCACCAGCCACGATAGAGACAGAATACGAAACCATACTGACCGAGGCCGCCCTGGAAAAATGGCTGAAAAAGTTAGCCGAAGCCGAACTGATGGCGGTAGATACCGAAACCACCAGCCTCAATTATATGGATGCTAAACTGGTAGGGCTGTCTTTTGCTGTCAAGGCCGGAGAGGCGGTCTATCTACCTCTGGGGCACGATTACCCAGAAGCCCCCGAGCAACTGCCCCGGGAAAAGGTATTGGCCAAGCTCAAACCGATTCTTGAAAACCCTGAGATAAAGAAGGTCGGTCAAAATCTAAAATATGACATCAGTATTCTGGCCAATGCCGGTATCAAGCTGGCCGGTGTTGCCTTCGATACCATGCTCGAATCCTATGTCTTCAACTCAGTGGCATCCAGGCACGACATGGACGGACTGGCACTCAAGTACCTGGGGCACAAATGTGTCAGTTTCGAAGAGATTGCAGGTAAAGGCGCCAAGCAGCTGACATTCAACCAGATCCCTCTGGAAACTGCATCGCCTTACGCGGCCGAAGATGCCGATATTACTCTTAGGCTACATCAACATCTGTGGCCCAGGCTCGAACGGGAGCAAGAGTTAGCCAAGGTTTTCACGGAACTTGAACTACCACTTATTCAGGTGTTGTCACAGATGGAGCGTGACGGCGTGCTGATCGATAGTATGCAATTGTCGCAACAGAGTGATGAGCTGGCGCAAAAAATAGATGCGTTGGAGCAAAAAGCCTACGAGATCGCCGGAGAGAAATTCAACCTCAGTTCCCCCAAACAACTGCAGGCACTATTCTTCGAAAAGCTGGGTTATCCGGTGATCAAGAAAACTCCGAAAGGCGCCCCCTCCACCGCAGAAGAAGTGCTGATAGAGTTGGCGCTGGATTATCCATTGCCAAAGATCATTCTCGAACATCGTAGCCTGACCAAACTAAAGAGCACCTACACGGATAAATTACCGCTGATGATCAATGGCAAAACCGGTAGAGTGCACACCAGCTACCATCAGGCTAACGCCGCTACCGGCCGTTTGTCATCCAGCGACCCTAACCTGCAGAATATTCCTATCCGCACCGAAGAGGGACGTAGAATTCGTCAAGCCTTTATCGCACCTTCAGGGCGCAAGATTTTGGCCGCCGACTATTCACAGATTGAGCTCAGGATCATGGCTCACTTGTCCCAGGATGCCGGCCTGCTGGCAGCATTCGCCGAGGGTAAAGATATTCACAGAGCAACAGCGGCTGAAGTCTTCGATGTAGCGTTTGAAACTGTCACTCCAGAACAGCGTCGCCGCGCCAAGGCGGTTAACTTCGGTCTGATTTATGGCATGTCGGCCTTTGGCTTGGCACGCCAACTGGATATTCCTCGCACTGAAGCACAAAGCTATATGGATACCTACTTCAAGCGTTATCCCGGCGTGCTCAAGTATATGGAAGAGACCCGGGCACTCGCCGCCGAGCAAGGTTATGTCTCCACACTCTTTGGTAGACGCCTGTATCTGCCGGAAATCCGCGACCGCAACGCCATGAGGCGTCAAGCCGCAGAACGAGCGGCTATCAACGCTCCTATGCAGGGTACAGCAGCCGACATTATCAAAAAGGCGATGATCAAAGTTGCCAACTGGATAGCTGCTGACACCAAGGGGGAAATCACCATGATCATGCAAGTTCACGATGAATTGGTGTTTGAGGTCGATGCAGCGAAAGCCGAAGAGCTGCAACAACAGATCTGCAAACTCATGGCTGAAGCGGCTACCCTGGATGTCCCTTTACTGGCCGAAGCCGGCCTGGGTGACAGCTGGGACCAAGCCCACTAACAATTGTACCTCAGTATCAAAGCCATCCTTGCGGATGGCTTTTTTGTTTTTCGAACATAACTTCAGACTAGGCAGCCACCACAGACGTTACAAACCAACCCAGATGAACTAAAAACAACAGTTTCAGTCAATTATTCGACAAAAAAGAGCTAACAGCCTGCATTTTAAACACATTTTCGTAATTTAGAGATCATATCGCGCTTTTGCAACCAACAATTCCTGTGATCGAGTCCACATTATTGTTGTGTTTTCCAAAAAACAGTTTTCCCATTAGCGATAAATGCAGTAATATTCTCGGCGTAGGGTACAGAGGTTAAGATGTTCTATCTTTCAGACCTTTATTTCACTTTTAGTGATCAGCCAAATTCTGGCGCCCCAGCAATCATTTGCTGGGGCTTTTTTTTGTCTGCAATATTTTTTAGAGTAATTACTTTAAACTGTAACCAATTCGCGTTATGCTAACCGCATTGAGAGCCATCGAAGTCCAAGTTTGATGGTACTTGAGTCTTGTTGAAATTTTAGCTTCTCCCCAAAAGAGCTAATTTAACCGGTGACTGAGTCGCCGGTTTTTTTTGTCTCAAACGGCTCTGCGCGGCCTATAGATACAAAAACGGCAGCCTCCATGGCTGCCGCTGAATGGTTCTAGTTCATCACTCTTATTCGCTATCTTCTTGTCCCAACCAAGCTGGGTGGCACCATTCATCTAGAATCGCCAACACTTTGGGTTTCCCAGTACCCTTCAATGATGAGAAAGGTTCAACCCTGACCCAGTCACCAAAGTCAGCCAGCGCTTTACGGACCTCATTGACCGTCTTCATCTTGGCACTCTGTGGCAGCTTATCGGCCTTAGTCAGCAACGCCAGTACAGGGATCTCGCTGGCAACAGCCCATTCGATCATCTGCAAGTCTAAGTCTTTCAATGGATGACGAATATCCATCAGCACCACAACACCACTCAAACAAGCACGCTTTTGTAAATATTCTCCCAGAGACTCCTGCCACTTGATCTTCATCGCCAATGGTACCTGAGCAAAACCGTAGCCGGGTAAATCCACTAAACGCCGCTGTTCATCGAGCTCAAACACGTTGATCAGTTGGGTACGCCCAGGAGTTTTACTGGTTCTGGCAAGGTTTTTCTGCTCGGTCAAAGCATTCAAAGCACTTGATTTACCGGCATTTGAGCGACCAGCAAAGGCGATTTCAACGCCGGTATCGCCTGGTAAATGCTTGTCTAAGTGGGCAATATCAGGCGCGCTGATAAGGAATTTTGTCTTGCGAAAATCGATACGAGTGGCTGTCACTTCTGACTCCGGAGTTTTGCTGGGTGATAGCATAAATATTGAAGACTTGCTTACTTTTCCACGTTTTCGTGTAAAATATTATCTTGATCACATTATTTGTATTTTACCACGCTTGCGGGTCTCCCTAGTAAGCTCAGGACAATAATTTAACGAAAGAAGTTGGAACGCCATGAAAAAGTTAGCCCTTGCGCTGTCTGTAGTCGCCACCATATCTTCACCTGCGATTGCTGAAGGTAATGCTGAAGCGGGAAAAACCAAAGCCATTGTCTGCTCTGCCTGCCATGGTCTTGATGGCAACAGCATGATTGACATGTACCCTAAACTTGCTGGCCAGCATACAACCTATCTACAGAAACAACTGCGAGAGTTTCGTAGTGCTGCTCAAACTGGTGGTAAAGATGGTCGTATGGATCCTATCATGGGTGGCATGGCGGTAGCCTTGAGTGATCAAGATATTGCCGATATTGCTGCTTATTTCGCCAGTCAAACATTGCAGGTTGCTGAAGTTAAAGATGTTCCAGATGCAGGCGAAAAGCTTTTCAAGGGCGGCGATATGTCTCGTGGCATAGCGGCTTGTTCTGCTTGTCACGGTCCAGAAGGCAAAGGTAGCGAACTGGCCGGTTTCCCGGCAGTAGCAGGACAACACGCCAACTACGTTAAAATTCAATTGAATAAATTCCGCGATCAAAGCCGTCATAACGATCTCAATGGAATGATGCAAGACACGGCAAAAAAACTGAATGATGCTGACATTGAAGCGCTGGCTAAGTACATCTCCAGCTTGAAATAATTACTAAAAATTGTTTAAGAGGGGGTAATATTTCCCCCTTTTCTTTAACCATAAAGCTTACGTTTACGTAAACTGAAAATATTATTGCTTGACACAGATCACAGATTTAGGTTTAATTGTGCCCGTACCGAGATAAACCCATCTGTTTGTATAAAAACTTTTCCAACAACATTCAGGTTTCGGTATAATTTACATTCAAGATATAAGAATAAAGCAATCCAATAACAATAAGACAGCTAAGACCACTCGCAAATAATAATAATGAGTCGAGATTTCAGTTTGAAGTCCAGGTCAATAAAAGTAAGGAACCGGCGATTTTGCCAACGCGCTTTTTAGCATTGTCCTTACGAATAAACAGGGGAACTCGCTCCAACAGGAAGATGTTTGCAGGACTCAAACATTAGCACGGGAAGCAACGCGCTTTGGATGCACTGGCTGGAAGCTTGTTATCACTGGAAGGTACTTAGTAGACATGGATGGTCTGTTAGGCGTCACAGAAGACGACTGGATAATGATGAGTCATTTGGCCGTCACTATTTTCAGGAAACCCAAGAAAGTGTCTGGAAGACCGATAACGAGAAAAACTGCAAGGAAAGCTGTCAAAAAAAGAAGGATATCGACCGGGAAAGTCGCATAGCAAGTAAGGAAACTTGAAATCAGAATAGGGTGTTAACTAGCACCATCATAAGGCGGCAGCCATACTGCCGCCTTTTTTTATGGCATAATTTATCAACCAACATTGAGCAGATATTAATTAGCCCATGCGTCGCTGTCCCCTGTGTCATCATGATCAGGCTAAACTCAGCTTTCAGGATAAGAAACGAAGTTTCTATCTCTGCCCTGAATGTAGACTGTTGTTTGCAGATTCCAACAGTTATCTGTTACCCGATGCCGAAAAGCAACGTTACGGCCGAGCCCGCCAAGCAGGAAAACAAAAGCAGTTGGCACGCTTTATCCACCCTTTGTTGGAACAACTTCAATCTTTGCAACCCGCGCCGCTATTTGGTCTCAACTTCGGCCGGGTGCTAAGCAAAGAAGGACTGCAGCAGATCAGCAACGCCGGTCACCACTTACAACAGTTTGATCCCTTTTTTGCGGCAGACCACCAGCTACTACACCACCAATATGACTTTATCTGTTGTTTTCGGGTGTTCGAGCACTTCAGAACCCCAGCCAAAGAGTGGAGCTTAATCGAAACGCTGCTGAAACCAGGGGGTTGGCTGGCCATATCCACCCCTCTACTGACCTCTCTGGAGGCGTTTCCCAAGTGGCATTACAAGAACAATCCGACCCATGTCAGCTTCTATCAACAACAGACTTTTGCTTACTTGGCATCTCTAGGCCAATTTAAGCTAATATTTGCAGCGCAAGACTTCATCTTGATGCAAAAAACATCAGGATCTGCTATAACACGCGACCTTAATGCAGAACCGCCGCTTGTAGACTGAACCCGGCACGGTTCGGATGCAACCCACTACTTTTTATCGAGAGAATTATGTCCCGTAGTAAAAAGACCCGAAAAGTCGGCGAGAACAACCCCAAACTGGCCCCCAGAACCAAGAAATCTGAGCGCGCTCCGGCTCGGAAGAAGCAGGACTCAGGTAATAAGGCTGGCAGCCGCCAGAACCCTGCTGCTCCAAAGGGGCAAAAGCGTGCAGGCTCTGACAAACAAGATATCCGCCTTGGCAGTAAAAAGCCTGTCGCTCTGGATATAGTCAAAGAAAAGGTTGCACAGCCCAAACAACCCAAACTAACCGATGAACAGTTGCTGCTGCAACTGGAGGAAGATCCGCGCCTGAATAAGCTGCTGGATCAACTGGAAGAAGGGCGGGAACTGGCCGCCGATGACCAGCAATGGCTGGAGCGGCAATTGGCCAAGATAGAGAAGCTGATGGAAAAACTTGGCATTACCGATTTGGATCAGGCCGATGAAGCCCCAAGCAAGGGTCATAGTGATGACGAGTTGCTGGAGAAATTCGAATCCGGTGCTGAGCTTCTGAAACAATACCAAGACAACTAACGGAGGCCGGGATGCAGTTTATCCTTATTAGCTTAGCCATGTTGATCATCATAGGCCTCAGCGCCTATGCCACTGTGTTGCTGCTGCGTCTGAGAAGACAAACCCAGGCCAGAGAGCAAACAATGGCTGAGCAAAAGGCCGCTATGGAAGCTAAACAGGCATCCCTGCTTGCCGATATTCGCTATATTGCTGCCGCAATGACTGAAGAGCGTTGTGAGTTGTCTGAAGGGGTGGTCAGAATCGTTAAACTATTCGATCTGCTGTCGCTGACAGAGAGAGTCAGTGGTGATTACCCGGATGTGTTTATGCATTTTGAGCGCATCAAGGACCACCCCATTCTGGAGGCCAGGGCTAAATTACCCAAGCAAGAACGGATGCGGCTCGACCTGGCCAGAATGAAATCTGAAGCCGAACTGGAACAAGGCATATTAGCCGATGCCAAGAAACTCTCGGAGTTTCAACTAAAACCGACTCACTGAGGCCTCCGCTGCCGACTTACACCAGACAGTCGGCAGACCTTTCTTTACGCCGCCAAGCCCCCCAAAAAAAGAGCAAACAACTCCCTAAATACAGACCTATGGTGTGACAATGGCCAGAATTGATAACCTTTGCAGGCTCTGTCGACTCAACCAGGCAGCCATCGAGCATGCCGAATATTTCCGCAGGCGTGAGTCGGTGCACAAAACCTCAATAAGACAACAGACATTAGAAGAATTTTCATAGATATTCCCTAACGTTTGGTTGTGTACATATAATTTTTACAACCTGGATCAAGTTTATTTGAGCTATAACCCTGCATACTTCGCTCATTGCTAATTTACTGTCGGAGGACACGCCTTGAAGCAGCCCACTCATATCAGCTGGGATCAATCAATGATCGAGAAATATAACTACAGCGGTCCCCGTTATACTTCCTACCCAACGGCGCTGGAGTTTGACGACTCATTCACCGAAGGCGACTTACTGTCGGCCATTGCCGGCAGCAAAAGTGACAAACTGTCTCTGTATATTCATATCCCCTTCTGTGCCAAACTCTGCTATTACTGCGGCTGTAACAAGGTCATCACCCGACATCAGCACAAAGCCGATCAGTACATAGAGTACCTGGCAGCCGAGATCGTTAAGCGGGCGCCACTGTTCAAACACTACACAGTGACCCAGATGCACTGGGGCGGCGGTACGCCGACTTTCCTTAACCCAGAGCAAATCATCAAGTTATCGTCACTATTGAAGAGTCACTTCAACTTTGCCGAACAGGGTGAATATTCTATCGAAGTCGACCCTAGAGAAATCGAACTCTCTATGCTGGATGCCCTCAAGGAGGCTGGCTTCAACCGTATCTCCATCGGGGTGCAGGACTTCAATAAAGAGGTTCAAGCAGCAGTTAACCGTGAACAGGATGAAGACTTTATCTTTGCGCTGATCAAAAAGGCCAAAGAGATGGGCTTTGTTTCTACCAACGTCGATTTGATTTACGGCCTGCCTCATCAAACACCGGAAACCTTTGCCGAAACCATTCAGCGCATTCTGGATCTGTCTCCAGACCGGCTGTCTGTATTCAACTACGCTCACTTGCCGGCCCGCTTCGCGGCCCAGCGGAAAATCAAAGATGAGCATTTGCCCAGTCCGCAACAGAAGCTGGACATACTGCACCAGACTATTGAGACTCTGACCGGCGCCGGCTACCAATACATAGGTATGGATCACTTCGCCAAACCGGATGATGAGCTGGCCAAACTGCAAAGAGAAGGCAAATTGCACCGTAACTTCCAAGGTTATACCACCCAGGAAGAGTGCGACCTCCTTGGACTAGGGGTGTCATCCATCAGTCAGATTGGTGACTGTTATGCACAGAACCAAAAAGATATTCGCCCTTACTATGAAGCCATAGATGAGCAGGGCCACGCTCTGTGGAAAGGCTGCAAACTCAACCGTGATGACGAAATCCGCCGCGCGGTGATCAAGCAGCTTATCTGTCACTTTGAGCTTGATATGG
The DNA here is from genome assembly GCF_002777975.1 of Shewanella carassii. Taxonomy (GTDB): domain Bacteria; phylum Pseudomonadota; class Gammaproteobacteria; order Enterobacterales; family Shewanellaceae; genus Shewanella; species Shewanella carassii. Next base: position 148,126 of record NZ_NGVS01000029.1, read on the forward strand.
GCAAGATGGAGCAACAACTGGGGATCCAGTTTGAAGATTACTTCGCCGAAGATCTCAAGCTGCTGCAAACCTTTATCGATGATAAACTGGTTAACGTTGAGAACCGTCAGATCAGCATCAGCCCAACCGGGCGCCTGTTGATCCGTAATATCTGTATCTGTTTCGATGTCTACTTCCGAGAAAAGGCACGTCAGCAACAGTTCTCCCGGGTAATTTAACCCTGAGTAGAATAAAAAAGCCGATGAGTAACTCATCGGCTTTTTTTGTGTCTGAACCAAACTTTTATACTTTAGCGGCGTAAAGTTCCCGGCGCTCGCTGTCAGAGAGGAAGGCCATCTCTACGCCATTACGCTGCAACTTGGCCAATTCATCGTCGGTGAAGCCCATCTCCTGCTTAACCACACGATATTCATGCTTGATATCTATGGCGCTGACGCCTGGATCATCGGTATTCAAGCCAACCAGCACACCGGCTTCCATAAAGGTTCGCAGCGGATGCTCCTGATAGCTGTTCACAGTAGAGGTATGCAAATTACTGGTGGGGCAGGACTCGATACCTATCTTGTGTTCCATCAGATACTCCATCAATTTGGGATCATGAATCGCATTGACTCCATGGCCTATCCGAGTCGCTCCCAACTCCTTGATGGCTTGCCACATGCTTTGAGCACCGGCAGCTTCTCCGGCATGAGCCGTGATCTGAAGTCCGGCATCACGCACCCGCTTGAAATGTTCGTTGAACAGCTCTCCGGGGAAACCCAACTCATCACCGGCCAAATCGACCGCGACCAGAGATGCCCGGTGCGCGAGCAAGCCATCCAACTCCTGGGTACAAGCCTGCTGACCAAATGAGCGAGACAGAATACCTATCAGTTTTATCTTGACCTGATAATCCTTGAGCCCGGCTTTTACGCCATCAATAACGGCCTCTACCACACCCTCTATCGGCAACTTATGATTCATAGCCATGTAGTAAGGGCTGAATCTTAATTCGGCGTAGTCCAGCCCAGACAATGCTGCATCGGCGACGTTTTCATAGGCCACCCGCTTTACCGCATCCAGATCGGCCAGCACGGCAACCATCCAGTCCAGCTTTTTCAAGAAAGCTACTAGACTGGATTCTTTACCCTGGATCTGTACATAAGGTGCCAAGGCCTCAAGCGAGGCCGCCGGCAAGGCAACGCCATGTTGCTGACCCAGTTCCCATATGGTCTCAACCCTGACATTACCATCCAGATGGCGATGTAAATCGACCAACGGAATTGAAGTATCAATCATAAAAATAACCCCTGTATGAACTACCCCGCCAATTTAGTTATTTTTTGGTCTGGGGACGCTTAAGTGTAACACGCCTTTTGTTAGCACCTCTTAGTCGACCGACAGGCTTTGTTACCAAAAGGTGACGTTAAATCTCTGGGGCTCCATCCTGGCTTAAGGCATAATCCTTCATCAAGGATAAAAAAGGAACAAAATCAAATGAAAAAACTTCTGCTGCCCCTGTTGCTCACCGGATTCCTGGGCGCCTGCCAAACCCCTGCCCATGAAGCCAACACGCCAGAAATAGGCAAGCAGCTATCTCAAGCCGATAGCCAACTCCAGCAGTTAATAACCGATGCCTGGCAGCAAAGGCTGGCAGAAAGCCCTCAGATGGCCTTGCTGTTTGGCGATGACTCGGCCGCGGGCAAATTAGCAGACTTGTCAGCTGAAGCGCTGGCGGCCGATGCTGCGGCCAATTCAACACTATTGCAACGGCTAAAGGCGATCCCCAGAGAACAGCTGAGCAAAGAAGCCGCCATCAATGCCAGTATTCTCGAATACCAACTACAGGAGCGTGTGGATAGCTTCAGGTTCAAGGCCCATTACCTGCCGATTACCTCAGAGAGTGGCTTTCACGCTTACATTGCTTCTATGGCCTCAGGGCCATTCAAGACAGAAGCCGATTACCGTCACTACCTGCAGAAACTGCAATCTCTGCCGCGCTACTTCCAGCAACAGATACACTGGATGCGCCAAGGGCTTGCCGAAGGTATCACTCAGCCGCAATCTGTACTGAGAGGGTTTGAACAGAGTATTCAGGCTTATATGGTACCAGTGCAGCAAAGTAGCTATTTCAAGCCGTTTGAGACGTTTCCAGAGCACTTTTCTGCCAATCTTAAACAGGAACTGAGCCATGCCGGGTACACCAGTGTCGAGCAGCATGTGTTACCAAGTTATCAAACCTTTTATGACTTTATGACCGAGGAATATATCTCCGGCGCCCGCCAGAGCATTGCCGCATCAGCACTGCCCAATGGTCGGGCCTTTTATGAAAACAGGGTCAAGTACTACACCACTCTGGATATGACGCCTGAGCAGGTCCATCAACTGGGGCTGAATGAAGTAAAACGGATCCGCGCCGAGATGGAACAGATCATCGAACAAACCAGTTTTAAAGGCAGCTTTGCTGAGTTTCTGCATTTTATGCGCACCGACAAACGCTTTTATGTGAACACGCCGGAACAACTGCTCAAAGAAGCCTCCTATATAGCCAAAAAAGCCGATGCCATGTTGCCACGCTATTTTGGCAAACTGCCCCGCAAACCCTATGGCGTCGCCCCTGTACCGGCAGAAATTGCCCCCAAATATACAACCGGGCGCTATTCCGGCTCCAACTCGGAGACTGTGGCGGGTTTTTATTGGGTGAACACATATGCCTTGGATAAGCGACCTCTCTATGAGTTGGAAGCGCTCACCCTGCATGAGGCTGTTCCGGGTCACCACCTGCAGATTTCCCTCAATCAGGAGTTGGAGCAACTGCCCGATTTTCGCCGCTACAGCTATATCTCGGCCTTTGGCGAGGGATGGGGACTATACAGTGAATATTTAGGGCTGGAAGGGGGTTTTTATCAGGATCCCTACAGCAACTTTGGACGCCTGACTTACGAGATGTGGCGCGCCGCTCGCTTGGTAGTCGATACAGGTATGCACACCCAAGGCTGGAGCCGTCAGCAGGCAATAGACTTTATGGCCGGTAATACGGCTCTGTCGCTGCACAATGTCACCACAGAGATAGACAGATATATCTCCTGGCCTGGGCAGGCGCTAGCCTACAAGATTGGCGAGCTGACTATCAAGCGTCTGCGAAAGCAAGCAGAAGATGCCCTGGGGGAAAAGTTCGATATCCGCCAATTCCACGATGCAGTTTTGGCACAGGGCTCTGTGCCCATGTCTGTGCTGGAACAACAGATAGCCGATTTTATCGCCTCACAGCAATGAAAGCCTGTTTCTGATACACTCGGCCTGTGCCTTTGAGCACTGGCTTTTTTAGATCAGGAAATATTGGATGGTAACGACCCAGGCCCGCAACACAGAACCCGCTTCAACCCAGTCTCAATTGGAGACTTTCTGGCAAGGTGTCACCCATGCCAAGCTGGCAGTGGGATTCGGTAAAGAGCTGGCCTACGGTTATATTTGCCACCCAAAGGCGAAACAGGCCGTCGTCATCAGCAATGGCCGGGTCGAGAGTTATCTTAAGTATCGGGAGTTGATCCACGACTTCTATCAGCAAGGTTATAGTGTCTACGCCTTGGATCATATGGGGCAAGGGCTATCCAGCAGGCTAACCGCCAATCCTCACCAAGGGCACATAGATAAGTTTCAGGACTATGTGGATCACTTGCACTGTTTCGTTGAGCAAGTGGTAGTCGCAAACCAATATGAACAGTATTTTCTGGTGGGCCACTCCATGGGAGGCGCCATAGGCACTCTGTATTTGCAGCAATACCCCCAGAGATTCACTGCCGCGGTCTTCTCTGCCCCCATGTATGGTATTCGCCTGCCAATGCCGCGCAACTTCGTACGTTGGCTGGCAGGAAAACTCAATAGTTATGGCCCGCATACCGAGCCCAACTATGTGTTATCCGGCCATGATTATCGTCCGCTCGAGTTTAAAGATAATCAATTGACCCACAGCGAAAGCCGATATCAGGCATTACTGGATTTATGCCGGCAACATCCTGAGATCCAACTGGGCTCGCCCACCAATCAATGGTTGATAGAAGCTTTGGATGCTTGCGAGAAATCTATAACCGCCGCAAGAGAGTCCAAGGTCCCGATCCTCATTCTTCAGGCTGAGCAGGACACTATCGTCGATAACCAGGCGCAAATCGCTGCCCTTGGCCCAGAGGTAATACTGGAAAAGCTCATGGGAGCCAGGCATGAACTCTTTATTGAAATCGATGCAATACGTGAGCAGGTGCTGAGTATTATTTTCAACTTCCTGGCGCAGCACAGAGTAACTCACGAGTAGGAGCATGTAGCAGAGTCGCGAACTCAGTCTCAGACAGAGGCTGACTGAACAGATATCCCTGGAAGCTGTCACAGCCGAGCTGGTTCAAAAAATCTCTTTGCTGAGCCGTTTCAACACCTTCGGCAACCACTTTCAGCTCAAGGCTGTGGGCCATTTCGACTATGGCCCTGACTATGGCATCGGCACTGCGCCCAGAGCCTATCTTCTGCACAAAAGAAGCATCTATCTTTAGTCTGGATAGAGGCAGATTCTGCAAATAACTCAACGAGCTGTAACCTGTGCCAAAGTCATCTATCGCCACGGATATCCCGGCCTTTTTCAATAAGCCAATTCGAGTATTCATGATGCACAGATTGGTCAACAGAGCGTATTCGGTCAACTCCAACTCCAGCGCATCTGTTGCAACCCCCTGAGCCTTCAGCAAGGCAATCAGACGCTCAACAAACTCTGGCTGATTAAACTGCCTGGCACTGAGGTTGATGGCAATTTTGGGCACCTTTATACCTTTGGTCTGCAGTTCACGGATGAAGCGACAAACTTCGAGGATAACCCAGTGACCAATCTCACTGATAAGGCCGCTACCTTCCGCAATGGGGATAAAATCCGCCGGCGAAATGTTTCCCTGTTGCGGATGTTGCCAGCGTAATAACGCCTCTGCCCCTGTCAATTGCCCCTGACTATCGACTATAGGTTGGTAAACCAAAGAGAGTTGTTGCCGTTCGATGGCGTAGCGTAGCTCATTCTGGATTAACAGATTCTGATGCGCCTTAACCTCCATCTCGGAGTTGTAGATCATGCAGTTATCTCTACCGCCTTCCTTGGCCTGGAACATAGCCATATCGGCACGTTTCAATAACTCCTCGGCATCAATATCATCCTGTTCATCGAACAGACAAACACCAATACTGGCAGAAACGTGCAGCTGTTTATCAGCAATATGGAAGGGCCTGGCAACCAACTGCCGGATCTCACTGGCCAATGCCAAGGCTCTCCTTGACGCCGCGGTTCGATCTTGAGTCAGATCTTTCGCCAGAATAACAAACTCATCCCCCCCCCAGTCTGGCAACCAAGGTATTGGCGCTAAAATAACCCGAAAACCTGGCTGCCAGTTGGATCAACAGCCGGTCCCCCAGATGGTGTCCGAGCGTATCGTTAATGGTTTTGAAATTATCCAAATCGATCAGAAAAAGCGCCGCACACTGCTGACTATTGTAGCCGTGCTTTTGTTGCTCATATAAAGCATCCATCAGAGCACGACGGTTCGCTAAATTGGTTAGTGCATCATGGTTAGCTAAATGGGCCAGTGCTTGTTGATTACGCACGTCATCGGACACATCGGCATGGGTACCGATAATGCGGCAAGGGCGACCCAGCTCATCCCATTCGACCAACATGCCTCTATCCAGTACCCAGATATAATGACCTTCTTTATGGCGCAGACGGTGAACACTCTCAAATGTCTCGGTTTCACCGTTGAGGTAAGCCTGCAAAGACGACAACACAGTTTCTTTGTCATCGGGATGCAATCGGCTTTCCCAAGTAGAGTAAAGTCCTTCAAGCTCATGGGGACCGTAACCTATCATCTCTTTCCAACGATCCGACAGAAAAACTTCACCGCTGGCGATGTTCCAGTCCCAGATCCCATTGCGAGTCCCTTCCACAGCAAACAACCAGCGTTGTTCATTGTCCCTCAATTGCTTAAGGGTGCGCTGCAACTTCTGCTGATTCTGATGCAAGTAATCCTGCAATACCCTTATTTCACTGAAAACCCAAGGACTATTGACCTCAAAGGAGCAACTCTCACCTTTTCGGGCCTGCCAAACCAGATTCCGCAAAGGGCGAATCAACATAAAGTGCAACACCAACATGAAGCCCAAAACGAACAAAGCTCCCAAGCCCCAAACCCGCATAAAACGCGCATTGAGAGCATCTGTCACCTGAGCCATTATTGGCGACAAATCATATTCCAAATAGATAAGCTCTATATTATCGCCGTGACCAACACTCACCTCGGCATTCACTGGATAGTAAGCCTGTATTGATAGCCTATTAGGATTGGTAAAGATAAGCTCTTTTCCGGATTGCACCACCTGTTGCTGTAACTCTAAAGAATAGCCATCAATAACTTGTGAAGCCCGGCTATCGCGCCAGACAACATGATTGGCATGGCGAATAAGACTGGTGTCATCGAGCAGAATATACACCATTACATTGAAATCGATCGCTGCCAAAGAGATCTCTTCAGCCATGCTATCCTGATTATGGTTAGCGATGGCCTTCTCAACGAGATGCTGCATCCTGAAAAGTTCTTTCTTGAGTTGCTCAATTTGAACCGATGCCGCCTCAGACTCCAAGGAATGACGCTCGTAGAAATACTCCCCGGCAACAAGACAGAGATAAATAAAAAATACACAAAAAGGCACAACATAGGCCATGGCAGGCCTTGGCATCTTCACAAATGAAATCCTTAATGCTCATGACAAGAAGGCACAGATAACGCTTAATGCTAACGGTAAATTAACTTCCAGGCAAAGAGTCTAACTTTAAAATTGTTTTCAAGATCAAAGACGCTGTCTGGTAATGCAGGTAGGAAGCTTAAACAATCAGGAATACTAAGGGGCAAACAACACAAAGCGACTTTCGTCTGAATAAGGGTAGTAGATATCACGAGCAGAATGAATGGGGTGGGCCTAAGCAAAATCTCACAGACCCTAAACGCAAAAAAGCCACCGTATTCAGGTGGCTTCTCTACTTAATTGGGCGTCTGGCGATGGCCAGCTTCGAGCAAGCTCTCCGCGTTCGTCTGTCGCATCAAACTGAGTTTGATAAACGCGACAACCTCACCCTACTCCACA